>CADCBZ010000029.1 GCA_902799765.1 uncultured Prevotellaceae bacterium
GAAACTGGCTGTCGGCTCAATCGTAGAACAATAGACAATAGCGGCTATAAGGAAAGATAGCCAACCGAGCATATTGTCCACCAATTTGAATTGTTTCATCTAAAGAAATATATTATCTAACGTTAAAATCCAAATGTCGGATGCAAAGGTACAACTTAAAAATAAGAATTAAGAATGATGAATTAAGAATTTATGGTTGCTCTACATAAATTAACGTTACAAAAACAGTCCCGCCCCATAGATGAGTATGACATAGCGGAATATTTTACCTAATGTGATGGCTATGAAAGTAATAATAATATTTGAACGCATCAGTCCCAGGGCAATGGTGATGGCACTACCTAAGATCGGTAGGAAGGCGAAGAATCCCATCCAGGCACCGTGACCTGCCAAGAAACGATGTGCCTTGTCAAGGTCTTCTTTCTTCACATGCAGATATTTCTCAATCCACTCCATCTTTCCCATCCTGCCAATGCCGTAATTTACCACACTGCCCATGACGTTACCGATGGTACCGTAGATCATCAGTTGCCAGGGATCTAAGCCTGTTGCCATGAGCCCCACTAATACAGCCTCACTGGAGAAAGGGAAGAAACTGCCTGCCAGGAAAGCTGCCAGCAGCATACCCCAATAGCCATACTGGGTTAGAAATGAAATAATGAAATCCATAGATTATAGCCAGTGAAGAGCAAAATGACTGTCAGCGTAATGATAAACAGGATATTCGTGAATCTGGAGTGGGTGAGTGCAAAGAAATGAGCTATCATCGGACTGACAACCAGAATCAGTACATGTATCACCATATCGTAGCATTGTGGCTGGATTAGCAACAGAAACAGTGAATAGACCGCTGTAACGATAAAGCTGTAATATATCTCCCGCACACGGATTGTATCCTTGTAGCTGTTGGCGATGAAATGGGAACTTCCAATAACCATCAGTAGTATGAGAATGCCTAAGAAAATCCACTCTGACAAGTTGAGTACCGAGTAATCCGGAAGTGATACGATGTTAAGAAGTGAGCTTAAGTGATTGATCAGAAGTGCAAAGCTGTCTTCTCCTTTTAAAGCAAAATAGGGCAGACAGAACCAGTATGGCGTGATAAGTCCTAGAATCGAGGCAAAGAAAGTGCGCCACGACAGAGAGAAAATAAACCATGCCATCATGAGCCAGTAGATAGGCAGGTAATAAAGCACTTCACTCAGCACAAGACTGCCAGCACCTAAACAGAGGAAAGTATAAAACGTCCATCCTACGGAACTTTTGTCCTGATAACTATGCCAGAGCAGGAAAAGTGACATAGCAGCACCCATCTGCATGATCGCACTTGAACGTGATGCAAAAAGAAATACTGCCGCACAGGAAAGCACAAGATAGGCGCTCGACACCAAACGGCTGTAGATGCGGATGAGCATATTCTCTTTGTTGAGCATCATCATCATCAACGCAGACACCACAAAGCAGCCGAACTGAATCCACCACTGCTGGGACACCAGCCCCGCAATGAGCCAGATGAAAATACTATAGATGGCCGTTATAGGTAATGTATAACGGCTCTCTGCAATACTATTTTGTATGCGTTTGCTCATAGATCAGCACCGATATCGCGACGGAAGTACTTATCGGTAAACTGTATTTTCTGTGCCTCTTCAAACGACTTCTGCAGGGCCTCGGCCTTGTCTTTACCGTATGAAGAGACTGCAATCACACGACCTCCGGCAGTCACTACCTGTCCATCCTTCAGGGCTGTACCGCTGTGGAAGACGATACTTCCTTCCACCTGATCGATACCTGTGATGGGGTAGCCCTTCTGGTAAGCCTGAGGATAACCACCGCTAACCATCATCACACAGACGGCTGAACGGGGATCGAACTCGATGGCACGCTTATCGAGATCACCTGCAGCTACACCCTCAAAGAGATCCACGATATCACTCTTCAGACGTAGCATCACACTCTCTGTTTCGGGGTCACCCATACGACAGTTGTACTCAATAACCATCGGCTCACCCTTCACATTGATGAGACCAAAGAATATGAATCCTTTATAATCGATGTTCTCAGCTGCCAGTCCCTCTACGGTAGGACGGATGATGCGATCCTCCACCTTCTGCATCCACTCCTTAGTGGCGAATGGTACAGGGGTCACACTGCCCATACCACCAGTATTCAAGCCTGTATCGTGTTCGCCGATACGCTTATAATCTTTGGCTTCAGGCAGAATCTTATAATGCTGACCGTCTGTCAGAACGAAGACAGAGCACTCGATACCACTCAGAAACTCCTCAATCACCACCAGACTCGAAGCGTTACCAAACATACCGCCCAGCATCTCCTTCAGTTCTTTCTTAGCCTCGTCGAGGGTAGGGAGAATCAGTACGCCCTTACCTGCACAAAGACCATCGGCCTTGAGTACGTAAGGTGCCTCAAGGGTTTCAAGGAATTTCAGACCTTCTTCCAGATGCTCACCATCGAATGTCTGATAGCGGGCTGTAGGGATGTGGTGGCGCTGCATGAAACCTTTGGCAAAATCCTTGGAACCTTCAAGCACTGCGCCTGCCTTCGAGGGGCCGATCACAGGCACATCCTTCGTACGGACATCTGCCTTCAGCTCATCGTAGATACCCTTTACCAGAGGATCCTCAGGACCTACAACCACCATGTTGACTCCCTTTTCTACGACAAAAGCCTTGATAGCCTCGAAGTCATCAGCCTTCATGGCGACATTCTCGCCACAGTTGCCTGTTCCGGCGTTACCTGGGGCAATATACAGTTTCTCACACTTGCTGCTCTGAGCAATTTTCCAAGCCAGGGCGTGCTCACGTCCGCCACTTCCTAACAATAAGATTTTCATATATTCTCTTAATTCTTTATTCTCAATTATTTCAGATAGTCTTTAAAATATTGCGTGATGCGCTCGTGCAGATGCACTGAGGCATGTCCTCGCATGTTATGCTCCTCTCCGGGATAGGCGAAGAAATCAGGTTGGGTGCCAGCCTTGATACAGGCATCAAGGAACGATAGACAATGTTGTGGCACTACCGTATTGTCGTTATAGCCTGTGATAATCTGCAACTTGCCTTTCAGGTTCTTGGCCTTGTCGATAAGACTGCTTTTGGCGTAACCTTCAGGGTTATCCTCTGGCGTTCCCATATAACGCTCACCATACATCACTTCATACCATTTCCAATCGATGACAGGTCCGCCTGCCACACCGACTTTGAATACATCGGGGTAGTTGGTCATCAGCGAGATAGTCATGAATCCGCCAAAACTCCAGCCGTGAACACCTAAACGATCCATATCTACGTATGGCTGCTTTTTCAGATATTCCACACCTCTCATCTGATCCTGCATCTCAATCTGACCCAGCTGATGGAAGGTGGCTTGTTCAAAGTCCCTACCTCTGTTCTCCGAACCACGATTGTCCAATACGAACACAATGTAGCCTTTCTGTGCCATATAGGTTTCCCAAGATCGACTGGCATAGTGCCACGATGCATCTACATTGTGGGCGTGAGGGCCACCATATACATAAATGACGGTTGGGTATTTCTTGTTGGGGTCAAAGTCGTGTGGCTTTACCATCCTAAAATATAAGTCTGTAATGCCATCTGCTGCTGTAATGTAACCATTGGAATAAATGGGCTGCTGGTAGTCCTTCCAGGGATCCTCGGCATCCAGTAACTCTGTCACTTTTCCCCAGCCATTAGTATTGATAACGTCAATGATGCGCGGCTTGTTGAAAGATGAGAGTTTCAGGGCAACCATCTGTCCTGATACTGATGGCTGGGCACTCTGAACCACTCCAATGCCTTTACCCATCAGTCTGCGATCACCATTATTGATGTTAACGGCATACAGATTGCTGTTCAATGGATAAACCTCGTTGCTGAGAATTAACACACTCTTTGTCTTGGTGTTAAAGCCAACGACCTCCTGCACCACCCATTTGCCGCTGGTGATCTGCTTCAACTCCTTACCGCTCTTATCAAACAGGTACAAGTGATTGTAGCCGTCCTTCTGACTCTGCATCACAAACTTTGTATCATCCCAGGGTAGAAACTGAATAGGATTCAGAGGCTCCACATATTTGTCGGAGGTTTCACGATACAGTTCGGCTATCTTTTGACCCGTAGTAGCGTCGTAGGAAACCAGTCGGCAGTCGGTTTGCTTGCGGTTCAACTCAAACATATAAACCGTCTTGGCATCAGGACTCCAACTGATGTTGGTAAAATAACGGTCAGTCGGATCGCCAGCCTGCAGATAGACGGTCTGGTATGTCAGAAGGTCATAGACGCCAACCGTTACTTTGTGGCTGGTCATACCTGCCATAGGATATTTATCGGGTTCGTGGGTGGCCGCCCGTGGGAAGATGTCAACCTGAGGATAGTCGGTAACCATACTTTGGTCCATGCGGTAGAAGGCCAGCTTGTTGCCGTCAGGACTCCAGAAGGTACCCTTGTTGATACCGAACTCATTACGATGCACGGCCTGTCCATATACGATCTCTCGACTGCCGTCCGTAGATAGCTGGTGCTTCTGTCCCTGACCGTCAACCACAAAAAGCTGGTGATCCTCCACGTAGGCGGTAGCTCGCGACTTTGCGTTCCAGTCGTTGGCCTTCTCTCCAGAGATACTGTCCTGCCAGACGATCTTCTTAGCCTTGAAGTCTATCAGAATAAAAGCCTTCCTGTTGCCTACAGCCACAATAGGTTTGTCTGGATAGGGGAAGGTGGCATTCATCAGGTGGCGCACGTATCTCTCGTCGTTACTCTCAGCCCATTTGTTGATGTCATCGAGTGTGAACAGGCTTTCTTTTTTGCCCGTCTTTGTATCGATGGTAAAGCACTCCTCAACATCTGTCTGAATCAGTTGCTCCCCCCACCATGTCAGCCACATGTTCTGAGGACGCAGGTTGGCGTAGTTGGTGCCACCGAAGTTCAGATCCTCAAGTGTGAAAAGCTTGTCCTGTGCACGCATCGTTGTAGAGACCAATATGGTCAGTATCGCTAATAGGGTTAGTCTGAACTTATTCATCGTCATCATCGAATCTCCTTTTCCGCTTATCGAAATCTTTTCCTTTCCCGAAAGACTTACCTTTACCGCTTCTGTCAAAGCGCTCATGTCCGCCACGGTTCGGCTTACCCAGTTGGTGGCGATGGAAGGTGAACGAACGGATGTCCGCTTCTTCGTTCTGCTCCGTCTCCTCCAGACGTTGTTTGAATTCGCGGTTTTTCTTGAAACGGTGCTTCTCTGCCATCTGGCGCTTCTCCTCTTCCGTCTTCACGATACCACCCTCAGAACGGAAATCCTTCAGTTTGCCGTCAAACATCTGATACTTGCGGAACTCACATTCCAACGACCCGTTATAGAGCGGATATTTGATGCTGGGCTTCAGGCCGATCTGGTCGAAACACTCTTCGCGATAAGAGAGCACCCAGGCGTCATTGCCCTTAAACTGATGCTTCAACCGCTCACCAATCATCTTGTAGGTTCCAAGAAGATCGGGCGTAGAGATACGCTCTCCATAGGGCGGATTGGTAATGATGATACTCTTCTCCTGAGGCTGTGTGAAGTCCTTGAAGTCCTGCTGCTTGATGGTGATGTCGCTGGAGAGACCAGCTGCCTTCACATTCAGCAGTGCCGTATTCACGGCCTTGATGTCAACATCATAGCCATAGATATGATGCTTGAACTCCCGCTCCTGACTCTCATCATTATAGATATTGTCGAAGAGCTCGGCATCGAAGTCGGGCCATTTCTCAAAAGCATATTCGTGACGGAACAGACCTGGTGCCATATTCTTGGCAATCAGGGCGGCCTCGATCAGCAGTGTACCGGATCCGCACATGGGGTCGATGAAATCCGTATCACCCTTCCAACCTGACATCAGGATCATACCTGCTGCCAGCACCTCGTTCAGAGGCGCCTCCACGCTCTCCTGTCTGTAGCCACGACGGTGAAGCGACTCACCGCTGGAGTCCAGACTGAGCGTACAATGGTCTTCAGCGATATGCATGTTCAGACGGATATCCGGATTGGCTACCGAGATATTCGGACGCTTGCCTGTTGCCTCGCGAAGCTGATCGACAATGGCATCTTTTACCTTGTAAGATACGAACTTCGAATGGCGGAATTCTTCGGAAAAGACCACCGAGTCAACGGCAAAGGTTTTGTCTTGTCCGATATATTGTGACCATTCTATCTTCTTGATTTCATCATAAACGTCATCTGCACTCTTTGCCTTGAAGTGTCGGATGGGTTTTAATATTCTGATGGCTGTGTGCAACTGGAAGTTGGCACGATACATCATCTCCTTATCACCTGTAAACGATACCATTCGCCTACCGATCTTCACATCTTTAGCCCCCAATTGGGTCAGCTCCTTCGCCAGTACAGGTTCCAGTCCCATAAACGTCTTGGCGATCAATTCAAAATTCTGTTCCATTTTTATTGTTGCATATTGGGCAATTTGCGGAATTGCGTGTGCAAAGTTAATGGAAGTCGGGCGAAAAAACAAATATTTCGCAAAAAAAGATGCGCTTTTTTGTGTTATTCCAAATTATTTATTAATTTTGCGCACATCTACTAGTGTGAATTATGGTGAATCTTCTCATATCATCCCCTCAGACGAATGTCTTCGTCCTCCTTTTCTGGGCGTTGGCTGCGGTCGTTGTTTTCATATTCGTTAGTGCGATCTTCGTTCAGCGTAAGAAAGGCAAACATTTGGCGGAAGAGCTTAAGGAATTGGATAAAATCAAGCAGAACAACACTGAATATGAGTTTGTGCTCAAGGCCATGAAGATTGCTGTGTGGCGCTATGATGCCAGGGATCAGTCTTTTGCCTATGAGAACGACTTCCGTGAGGGCATGAACAACTATGTGATTTCGAATAATGAGAAATTCCAAGATACGCTTTCTGCGATCAATCCGGCTGATAAAGAGCGTGTCAATAAGTCTTTCAGCGATATCTTAGAGGGACGTACGGATTTCTATCACGAGGAATACAGGGTGGATCCTAAGGTGGGCGCCTCTTATTGGGAGGATAGCTTTGCCACCATCGTGGAACGTGATGAGAACGGCAAACCGCTGAAGATCGTAGGTACCTCCCAGCGTATCGACGAACGAAAGGAGATGGAGTCTTCTTTGGTGACAGCCCGTAATAAGGCTGAGGAGAGCGATCGCCTGAAGACAGCGTTCCTGGCAAACATGGGTCATGAGATCCGTACCCCGTTGAATGCGATTGTAGGTTTTGCCGATTTGCTGCCTGTGGTTGAAAGTGAGGAAGACCGCAACCAGCTGATTCAGGAGATCCAGAACAACAACCATAAGCTGCTGCGTATCATCGACGGTCTTGTCAGTATGGCGAAGATTGAGGCAGGTGCCAAGAGCCTGCTGATGGCAAAGGTTGATGTCAACAAGATGCTCCAGCAGATGGTTGATACCTATCAGCCCACCACCATGCTCGCCATCATGACAGAGTGTCCGTTAGAGGAGCTGCCTATCCAGACCGATAGAGAGAAACTGTTTGAGATTCTCGACAATCTGGTACAGAATGCGGTGAAGTTTACCGAAGCTGGTAGCGTCACTTTGGGCTATGATGTTCTGGGCGACCGTTTGCGCATCTGGGTGAAGGATACGGGTAAGGGTATTCCTGAAGCTGATCAGGAGAGAATCTTCGAACGTTTCGTGAAACTGGATGAATACGTCCCAGGCACAGGTCTTGGCCTCTCTGTGGCCAAATCGCATGCACTCAGCCTGAATGGTTCGATTGGTGTCGAGTCAAAGGTAGGCGAGGGCTCTACGTTCTGGGTAGAATTGCCGTTAAGCTGATCATGTTATCTATAAATAAATCTGTTCTTGCAACTTTTAGGTCCATGCTTTCGTCAAATGTACAGGAAGTAAAACCAAAAAAAGACAGAAAGATGAAAAGAAAACAATTATTCCTAATGGGTATTCTGCTGATGGCAGTAGCCATGTTATCCACCTCTTGTGTCAATATGAAGGTAGGTTTGAGTGGTGATATCGCCACAGAATACCGTCCTTTGAAGGATTTCGAGAAAATTGAGATCAGCGGTTCGCCGAATGTGTATTATACCCAGGCCGACACCTTCTCCGTGAAGGTGAGAGGACCCAAAGACGCTATGGAGAATATCCTGACAGAGGTAGATGGCGGCACGCTCTCCATTCGCAATCGCGGCAAAATGGGTGTGGTGAACATCGTGATTCATGATGAAGACGAGGCTGAAATCTATGTCACTTCGCCCGATCTGATCAGTGTCCGTCTGAATGGCTCTGGCGACTTCACTTCAGAGAAGCGCATCGATACCGATCAGATGGAGGTCGTGCTTCGTGGTTCTGGCGATATGACTGTCAGGGATCTGATCTGTGATGCCTGTCATGTTGAACTGGTAGGCTCTGGCGATATCAATATCGATCGCCTGGAGACCAAAGAGTCGGATGTAACGCTGGTAGGCTCTGGCGATATTGCCATCAACCAGTGGCGGGTGCTCTCTACCCGCTTGGGTCTGAAAGGCTCCGGCGATATCAAAGTGAACTTCAACGAGGGCTGTCAGGCTGTTGACAGTGAACTGCGAGGCTCTGGTGATATCACGCTGCGTGGTGTCGTGAGCCGGTTCTCTCAGCAGAAGACGGGTTCAGGCGACATCGATATCGATCATTTGCAAATAGTGAAATAAATTAGACGGAATGAAATATGCAATCTTGGCCGCGGGTGATGGCGCGCGACTGGTGCAGGAAGGTGAAACGCGCCCCAAGCCTCTCATCCGTGTGGGTGGTGAGACGTTGATAGACCGGCTGTTGCGTGTCTTTATGGCAAACGACGCTACGGAGATTGCCGTTATCTGTAATTCACAGATGACGGCAGTCGCTGCTTATCTGGAATCACTCCGCCTCGCGGGGCAGATCCCCTTGCGCTTCATGGTCAGATCCCCCCCCAGTTCCATGCACAGCCTCTGGGAACTCCGCCCGTGGCTCGACGATGCGCCCTTCATTCTGACCACTGTCGATACCATCTTTCAGGAACAAACGTTCGCAGCCTATGTACAGGCCTTCCGTCAGACGACTGCCGATGGTCTGATGGGGGTGACGGATTATATCGACGATGAGCGGCCACTCTATGTCAGCACCGACGATACACTGCGGATCACCGACTTTACCGACACCTCGGAGCAGCCGCATTTCATCAGCGCGGGTATCTATGGCCTGACGCCGCAGTGCTTCGACACCTTAGGCCGCTGTATAGCCCGAGGCGAACAGCGCATGCGGAATTTCCAACGGGCCTTAGTAGCCGACGGTCTTCGCCTGCAGGCGTGGCCTTTTTCGAAGGTACTCGACATCGATCATGTGACGGATATCCGTCAGGCAGAACAATTCTTGAGCGTATGAAGATACTGATGATACGACGGGCAGAGCAGTTCTCGCCTCATTCGGTGGAGAACGACAGGGCGATCCTTGAGGCAGTGGCCTTGCGGTTGTCTCAGCAGGGCCATGCTGTCACGCAGGTCGATGAGGCTGCGCTCGCCTCCGTCCTGGCTGCTGATACCCCCGACTTCATCTTCTCCATGGCCCGTCTGCCTGAGTCGCTCCGTCTATTAGGGGCGTCAGGGGTGAGGGTTGTCAATACCCCTCAGGGTGTCTCGCAGTGCGCCCGCCGTCAGGTGCAGGCGCTCATGACGTCACTCCACATCCCGTTTCCTGCAGGCGAGGGGCTTCACGGCTATTGGCTGAAACGGGCTGATGCCGCTGCCCAGACGGAGGCCGATGTGGTGTTTGCGTCCGACAGTCAGGCGCTCGCTGAGGTGGAGGCTGCCATGCGGGCCCGTGGCATCCGCGATTATATCATCAGTCCGCATGTCGAGGGTGATCTGGTGAAATTCTATGGTGTTCCAGCCGCTGGGTTCTTCCGCTGTTTCTATCCCACGGACGACGGTCTGTCGAAGTTCGGCTTGGAATATCGGAACGGACAGGCGCATCATTATCCGTTTGATGCTGCCCACCTGCAGATAAAAGCTGAGGCGCTGGCAGCAGCGGTGGGTTTGGAGGTCTATGGCGGTGACTGTATCGTCACTGCCGATGGCAATTGGTTTATGATCGATTTCAACGATTGGCCGAGTTTCTCCCGTTGTCGGGAAGAGGCTGCAGAGGCCATCGCGAGTCTGGTTAATTAATAAAGGTATGGCTACATTCAGGGAATTATTACAGTTGTCGTTTAAGTCTGAGGACACGGAGGAGTGGTTGGATGTCCACTTCACGCGTCCCGTCGGCTTGGTGTTCGCCCTGTTTTGGAATCGGTTGGGCGTCCATCCTAATGCCATTACCATCCTTTCTATCTTCTTAGGCATCGGTGCGGGCTGGATGTTCCACTTCACCGACTTGCTTCATAACCTCTATGGTGTCATCCTGCTGATGCTCGCCAACTTCTGCGACTCTACGGACGGACAAATGGCGCGCCTTACAGGCAAGAAAACCCTGGTGGGGCGTGTACTCGACGGCTTCTCAGGCGATGTGTGGTTTGCCGCCATCTACATCGCCATCATCGTGCGTCTGTGGCATCAGCCCGTTCCTGGCCTGTCGTTCTCATGGGGCATCGGTGCCTTTCTGTTGGCGGCTGTGGCGAGTCTCTGCTGCCACGCGCCCCAGTGTGCTTTGGCGGATTACTACCGTCAGATCCATCTCTATTTCTTGTTGGGAAAGACGGGTAGCGAACTCGACAGCTATCGTCAGCAACGTGCCATCTACGAACAGCTGCCCAAGCGTGCGCTTTTCTCGCGTGTGTTCTATTATAATTATGCCAACTACTGCAAGAGTCAGGAGCGTCGCACCCCCTGTTTCCAGCAGTTCTTTGCCCGCTTGCACCAGCAGCCGCCCGCCCAGGTGCGTGAACAGTTCCTGCAGGGCAGCCGTCCGCTGATGAAATACACGAACCTGCTCACCTTCAACACCCGTGCCATCACCCTCTATGTCGCCTGTCTGTTGGATTGTCCGTGGGTCTATCCGCTCATGGAGATCACCGTCTTCCAGGCGATGTATGTCTATATGCATCGTACGCATGAAGCGCTCTGCCGTTCGCTGACCCCGCATCAGGGTTTCATCTTCGATTATGGCGGCACGCTTGATACGGGCGGCGTACATTGGCGCGAGGTCATCTGGCAGGCTTACGAGCGTCATCAAGTACCCGTTACTTCGGAGCAGTTCCGCGAGGCTTACGTCGCTGTCGAACGCCAGTTGGGTGCGCAGCCGTTGGTGAAGCCCGACTTCACTTTCCGTCAGACGTTGGAGCTCAAGGTGCGCCTGCAGTTGGAATACCTCATCGGGCAGGGCTTGGAGCCCTCAGCGATGGCGCAGTATCACGCCGTTCTGGTCGATGACCTTTACGCCTTAGCCAAGCGCGAGACGGCGCATAGCGTGGCAGTCCTGCGTCAGCTCCCCGATGTGCCTAAGGTACTGGTCAGCAACTTCTATGGCAATCTCTCAGTGGTGCTGCATGAGTTTGGCTTCGATGGCTGTTTCCAACAGGTCATCGAGTCGGCGGTGGTGGGTATCCGTAAACCCGATCCTCAGATATTCCAGTTAGGAATCGAGGCGCTGGGCATGTCGCCAGAAGAAGTGACGGTGGTGGGCGACAGTCTGGAAAACGACATTCTGCCTGCCCGTCAGTTGGGTTGTCGTGCCGTATGGTTGAATCAAAAAATAAGCAAAACGATATGAATCAAGTGAAAGTAAGTCCGGCAGAAGGTCGGTTAGGCATCTTGGTAGTAGGTTGTGGCGCAGTGGCCACCACGTTCATCACGGGTGTGTTGATGGCCCGTAAAGGGTTGGCAAAGCCGATAGGCTCTATGACGCAGTTCGACAGGATCCGTGTTGGCAGCGGCGATGCCCGTCAGTATCTGAAATATGAGGAGATTGTTCCCTTAGCTCGTCTCTCCGACCTGGTGTTCGGCTGTTGGGATGTCTATCCCCAGAATGCCTATCAGGCGGCCATGTTTGCCGAGGTGCTCAAAGCGCAGGACATCGAACCCGTGCGTGCTGAACTCGAACAGATCGTGCCCATGCCTGCCGCCTTCGACCCCAACTACGCCAAGCGCCTCACAGGTGATCATGTGAAGGCAGGTCTGACGCGTTGGCAGATGGTAGAGGCACTGCGTGAGGATATCCGCCGTTTCAAGGCTGAAAATGGTTGCTCGCGCCTTGTGGTGCTTTGGGCTGCCTCTACGGAAATCTATGTGCCTGTCGATGCGTCAGTTCACGATCATCTCGCTGACCTCGAAGCCGCCATGCAGGCCGACGATCGCGCGCGTATCGCCCCCTCTATGTGCTATGCCTATGCCGCCCTTTCCGAAGGGGCGCCTTTCATCATGGGCGCGCCTAACACCACAGTAGATATCCCTGCCATGTGGGAACTGGCGGAACGGATGCGGATGCCGATAGCCGGAAAAGACTTCAAGACGGGTCAGACGCTCGTTAAGTCGGGCTTCGCTCCGATTATCAGCACCCGCTGTCTCGGACTTGGCGGCTGGTTCTCTACGAACATCTTAGGCAACCGCGACGGACTCGTGCTCGACGAACCTGAGAACTTCCACACGAAGGAAGTCTCGAAGCTCTCCACCTTGGAGACCATCTTGGATCCCGAGTCGCAGCCCGAGTTGTACCGCGATTACTACCACAAGGTGCGCATCAACTACTATCCGCCGCGAAAGGACAACAAAGAGAGCTGGGACAATATCGACATCTTCGGTTGGATGGGCTATCCCATGCAGGTCAAGATCAACTTCCTCTGTCGCGACTCCATCCTGGCAGCCCCCTTGTGTCTCGACCTCTGTCTGCTCATCGATCTCGCCGCCCGTGCAGGCTGTTACGGTATCCAGCGTTTCTTGAGTTTCTTCATGAAGAGTCCGATGCACGATTATCGGGTAGGAGAGCAGCCTGTCAACCACCTCTATCAGCAATATACCATGCTGAAAAACGCCCTCCGCGAAATGGGCGGCTATCCTGCAGACGAGCCGATAGATTGAATGTTGTATTGTTGCCGTGTTGCAATGTTGTATAAGGTGTCTAATAGTATTTTCAATCTATTCTATTTATCATAATCTCAAAATAGTACCTTTTAGGTACTCTGTCGTTGGGGTAGGATAGTCCTTCTGCAACGTTGCAACGTCGCAACAATCCTATTGCAAATTATGAAATTATTTGATAGTATTAGCTGCTTTTCGGAATGATGTATATTCCGCAATTAAATCCCGCAATTGCTACTATTAAATGTAGCAATTATTACCATTAATGGTAGCAATAGTTACTATTAATGCCCACAAAACTGCCTCTTAATACATGTAGTGAAAATATTATACATTGCTTGTCGCGGCAGAGCAGTATTCCCGCTATCAACGAGCAATATCCCAAAACAAAGAAACCAAGAGTGTCCTCACGACAGTCTTGGTTTCCACTTTTCTAACTAACTTGTTATCAACTATTCATTACTCATTCGGTTTTCCTGGTGCAAAGGTACGAACTATTTGAAGAAAATATATCATTTTGTGTGCAAAAAAAGCCGTAAACGTTTGCGGCTTTAGAAATTTTTACGTAACTTTGCAGCGTCCACAATTTATGAAGAATTATGGCTAATCAGAAACGTACCTCATTGAAGGATCTCGCCTCAGAATTAGGCGTGAGTATTGCAACTGTCAGTAGGGCCTTGCGCAACTCTCCTGAGATTGGGCAGGAGATGCAGAAGAAGGTGAAGGAACTGGCGAAGCGACTGAACTATCGTCCCAATCCTTTTGCACAGAGTCTCAGAAAAGAGGCGCCGCGGGTGATCGGTGTGGTGGTGCCTGACTTGGTGACCCACTATTATTCCGCCGTGCTTGACGGCATCGAGGATGAGGCTAAGGAAGCAGGCTACTCGGTGATCTGTGCCAACACGCATGAGAACTGTGAGGATGAGGTGAGGGCCATCGACAATTTCATCAACCTGCACGTGGAAGGCATCATCGCCAGCCTGTCGCAGAATACGACCGACTATTCCCATTTCGAGGAGATTGCGAAGATGGGCATTCCCCTCGTGTTTTTCGGAAGAACCTGTCTGACGGATAAGTTCTCATGCGTGATCGCCAATGGTGACATTGCCGCGCAGGAGGCTACCCAGCACCTGATTGACACGGGCAGCAGGCGCATCGCCTTTATCGGCGGTCCGAACCATCTGGACATGGTGTGGCGCCGTAAGCATGGCTATCTGGAGGCACTGCGCGAAAACCGTATTCCGATCGACAGGGAGTTGGTGAAGTGTGAGAGGGTCGATTTCGACTGGGGCGTGGAGGCTACCAAGATGGTGCTGCAGATGGAGAACAGGGCGGACGCCATCCTGGCCTTTAATGATACCATCACCTTCGCGGCGTTTACTGCTATCAAGGAACTGGGGTTCCATATCCCGGAGGATGTGGCGCTGATCGGTTTTACGGATGATCTGCATGCCCAGTATGTGACGCCGCAGATGTCGGCCATCGAGGATCAGGCCCAAGAGATGGGAAGCGTGGCCTATGACCTGTTGCAGAAGCGCATCAGTGGTGACACCAAAATATATAAGAAGATCGTGCCTCAGAAACTCGTGATCAGAGGAACGTCGGACAAACATGAAAAGAAAGTATGAAGAAACAACTATTAACTCTTTTGCTGCTTGTGTGCAGCCTTGGCATGGATGCAGGAAACACGTTGATTCCTGACATGAAGTTCCGTCGCTTGGATACGCGCGACGGTTTGTCGAACTCACAGATCAATTATATCTTCCAGGATTCGAAAGGCTTCGTGTGGATCGCGACGTCGTATGGCCTGAACCGTTACGACGGTTACCGCTTCCGTACCTACTATTCGGATGCGAGCGACTCGACCACGCTCCGTAATAACTATGTGGATTACATCTGGGAGGATCAGGACGGAAGGCTGTGGCTGAGACAGGGTATGAACTTCTGCGTGTTTGATCCCAAGACGGAGCAGGTGGTGCGTAACCCATCGACCATCCTGAGTAAGATCGGTATCAAAGGCGGTATCGACCGTCTCTATATTGACTCGAAGAAGAATCTGTATGTGAAGACCTATGACGACGGTCTATATTTCTATAATCCGACAACAAAGAAGAAGACCCTGACCAAGTATGGCTATGGTGAGGGTGAGTTTCCGAAGGAGTTCTGGATCTCGTCGTTTACGGAGTATGAAAACCTGCTGATCATGGTATCCAGCGACGGTGAGATGATGGCTGTTGACGGCGAGAAGGGCAGGGTGGCTTGGCGTGACAATTATATCCATACGCATGGCGGTGCCGAGCAGGCTGCCTATCTGGTGAAGCTTGATAATTTCAATAACTACTGGGTGCTGTCGCAGGATCATGTCTTCATCTATAGCCAAAAGGAGAGAAGGTGGTTCGACTCCTTAGAACAGTTCTTAGCGACGTTCGGTATTTCGGGTCTGCCTGAGAATCTGCAGAGTTGGGATATGATTATGGACCAGCGTAACTGGGTGTGGCTTGCCACCGACCATGAGGGACTCCTCGTCGTGGATCTCAATAATAAGGAAATCAAACAGTTCCTGAATAACAAGTTCGACGAGACCTCGCTCAGTGAGAATACGGTGAAGCGCCTGATGCTCGACAAGTCGGGTAACATGTGGATCGGTGCTTATCGTAATGGCCTGAACCAATATATCGAGCGTCCCTTGGGTATCAGGACGATTGAGCTGGGTGATATCAATACCACAGTGGAGGGTAAGGACGGCAATTACTGGTTGGGTACCGACAACCGCGGTATCATCAAATACAATCCTGAAACGGAGACAAGTGAAGTTATCGACAAGTCGAGCGGCTTTGCCTCAAATGTGATGGTGGCGAGCTACTGCTCACGCGACGGTGCGCTCTGGTTTGGTACCTATAACGGTGGTATGGTCGAGATTGACCCCAATGGCCGTATTCACAACTATCTGGCTACGGGTGCCGAGAACGGACTGCTGAATAATAACGTCTGGTCGGTGACTGAGGATAAGTGGGGCGACATCTGGATCGGTACACTGGGTAACGGCGTGCAGCGGCTCGACCGCAAGACGGGTAAATTCCGTACTTGGAGTTCTTATAACACGAATCTGAATGAGAACTTCATGACGACGGTGAGCTGGATCAAGAAAGGCTGGCTGATAGTCGGTCACTCCACCTATTACTCTCTGATCAACCCCGTGAGCGGTAAGGTGGTGAACGTCCAGATTCCTACCGTAGCAGGTCAGGCGGCAGCCGCACCTTCTACCGTCTGTGTGATGGAGGACAGTCGCGGACTCATTTGGCAGGGGTCGATGTCGGGCTGTTGTGTCTATAACCCGGTCAGTGGTTGGCAGAAGCTGCTCGACATGAACAGCGGTCTGTTCGGCTCCAGTGTCGTGGGTATCGTAGAGGATCAGCGCCATACGATGTGGATCGTTACCGAACATGGTGTTTCGAACGTTACACCCCAGAAGGAGGAAGACGGCACATGGTCTTTCCTCGTGCATAGCTTTGGTACGAAGGATGGTCTGCAACAGGGTCCGTACAACCAGCGCTCGGTGAGTGTGACGCATGACGGTAAGGTGCTTATCGGTGGTTATAACGGTCTTGATATCATTGATCCGAAGCTGGTTTCCAATAGTGCCAACAAGGAACATCCGATTTTCAGTGGTCTGAAGCTGTTCGGTCAGCAGGTGGAAGTCGGCAAAGAGTACGATGGTCATGTGATCTTAGAAGAGGCGCTGGATGTCAGTCGGGAGCTGGTACTGCGTTACGACGAGAACCAGTTCACCATCCAGTTGGCGACGGATAAGGGTGAGGCGCATAACACCTCACGTTTCATCTATCAGTTGGAAGGTTTCAGCGACAAGTGGATCAAGACGGAAGAGGTGGATCCGAACATCACCTATATGTCGCTCCATCACGGCAGTTATAAGCTGCATGTGAGGATGCTGAATGATGACGGTACGATGGGTGACTATGAGGCTGTGCTGGAGATTACCATCACACCGCCGCTGATTCGTAACCGTTGGTTGATGATTGGTCTCTTGGCACTGTTGGTTGGTGGCATCTACTTCTGGCGCCGTCGGTTCCTTCAGAAACATCAGGAACGCATGGAATTGGAGAACTATCGTAATGAGATCCATAGGAAGCACTGGATGAGTGCGATGAAGAGGAAGTTGCATCTGCAAACGGGTGAAAAAGATGATGAGTCAGAGACACAGAAGACAGAAGAGCCTGAAGAGAAGACGGATGCAGGGAATACAGCAGATGAAGATGGTATAGAGTATGCCGAGGTTGAAGAGGTAGAAGTGATTGAAGACCAGATAGCGGGTGATGCTGTTGATGATGAAGAGATTGTCCCGACGAGTGGCGGGAAGGAGAAAACCGACCTCCTGCCGTTGTTCCGTGAGGTGTGTGACACCTTCAAGGCACCCAATGGGAAGGTGCTTAGAATCAGCTACTTCCCGTTAGAGGAACATCTGGAGGTGATGGGCGATCGTCTGCAGTTGGCTTATATGCTCAAGATCCTGTTGGTCAACTCGTCTCGTTTCGCACCTACGAACAGCACGGTGAAGGTCTTTGCGGAACGACAGGCTGGCAATGCTGTCATCCGTGTGATCGACAAGGGCGTTGGCATCCCCGATGACGTGCTGCCGCATCTCTTTGAGAAGATTGAGAATGATACCGAAAAGACGAACCTGCATCTGGTGGCTGACATTGTGAACGCGCATGCCGGCACCGTGAAGGGCGAGGGGAATATCGGCGGTGGTACGGTCTTTACCATTACGATACCACTGATCCCAGAGGAGAATTAATAACTAAATAGCTTAAATGAAATGAAGAGAATTTGTATGATGGTATCTGCACTGATGATGGCCGGCATGGCGTCGGCTGCTGTCGTGCAGACCCAAGGTGGACAAGTGACGATTCGACCTGACGACGGACAGGCCAAGGTGATTCGTCTCGAAGTGATTAACGACAACATCATCCGCGTTAGGGCTACGTCGGAGGCAGAGTTGCCTCAGAAACCTGCCTCGCTGATGATTGTGCCACAGATGGCACCAGTGAAAGGTAGCTACACGATTAGTGAAAACGGTGACGAGGTGGTTGTAAAAACAAAGAACGTGAAAGCTGTCGTCGATAAGGAGAGCGGACGCATCAAGTTCTATGATGCTGAAGGCAAGGAGTTGCTGGAGGAAGCCAAGGACGGTAAGCAGTTCAAGGACTTCACCGTGCCTGAGCGTGAGCTGGGCATGAAGACAGGCTACACCGTGCCTGAGGAGCAGAAACACGGTCTGACTTGGCAGATGAAGTTCGACTCACCTGAGGATGAGGCGTTCTATGGTCTCGGACAGCACCAGAGTGAAGAGTTTAACATGAAGGGGAAGAACGAGGACCTTTTCCAGTATAACACGAAAGTGTCGATCCCCTTTGTGCTGTCGAATAAGAACTACGGTCTGCTCTGGGATTCGTATTCTTACTGCCGTTTCGGCAATCCCAACGACTATCTGCAGCTGAACCGTGCGTTCAAGCTCTATGATAAGAATGGCAAGGAGGGTCACCTGACAGGTACCTATGTGGATGCCAAGGGTCAGAAACTGGTACGTGATGAGGATTCGATTTATTACGAATATGTGACACCTGAGAAATCGGAGATTGCCCTGAAGACGGATAACGGCGGCATCAAGAATTTCCCCAAAGGTGTGAACCTGATGGGTGCCAACGTGATTTACGAAGGCTTCATCGAGCCTGCCTGTTGCGGAAAGAAGACCTGTGCAGGTAAGGAAGAGGAGCGCCAGTTTATTCTCTACTATTCTGGCTATGTCAAGGTGTATATCGATGGTAAAGAAGTGGTGCCTGAGCGTTGGCGCACAGCCTGGAACCCCAATACCTATAAGTTTACGGCGAATGTACGTAAGGGTGTGAAGAACCATCTGCGCATCGAGTGGCGTCCTGACGGTGGTGAGGCCTATTGTGGTCTTCGTGTGTCAGAGCCCCGCAGCAAGAAGGAGCGCGAACAGCTCTCCATCTGGAGTGAGATGGCGAAGGACATGGATTATTACTTCATCGCTGGTAAGAACTTCGATGAGGTAATCAGCGGCTATCGTACGCTGACAGGTAAGGCTGCGCTCTATCCGAAGTGGGTGCTTGGCTTCTGGCAGAGTCGTGAGCGCTACCAGACCTCGGGTGAGATTGAGGGTACCCTGGCTGAGTTCCGCAAGCGTCATATCCCCATTGACAATATTGTGCAGGACTGGAACTACTGGCCCGAGGATCAGTGGGGCAGTCATCAGTTTGAGGCATCGCGCTATCCGAACCCGCAGGCGATGCTCGACAGTGTGCATGCTATGCATGGACGTTTTATGATCAGTGTCTGGCCTAAGTTCTACTGCAATACCGATAACTACAAAGAACTTGACGCTAAAGGTTGGATGTATGTGCAGTCACCCACCGATGATATCCACGACTGGGTGGGTCCTGGTTATAAGAATGGTTTCTATGATGCCTATGACGCAGGTGCCCGTAAGATGTTCTGGCGCCAGATGGATGAAAACCTCTATAGCAAATATAATAAAAAAGGTGTAGCCGGTGTGGATGCCTGGTGGATGGATGCCTCGGAACCCAACGTGAGAGACTGTACCCCGATGTGGTATCGTAAGGCCCTCAGTGGTCCGACTGCCCTTGGTACCTCTACGGAATACTTCAATGCCTATTCAACCGTGAATGCCGACGCCATCTATAACGGACAGCGCTCTGTCTATAAGGGACAGATGGACGAGCCACGTGTGTTCCTGCTGACCCGTAGCGGTTTTGCTGGCGAACAGCGCTTCTCAACTGCCACATGGAGTGGTGACATCGGAACCCGTTGGGAGGATATGCGTGCACAGATGACGGCAGGATTGAACTACTCGATGTCAGGTATCCCCTTCTGGGGTATGGATCAGGGTGGCTTCTGTGTTGAGAACCGTTATGTGGCTGCCCAGCAGATCTTCAACCATGCAGGTGTGGAGACAGAAGATCTGAAGGAGTGGCGTGAGCTGCAGACTCGTTGGAACCAGTTCGGAACGTTTATCCCGCTGTTCCGTGCCCATGGTCAGTGGCCCACTCGTGAAATCTGGAACATCGCACCCGAGGATCATCCCTGCTATCAGTCATTTGTGTATTACGACAAGCTGCGCTATCGTCTGATGCCTTATCTGTATTCACTTGCCGGTTGGGCTCATTTCAAGGACTACACTCTGATGCGTGCCCTCGTGATGGACTTCAACGGTGATAAGAACGTGGAGAATATCGGCAATCAGTGGATGTTCGGTCCTGCGCTGATGGCTTGTCCCGTCGGCTATTATAAGGCCCGTAACCGTAGTGTGTATTTCCCAGAGCAGTGTGGCTGGTATAACCTCTACACCAGTGAGTATGTGGAGGGTGGACAGACCCTTGTGGTGGATGCGCCTTATGAGCAGATTCCAGTCTTCGTGCGTGAGGGTGCCATCATCCCCTTCGGTCCTGAGATGGAGTGGTGCGATGAGAAGCCCGCAGAGCTGATTAACCTCTATGTCTATGCAGGACAGGACGGCACGTTCCAACTCTATGAGGACGAGGGCGTGAACTACAACTATGAGAAGGGAAAGTATGCTACCATCGATATCACCTATGATGATGCTGCAAAGAAGGTGACCTTCGGGGCCCGTAAAGGCAACTTCAACGGTATGCTGAAGAACCGTCGTTTCAATGTGGTTCTCATCTCTAAGGATGCACCGAAGCCCCTTGACCTTGAGAATCCTGAGGGAAAACTCGTACAGTATAATGGCAAGGCCGTCAGCGTACAACTATAAATATAAATAGGTGTAAGACCTTACCACATCAAAAATCTGCATCATCCAGAAGGGTGATGCAGATTTCTTTTTTGCAGGAGATGAACCATTATTTGTTCTTTAACAGGTCGCGGATTTCTGCGAGCAACTCTTCCTGGGTAGGTCCTGCAGGAGCCTCTGGCTCGGGAGCGGGCTCTTCCTTCTTACGGTTGAGTTTGTTGATGCCCTTGAGCATCAGGAAGATACAGAAGGCAATAATCAGGAAATCAATAATGTTCTGTATGAACTGTCCGTAGGCAAACACGGATGCACCAGCCTCCTGAGCCTCTGCCAGCGTCTTGTACTTTACGTCGTCGGAGAGGTTTACAAACAAGTTTGTAAAGTCGATGCCGCCTGTAGCCAAACTGATCACTGGCATCAGCACATCACCAACCAGTGAGGTGACGATCTTACCAAACGCACCGCCGATGATGACACCGACAGCCATGTCCATCACGTTGCCCTTCATGGCAAACTCCTTGAATTCTTTAATAAATCCCATAGTCGTTAATGTTTTAATGTTATTGTTTAATGTGTGAATTGTAATCTGCATTTTGCAATCATCAGTCCGTTTTCGGTGATTTTATAGTCTTTTCACTTTTCGCTTTTCACTTTTCACTTCTTTTTAGACTGAATGATGGTGCAAATATAGGAAATTTTTCGTAACTTTGCATCCGAAACAATAAAAAAAGTACTTTTAAAGCAAAAAAAGTTAGTAATATTGGTATAAACCCTTTAATATTTAAGTAAAATGACAAAAGTTGCAATTAACGGTTTTGGCCGTATCGGTCGCCTCGCATTCCGTCAGATGTTTGAGGCTGAAGGTTATGAAGTAGTAGCTATCAACGACTTGACAAGCCCGAAGATGCTTGCTCACCTGCTGAAGTATGACACTGCTCAGGGTGGTTTCGCTGGCAAGTTCGGTGAGGGTAAGCACACTGTTGACGCTACCGAGAATTCAATCATCGTTGATGGTAAGGAGATCACTATCTATGCAAAGCCCAATGCTGCTGAGCTGCCTTGGGGTGAGCTGGGTGTTGACGTAGTTCTCGAGTGCACAGGTTTCTATACTTCTAAGGAGAAGGCTTCTGCCCACATCCAGGCTGGTGCCAAGAAAGTTGTTATCTCTGCTCCTGCTGGTAACGATCTGCCCACTATCGTTTACAATGTAAACCACAAGACTCTGACTCCTGCCGACACCGTTATCTCTGCAGCTTCTTGTACCACCAACTGTCTGGCTCCTATGGCAGCTGCTCTGAACAACTACGCTCCCATCGTAAGCGGTATCATGTCAACTATCCACGCTTACACTGGTGACCAGATGATCCTCGACGGTCCTCAGCGCAAGGGTGACCTCCGTCGTAGCCGTGCAGGTGCTCAGAACATCGTTCCTAACTCAACAGGTGCTGCCAAGGCTATCGGTTTGGTAATTCCTGAGCTGAACGGTAAGCTGATCGGTTCTGCACAGCGCGTTCCGACTCCTACAGGTTCTACCACTATCCTCGTTGCTGTAGTGAAGGGTAAGGACATCACTAAGGAGGGTATCAACGCTGCTATGAAGGCTGCTGGTACAGAGAGCTTCGGTTACACTGAGGATCAGATCGTTTCTAGCGACATCATCGGTATGAAGTTCGGTTCACTCTTCGACGCTACTCAGACCATGGTTAGCAAGATCGACGACGATACCTATCAGGTACAGGTTGTTTCTTGGTACGACAATGAGAACTCTTATACTTCTCAGATGGTTCGCACCATTAAGTACCTCGCTGAGCTGAAATAAGAGAAGCTTTAAGCAAAATAATTGCCGTCCGATTTTGTCGGACGGCTTTTTTTTATTATTTTTGCAAACGAATGCATAAGATGATAACGATATTGGGTCCGACGGCATCGGGGAAAACCCCCGTAGCGGCGAGACTGGCCTCGGAAATCGGCGGGGAGGTGATCTCAGCTGATTCGCGTCAGGTGTATCGTCGTATGGATATTGGCACGGGTAAAGATCTTGCCGACTATGTGGTTGACGGGCATCAGATACCTTATCATCTGATTGACATTCGGGAGCCGGGTACGAAGTACAACCTGTTCGAGTATCAGCAGGATTTCTACGATGTGTACCAAGACATCCGTCAACGCGGGAAGGAACCAGTCCTCTGTGGGGGTACGGGACTCTATATTGAGGCCGTGCTGAAAGGCTATAAGCTGTCGCCTGTGCCGCAGAACCAACAACTGCGTGACAGTCTCGAAGGGAAGTCGCTGGCGGAGTTGACGCAACTGCTCACGGAACTGAAGGCCCGGAATGGCTCGAACATGCATAACACGACTGACGTCGATTCATGTCAGCGCGCCATCCGTGCGATCGAGATAGAGACCTACAATCTGGAGCATCCCACACCCAGACGCGAGTTGCCGGCACTAGATAGTGTCATCATAGGTATCGATATCGACCGTGACCTGCGTCGGGAGAAGATCACCCGGAGACTCAGGAAACGACTGGAGGAGGGGATGGTCAATGAGGTGCAGGCCCTGCTCGATGAGGGTATCCCTGCCGAAGACCTGATCTACTATGGTCTGGAATATAAGTTCCTCACAGAGTACTTGACCAATCAGATTACCTATGACGAGATGTTCACGCGACTCGAGATAGCCATCCATCAGTTTGCCAAGCGGCAGATGACGTGGTTCAGGGGAATGGAGCGCAGAGGGTTCGTGATTCACTGGATTGATGCAACACTTCCAATGGAAGAAAAGATAGAAAAGATTAATGAATTATGGCAGTAGAAACGACAAAATGGGGCATTATTTATTGTCCGAAGGCAGGTATCACCAATAAGCGTAAACGTTGGGAGAAAATCCAGAAGGTACTGGATGAACGGGGCGTCGCATACGACTTCGTGCAGAGCGAGACCGCTGACAGTGTGGAACGCCTGATGAAGATGATGATCAATAATGGCTATAAGACCATTATCATAGTAGGTGGTGACTCTGCATTGAATGATGCTGTAAACTGTCTGATGATGGAAGAGAAGGAAGTCAGGGAGAGCATTGCCCTGGGTGTGATCCCCAATGGTATCATGAATGATTTCGCACATTTCTGGGAGATCGACGGTGATGAGATTGAAGAGACGGTTGACTTCCTCATTAAACATCGTATCCGTAAGGTGGACCTTGGGTGTGTGCGTTATTCGAATGCCAATGGTGATCGATGCCATCGCTATTTCCTGAACTGCATCAACATCGGTATGACAGCGGATATCATGAACCTGCGCCGACAGACGCGACGTCTCTTCGGCTCACGTACCCTGTCGTTCGTATCGTCACTGTTTGTGATGCTCTTCCACCGGATGGAGTATAAGATGAAATTGAAGATCAATGACGATGTCATAGACCGTAAGGTGATGACCCTCTGTATTGGTAGCGGACCTGGCTACGGGCAGACCCCGAATGCGGTGCCTTATAACGGCATGCTTGATGTGTCGGTGGTCTATCATCCTGAGGTCGTACAACTGATAGAGGGTATCTGGCTGTTGGTGACGGGTCGCTTTCTGAATCATCGGAGCGTGCATCCCTATCGCACGAGGGAGGTGCTGATAGAGTCGGCCAAGCATGCCTTGGTCGGTATCGACGGACGTTTGATGAAGACACCGGTGGGGCCGTATCGCGTCAGTGTGGAACTGGAAGTCATAAATTTTCTTATACCAGAATGAAAGAAGGAGGCTGATGTTTCGGCCTCCTTCTTGATTAATAATTGTTAAACATGTGGGTTTCCTTTGCAGAATCCGCATTTTTTTCTTACCTTTGGGGTGTTAAAGACTAATATTTTCAATAATTAAATACCCTTTAAGGAACTATGAGCTATTTACGATTTGAAAAAGCCGTGATGACTAATCTACAGGAAAGTCTCCGTCGTGAATTACTCCGGACCAACCGTTCTGGTGCGTATAGCAGTTCTACGCTCGTGGATTGTAATACGCGTAAGTACCATGGTCTGCTGGTGGTTCCCGTGCCTGAGCTCGATGATGACAATCATGTCCTCTTGTCGTCGCTCGACTGTACGGTTATCCAGCATGGAGCCGAGTTCAACTTGGGACTTCACAAGTATCAAGGCAACAATTTCAGTCCTAACGGACACAAGTACATCAGAGAGTTTGATGCCAGTCTCGTGCCAACGACAACGTATCGCGTGGGTGGTGTCGTGTTGAAGAAGGAAGTGATCTTCCACCATTATGAGGACCGTATCCTGATCCGTTATACCCTGGTGGATGCGCACTCTGCCACGACCTTGCGCTTCCGTCCGTTCCTGGCTTTCCGTTCGGTTCGCCAGTTTACGCACGAGAACTCGACGGCCAGCCGTGAGTACCATGAGATCGACGGCGGTATCAAGACCTGTATGTATGCCGGTTATCCCGACCTCTATATGCAGTTCTCCAAGAAGAACGAGTTTATCTTCCAGCCTGACTGGTATCGTGGTGTGGAGTATCCGAAGGAGCAGGAGCGTGGTTATGCCTCCAACGAGGATCTGTATGTGCCTGGCTATTTCGAGATGCCGATCAAGAAGGGCGAGAGCATCGTCTTCTCTGGCTCTACCTCACAGATCAAGACTTCAACGTTGAAGAAGTTGTGGGATGAAGAGGTGGCAGACCGTAAGCCGCGTGACAATTTCTATCATATCCTGCTTTGCGCCGCCCACCAGTTCCACTTCCGCGACCGCCGCAGTGGCACGATGGAGAAGATTGACAAGAAAGACGATCGCTATCTGCTGGCAGGTTATCCTTGGTTCAAGGCCCGTGCCCGCGATACGTTTATTGCATTGCCAGGACTGACGTTGGCCATTGACGAGCGCGATTACTTTGAACTGGTGATGAAAACTGCTGAACGTGGTCTCCGTGAGTTCATGGAGGAGAAACCTTTGTCTGTGAAGATCTATGAGATCGAACAGCCCGATGTGCCCCTCTGGGCTATCTGGGCCATCCAACAGTACGTAAAGGATGCAGGAAAGGAAGAGGGGTATCAGCGTTATGGCAAGTTGGTCCGCGATATTGTTGACTATATCCTCAAGGGTGGTCATCCCAACCTGCGCCTCGACGAAAACGGTCTGCTTTACTCCAACGGCCGCGACCGTGCTGTGACATGGATGAACTCCACAGCCAATGGTCGTCCGGTGGTGCCACGTTCAGGTTATATCGTAGAGTTTAATGCCCTGTGGTATAACGCCCTGAAGTTCTGTGCTTTGATGGCTGCCGAGAAGGGTGATGCCAAGGGCGCAGAGAAACTGGAGGCACTGGCTCAGAAGACA
>CADCBZ010000030.1 GCA_902799765.1 uncultured Prevotellaceae bacterium
GGCCACAGGTCAGCTCGCGGAGGGAGGCGAGTACGACGTGGACTTCGACCACCAGTTCCTTGAGGCGGAGAAGTATGACAGCAAGCGCACCTACAAGGGGCTACCCTTGGGTAGCTTTAAATGGAGTAGTGTCGATCAAGGCTTGCTCCCCTCGGCATTCACTTGGAATGTTTACCGGATAGTCAAATATGCATTTGACGGTGCAAATATACGAAGTATTTCTGAAAATTGCAAGGAATTTGCTAATTCACTAACTTAAAACCAAAATTCAAATGAAATAATTAACAAACCAAAAACCTAATTATGAACTTTTACTGATGCAAAGGTACGGGGATTTTGGGCTAAATCCAAGAAATTAGACAGTTTCTTGTTGGAGTTGTTGCGACAAGGGGAACGTATTGCGACAGAGTAGGGGAATGGGGTTAGGTCGTGTCGTAAAAGGGCATAAAAAAAGGACTCCGCTGAGTCCCATAATTTTTAACCTTAAATCTAATACTATAAAAACACAGTGCAAAGTTAAGACTTATTTTTGTAACCACCAAAGATAATGTGGGAAATTTTAAACTCATGAATATTTATGTGGTTTTTATGATGTTTTTTGGAAAGGAATTGCTATCTTTGCGCTCCGAATTTATAACCTAGAGCTAAAAACTCTATTTTCAATAATTAAAATTTAAATTATGGTACTACAAAATGTTTTAAATGGGTCATGTTTGGCCCGAGGCTTGGAAACGCAGGCTTCAAGAAGTACTGGTTTCCGCACATCTTTGAGACAACTTATTTCGCATTTGGATGAGTCGCAACAGGCTTACGACAAGATTGCAGTTGATGATCCTGGAACCAAATGCCTGTTTGTAGCCAGTATGGTGAAGTGGGCGCATCTTGCCAACTTCCGACTCCTGGATTATCTGGAGAAAATCAACAAGGGAGACTGTGAGGAAGTGTTGGCTTTGGATTATGCCAAACTCTGCAACAAGAATTATTGGCTGAGAGGCAGAAAGAAAAGCGACATGATGGCTTTCAGTGATAAGCCGCTTAAGGACTATCTGGAGTTTTGGCATTCTGACGAGACTTCATGGGATATTTACCAGTTGTACGAGTCAAATGTCTGTGAGTTGGCTGATAATCTGAAGAAGGTGAAAAGCACTTTTGAAAAACCAGAACTTTACGAGAAGTTTATGCAGCAGATGAAAGTGGCGTATGCCGATCCTGACATCGATTATGAGTATGAGCAGATGAAGGAGGCGTATGTGGAGCCCTGCACGGAAGATTATCTGACGATGCAGGTAAAGGCTTGTGTGGATTTCCTGAAGTCGGGTATGTTAAATAACATTTTGTCAATCTCGAATGAAGAGATTGACAAAGTGGATGAAGAGAAGCTTCGTAAGTTATTAGACCCTGACTACAAGACACCAGATAATCTGAAGAAGCTTTGGGCTAAGCTGAAGAAGTTTATTGAGTTGAAGGAGAATGTGATGCTTGTTCCCAAAAGAGGGTTGATCAGAAAGCATGTGCTCAAGCATTTTGATGAGTTGAATGGTGATCATTTTAGTGCACTATTCCGCCTTGAAAAGCTTCTGACGCTGATGCATCAGGACATGGTGAAGTTGAAGCCTGAGTTAGCAAAGTATCTGAATAAGGTTGAGGATGCAAATACTTTCGGCATCGTGAATAGCCTGACCAGACTGATGCAGCAGGCTTGGTTTAAGGAGTTCCGTACGGACAAGAAGTATGATGCAGCCTGGATTGAGAAGTTTGTATCTGATTTGTTGGCTTCGGAGTATCAACAGGAGTTGTTGACTATCTGGCAGGTTGCTAAAAAGCGTCAGAATCTGAAGAGCTATATTATCGGCTGTCTGAATAAGGCAGGCGTCATTAAGGGTAGTAATCTGGGAATTGCCACAGCATTATTGAATGGTTCTATAAAAGAAAACACGAACTTTGCCAACTATATGGGCAGGGGTAAGAAAATGGTGTTTTGTGACTGGATCTGCAACTATGTGAAAGACTGATTTCGCATAAAAGTTCTACTGAGAAGTTCTACTGGAGTTCTACTGGAATTTCAGTAGAATTTTTTTTATTTTTCTCAAACCATGATAAACACAGGGCTTTCAGGCTGTTTTGGGGCGTTCTACAGAAAACTCTACTGAACTTTTTTTCTCAGTAGAATTGTAGAACTCTACTTTTGCACTCGCAAACCTGAGGACGCTCAGATCTAGTTTTGCAAGTGCTCATTGAAGCTTCGCTTCGAAAATCGGCACCTTGATCTTTGACATGTTGATACTCATAAATAGAAAAACTCCCGTACGTATATACGCGTACATTATTTATTAACTATAAAGGTCGCCTTAAAGGGGGCGACGTAAAACAAACAAATTACAATGAATAAAACAGAAATTAAGGATTTCAAAAAGTTCTCTACCAACTACCGCCAGAATCGTTTGACGGTAAATCCTGCGACATTAGATGAGTATCTGGAAAAAGCCAGAGTTGAGAATGTGATTCCTCAGGCTTTCGTCTATCCAGAGAAGATGTACGGAAAAGATTTTTGGCTTTCGATTCATGACGAATGGATGAACATGATCCTGCAGTCGAGAGCCGAAAAAGCTGAATCTGACCAGTTGGAGAGTTTCGGACTGGAAATCATCGATGTCCAATCAAGGACCGGTAATGCTTGGCTGCCGAAGAACACTTGTTCATTAAACCTGAAAGGTGGTAAACGTTTGACCCTGAATATGGAACACTCGAAGATGGTGGCCAAGAAACTTTCAACCCACATGCTGCTGACCCGAAGCAGGCAGACCGCCGATGTGGTGCTGATGTTCAACCGTCAGAAGGGCATTGAGGTGAAGTTCAGACCAGGCTGCAGCAGTCTGCAGTTTAACAATGCAGGTCTGGCAAATAACCTGATTGAGCTGCTGGATCTCGATTTAGCCCAGGAGTATTTCCTGTTAGATATTGAGTTGCTGGCAGAAACCAAAGATTATCTCTTATTTATGATAAAGAAAAAGTAAAGTGACCAGAAAAGTAGATGTAAAAGTAAAGCTGAACAAGTTTTGTATCCGAGTGAAGAAGTGCTGCATGTCTTGTTCTCACAAGGATCTGACTCGATGCGTCGGAAAGCGGTTCTGCCTCAAACAGGAGATAGATGTGAAAAAGGACTTCTATTGCCCGAAATGGCGGATGAGTCATACCCAGAGGATGGCGGGTTTCGCCCGAGGCAGCGTGAAATGCAGAGAATATCTGATGTTCGTACTGGCGGTACGAGAAGATGAAGCTTTAGCTATTGAGCGAGGCGAAGAGATTGAGATCAAGACCCTCGATGAGCTCAGAGCCGAATTCTTAAAGAATCATGGAGAAATCTATGAATATTAAACATTAAAATATTAAACATTAAATTTTAGATTTTATGAAGGAAATGATTTTAAGAGTGGTAAAGTGCGGTGAGTGCTTTACAGTGAAGAGTGAGAAATGTGAAGGCGGTGTGCTGAATAAGCGGACGCTGGTGCTTCAGGAGTTGGGAGGAAAATACGAAAACTCCTATGTGGTGACTGCCTTAGGCAATCTGGCTTCGATCCAGTTTGATGAGGGTGAAATTGTGATCGCCACGCTGAGATTCCAGAGTCGTGAGTACAACGGACAGGCGTTTATGGATGTAGTAGCGACGGAGTTGATTAAACATTAAATTTCAGAAAACGTTAAATTTCAGTAATTGAGTTGAAGTGAGGAGGATGTTCTCGAGTAAATGGCCAAAGATTCTGACCTTCTGCTCACAAAAACTCAAAAACAATGAAAAAGAACAATAACAACATTATTAAGACAACAACATTGAGTGCCCAGGTGGCAATAACCAAGACAGAGTGTGGATCGAATTTAATACAGGGACTGCCTGATAATCCTTGTGCAGGACAGGTAGAGCCGTTTCATGGCCGGGGAAAGTGCCAGATGTTTAATAATGGGGCGTTTGAATTCATCCAAGAAAAGCGCTTGCGAGGCAAGCCCGAGTTGAAAGTGGATTATGGCAGTCTGTCGTTTAGTACCGACGGTAACGACCGGGTGGTCTTCACCGTGCCTGCGGAGATGCGCGGTGAGCTGCCGAAAATACTGAGAAAAGGTATCAAGGAGATTATTAACTATCTGAAAGAGGAGGGTTATAGCTTATGATCTATCGAATAACTTACGACAACAAGAGCCGCAAACTGGCGCATCCAGTGAAGAATCGCGAGGAATTGATGGCATTACGCAACTCGCAGCAGAATCTGGATAATCTCAATAAAGCGCGCCAAGGCGACGAGAAGGCCAAAGCTGATCTGCTGCAACTGGCCTATAATCTGGGTCATGTAGAAGGTCTGATAGCTGGCTGTAAAAGTCAGGGTAGTTTCTTCTTTCACGATGTGGATTGCTACGATGCGGAGCAGTCGGATGCCTTTAAGGAGTTAATTCTAAGCAAGAAGGAAACCATCGGGCTGATGATGCTGTGGAACTACGATTCTTGAGAACCAAGTACGTGTCAGTACTGAACTTCAGATCGAGATGGATACTAATACGAAGGATTTGCAAAGGGTGGTCTATTCGACCAGTGGTTCGCCTGAAGATCTGCCTTATCTCGATGATGCACTCTTCGAGGAGCCGATGACGGCTGAGGAATGCGAGGCTGAGTATTTGCGCCTGAAAGAGCGTGAGAAGAAACGGCAGGAGCAGTTACCTGCTGGAGCGAAAAAGGCGAATAAACATTACAAACCCTGGGCAGAGAAGAGAGAAGAGAGAAGTGAGGAGGTGAGAAGTGGAGATGTGAAAGAAGTGAAAAGTGGAGAAGTGCAGAGCTGCGAGGCGGATGAACGGACACGCTTTATCTTCAGGGAATGTATGAAGGAGGAGGGCGTGACGGATGCTGACCTTGTGGATCGGGGTGGTAGGCATAACTCAGTGAAGATGATCCTGAGCAGCTGCACGCAACTGCTGACCAAGGAAGAAACACTGGGCATGTTGAAAGAACTGATGCCGGATAACTGGCAGGATGAGAACATCCAGACGCTTGTGAATGACTTCTATTCGGATTATTATAATCCCAGTCAGCGACTGACGCTGTTTCAAAAACGGGTGTTCCGAGAGAGTAGGAGACTGGGCGGTGAGGTCAGTGCCCAAAGTGAATCCGAGCTCGCTGTACAAAATCAATCGGAACTGTCGAAGTTGTTTGCGAGCAAGTTGCCACCTGAGATCCCTAAAGTGTTGCCGAAGTTGGTGAAGGCAGTGACGCAGCACACGCCTCAGCGCTATAAAGCAACAGTGGCGCAGGCAATGTTTCCGCCCTTATCGACTTATTCCAGAAAACTCAGTTTCATGTATATCGACAATCAGGAGCGCGATCTGCGCAGTTGTTGTCTGATCATAGCCGGCACGGGAACGGGTAAGGACTCCTGTACGAAGCAGCCTCTGCAGCATATTATCGCTGATATGGTGGAACGGGATAAGGAGAACCGCATCAGACTGAAGAAGTTCAATGATGAATATAACAACAAGGCTAACAATAAGCAGAAGCCACAACGCCCCGACGATCTGATTATCCAGACGTTGAAATATGATATCACCAAGGCTGCTCTTGTGCAGCGCATGGATGATGCCCAGGGCGCGCCGCTTTATATCAGACTGAACGAGTTGGAGCAATGGGATAAGATTGAGGGTTGCACGGGTCGCAACAATCAGTTCACTACCATGAAACTGTGTGATGATGAGGGCAATGATTTCGGCTCTGATCGTGCCAGTACGCAGAGTGTGATGGCTTCGGGCTGTCTGCATCTGAACTGGAATGCAAACACCACGCTATCGAAGGCGATGCGCTATTTTAAGTATGTGATGACCGATGGTCCCATCTCGCGCTTGTGTCTGGCTACGATCCCTGACGAGGAGATCGGTGCAGAGATTGCGGTCTTTGGCAATTATGACGAGAAATATGATGAGGCACTGAAGCCCTTCATTGAGAATCTGAAAGCCGCAACGGGCGTGATCGACTGTGCGCCAGCCCGCAAACTGGCTCGGCAACTGAAGGATGAGTGTGCCGATTTCGCGAGATTGTCGCAAGACCGCGTGTTTGACAACCTCTCTCACCGCGCTCTCGTGCATGCCTTCCGAAAGGCTTGTCTGCTGTATGTGGCCAACGGGAATAAGTGGGAGAAGGCCATTGAGGATTTCTGCCGCTGGAGTCTCTTCTATGATCTCTATCTGAAGATGATATTCTTTGGCGAACAGATCCGTCATGCAGACGATGATATCCCCACCTCCAAGCGTGGTCCGCAGAACCTTCTGGATTTCCTGCCTGAAACATTCTCTGTTGAGGAAGCAAAACGAGTCAGACAGAAACAGGGCATGGATACGGAGAAAACGGTAAAAATGATTTCGACATGGAAAAGTCGGGGTTATGTGATTCAGATTTCAGATTTCAGTTTTAAAAAAGCGTATAAAGATGTTACCAAGAGGAATAAGAAACAATAACCCATTGAATATCCGTCGCACGGCGAAGGATCAGTGGCAGGGCTTGAGAGCCCAACAGACAGATTCGGCTTTTTGCCAGTTTGAGCGTTTGGAATATGGTTGGCGGGCGGCGTTTTATTTGCTCACGCGTACCTATTATCACAAGTATCGGCTTTATACGATCCGAATGATCATTAATAGGTGGGCGCCGCCCCATGAGAATGTGACAGCGACGTATATAGAAAATGTATGTCGGCTCACTGGCATCACGCCTGATGAACCGATTGGCATCCCGTCGGATCAGCCTGCCCGCTGGATGGCACTCGGTGTAGCAATGGCGATTCAGGAAAATGGCACCGACTCGTTAGACTATTTCGCCATGCTAAGAGGCTGGACGCTCGCCCGAGAGGGTATATAATCAAACGAGGCACTCGATTCTGTCGGGTGCCTCGTTTGGTGTTGTAAGCATGATTAATAGCTGCGGGCGATGATGACGCGGGCCTTAGAGGGTTTGCCGCTGACCATATCGACACCAGGGGTCTGCTCTACGCCGAAGGGTACGCAACGGATGGTGGCCTGCGTCTCTTCCTTGATTTTTGCCTCGGTCTCGGCTGTGCCGTCCCAGTGGCAGAGGAAGAATCCGCCGTCCTTTACCTTCTCCTTGAACTCCTCGTAGTTGTCGCATTCGAAGATATGGGCATCACGATAGTCCTTGGCCTTCTTGAAGATGTTGGCCTGGATGTCGTCGAGCAGCTGCTCTACGTATTCGGTGATTCCCTCGATAGAACGGGTCTCCTTCTCCAGTGTATCACGACGCATGACCTCGATGGTGCCGTTCTCCAAGTCGCGGGCACCGAGTACCAGGCGCACGGGAACACCCTTCAACTCGTAGTCGGCAAACTTAAAGCCAGGACGCTTGTTGTCGGCATCGTCGAACTTCACGGTGATGCCCTTAGCGCGCAGAGCTTCGATAATCGGCATCACTTCCTTGTTGACCTGCTCCATCTGCTCGGGCTTGGTAGCGATCGGAATGATGACTACCTGGATGGGCGCCAACTTCGGCGGCAGCACGAGGCCATTGTCGTCAGAGTGGGTCATGATGAGGGCACCAATGAGACGGGTAGAAACACCCCAAGAGGTAGCCCATACGTATTCTGGTTTGTTCTCTTTATTAAGATAGGTGACCTCGAAGGCCTTGGCGAAGTTCTGTCCGAGGAAGTGAGAGGTGCCGCTCTGCAGGGCCTTACCGTCCTGCATCATGGCCTCGATGGTATAGGTATCAAGGGCACCGGCGAAGCGCTCGGTCTCGCTCTTTACACCCTGAACAACAGGTACTGCCATCCACTCCTCAGCGAACTTGGCATAGACCTTCAGCATCTTCTGTGCTTCCTCTTCGGCCTCCTCACGGGTGGCATGGGCGGTGTGGCCTTCCTGCCAGAGGAATTCTGAGGTGCGGAGGAAAGGACGTGTACGCATCTCCCAGCGCATCACGTTACACCACTGGTTGCACATCAGGGGCAGATCGCGCCAAGAGTGGATCCAGTTCTTATAGGTGTTCCAGATGATGGTCTCTGAGGTGGGACGGACAATAAGCTCTTCTTCGAGCTTGGCAGCGGGATCGACCTCGACACCGCTCTTATCCTCCTTGGCGCGCAGACGATAGTGGGTGACCACGGCGCACTCCTTGGCGAAACCTTCTACATGCTCGGCCTCACGAGAGAGGAAGGATTTCGGGATGAGCAGGGGGAAGTAGGCGTTCTGAGCACCCGTCTCCTTGAACATTTTATCCAGCTGCTGCTGCATCTTCTCCCAGATGGCATAGCCGTAAGGCTTGATTACCATACATCCACGAACGGCAGACTGTTCTGCCATATCGGCCTTCACTACCAAGTCGTTGAACCACTGGCTGTAGTTATCGGCCCTTTTCGTTAATTCTTTCAATTCTTTTGCCATTGTATTTTATCGTTTTATCAATTTTGCGTGCAAAATTACATAAAAAATATGAATTAAGCATGCTGATTTATGATTTTATTTGTAACTTTGCAGTCAAATAATCGTTTTACAAATTAAAAATTAGGAGAATTATGAAAAGTTTAAAGTCAATTTGTGTAGCACTGTGCGCAGCACTGGTGCTTGCTGGATGTAACTGGAATAATACGCAAAAGGGTGCAGCCATCGGTGGCGGTGGTGGTGCTGCTCTGGGTGCTATCGTAGGTGCACTGGCTGGTAACACAGCTATCGGTGCTGTGATCGGTGGAGCCGTTGGTGCTGGTGCTGGTGCGCTCATCGGTAAGAAGATGGATAAGGCCAAGAAGGAGGCTGAAGCTATCCAGAATGCACAGGTGGAAGAGGTGAAGGATGCCAACGGTCTCGACGCCGTGAAGGTGACCTTCGATTCTGGTATCTTGTTCAGTTCCGGTAAGTCAACACTGACATCCTCATCCAAGGCGTCGCTGTCGGAGCTCGCCAATGTGCTGAAGAACAACAACGATTGTGATGTGGCTATTCAGGGCTACACCGACAATCAGGGTTGGAAGAACTCTACCGCTGAGCAGAGTGCCCAGAAGAACCAGGCGCTGTCGCTGGATCGTGCAGCTGCCGTTTCTTCTTATCTGCAGAGCCTGAGCGTTCCCGCTTCTCAGATCAAGAGCGTGGATGGCTTCGGACAGAACAATCCGGTGGCAGACAACTCTACCGCTGCAGGTCGTGAGCAGAATCGTCGTGTGGAGGTTTACATGTACGCTTCTCAGAAGATGATCAACGAGGCTAATGCCCAGGCTGGCAAATAAATGCGGTTGATTAAGAAAACACTTAAATGGATAGTGGTGGCATTCTTTGCCTCCACTATTCTTTCTGTTGTGGCCCTGCGATTCCTCCCGGTGGTGGTGACGCCTTTGATGTTGATCCGTTGTTATGAACAGGTAAAGGCGGGCGAGGAGCTGAAGCTGAGTCACGACTGGGAACCTCTTTCAAATATCTCCAAAGATTTGCCCATCGCTGTGATGGCCAGTGAGGATGCGAAGTTCCTGGATCATCACGGGTTTGACTATCAGGCTATCGAACATGCAGCCAAGCGCAACCGTGAGCATCCCGAGAAACGGAAACTGGGTGCATCGACGATCTCACAGCAGACGGCGAAGAACGTGTTCCTGTGGCCTGGACGTTCCTGGGTGAGAAAGGGCTTCGAGGTGTATTTCACGGCGCTGATCGAACTGATGTGGCCCAAGGAGCGCATCATGGAGGTGTATCTGAACTCCATCGAGATGGGCAACGGCATCTATGGTGCCCAGGCGGTGGCGGAAGAACACTTCAATACCGATGCCAAGGACTTGACAAAAGCCCAGTGCGCTCTGATTGCCGCTACGCTGCCTAACCCGCGAAAGTTCTCAAGTAAAAATCCCTCAGCATACATGCTTAAAAGACAAAAGCGTATCCTGAGGGAAATGAAGTATGTAGAACGGATGGCTACCAGCCGTACTGCTGCCAACTGATAGGACCATTCCACTGCAGTTGCTGGACGGTCTTGTTCCAACTCGGATTGACATCATTATAACTGACCCCCGGGAAGAACATGGCTAACGCATGACAGTCATCCTGTATCGTATCGAATGACAGTATTTCTTTCTTTAGTTTATTAACGACCGTGTACCAACATGCAGACATACGGAAGTAGGGCACTGCTTTCTCAAAGGCAGGCGTCCAGGCGTTGAAGTCGGCTGCAGCGGTGTTCATTTTCAGGGTCTTGTACATGTCGTAATTGAACTTCTGTCCATCATAGCAACCATAGTAGATCACCTTGCTATAATCGAGTGTACCTGTGGGCGACAGTTTGTCGGGGATGGTGCTGAGTAGCGAGGCTGTGGCCGAGGCCAGATTCTCGAGCTCAGAGGTCTTCACCGCCATGAAGGGCACACTATAACCGTCGAGGTCGCCATATTCCTTAATGTAATATATATTTGAATGCTCAGGAATGTATTTCAGGTAATAATCGTAATACAGATCGATGATTTTCTTGTAGAACGTGCTACTCGTATCAAAGTAGCCGGAAAGGTCACCGTAGTAATTTCCCAAGTCAGGAATCTCTGCAGGAGAGCCTATCACATAATCGCATACATCGCGTAGCTCATAAGCCGACTCCACACAACCGAAGTTACAGCAGTCGCCATGAATGAATGTGAGCTTCTCGCCATTCATGCCTCTCTTGATGGCTTTGGCCATAGAGGGTATATTCATCCATTTCTGAGAGAAATTGTTGTCAAGGCCATAGGCACGCGTGTTATAGACGATGGAGTCTTTCTTGATGATCCAACCGTTGGCATGCCCCCAGAGTACAAGGCCATAGCTCTTGGCAGGGTATTTCTCACGCATATAGCGCAGCGCCTTTTCGAGAAGCGCGGGATCAGCACTGGATTGGTCTGCCACGAAGGTAGAATCAATCAGCTTACCATTTTTGACACGAATGAAATAAGACTTCTCAGAGGAAGACTGATCATCCACAAAAAGCATCAGGTTCTGTTTGTCACTGAGACTCAAAGAACCTTTTATCATCTCATCGATGTCAAGTGAAGAAAAGCCGCTGAGATTGTTGTGAGCTGCCATATATACCAGGACGGTGCGCTCACTCTGACCAGTGGGCTCGGGAGGATCGGGTGGCACGGGTGACGGACTTGGTTCGTCACTCCCACAAGCTGCAAAACATAGAGCCAGAAGGCATATAAGAATCTGAAATTGCTTCATCATATTAATATTTTTGGCAAAGGTACGAAAAAAATGGGAATGTATGCTATTATTTGGCTTTTTTTTAGTAACTTTGCCACTCAAAAACAGGAAACAATGAGAAAACTTACCATATTATTTGCCCTGCTGATAGCTCTGACAGCTGTCGGCGAAACCGCTTCGAAACGCCCCAAACGCGGCAAGAAAACTCAGAAGACCCATCGTACAGCCAAGCATCATAAACATAAGAAGACTGCGAGAACCAAGGTAGTGAAGAAGATCACACCCATTGATCCCAGACTGAACGATCCCGATTATGACCCCTTCCTGCAGTGTGAGGATACCTGTGACCACGTGCACGGTATCGACTTGTCGCACTATCAGGGACAGGTGTTCTGGGAGACAGTGGGAGAGAATACAAAGATGGCGTATGTGTATCTGAAGGCCACAGAGGGTGGTGACAGGGTGGACGACCTGTATGAAAGGAACATCCAACTGGCGCACCGTCATGGTTTGAAGGTGGGCTCCTATCACTTCTTCCGTCCGAAGACACCGTTGAAGTTGCAGTTGGATAATTTCCGTGTGCAGTGCCGTCCCGGAGAACAGGATCTGATTCCGATGATTGATGTGGAGACTACCGGCGGACTGCCTACGGACGAATTCTGCGACTCGCTGATTACCTTCCTCGGAATGGTGGAAAGGGAGTATCGTCAGCAGCCGTTGCTCTATACCTACCGTAATTTCTACAATAAGCACCTGGTGGGAAAGGTGGACGACTATAAGCTGATGATTGCGATGTATCTGCCTGAGGAGCCTGTGCTGGCCGACGGACGAGATATCACCATGTGGCAATATACGAGCAAAGGTCAAATACTAGGTGTGAAGGGCTACGTGGATAAGAGCCGCTTCATGGGCAAGCACGGGTTGAGGGATATCAGATTCAAGCATGTGCATGTCAAGGGCAGTGGAACCGATCCGGATGCTATTCCTCGATATGAGAAAGAGAGTGCACAAATGACGCGAAGAAATTGGTAAGTCCCTCGGAAGGATAGTAACGGAAATAACGGCTTGAACGGCGCACGTGACTGAACATCGCCGAAGAGTTGCTGTTATGCACGAAGATACTATCGGCATCCTGTGAGAAATACCAGTCGTGGGAACGGGTGTTGGTGAACTCCAACAGTTCCTGGGCGATCTGTGAGGTGCGTTTGCTCTGATGGTCAGAGACAAACGGCAGATCCTCCGCATGAAATCCGAACAACAAGATCAGACATTCGCCTTCGAGCTGGCACATCTGTGTCAGACGGAGCTTTTTGATCCATTGGCGGAGCTGATCGAAGTCCACTTTTTTACCATGCTGGTGAAGCAGCAGTCCCAATTCCAGCAGCTGACGGATGGGCATGCCCTCGTTGAGGATATGGCGCACCACGCGGATAAGTTGCAAAAGCACCTGGCGCGTCGTCATGTCGGAGAGTTCGTCGTCGAGGATATTCTGAAGCTGACTGTTGAGAACGGGATTTGTCAGTGTGTCAGCCCGCAGAAATGTGTCTTCTTCCTCCTCCGTCTGGTGGGCAGTGATCTCCTCATTGGCACGTTTCCAGGTGAGTTCCTGTTTGTCGGTGAGCCGCATGAAGAACTGGGGCCGACAGTTGGTGATACCCTGATAGGCATAGGGAATCACATCGTGGAGCATCGCAATCTGGTAAAGTCGTTCCCACTTGAAGGCCGACATGGGTTCAATCTGCTCCTGGGTGCCAAAGGCTCCGCTGCGTAATAATCGGAAGAGGTTTCGCTGTATGATGTCCATAACTTAAGAGTATCTACGGGGATAACGGAATAGGATTGATCCGATGGCTACGATGCCTAACACAAAGGGATAGTAGAGCCAAGGGATGATGCTGACGGGATTGATGGCGGCCAGACCTGCGGCGATGAGAAGTTGGGCTCCGTAGGGGATGAGTCCCTGAACGGTACAGGAGAAGGTGTCGAGGATGGAGGCACACTTCTTGTTGTCAACGCCATAGCGGTCACCGATCTGTTTGGCAATGCCACCCACCGTGAGGATGGCTACCGTATTGTTGGCGGTACACACATCAACGAGGGAGACGAGGGTGGCAATGCTGAGTTCGGCCCCTCGTTTGCTGTTCACATGACGGGTAATCATGCGGATGAGAAAGTCGATACCGCCCTGTTGCTTGATGAGTCCTAACATACCACCTGCCATCATCGTGACGATAATCAGTTCTCCCATCGAGAGGATACCTTCACCCATAGCCCCAAACCAACCATAGAGATCGAAGGCTCCTGCGAAGATGCCAATGATGCCTGTCATCATGAGACCGAGGGTGAGGACTGCCATCACATTCATGCCGAGAATGGCAGTGACGAGTACCACGAGATAAGGTAATACTTTCACCCATTCGACAGAAGGCACATTCTGTGGTGCATGGATGCCTTGTCCGAGAAGCAGATAGACTATCAAGATGATGATAGCTGCCGGCATCACAATGAAGAAGTTTACACGGAACTTATCACTCAAGCGGCATCCTTGTGTTTGGGTGGCCATAATCGTCGTATCGGAGATGAAGGAGAGGTTGTCGCCAAAGAAGGAACCGCCCACGATGATAGCCGTCATCATAGCCACATCGGTATTTGTCTCTCCAGCCACTCCCGCGGCAATGGGTACTAAGGCGGCAATGGTTCCGACACTTGTTCCGATGGAGAGGGAGATGAAACAAGCAGCAAGAAACATGCCTGCCAAGAGCATCTGAGGCGGCAGGAGGGAGAGGGTGAGATTGACGGTGGCATCAATGCTGCCCATCATCTTTGCAGAATGGGCAAAGGCTCCTGCCAGGATGAAGATCCAGATCATCAGCATCATCTGTTCGGTGGCAGCCCCACGGCTGAAGATATTGATACGCTGCATCAGCGGCAGTCCTCCCGCTGTAATCACCGCATAGGCACTCGATACCATGAAGGCGACAGTGATGGGTATCTTGTAGAAGTCACCAGCAATGATGCTGGTGACTAAATAGAACAGGATAAACACCACGAGTGGTGATAATGCGATGATTCCTTTTTTCAATGCTTTATACCTATCTTATATATTATAAGGTGACACCGTTCTTGAAGATGGCAATCTCACGATAGCCGTTGACCTCGTTCTTGGCAGGTTCGCCGCTGGCAACAGAGAGTACCTTATCGATGAACTCTGGTACGAGTTCCTGCATGGTGCGACCTTCAACGAGTTGTCCGGCAGAGAAGTCGATCCAGTTCTTCTTACGGGTAGCCAGATCGGGATTCGTGGCAATCTTCATTGTGGGGACGAAGGTGCCGAAGGGTGTACCGCGACCTGTGGTGAAGAGTACGAGGTGACAACCACAAGAGGCGAGGGCAGTAGCTGCTACGAGATCATTGCCAGGGGCAGAGAGAAGGTTGAGACCCGTGCTTGAGAGACGGTCTCCATACTCCATCACACCACTGACGGGTGCCTTACCGCACTTCTGGGTGCAGCCCAAAGCCTTATCCTCGAGGGTGGAGATACCACCAGCCTTGTTGCCTGGTGATGGATTCTCACCAACAGGTTCGCCATGAGAGAGGAAATACTCCTTGAAGTTATTGATCATTGAGACGGTCTGGTTGAAGAGCCCCTCCGTACGACAACGGTTCATGAGGATGGTCTCTGCACCGAACATCTCAGGCACCTCTGTCAGTACAGATGTGCCGCCCTGAGCTACGAGCCAGTCGGAGAACTCACCAACGAGGGGGTTGGCAGTGATGCCTGAGAAACCGTCGGAGCCACCACACTTCAAACCTACGCGGAGTTTGCTCACAGGTACATCTTCACGTTTGTCTTGTTTGGCTATGGCATAGAGCTCACGGAGAATAGTCATGCCTGCCTCCATCTCATCATCAACCTTTTGGGTAATCAGAAGTTTGATGCGGTCTTTATCGTAGTCGCCCAGCATCGCCATAAAGTCATCGGGCTGATTGTTCTCACAACCTAAGCTTAGCACGAGTACGGCACCAGCATTCGGATGCAAACAGATGTCACGCAGCACCTTACGGGTGTTCTCGTGATCGCCTGAAAGCTGAGAACATCCGAAATTATGATGCCAGGCATAGATGGCATCGATACCTTCTTCGCCAGTCTCTTTCTTCAGTTCACTGACCAGTCGTTCGGCAATACCGTTTACACAACCTACGGTAGGAACGACCCATATCTCATTACGCACACCCACATCACCGTTTTTACGGACATAGCCCTTGAAAGTGCGGTTCTCCTTTGGGATGCTCAGTTCTTCGTTCACGGGGTTGTAGGTATATTCGAGGGTACCGGAGAGATTGGTCTTCAGATTGTTCTCGTTCACCCAGTCGCCAGCCTTCAGATCTGTCTTGGCATGACCGATGGGATAACCGTACTTGATGATGTCGGTACCTTGGGGCGCATCCTTAATCAGGACCTTATGACCAGCAGGCGTGTCCTGATTGACGGTAATCTTCAGTCCGTCGATTTCGATGATGTCCCCTTTCTGTTTCGGCTGCAGACAGACTACCACGCTGTCGGCAGGATTAATTTTTAAAAATGTAGCTTGTTTCATAATTGTTTGTATTTTGTTTTAGTATTTAAATAGCCGTACGGCGATAGAAATCCACATTCTCTTTGGTGAGGATCTCTATAGGCATGTAGTTGACGGGATTAACCTCTCGCTTCATAACGATGGCGTTGAAGAGTGCATCGACACTGGCGTAGCCCTGCTGGTAGGCATGCTGGGCAATCAGGAAGGAGATGCTGCCATTACGCACGCATTCCTCATTCTTAGGCACCATATCGTAACCCATAATCTGAATGTTCCGGCGGTTGGTGCGCTGCAAGAAAGATCCCACGATATGGGCTTTCGAATTGAAGGTGATACAGTGGTGTACCAGCGGATGCTCCTTGAAGAATTTCTCAAGGATGCCATCATATTCCTTATGCTCTTCGTCGAGTGGCAGATCCACCTCAGTAATCTTGATATCAGGGAAATGATCCACCATATAGTGACGGAAGCCTGTCTCTCGATTGGCCTGCTGTTTGGAAGCCACCTTACCATCACGTGTCTGCTTGACGAGGGCCACCTCTTTCTCTCGACCTGCGATCAGCATCAGCATCTTAGCTGCGAAGTAGCCACTGGCAAAAGAGTCCTGTCCGAAGAATGACAGCGGCTTCAGGTCGGGCATGTAAGAGTCGAGGAGCACGTAGGGAATCTGTCGCTCTATGAGCTTCTCTGTGAAACGGGCTGTCTGCTCGAGGGTGGCAGGTACGATGATGACACCATCGATCTTGGCAGTCAGGAATTCACGTACCATCTTTGTGAAGGCCGCAGCATTGAAACGCTCATAATAGACGAACTTCAGCGTGATACCGAAATCGCGACGGAACTGACAACAGGCCTGCGCACCTTCTTCTATCTCATCCCAATAAGCATCCTGTTCGTGCTTGGGCAGCACCACATAGAAAGTATAGGTCTTATTGTAGGCGAGGGCAGAGGCGTACATATTCGGACGATAATCAAGTTCCTCAAGCGCCTTATTGACTTTCTCCAGAGCCGACTTACTGACATTGGGACGTTTATGCAATACACGATCCACCGTACCAGTTGAAACACCAGCACGGGCTGCAATGTCTTTGATGGTAATGTTCTCTTTTGCCATATCTTGCGATTTTTCGGCAAAGGTACAAAGATTTTCTGATATAAACCAACATCTTATTAAAATAATTATATCCGAAATCGTTTCCGTAAGTTTTTTACCTAAATTCCGCATAAATATTTGGAGTTCTCGGAAAATTTGTCTAATTTTGTCGTCGCAAACGAAGATTATTAGTGTAATCATTTAAAACAATAAACAATGGCTAAAATTGTAACTTTAGGCGAGATTATGCTCCGCCTTTCCCCACAGGGAAACGACCGTTTCATTCAGAGTGAATCATTCCGCATCATCCCTGGTGGTGGTGAGGCAAACGTAGCCATCTCAGTAGCCAACTATGGTCATGAGGCTTACTTTGTTTCTAAACTTCCGAAGCATGAGATCGGACAGATTGCAGTCAACGCACTGCGTCGCTATGGTGTCAACACCCAGTTCATTGCACGTGGTGGTGACCGCGTAGGTCTCTACTATGCAGAGACAGGTGCTTCCATGCGTCCGTCAAAGGTAATCTATGATCGTGCACACTCTTCTATCGCAGAGGCTGATCCACAGGATTTCGATTTCGATGCTATCATGGAAGGTGCTGCCTGGTTCCACTGGAGTGGTATCACACCGGCTATCAGCGATAAGGCTGCTGAGTTGACTAAGCTTGCCTGTGAGGCTGCCAAGCGTCATGGTGTCACCGTATCTGTTGATCTGAACTTCCGTAAGAAGCTCTGGACTTCAGAGAAGGCTATCTCTATCATGCGCCCCTTGATGCAGTATGTAGATGTATGTATCGGTAATGAGGAGGATGCAGAGCTCTGTCTCGGTTTCAAGCCCGATGCTGACGTAGAGGGTGGAAAGACCGACGCTGCTGGTTACGAGGGTATCTTCAAGCAGATGATGGCAGAGTTCGGTTTCAAGTATGTTGTTTCTACACTCCGTGAGAGCTTCAGTGCAACATTCAATGGCTGGAAGGCTCTGATCTATGATGGTAAGGAGTTCTATCAGAGCAAGCGTTATGAGATCAACCCGATTATCGACCGTGTAGGTGGTGGTGACTCATTCTCTGGTGGCCTGATTCATGGTTTGCTCACCAAGAAGACACAGGGTGAGGCCCTTGAGTTTGCAGTAGCTGCATCAGCTCTGAAGCACACTATCAATGGTGACTTCAACCTCGTGAGTGTTGATGAAGTAGAGAGTCTTGCTGGTGGTAATGCCAGTGGCCGTGTACAGAGATAAAATTTAGCAAAATAGATTAAGATTATGGCTAAATTTGATAAGATTGCAGTATTAAAAAAGATCGGTGATACCGGTATGGTACCCGTATTCTATCATAAGGATCTTGAGACCTGTAAGAACGTGGTGAAGGCTTGCTATGAAGGCGGTGTTCGTGCGTTTGAGTTTACGAATCGCGGTGACTTCGCTCAGGAGGTGTTCGGTGAGTTGGTGAAGTGGGCTGACAAGGAGTGTCCTGAGTTGGCGCTGGGTATCGGCTCTGTAGTGGATGCCCCAACCGCAGCCCTCTATCTGCAGCTGGGTGCCAACTTCGTGGTTGGTCCGCTGTTCAATCCAGAGATTGCCCCTGTCTGCAATCGCCGTCTCGTGCCTTACTGCCCTGGTTGTATGACTGTTTCTGAGATCGGTAAGGCTCAGGAGTTGGGTTGCGATCTGACGAAGGTATTCCCTGGCGACGTGGTTGGTCCTAACATGGTGAAAGGCCTGAAAGCCCCGATGCCTTGGTCAAAGATTATGGTGACTGGTGGCGTGGCTCCTGAGGAGGAGAACCTGAAAGCTTGGTTCAAGGCTGGTGTCTATTGCGTCGGCATGGGCTCTAAGCTCTTCCCCAGTGATAAGGTAAAGGCTGGCGACTGGCAGTATGTGACTGACAAGTGTAAGGAAGCACTCGGTTACGTGGCTAAAGCTCGTGCCTAAGAGATTTTCCCTCCCGTCGATAGTTGGCGGGAGGGCTCTTTTCTAACTATCTATGAAATATTGGCTATTCATTGTATCAACCATCCTCTTTTCAGCTTGTACGCGTCCAGATAGGCAGACCGTTGATAAGCTGAATCTTCAATCTTATGCCTATCATTACCGGAACATAGACAGTACACTACATCTGGCGCAAAGGGCGTATCAGATGGCAGAAAACTATGATGCAGGAAAGGCAGAGGCTCTCAACAACCTGGCTTTTGTGCATATCGTGAAGATGGAATACGATGAAGCTGAACGTTTGTTGCAGGAGGTGACAAGTGTTACAGACAATCAGCTGCAACATTTTATTGCCTATATCCAGCAGATGCGCCTCTGTCAGCGTCGTTCAAACAACAGGGCGTTTCATGAGTATCGTGAGTTGGCAGATCTGGCCATGCGCAGGATCAATGAAGAACGAGATCAACTCTCTGTAGCTGAGGCAAGGCTGCTGTTATATGCTGAGACGGAGTATGCCATCGTGAACTCCACCTATTACTATTACGTAGGATTGGAACGACAATCTATAGATGCGTTATTATCGATTAACCCCACTGAAATTCAAAAAGATACAGCGCAATTTCTCAACTATCTCTATAATATCGGTGCAGGTGGTATCCTGACAGAAGGAACGCAACAGGCTATCAATCAACAGGAGTTTGATCACCTGATGCGTTGTTTTCTGATGGCCCGTGACGGAGGCTATCCTTACTTTGCTGCCAACGCCCTTGAGGCACTTTCGGAACACCTGATGGATGAGGATACCCGTAGGCAGCTCATCACCGATAACCTGCCAGCCCTGACGTTTATCAATCCTGAAAATGTAGAGGAGGATATGCTGGCAGGTTGGTTGGCTGAGACTTCATTAGATATCTTCCGCGACTATGGCGATGTGTATCAGATTGCAGGTGCCTATCGTACGCTGGCTTCTTGTTATCGTCAGATCGGCGATTATGAATCGGCGTTGTTTAATCTCGAACAGGCCCTCTCTGACTCTATTATCAATCAGGCACCCGACCTTGTGGCGAGTATCCGTGAGCAGTTGAGTGTGGCTTATGCGGCGATTGATGATAAACCTCAGAGCGATTTCAACCGAAATATCTATCTGGATCTGCAGGAGACGACCCGTCAGGATCGGCAGTTAGAAGCCCGTGCCAGCCAGTATGAGAAGACGGCAGATCAGTTGAATATCATGTTGGTAGCAGTGATAGGGGCCATCCTTCTGTTGTTGTTCTCGCTATGGCTCTTCAACCACATGAACCGCAAGCATAACCATGAGGATGTGCCGGATGATCTCTTTGAACAGAAGAAAGAGTTGTTGGCAGCCTCTCAGTTGCGTGTGGAGAATAGCGAGAGAAGGAATCTGGAACAGCGGGCAAAGGTGTCGTTGGTTAATTCCATAACACCCTTTATAGACCGTATTCTCTATGAGGCCAGTCATGCGGGAAATCCCAATATCTCCTATATTCAGGAACTGACAGACCAGATCAATGCCTATAACGATGTGCTGACCTACTGGATCCAGCTGCGTCAGGGTGAGCTGAGTCTGAAGATTGAGAGTTTCCCGCTGCAGCAGCTGTTTGATATCATCGGCAGAGGCAAGACGGGCTTTCAGATAAAGGGTGTCGATTTGCAGGTGGAACCTACTGAGGCTGTGGTAAAAGCAGATAAGGTGCTGACATTGTTTATGTTGAATACACTTGCCGACAATGCCCGGAAGTTTACGGAGAAAGGTGGAGAGGTGAAGGTTTCTGCTACGGAGGGAGATCAATATGTAGAGATATCGGTTGAAGATACAGGCAACGGCATGACTGAAGAACAGCTTGCCCATCTCTTTGATCACAAGATTGTTGAAGGTCACGGGTTTGGCTTGCTGAACTGTAAGGGTATCATCGAGAAATACCGTAAGATAAGTCAGATATTCTCTGTTTGTAGTATCGCAGCTACCAGTCAGTTAGGAAAGGGTACACGTCTTTTCTTCCGTCTGCCAAAAGGTGTGCTGCGCCTGATTTTAGTGCTGTTGTCGTTTGGTAGTCTGACGGCACAGGCACAAGGTTTTACGCCGTTAGAGAAAGCCAATGCTTTTGCTGACTCTGCCTATTTCTCGAATATCCATGGTACGTTTGAACGCACGATGCAGTTTGCCGATTCCTGCCGCTATTACTTGAATGCCCATTATAAAGCCTTGAGTCCTAAGGGCCGAGACCTGATGCTGGCAGAGGGTGATGCCTCTTTGACTTTCCCTGAGATCAAATGGTTCCACAAGGGATTGAAGACCAACTATAACGTGATTCTCGATATCCGTAACGAGAGTGCTGTTGCTGCCTTGGCCCTCCACCAGTGGCATCTCTATAATTATAATAACCGCATCTACACTCAACTCTTCAAGGAGATGTCGGCAGATAACTCGTTGGGTGAATACTGCAGGGCCATGCAACAGTCGCAGACTAACAAGACGGTGGGCGTCATCCTTCTGGTGCTATTGTTGGTATCCATCGTACCAGCTTGGTATCTGCTCTATTATCGTCATCGTCTCTATGACCGATTTATGAAGGATCAACAGCGTGAGACGGAGTTTGAGATGTTGGATGATGAAATCAGACGTCTGGAGTTGGAAGACAACAACTTGCACGTGACGAATGCCGTGCTCGACAACTGTCTCTCAACCCTGAAGCACGAGACGATGTATTACCCCAGCCGTATCTGTCAGCTGTTGGATGCAGGCGATATGGCGTCATTGGCAGAGGTCGCCACCTATTATCGTGAACTCTATGGTATTCTTAGTGCACAGGCGATGCATCAGGTGGCTCCGACAAAACTTCATCTGAAACCTCTGCAGCATGGGATCCTCGGCGATGAGAACCTTGTGCGTTATCTCTTTGAGATCCTGAAGAAGCAGTCAGGTGAAAAACATCCCGACATCCAGTATCTACCACAGGACGGTCCCTATGTGGAGATCCATATCCCCATGCCTCAGCTGAAGCTCACTGAGGAACAGGCCCGTGATCTCTTCACCCCCTCGAAGGATCATCTGCCTTATCTGCTTTGTAGGCAGATTATCAGGGATCATGGAGAAGCCACCAACAGAAGAGGCTGTGGTATCTATGCCACATTGATAGAAGGAATAACAAATATGATCATAACATTACCAAGCGTATGGAAAAATTCAAAGTAATCATAGTGGAAGACGTGCCCCTAGAGTTGAAAGGGACACAGGGTATCATCCGTAACGACATCCCCGAGGCTGAGATTATCGGTACGGCAGACAATGAACAGAGTTACTGGCGACTGCTGAAGCAACAGGTTCCTGACCTCGTGCTGCTCGACTTAGGTTTGGGTGGCTCTACTACCGTTGGTGTGGAATTGTGCCGACACACCAAGGAGTCACATCCTGATGTGAAGGTGCTGATCTTCACGGGTGAGATCCTGAATGAGAAACTCTGGGTGGATGTGCTCGATGCAGGGGCTGATGGTATCATTCTGAAGACAGGAGAGTTGTTGACGCGTCGCGATGTGTCAGCTGTGATGGATGGTAAACAGCTGGTGTTCAACGAGCCTATCCTCGAGAAGATTGTGGAGCGTTTCAAGGCTGCCGTCAGTGGACAGCTGGTGAAACAGGAGGCTCTTGTGAACTATGAGATCGATGAGTACGACGAGCGTTTCCTGAGACATCTGGCCTTAGGCTATACCAAAGAACAGATCACCAATCTGAGAGGCATGCCCTTCGGAGTGAAAAGTTTGGAGAAACGTCAGAACGAACTGATTCAGAAACTCTTCCCAGAAGGAACCACAGGTGTGAATGCCACGCGACTGGTGGTAAGAGCCTTGGAGTTGCGTGTATTGGATATTGACAACCTCGAACCTGATGACGAGTAAGTACCACCAACGACTGGGCTGGCTCTGTCTGGTTACATTTATAGCTGAGACATTGCTGGTGATTCTCTCGTGGCTGTTGTCTGCCATGCGGGTAGAAGGGGTGCGCTCGTTACTCTCCTCAGAGGGTATCAGATGGTTCTTCAGTTCGTTTAACGACCTGATAGCCTCTCCGGTGTTAGTGGGATTGCTGGTGTTGATGTGTGCCTTAGGATGCTTGCAGAAGAGTAGGGTGACTACTATCTTCGGCGGCAAGAAAAGCATCAACTTCCGCGATCGTCTGGCGCTCTATGTAGCATTGGCTTTCCTGCTGATCTATGTCGTTATCATTATTCTGTTGACGCTGATGCCTCATGCCATCCTCCTTTCAGCCACAGGTCATCTTTTCCCGTCAGCCTTTAGCCGTAGTCTGGTGCCCATCATCGCCTTTGGCATCTGTATCTTCAGTGTGGCCTTCGGACTGATGGCTGGTGTGATGCAGAATCTGTCGGATATCCTGCAGGCATTGTCCTTTGGTATCGCCAAAGGGGCTCCGCTGCTGGTGTTCTATCTCTTTGCAGTACAGTTGGTGGGTTGTCTGCGTTTTGTCTTCGGCTAACGCTTCAGAACGAGACATGCCCACTGCTGATCCTCTTTTTGCTGTTGCAGGGAGAGACCTAACGTCTGGGCTTTTTCTATCAGAATCTGACAGTCATCGGTATAGAAACCGCTCAGGATCAATGTAGCGCCAGCGTTCATCTTCGATACAAACTGAGGCATATCATTTAACAGAATGTTACGGTTGATATTTGCCATCACCAGATCGAAGGTGCCTTCCACCTTATTTAATATAGAAGCATCGCCCAACAAGGATGTGATGCGGTCATCTACCTGATTGATGACGGCATTGTGGCGTGCATTATCTACCGACCACTCATCAATATCATAGCCGATAGCCTCTTGTGCACCAAGTTTGAGAGCACAGATGGAAAGGATGCCCGTACCCGTACCACAATCCAAGACTCTGCCTTTGGGCTGCAGCTCTAAAAGGGTAGAGCAGATCATCCTTGTGGTCTCGTGGGTACCCGTGCCGAAAGCTAACTTCGCATCGATCTCGATAGAAGTGAGAAGTGAGGAGTGAGAAGTGAAAAGTGAGGTGTCAGGCAGATGTCTTCCATCATGAATGATCAGGTTATCAGAGATAACTATCGGTTCAAAGCCTTCTTGTTCCCACTGCTCATTCCAGTCGCGATCTTCTGCCTCCCGAATATCATAACTGATGGTGGTATCCTCAAAGGGGAAATCCTCTAAGGCTGTCTTGAGTTCTGACACGTCAAAAAGACTTTGTTGGACATAGCCCTTCAGACCAGTCTCTGTCTCTTCAAAAGTCTCGAATCCAGCTTCTCCTGCCATCGCGGCAAGCACATCACTTGCATCGGCAGAATAGGGCGAAATGGTGAAATCTACTTCGAAATATTTCATAAGATGTTAATTTTTAGCGCAAAATTACAAAAAATAGGGAAATTCCTCTCATAAGTTAGGGTTTTTCCCTAAATTTGCACTAAATTTCGTTGTATTTTTGCAACGTGAATCATTAAAACGACGAAGAAGATGAAGAAACTTTTATTAATTTCCATGCTTGTCGGAGCCATGCCGTTGGCAATGATGGCTCAGGATGATGACCTCTATTTCGTGTCGAAAAAGAAAAAGTCGGCAGTTGTAGAGGAAGCTCAGGATCAGTTCGGCATGCCGAAGGATACCTATTATGCTGGCAGTAATCGTAGTGTGGATGAATATAACCGCAGGTTCAAAAGCCAGGTGGAGCAGATTGACTCTGTTGATTCCCTCCGTGAGGACTTCGAACTGACGAAGCGGATGAGCCGCTTCGATGAATATCAGTTGGACAGTGCTTATTGGGCAGGTTATAGGTCAGGTCGTGAAACCTGGTGGGGCTGGCATTCACCTTGGTATTACAGCCGTTGGGGATGGTATGACCCTTGGTATGATCCTTGGTATTTCCCTTATTACAGCAGCTGGTACTGGTACGATCCTTGGTATTATGGTTATGCCGGTTGGTATGATCCCTGGTATTATAGAGGCTATTGGGGCTGGGGATATCCGTATTATCGTCCCGTCGTAGTTATAGGTGGTGGTGGCGGACGTGCTCATCGCACCATCGGCACAGGTACGATTCGTCGTGACGGTTCAACACATGGCTATCGTCATGGTTATACCGGCTATAGCAATATGCAAAGAAACAGTAGCTTGCGTCAGCGTGCCAATGCCATGAGTGGTGGCAGAACCTATAGTAGCGGTAATAACATCCGCAGTGGTAGTGGCAACTTCAGCGGCTATCGTGGCAGCTCTTCATCAGGAGGTAGCTTTAGCGGCTCTCGCAGCAGTGGTAGCTACAGCGGTGGTGGCAGCTTCGGAGGTTCTCGTAGCAGTGGAGGTAGCTTCGGCGGTTCTCGCGGCGGAGGCGGTGGCGGCGGAAGTCGTGGCGGTGGCCTCGGTGGCAGAAGATAGGATATATTCATTTTGGATCATTCAACATAAATAAGAATATGAAGAGAAAATTTTGTTTTGCAGCCTTAGTGATGGCAGCTATCCTGCCCGCAGCTGCACAGGATACATACGAGAGTGCCCGTTTGCTGGGTAGCGATCTGAATGGTACAGCCCGTTATGTGGGTATGGGTGGTGCGATGGATGCCCTTGGTGCTGATCTCTCCACCATCTCTACCAACCCTGCAGGTATCGGCTTGTTCCGTCATTCTCATGCCAGCATCAGTCTTGGCTTCGTCTCTCAGCAGGATGTGGAGAAGTTTGATAACAAGAGCAAGACCACGATCAGCTTCGATCAGGCAGGATTTGTCTATTCTTCCAGAGTAAGCCGTTCGTCGTTCATCAACTTCGCCTTCAACTTCCATAAGAGCAAAAACTTCAATCAGATCATTAATGCAGCCAATGCGTTGAAGGGCTGTTCTCAGAATGGCTTGACCTATGCGAAAGCTGCCGAAGGTGTGTATTACTTCGATACAAATATGCAGGATGAGGCGATTGGCTATTATGGCGCCAATGATCGTTCATGGGCTTATAGTGAATCAGACTATATGAATGCCAATGTGCTGATGTGTGATGTAGAAAAGCATCTGCAGGATCCTGCTGCCGATTGGGTCTATTATAACGATGCCAATGCCTATACATTCGACAGAGCTCATCGTGGTTGGATCAACAACTTCGACTTCAATGTCAGTGGTAACTCAAACGATCGCTTCTACTGGGGGCTCACCGTTGGCGTGAAGAGTGTGAACTATCGTGGCTATAGCGAGTATGCTGAGACATTGGTGGATAAGAATGACGATCCCATCGGTTCCGTGGCTGTCTCTGACGTGCGCCGCATCAAGGGTACGGGTCTCGATGTGACGGCTGGTGTCATCTTCCGTCCCTCTGCAGAGTCTCCCTTCCGTATCGGCCTGTCTATCAGCTCCCCGACTTGGTATGACCTCAATACGACCAACGACAGCTATATGCTGAATAACAGTCAGACGGGCTATTGGGATGACGGTCAGAGCCATCAGGAATACGACTTCAAGTTATATACCCCTTGGAGGTTCGGTTTGAGCCTGGGTCACACCGTTGGTACTCAGCTGGCACTCGGCTTCGGCTATGAGTATTCAGACTACAGCAACACTTCCAATCGTGTGAACAAGGGTGATAGTTATTGGTATGACGACTACGGCTATTCTCCCTCATACACCGACGATGCGATGAATGCCAATACGGATAAGTCGCTGAAAGGTGTCCACACCTTGAGAGTTGGCGCAGAATACAAGCCAGTATCTGACTTTGCCATCCGCCTCGGTTACAACTACGTGTCTTCAGGCTATGAGGAGAACGGCGTGCGTGATATGACGATTGAGTCGCCTGGCGTATCTTATTCTTCTACCACCGACTATGTGAACTGGAAGGATACCCATCGCATCACCTGCGGTCTCGGCTATAAGGTAGGCGGCGTGAATATGGATCTGGCTTACCAGTATAACATGACGAAAGGTGACTTCCATCCCTTCCAGCCATATTTAAGCTACTCATCGCTCGGTATGAATACCGGTGTGAAGGAAGTGAAGTTCAATCGCCACCAGCTGTTGCTGACGGTTGGATATACATTCTAAATTGAAACAATTCTGTATATAAATGCGGCTTTATGCAAATAAGGCCGCTTTTTTTTGTTTATTCAACTGAAAAGTAGTAACTTTGCGCAAAATTTTGTATAAACATTATTAGATATGAAAAAACTGTTATTGGGAGATGAGGCCATTGCTCAGGGTGCCATCGATGCAGGCCTGAGTGGTGTCTATGCCTATCCTGGAACACCTTCGACGGAGATTACCGAGTATATTCAGGACTCACCCGTCGCCAAGGAGAGAAATATCCATCGCCGCTGGTCAACCAACGAGAAGACCGCTATGGAGGCTGCCCTCGGTATGTCGTATATGGGCAAGCGTGCGCTGGTGTGTATGAAACATGTGGGATTGAATGTCTGTGCCGATCCGTTTGTCAACTCAGCTATGACGGGTACGAACGGCGGTCTGATTGTGCTCGTGGCTGATGACCCCTCGATGCACTCTTCACAGGATGAACAGGACTCTCGTTTCTACGCCAAGTTTGCCATGATTCCTACCTTTGAGCCCAGCTCTCAGCAGGAGGCTTACGACATGATGGGCGAGGCTTTCGATTTGTCAGAGCAGCTGCATCTGCCGATCCTGATGCGCGTCACCACCCGTATGGCTCACAGCCGTGCCGTTGTGGAGGTTGCCGACGAGCCCCGTCAGCAGAACGAACTCAACTACGATGCTCAGGCCTCTAATTGGGTGCTCCTGCCAGCTTTCGCCCGCAAGCGTAATGTGGTCGTCACTGGTCAGCAGCCCATCCTTGAGCAGATGGCTGTCGATTCCAAGTATAACAAGTATATCGATGCCGCCGATCATAAACTGGGTATCATCGCCAGTGGTATTGCCTACAACTATCTGATGGAGTGCTATCCCGATGGTTGTCCTTACCCTGTGCTGAAGATCTCGCAGTATCCGATTCCCAAGAAACTCATCCGTCGCATGACCGACGATTGCGAGTTTGTGCTGATTGCCGAAGAGGGGCAGCCGTTCATTGAGGATCAGGTGCGTGGCGTGATGCCTGGCAATGCAGTGATCAAGGGTCGTCTCACGGGTGAGCTGCCTCGTACTGGTGAGCTCAATCCTGACTTCCTGAAGAAAGCCCTGGGCATCGAGAGCTCAGAGAGCTATGCCCCATGCGAGGATGTCACCCCGCGTCCGCCTGCACTTTGTCAAGGTTGTGGTCACCGTGATGTCTATACCGCTCTGAACGAAGTCCTGAAGGAGTATCCCAACGCCCGCGTGTTTGGCGATATCGGTTGCTATACGCTCGGTTTCCTGCCGCCTTATAAGGCTATTCACTCTTGTGTGGATATGGGTGCTTCGATCACGATGGCGAAGGGTGCTTCTGATGCAGGTCAGTGGCCTGCCGTAGCGATCATCGGCGACTCTACCTTCACCCATTCTGGTATGACGGGCTTGCTCGATGCCATCAATGAGAATGCGGATATCACCGTCATCATCAGCGATAACCTGACAACAGCCATGACGGGTGGTCAGGATTCGGCTGGCACGAACAAGTTTGAGGCTATCTGTAAAGGTCTCGGTCTTTCTGAGGATCACCTGAAGGTAGTGAACCCCATCCCCAAGAATATGCCTGAGATTACGCAGGCCATCCGCGATGAGATCAACTATCATGGTGTGAGTGTCATCATTCCGCGTCGTGAGTGCATGCAGACATTACAACGTCATCTTAAACAAAAGAAAGCAGCAAAATGAAAACAGATATTATTCTTTGCGGTGTAGGAGGACAGGGTATCCTCTCTATCGCCACGATTATCGGTGAGGCTGCCATGAAGGAGAACCTCTACATCAAACAGGCAGAGGTTCACGGCATGAGTCAGCGTGGTGGTGATGTACAGTCGAATCTGCGTATCTCCAGCAATCCCATCTCCAGCGATCTGATTCCCTTAGGTGGTGCCGACGTGATTATCTCTATGGAACCCATGGAGGCCCTGCGCTATCTGCCGTTCCTGGCTAAGGACGGTTGGATTATCACATCCAGCACGCCCTTCGTTAATATCCCCAACTATCCCGACATCGAGACCATCAAGGCCGATCTTCAGAAGATCAACAATGTGATTATGCTGGATATCGAACAGGCAGCTAAAGATAATGGCGTGCCCCGTTCTGCCAACGTGATCCTGTTGGGTGCTGCCCAGAAGGCATTGGGTATCGAGTATGACAAGCTTGAGGATGCCATCCGTCGTGTCTTCGGACGCAAGGGCGAGGCCATCGTCGAGGCAAACATCAAGGCACTCGCTATCGGTAAGGAGGCTCAGAAATGATGGAAACGCCTATTAAGAAAGAAATCGTTGACGGACTCGTGGCAGAGCTTGGCATTACCGATTTTGCCAAGGCAACGATCCGTGAAGTAAAGCAGGTGGCAGCCAAGGCCGAGAAGGCGAGTGGGGTAGAGTTCATCAAGATGGAGATGGGCATCCCTGGTCTGCCTGCCGCTCAGGTGGGTGTCGATGCACAGATTCAGGCATTGAAAGACGGTATCGCCCATTCGTATCCCGATATTCAGGGTGCGCCCGTGCTGAAAGAGGCTGCCTCTCAGTTTGTGAAGGCTTTCATCGGCATCGATATCAAGCCCGAGGGTTGTATCCCCGTGACTGGTTCGATGCAGGGCACCTTTGCCTCGTTCCTCACCTGTTCGCAGCGCGACAAGCAGAAAGATACCGTGTTGTTCATCGACCCGGGCTTCCCTGTGCAGAAGATGCAGCTGGAGGTGATGGGTGTGAAATATCAGACCTTCGATGTGTATGATTTCCGTGGTGAGAAGTTGGGTCCGAAACTTGATAGTTATCTCTCCAAGGGCAACATCTGTGCCATCGTATATTCCAATCCCAACAACCCGTCGTGGATCTGTCTGCGTGAGGAAGAGCTGCAGGTAATTGGCGAGCTCGCTACGAAATACGATGTCATCGTGATGGAAGACCTGGCTTACTTCGCCATGGACTTCCGTAAGGATCTTTCCACACCGTTCAAGGCTCCTTATCAGGCCACTGTCGCCCGTTATACGGATAACTACATGCTGCTGATCAGCGGTTCTAAGGCCTTCAGCTATGCCGGTGAGCGTATCGGTGTCACCTGTATCTCCGATGCTTTGTTCCATCGTCATTTCGACGACTTGTCAGAGCGTTATCAGGGTCTGCCGTTCGGTCCTGTGTTCTCCACCCGTATGCTTTACGCTTTGAGCTCAGGTACGAGCCACAGTGCCCAGTACGCCTTGGCTGCCATGCTGAAAGCCGCCTACGAAGGCAAATACGACTTCCGTAAGGAGGTCATCGTATATGGTGAGCGTGCCAGAAAACTCAAGGAGATCTTCTGTCGTCATAACTTCTATGTGGTGTATGATAAAGACCTCGATGAGCCTATCGCCGACGGTTTCTATTTCACCATCGGCTATCCAGGCATGACCTCTGGTCAGCTGGCGCTTGAACTGATGTACTACGGTGTGTCAGCCATCTGCCTGATCACCTGCGGTTCTGAACAGGAAGGCCTGCGCGTGTGTACTTCTTTCATCGAATGAAAATTTTCGAGACAAACAATCCCCGATAAACATCAATTCCCCAACCACTTCAAAAATGGTTGGGGAATAATTTTAATGTTTCATGTTTAATGTACTAATCCCATGCAGGACGTCGTTCCCAGTGCAGTCAGGATTGCCGATGCAATCGAAATGATGATCTGCGTGATAAACTTAATTGTTTCCTTCTTCGTCATAATAGCTGAAATTTAATCTTTTAATGTTTCATGTAAGCGTCGGGGCCGAAGCCCCAAGCGCTCTAATTCTTGTCGAGGTCATCACCTCCGTCGCCGCCACCGCCAGTGTTGCCACCGCTGTCGCTTCCGCCGCCTGAGCCGCTTCCGCTACCTGAGCCGCTTCCGCTACCGCTACCTGAGCCGTTCTCGGTGTTGCCACCATTCTCGTTCTCGTTGTCTTCGATGTCACCTGAGTCACCCGAGGTCACACGCTTCAGCACGTTACCATCCTCATCGAGACAAGTGATCTGAATCGAGGTGCTCTTCAGCTCGTCCTTCACATCTACGGAGGGTGTGAACACGATTCGTCGGGTGGTAATCAGTCCGGTCTTCACGTCTTCGAGGTCTTCTACAGCCTTCGAACGCACACCGAAACGCATGGTTCCCAAGCCCGGCAGAGGTACGCTGTGACCCTCGGTAGCCCACGTGCGGATTACTTCACCTGCGGCATCCCAAGCCGCTTTGATCACACCAGAGGAGATGCCCGAATGGGTGGCTGCCTCAGCAAATACCTTCTTTTCAGTGAGCGAGGTGTAAAGCTCAGGGCGCATCACGAACTTCTTTGCCCCTGGATTCTTGCCGATCTTCAACACTCGGCGCTGTGCAATTACTCGTATTGCCATAATTCAAATGTTTAGTTTTTGTGTTGGTTGTTAAAAATTTTATTAATACTCTCTGTGTCGCCTTCGGTCGCTTCGACTAAGGTAGATTAAGGAAAACAACTGCTACTATTAATGCGCGCAAATTCTAGAATTAATTCCCGCAATTTTTACCCTTAATACCCGCTGTCTCCACAACTTTCATTTGACACTGCAAAGGTACAAAATTTTCATTGCGGTTCCAAATTTCGAGGCCTCTACAACGTGAAAATCTGTTAAAAGTTTCACGTATTTCAAACCGTCCCGCGTCACATCGTCCCACCGTCCCATTAAGCAGGTTGCAGAAATATGATAAGGAGGTTATTAAATATTATTATATTATAATATAATAATATTCTATATATACTAGTCACCACCACCTGACACTTCGCATCGACCTTAATGGGACGATGGGACGTGTGGCGGTGTGACGAAAATAACCCCCTTTAAATTTGGAAGTTTCAGATTTTCTCCTTATATTTGCAAGCGGAAACTATCTGAAAAGATTATGAGTACGAAGGCAATGATACAGTTGATAGCCGACTATTTCAAGACGCAGCCCGTTTTGAAAGCATGGATCTTTGGCTCTTTTTCCCGTGGCGAACAGACGCCCGATAGCGATATCGACATATTGGTGGTTCTGGATGAAAGCCAGCATGTAGGTATGAAGTTCTTCGGCATGTACGAAGATCTTAAGGCATTACTTGGTCGCAATGTCGATTTGGTGACAGATCGCTCTCTTGCACCATTTGCCCGCGAAAGTGTTGATCGTGATAAAATTCTGATTTATGAGAGAGCCGCTTAGAGAAAACGACCTCTAAGAAAATTAATAATTGTAGAACTAAAAAACAAAATAGCGTATGGTAACATAGCGTAAAACATAACAGACATATTGTGAAGCGTCCGCTGGATCTTGTTCTTTCCTAAATCGGCAAAATTTATAAAAGCGTACAAGAGTAAAGTTGATGTTCACGCCTGATGGCGTGAGCTTTTACTCGTTTAAGTACGCAAGGTGTTTGCCGATACCTGGAAGAACGTAAGCGATGTAAATAGCTCACGTTTATGTTTTTCTCATCTTACTCAAAATAACAAACAACTTAAAATTATCGATTATGAAGAAAATATTATTATTAATCTCATTAACCCTCATTTCTTTGAGCGTTTTCCCAGATACGATTGAAAGGGATGGTATTTTCTATAATTTAAATATTGATACAAAGGAAGCCTCGGTTACAGCAGGAACTTCACAATACAAGGACGACATTTCTATCCCTAATAATATCAATGTTAATGGTCAGATATTTAATGTAACTTCTATTGAAGATGCTGCTTTTGTTGGTTGTGAAGAATTAAAATCGGTACAAATACCGAGTAGCATAACTAAGATAGGATATGGTATTTTTTCTGGTTGTAATGCCCTTACTACTATTGTTGTTAGTAATGATAATATGGTATACGATTCTCGCAATGATTGTAATGCTATCATAGAGACTGAATCTAATACGCTTATTGTTGGATGCAATAACACGACGATACCATATAGTGTCCAGTCAATTACCATCAGATCATTCGAGAACTGTTCAAAAATGACGAATGTTAATATTCCAAATTCAGTTGTTGGGCTTGGAGGTTTTAATGGTTGTGATAATCTCTCTGAAATCAATATCCCCAATACCGTCTCATACCTTTATGGTGAAACATTTTACGGATGTAAAAGCCTAAAAACTATTAATCTATCACAAAATTTATCTTCTATTTCTTATTCTTGTTTTGCGAAAAGCGGACTACAATCAATATTAATACCAAATGGTGTGAATAGTATAGAACAATGGGCTTTTAGCATGTGCCAAGAATTAGTAGATGTTGTTATTCCCAATAGCGTAAATTCCATTGGCGAATGGGCTTTTGAGAATTGTGATGCTTTAAAGACTATAAAAATACCTAAAGGCTTAGAGGTATTACAGAATAATGTCTTTTATTTCTGTGATAATTTGCAAACTGTATATTTACCAGCAACATTAAAATCTATAGGAAACTCATTTGATGGTTGCTGGAAAATCTCTGATGTATATTGTTTTGCGAAAGAGGTACCTATAGTGGATTCCTATGCTTTTCGATTACCTGATATAGATAACAACACTACATTACATGTTCCTGCCGAATCAATTGTGAAATACAAAAATGCATCTGTTTGGAACAAATTTGGAAATATTGTTGCTTTGACAGACGTAGAACTTAAAATGTATGATGACGATTCTCAAATAATTGTAAGTGACAATAGCATTAAGGGGATATATAATACACAGCCAGATAGCTATCGTACTAGTAGTAGCGGAAAACAGGAATATGGAGACCTTAATCCTCCTATTGAGATCGTAATTAAAGAAAATGGAGATGGTACATACTATGTAGATGATCTCTTTGGAGGATGGTATTGGTATTGTAAGGGCTATGGATCAAATTATGCAATGACAGGAAACATTGTTATAGCTGAAGATGGAACAGTTACACTAAAAGACAGTCATGTTAGTGGATGGGATGATTCACTTATAAGTCTGACAGGATCATACGATGCAACTTCTTCAACTTTTAATATTGAAGCAGAATATGTAGATGGTTTAAAATTTTATCAGACTTGGGTAAAAGATAAACAAGTAATCGACGTAGACGGCATTAATTACAAAATTGATAGTAATAACAATGCATCTGTAATAAAGGGTGGGTATTCGGGTATTATTACTATTCCTAATTCAATATCATATAATGGTAATACATACCCTGTTACCACTATATTAAGTGCTTTCAGTGGCTGTTCTAGTCTGACATCTGTGACAATCCCCAACAGCGTAACTTCTATAAATAGTTGGCCCTCTGGCTGTTCTAGTCTGACATCTGTGACTATCCCTAATAGTATGACTTCAATTGGTGATCATGCTTTTACGGATTGCACGGGTCTAACTTCAGTGAGCATCCCCAATAGCGTGACTTCAATTGGTTATATGGCTTTCTTCTTCTGTAATAGCCTCTCAAACTTAACCTTATCTGAAAACCTTACGACTATTGGGGCGAGTTCGTTTATTGCATGTAACGGTTTGAAGTCATTGATTATTCCTGCATCCGTTCTTAAAATAGGGAATCGCGCATTTACCGAATGTGAAGGCTTGGAGTCTATTAAAGTTGAAAGTCAGAATATAAAATATGATTCTCGTAACGATTGTAATGCTATTATTGAAACGCATAGTAATAGGCTGATTTTGGGTTGTAAGAATACTGTAATACCCCAAGATGTTACGACTATAGGTGATGGAGCATTTGCTGGCTGTGTCGGTATTGAGACTTTGGATATTCCCCAAAGTGTTACTACAATTGAGAATGGGGCTTTCTGGAATTGTAAAGGTCTAAAGAACTTTATAGTTGGTAATAATGTTGAACTAATAGATAGAGGTGCTTTTGAAGAATGTATTAACCTGAGCTCCATTGTGGTTCCTTCAACAATTAATCAAATCGGTCAGTGGGCATTTTATCAATGCTCAGCATTAAAAGACTTCTATATATATGCTGAAAATTGCCCCACTACTGATAAAGATGCATTTGAAGAAACACCAATAGAGAATGCCACATTACATGTACCGGCAGGTTCTGTTGAACTTTATAAACAAACGTCTCCTTGGAGTGGCTTTGGTAAAATTGTAGCATTAACAGAAGGTGATCCAATACCTACTGGTATATCTTCCATTTTGAAGAATAAAATCAAAGATAATATCTGGTATGATTTGAATGGTCGAAAGTTTGAAACAGAACCCCAAAACAAGGGTATATATATCATTAATGGTCAGAAAGTGATAAAGAAGTAATCATTCTGCAAAAATATCATAAATTCCCGATGATCGTGATGGATTGTCGGGAGTTTTTTGTAATTTTGCGCTTCGAATTTATAAACTAGAAAAATGGAAACTCAGATTTTGAAACTTGATCAACCGTATGAGTATATTTACTGCAACGGTAGTATCGGACTGCATATTGCAACGATGATAGTGTATGAGACAAAAACAAATGAAGATGGAGATTATGAATTGGAGACTCATAGTCACCCAGTGGTGAAATATTCAAAACGTCCAGGTGGAACAGTTTGGAATCGAGCCGAACTGACTGATTGTACTGTGCTCTGCCGTGAGGACAACAGGCGCATCACGATGGAACAGTTTTATAATTTCGTTAACGATATGCGTCAGGGTGAGATGGCTGTCATGCCTGTATCTATGGAAGTACCGCTTTCGAAAATGATGCTCGAACAAAATGGCATTGAGATAGAGTGGCCCATCCTTCGTGATGAGGATGGATATATGTCACAACAAGAGGAGTTCAATATTTCACTTGAGTTTAAACGTAGTTCGGAATCTGAATTGTACGATTATTCTTGTTATGACTTGGGAATAGGGGACATTGGACCCTTTACAGGTGCAGCACCGCTTTATTTCTTTGCCCGTTTTAACACAAAGGACGAATTGAAGTCGCATCTGATAAATGGCATGTCGTCATATTACAGAATGTTTAGAAATCACAAATTCCGTATAGAATACCTGTGGCCAGAGGGTAGCGAATTTGCCGATGTTGTAGACGAGGTGAACCAAATGGAACCAGAAATACGCAAAGACTGTAATGATATCGACGTATGATTTCCTAGGCTCGGAGGCCTTGTCGCACCTCAACTCGATCAAAGGAATCATCGGACATCTTGAAGAGAAAACTCTGGCGGGCGACGAAGAAGCCCGACGTGTGCTCGAAAGTATTGGCTATACGCTGCAAACATTCAAATTTGTAGGTAATCCTGCCACGGGTAAGAATCTGAATCCGAAGGATGGCCCATCGCAGTTGCAGGGACCGCCAGAGTCGAATTCTTCTGTCAGACGAGGGCGTAAGAGTCATGCCGGCGAGAAAGTGACGAAGGCCTTTAAATATAATGTACGTGACGCGCGCGTAGCTAATCATCGGCTAACGATGCTTTATAATGCGTTGCTGGCATTCCAATGGATTCGGGAGGATACGTCACAGCAGACTTTCATTGATTTGTTTGGTGGCGGCGATTGTACGAACAGAATCGTTTGGATGGACGATGTGAATACATTGGCTGATTTATTCCGTAGGCTGGTGAGTGTTGAGAAGCTTGTGGACTTACAAAGTCCTTATGGCCTTTGGCAGATGGTGGACGGGCATTTCTGGGAAAAGGAGGGCAACAAGGCTTTCGGCAACGAACGGCTGCGTAAGACCCACACGCCTCAGGAGAAGTCACGCCACATCAACTATTTGGTGAATATTCTGAATCCAAGGATATCGGAACAGCAACTGAAGGAGATGCTGATGGAAGAGAAACCTGTGGAAGACGAAGAATCATCATGAGGTCAGTCGGCGTTAATGAATGCCAAGTCGGCGTCCTGATAAAACGCCAAATATTTTTTGAGAAATTTTTCTGCTATCGCAGACAGCTCTGAGTAGAGGGGTTGTCTGCGATTTCTTTTTGTCTCTACCCTCACTTTTCAATCGGCGTTAATTCAGTTTTTCAATTAATGCCGCCTCCTAATACATTGTTACTATAGAAGCCCTCTGACGAGAGAAACAACTTCAAATCGCTCTTTGACTTACTGATACATTTTGAGCCCCATGGTAAGGGGCTATAAAGCAAGGTTATCAACCTCACGCGTACATTATTTTTTTGTTATTTACTTAAAGGTCGCTTTAAAGGAGGCGACGTTAAATAAGATTTTAAATTATGTCGAAAAGATCTACAACAAAAGCGGTATGTAGAGCTCTCAGGGCTCGCCGCGACAAAATGGAGATGAGCAAGGTGAATCATCTCGGAGTGATGAAATCACAGCGTTTTCACCTTATCTAAAGTATTAAACAATTGAGGGAAGTGAGCTGAAGAAATCTCATGAGTTAAAGCTGGCCAGCGTTTCAAAAGGCTTCTTCACTCCTAAACTCAATTTAAAATGAAAAGAATTAATTTCCGTAAAAACTTACTTATTCAGGACGTCCAGCTGGACGCTAGTGTGAACTTTCAGACCAACGGCGATATCAACGTCTTTCCCTGTCCTTGGGAATCAGACAAGGTGGTAACTGACGGTAACCGAGTGAAGTACAAGGGTGGTATCGAGGTTGATGCCGACGGTCGCACCCGAGTGAAACGCTATAATGTGGGCAAAAACGGCCCTTTGTATGAGGTAATCTTTGAGACAGCCCATGCAGCCGTGAAGCTCACACGAGGCAAAGATAGTCGTGGGCGTGTGAAGATAGACTTCTCATTTCCAAAGAAGTATCCTTTGGAGTTGATGAAACAGCTTTTCCGCGAAGAGGCTCTTGAGATCGCAGCCTGGCTGATGACCCGTAAGACAAATACACTATGGACCAATCATTAAAGAAAGGAGGACTTATTATGACACAGGATGCTGTTATTTCAACCATGAAGTTCACTTGTATAGGTAAGGGGCACGGAGCCCCTTGCCTCCCTGCAACCAAAGAGGATTGGGAGAAGCTTCGCCAGGAGCCTTGGGTATAGAGAAAGGTGACGATGAGTTGAAGCATCGTTTGCCAGTCTGGACGCCTCATTGCGCGGAGTTTAAGGATAATCATCGAGCCATAGCCGATGCGATTAAGCCACTGAACCGACTGATGTTGGACTTCGACGAGAAGGGGCATACGGATGAAATCTGTGCCCGTCTCTTGGAAAAGTCGCCATTGGTGCCGCTGCTCATTGAAGAAAGTGTTCGTCGTGGTACTCATGTCTTGGTGGAGTTGCCTGATGGGATGTCTCCTGAGCAGGCTCAGGAACTGATGCAGGAGGCTACGGGATTCACACCCGATGCTGCCGTAAAGGACGTTTCGAGGTGCATCTATATGGTGCCGGAAGACCATACTAAATTTGTGAGTCCGAAGTTGTTCGAGGTGAGTGAGGAATGTGAAGGAAATTTTTCCTTGACATCCAACGAACTCAAATCTGAGCCGGACGAACGTGAGCGCAATTTTGCGCCGACGTCCGAATCTGAACATGAATCCAAAAATGGATTGATGTTCAAGGGCATCCCATACACCTCTATTATCTCCGAATGGTGGCGTAGGAATGGCGGTGAGCCTGCTGAGGGTGAGCGAAATGTCAAACTGCATAAGTTGGCCGTGAACCTCCGAGCCATCTGCGACAATAAGAAAGTGGTGCTGATGGCGGTGATGCCCCGTTTCGGACTTTCCGATGTGGAACTGAAATCAGTCATTGACTCGGCTTGCAAGGAAGAGCCCAAGGGCATTTCGAAGGTGATGCAGCAGATTGTGGATGCACTCGAATTGGGTATCTCTTCAGATGAAATCGAGGATGCCGAGGCGGTGGCTGCTGAGACGGGTATTAAGGTGAATGTGAAAGCCCTGCCTATCGGACTTAAAGAGTCGTTGGTTGGTGTACCTGTGTCGATGCACATGCCTGTGCTTTGCGGCATCATGCCTATCTGTGCTGCCTATGCTGATCAAGTGGAAGTGGAATATTGCGACGGCAACACACATCACCTTGGGCTGATGTCGATTATCCGAGGTGAGCAGGCCAGTAACAAATCGGTGGTGAAGAATGCGGTTGACATCTGGAAACGTCAGTTTGACGAAGAGGATGCCCTTGCCCGTAAACGTGAGGAGGAATGGAAGGAGCGGAAGAAAGGCCGTAAGGCTAATGAGAAGGCACCCGAAGATCCACATGTGTTGATACGGGTGGTTCCCGTAACCGTCAGTTGCTCAACGCTTTTGAAGCGTTTTAAGAATGCCCAAGGACATACCTTGTATAGTTTCGGAGAGGAATTGGATACCCTTCGAAAAACGAACGGCGCTGGCAGTTGGAGTTCGAAATACGACATCTATCGTCTCTCGTTCGATCGGGGCGAGTGGGGACAGGATTACAACTCGGATTCTGCTGAATCGGGTGTTGTAAATGTAGCCTATAACTGGACGATGCTCGGCACGAACGGAGCTTTAAGGAAGTGCTTTAAGGCTGACAACATCGAGAATGGCCTTTCGAGTAGAATCCTCGTGGCTGAGATGCCCGACAGCAGCTTCTCGAAGATGCCGAAATTCGGCAAGCGTTCGGCAGAAGATGAAGCAAGGATTCAGGAGGCTGTTACCCGTTTGCGTTCATTCACAGGTCTCATTGACACCCCTCGTCTGAGGAAGGCTATTGAGGCTTGGGTAGAGGAGAAACGTGTCGAGGCTGCCAAGGACATCGATCACGTAAAGGACACTTATCGCAAGCGTGCGGCCGTGATCGGCTTCCGTTGCGGTGTCATCTTCCATCTGCTTTCGGGAAAGGATAAGGAATCCAAGTCGTGTTTGGACTTCGCACTGATGATGGCCGAGTACTGCCTGAAACAGCAGATCAAGGTCTTTGGTGAGGCACTCCGCCATGAGTATGTGAATGCGCAGGATGAATGTCAGCGGTATGGGGTTAATCATTCTATCTTCGATCAGTTGGCACCTGCTTTCTCTCGTGAGGAATTGAAGGCTTTAAAGTCAGATTGTACTGATAGTGGTATCCGAAACATCATCATGCGTTGGAAACGTGACGGATGGATTGAACCGATTGATCGTAATCATTGGCAGAAAACGTCACTTTGTCCCATCGTCCCAACGTCCCATTAAGGGCATTCCGCCCTTGAACTTGCTCACATTCGGCAGAGCTCAAGCAAGCTTGGCTTTGCTCTCATTTAATCGCAACTTTAAGCAAATTATATGGAATTGATATTAACACGCATTGCAAAACGGAGAGCCTACACGATTGGTAGGCTTTCCATACTGGAACGAATCGATGATGCATATCTGGCAGGCTCGAAAGAGACGTATTTTTGCGACACACTCGAGCCGCCAGTGATGGAAATGAAGACTTCGCTTCCAAAGGAAGATGTGCTTCGTTCGCCCATGAAGGCAGAGGTTCTCAAACCTTTCGCCATTCCCGAAGGTCGTTACCCCGTAGTGATCACTTGGAGTCCGAAGTTTAAGATGTGGTTGCCTTTGCTGCTTGGTGTGCCGCTGTTTGAGGGCATCCGCATCCACATGGGTAACACCGTCAAGGATACGCAGGGTTGCATCCTCGTGGGTAGGAATCAGATGGTGGGCCGAGTGCTCGAATCGCGGAAGTGGCTTTATGAACTCAAACAGAAGATCATCGAAGCCAAAAATAAAGGTGAGCCCGTGTGGCTCACCATTATTATATAGTAGGATAGATGTTTCTCTTATCCGTTCATAGACATCAGGAACTCTTCGTTGCTGCGTGTGTTGACGAGGCGGTCGCGGATGGTGTTCATGGCCTCTACTGGTGTCATCTCGGCAATGAACTTGCGGATGATCCACATGCGGTTGAGCGTGGTCTCATCAAGCAGCAGATCGTCGCGACGAGTAGAAGACAGTACCAGGTCGATGGCGGGGAAGATACGCTTGTTGGAGAGTGAGCGGTTGAGCTGGATTTCAGAGTTACCAGTACCCTTGAACTCCTCGAAGATCACCTCATCCATCTTTGAACCAGTATCTACCAGAGCCGTAGCGATGATGGTGAGCGAACCGCCGCCCTCGATGTTACGGGCTGCACCAAAGAAGCGTTTGGGCTTCTGCAGGGCGTTGGCATCGACACCACCGGTGAGCACCTTACCAGAGGCAGGAGCCACGGTGTTATAGGCGCGAGCCAGACGGGTGATAGAATCGAGGAAGATCACGACATCGTGACCACACTCCACCATGCGCTTGGCCTTCTCAAGAACGATACCGGCAATCTTTACGTGACGGTCGGCAGGCTCATCGAAGGTAGAGGCAATCACCTCTGCGTTCACCGTGCGGGCCATATCCGTTACTTCCTCAGGACGCTCATCGATGAGCAGCATCATGATGTAAGCCTCGGGATGGTTGGCAGCGATGGCATTGGCAATGTCCTTCATCAGGACGGTCTTACCAGTCTTCGGCTGGGCCACAATCAGTGCACGCTGACCCTTACCGATCGGAGAGAAGAGATCGACGATACGAACGCTGGGGTTCGTGGTAGCTCTGTCGCCACAAAGGGTGAACTTCTCCTCAGGGAAGAGTGGGGTGAGGTGCTCGAAGGCCACGCGGTCACGCACCTCAGAAGGTACACGGCCATTGATGGTCTTCACCGTTGAGAGGGCGAAGTATTTCTCATTGTCGTGAGGCGGACGAACGGTGCAATCCACCACATCACCCGTCTTCAGACCGTATTTCTTAATCTGCTGGGGAGACACATAGACATCATCGGGCGATGACAGATAGTTGTAGTCAGAGCTACGCAGGAAGCCGTAACCATCTGACAGGCACTCCAGAACGCCATTGGCCGTGATGATATCTCCAAAGTCGTAACGGGCAGCCTCCGTATTACGGACAAAGGTGGGCTCCATCTCCTGCTGTACCACAGGACGGTCGAACATATCGAGGGTGGGCAGTGCCTCCTGATCCTCAATGGGGATATCGACGATGGTGATGAAGTCTGTGCCGTCACCGGGGTCGCCCATCCAGACGCCATCCTCATCCACCTCGTCGCGCAGTTCGGGCTCCTTATGGGCGCTCATCTTCTCGCGCAGCATGGCTACTGCATTGGCATCGACACCAGCATCCTCGGTATTACCAGCTGCAAACTCCTGTGCCTCAGGTACGTCCATGACTTGCTGCTCAGGAACGGCCTCTTCTGCAGCTTCTTTCGCTGCAGCAGCTTCTGCTTCAGCGGCGGCAGCTGCCTCAGCCTCTAACTGTGCTTTGGACTTTCTGCCACGACGCTTGGGAGCTGGTGCCTCTGGCTCGGGTTCTGCAGCCACTTCAGGTGCTTCTATCGGCATGTCGCTGAAAAGTGAAGCGGGCTCGGTCTTCTTCGTGGTACGGTTACTCTTGCTGTCGAGGTTCTCACCATCGGCGCCTTTGACGGTATAGACCTTACTCGTGTCTTTCTTCGCAATACGAGTACGCTTTCTCTTAGGTGCTTCCTCACCGGCAGCACTGTTTTCGGCAGCCTTGTCGATGATGGCGTAGATCACGTCCTCAAGGGCACTGTCCTGTGAGACCTTTACCCCTAATTCATTAGCGATACCCATCAGTTGGGGTATCTCCATAGCTTCTAATTCTTCTTTTGTATACATAATGATAGTATATAAACTCTACCTTGAAATTGAAAAAATGTGATTGAAATGCTTCTCGAACGGAAGCAATGTTTTGAAAAACGATGCAAAGGTACGTATTATTTTGCGAACTTCCAAATAATTTTGGATTTTTTTCGTAACTTTGTCGCCGAAAAATGAAAAAGTGATGGAAATTAAGAAAGCAGAATTCACGTTAAGCGCGCCTCGGGAGTCGATGTGCCCAAAGGACACGAAGCCCGAATATGCCTTTATCGGACGTTCGAATGTCGGGAAGTCGAGTCTGATCAATATGCTGACGAATAACAAGAAGTTGGCTAAGACTTCAGCGACACCAGGAAAGACGTTGCTCATCAACCATTTTATTATTAATAATGAGTGGTATCTGGTGGATCTGCCTGGCTATGGCTTTGCCAAGCGCTCGAAAAAGGAGATTCAGCGACTGGAACAGATGATCAACGGCTATATTCTGCAGCGGGAACAGTTGGTGAATGTGTTTCTGTTGGTGGATGTTCGTCTGGAACCTCAGAAAGTGGATCTCGATTTCATTCAGTGGTTGGGTGCGAGTAGCGTACCTTTCGCCATCGTGTTTACGAAGGCCGACAAGCTGAGTGTGGGTAAGGTCAGCCAGAATGTGGAGGCTTATAAGAAGGTGCTGAGTGAGACGTGGGAAGAATTGCCACCTATCTTCGTGACCTCTTCTGAAAAGAAACAAGGCCGCGAGGAGATTTTGGATTACATTGAACAAATTAATAAATCAATCATTTAGCAACGGACAACAGGACTAAAACGACTAAAGAAAAAGTCCTTATGTCCTGAAGTCCGTTGCAAAAATAAAAGAATGGCGAAGGAAACACCATACTTAGACGTTCAGCAGCTGACAAAGTCGTTCGGCTCGTTGGTGCTCTTTGAAAATATCAGTTTCTCCATTGCCGAAGGGCAGAAGGTGGGATTGATAGCCAAGAACGGTACGGGAAAATCAACGCTCTTGTCAGTGCTCTCGGGTAAGGAGGGTTATGACTCGGGAGAGATTATCTTCCGTCGCGATCTACGTGTGGGGATGTTGGAACAGAGCCCCGTCTTCGACCCTTCGGAAAGTGTGTTGGATGCTTGCTTTAATCATGAAGGGGATCCTGAGAAAGTGCTGAAAGCCAAACAGATACTGACTCAGTTAAAGATCAAGGATCTACAACAGCCGATGGGGCAGCTGAGTGGTGGACAGCAGAAACGCGTGGCACTGGCCAATGTGCTGATTACCGATCCTGACCTGTTGATTCTTGATGAGCCGACGAACCATTTGGATTTGGAGATGATTGAATGGTTGGAGGGTTTTCTGAGTCGTGGTAACAAAACGTTGCTGATGGTGACGCACGACCGTTTCTTCCTCGACAGGGTGTGCTCTGTTATTCTGGAACTTGACGATCAGACCATCTATACCTATCGTGGCAACTACAGCTATTATCTGGAGAAACGTCAGGAGCGTCTTGACAACAAGCGGGCAGAGATTGCACGAGCCAACAACCTGTATCGTACTGAGTTGGAATGGATGCGCCGTATGCCGCAGGCCAGAGGCCACAAGGCCCGTTATCGGGAAGAGGCCTTCTACGAACTGGAGAAGGTGGCTAAGCAGCGGATTGAGGAACGTCAGATCCGTTTGAAGTCGCGTAATGTCTATATTGGTTCGAAGATCTTCGAGTGTCAGTATGTGTCGAAGGCTTTTGATGACAAGGTGATCTTGAAGGATTTCTATTATAACTTCTCCCGTTTCGAGAAGATGGGTATTGTGGGTAATAACGGTACGGGCAAATCCACCTTTATCAAAATGCTGTTGGGGATGGTGCCACCAGACAGTGGTCGCTTTGACATTGGCGATACCGTGCGCTTCGGTTATTTCTCCCAGGAAGGATTACAGTTTGATGAGCAGCAGAAGGTGATAGATGTCGTGAAGGACATTGCGGAGTATATCGATATGGGTGGCGGCAAGCATTTCTCGGCCTCCCAGTTTCTGCAGTATTTCCTCTTCACGCCCGAACAGCAACATAACTATGTGTATAAGTTGAGCGGTGGAGAGCGCAGGAAACTGTATCTCTGTACGGTGCTGATGAAGAACCCCAACTTCTTGGTGCTCGACGAGCCTACGAACGACCTGGATATCGTGACGCTGCAGATTCTGGAAGAGTATCTTCAGGACTTCCCAGGCTGTGTGATTGTGGTGAGTCACGACCGCTATTTCATGGATAAGGTTGTGGATCATCTGCTGGTGTTCAATGGCGAAGGTGAGATCAAGGATTTCCCTGGTAACTACACGCAGTATCGGGAATGGAACGCCTTAAAGCCGAAAGAGGCAAAGCCTCAGAGTGCCTCTAAACCTTCAAGTGAACCTAAGCCATCGAATGAGACACGAGAGACGAAGCGCAAGCTTTCTTACAAAGAAAAGCGTGAACTTGAGCAATTGGAGAAAGACATCGAGGCTTTGGAAGCTGAGAAAAAACAGATAGAGGAAGCCCTTTGTGGTGGCACTACATCGGTAGAGGACATAACAACGATGAGCAAGCGTCTGCCAGTGCTCAACGAAGAACTCGACGAGAAAAGTATGCGCTGGCTGGAACTATCGGAGATTGAGAATTGAACATTAAACATTAAAGATTAAACATTAAATAGTGATACAACAACAATACCCCTCACAACTGTTAGAGAAGGCAGTGACGGAATTCTCGAAGCTGCCAGGTATCGGACGCAAGACCGCCTTGAGGCTGGTGCTGTGGATGCTCCGTCAGGATTCGGAGGATGTGGAGCAGTTTGCTGCGGCTGTCAGTCAGTTGAAGCGTGAAGTGAAGTACTGTCACACTTGCCATAATATCAGCGATACGGATACGTGCCCCATCTGTGCAGATCCGCGCAGGGATGCCTCAACCGTTTGTGTCGTTGAGAGTATTCAGGATGTGATGGCCATTGAGAACACCCAACAGTATCATGGGCGCTATCATGTGTTGGGCGGTATTATATCACCGATGGATGGTATCGGCCCTGGTGACATAGAGATTGACTCCTTGGTGAAACGCGTGGCAGAGGGTAACATCCAAGAGGTGATACTGGCACTCAGTCCCACCATGGAAGGCGACACCACCAACTTCTATATATACCGAAAGTTGGCTGGCTACGATGTGAAGATCAGTGTGATTGCTCGTGGTATCGCCGTGGGTAACGAACTGGAATATACTGACGAGGTGACCTTGGGTCGCTCGATTATGAACCGAACCTTATTTGAAGATAAAGAAAGATGAAAGAGACGAAGAATCAGTTGATGAGCGTGTTTGTGTCAGGTACCGTTCTGCCTTTGATGATTGTCTGTATTTACGAGACAGAGGTGGTAGTGCCTGGCCTGTTGGCTACAGATAAACAATCAGAGTTCCTGTTGACTTTTCTGATGGAGCTGATGACACTGGGTTGTGCCTTCTTGGCATTGCGCCTGTTTAAGTTTGAGAAGATACATCAGGAACTGATATCTGATAAGGCTGTTGCCTTGAGGAAATGGGGCGCTATCCGACTTGTGCTGCTGCTGTTTCCGTTATGGGCCGACACCTTATTATATTATTTATATATGAATACGACCTTCGGTTATCTGGGTATCATCTTGGTACTTTGTCTGCCGTTTGTCTATCCAAGTGAGAGCCGTTGCGAGGCCGAGACGGAAGCATGAAACTGAGTGTTGTCATCGTCAGCTATAATGTACGTTCCTATCTGGAGCAATGTCTGCAGAGCGTACAAAAAGCCCTTGAAGGTATCGAGGGTGAGGTGTTTGTGGTTGATAACCACTCCGACGATGACAGTGTAGTGACCGTGCGTGAAAAGTATCCGTGGGTCAGACTGATTGAGAATCAGGAGAACCTCGGGTTTTCCAAAGCCAATAATCAGGCCATCCGTCAATCTCAGGCAGAATATGTGTTGCTGTTGAATCCTGATACGGTGGTGGCTGAAGATACGCTTCGTGGGGTGCTCACGTTTATGGATGAACATCCGAAAGCTGGCGGTGCCGGTGTGATGATGTGTTATGAGGATGGATCGAGAGCTCCAGAGTCCAGACGTGCCTTGCCAACCCCTTGGGTGGCTGCCTTGAAGATGCTGGGTTTCACGAAACGTTATTATATGAGTCATCTGCCATGGGATCAGCCTTGTCGGATAGAGGTGATAAGTGGTGCTTTCTGTCTGTTAAGACATGAGGCACTGAAGACGATCGGTCTGTTGGATGAGGATTTCTTTATGTATGGTGAGGATATTGACTTGTCATACCGTCTGCTGAAGGGCGGGTGGGAGAATTGGTATCTTCCATATTCCATCATCCACTACAAAGGCAAATCCACCCAGAAGAGTGACTACCGCTATGTGCATGTGTTCTATCAGGCCATGCTGATCTTCTTTCAGAAACATTACAGTCATCTGAGTATGGTCTATACAGTGCCAGTGAAGATGGCGATCTATTTCCGTGCATTTATCGCACTGACAGATATTTTACGTAAAAAACTGCACTTATGAATACGAGTAAACCATCCATCCATTTGCGGGCTGTTGAACCAGAGGATCTTGATCTGCTTTATAAGATTGAGAATGATGTCAAATTGTGGAATGTCGGTGCGACGAATGTGCCTTACTCCCGTTATACGCTTCATGACTATGTGGCCAATGCCTCTGATGACATCTATGTGGATCGTCAGGTGAGGATGATGGTAGAAAACGAGCAGCATCAGGTGGTGGGCATCGCAGATGTAGTGAACTTCGATCCCAGCAACTGCAGGGCAGAGGTAGGGCTGATCATCCTTAATGACTTCCGTAGGCAGGGTTTTGGCAGCAGCACGTTGGAGGCTGTGGCGGATTATGCCCTTCAGGTGTTACATCTTCACCAGCTTTATGCCTATGTCGATGTAACCAATGAAGCCTCTCATGGCCTGTTCAGAAAGATGGGGTATGAAGTGTCTGCCAACATCAAGGATTGGCTGTATGATGGTAAGAAATACCGTGATGCCATCCTGATGCAACGCGTATTTTGAGAGTTTTTTAGGCCTGGGACGAAAAAAACATAGAAAAAGTTTTGCGGTTTCGGATTTTATTCCTACCTTTGCACCCGCTAAGAAGAAAGAGTGCTTTCTGGTGCGTTAGTTCAGTAGGTTAGAATGCCTGCCTGTCACGCAGGAG
>CADCBZ010000031.1 GCA_902799765.1 uncultured Prevotellaceae bacterium
CACAGTCGTGTTTCAGGTGGCCGCTCAGACCGGTAGTCTGCCGGCCACCACGCACGACCCCTCAGGATTCGTGCCCGAAGGTTATGAACTGGTGTGGAATGATGAATTCGACAATGGTACCACGCTGAACAGCAGCGATTGGACGCACGAGATGAAAGGCAAGGGCTGGGTGAACAACGAACAGCAGTACTACGTGAACCATGAAACGCCCAATGGCAGTCTCGTGACTGAGGTTAAGGACGATGCCCTTGTCATCCGTTGCCTGGAGGAAGACGGCAAGGTGTTCTCCGGGCGCGTGTATGCCAAAGTAAAGCGTGGGTGGACCTATGGCTACATCGAAGGACGCATCAAGTTGCCTAAAGGCAGGGGCACATGGCCCGCCTTCTGGATGATGCCGGTCAACTTCCGTTCATGGCCTGCCGATGGCGAGATTGACATTATGGAAGAAGTGGGGTATAACCCTAATTATGTATCATCAAGCCTCCATGCCAACGCTCATGTTCATTCGAATGGCACTCAGGTCACCCATGAGATGCTCTGTGAGGGTGCGGAGGACGATTATCATATCTATGGCCAGAAACAGTTGGATTACGCCAATCGCGGTCTGGGACGTGACGACTGGCCTTATGATGCGCCTTTCTACATCATCCTGAATCTCGCCTGGGGCGGTGACTGGGGTGGACAAAAGGGCGTCGATATGGATGCACTCCCCGCTGAGATGCTTGTGGATTACGTGCGGGTCTATCAGAAACCCACCACCGGCATCCGTCCCCTCGCGGCAACAGCAGAACGCAAAAGCGGCTATCTCTGCGACCTTCAGGGGCGCCGGGTGATCAATCCGGGCAAAGGCATTTATATTCAGGATGGTCGTAAAATCGTCATCCGTTAACAATAAATTAATGATTAAGAATATTGAATATGAAGATGTATAGAGCACTTTGGATCGCATTGTCCATGATCCACTGCCCGTTATCTGTGAGTTTCGCACAGACGCCTGTCTATCTCGATGAGTCGAAGCCGATGGAGCAGCGTATCGACGATGCTTTGGCACGGATGACACTCGATGAGAAGATCGCTGTCATCCATGCGCAGTCGAAATTCTCCAGTCCTGGTGTGAAACGACTGGGATTCCCTGACCTCTGGACCGACGACGGACCTCATGGTGTGCGTCCTGATGTGTTGTGGGATGAGTGGGTACAGGCAGGCCAGACCAACGACTCCTGTGTAGCCTTCCCTGCGCTGAGTTGTCTGGCAGCCACTTGGAATCCTGCTCTCTCTCAGCTCTATGGTGAGAGTCTGGGTGAAGAGGCACTCTATCGTGGTAAGAACGTCATGCTGGGTCCTGGTGTGAACATCAACCGTACACCGTTTAATGGTCGCAACTTTGAATATATGGGTGAAGACCCTTGGCTCGCCTCCTGCATGGTGGTGCCTTATATCCAGGGCCTTCAGTCGAAGGGTGTAGCTGCCTGTGTGAAACACTATGCGCTGAATAATGATGAGGAATACCGTCATCAGGTAAACGTCATCGTCAGCGACCGTGCCCTGCACGAGATCTATCTCCCGGCCTTCAAGGCTGCGGTGCAGGAGGGTGGGGCATGGGCCATCATGGGCTCCTATAACCTCTATCAGAACCAGCACAACTGTCATAATGCCATTCTGCTCAATAAGATTCTGAAACAGGACTGGGGCTTCGATGGTGTGGTGCTCTCCGACTGGGGCGGTTGTCATAACACAGAGGAGGCCATCATGAACGGACTCGATCTGGAGTTCGGCTCTTGGACTGACGGACTGATGATGGGGGCTACGAATGCCTACGACAATTACTATATGGCCTTGCCTTATAAGCGACTGATTCAGGAGGGCAAGTATTCTACCAAAGAACTCGATGAGAAGGTGCGTCGCGTGCTGCGTCTGTTCTATCGCACCACGATGAATCGTCATCGTCCCTTCGGATTCCTCTGTTCAGAGTCTCACTATCAGGCAGCCCTGAAGATTGCGCAGGAGGGTATCGTGCTGTTGAAGAACGATCGCGAGTTGCTTCCTCTGAAGAATGCCAAGCGTATTTTGGTCGTTGGCGAGAATGCCATCAAGATGATGACTGTTGGCGGAGGCTCGTCTTCCTTGAAAGTTCAGAAAGAGATCCTGCCGCTCGATGGCATCAAGGCACGTTTTGCTGATGCTGAGGTTGACTTCGCCAGAGGTTATGTCGGTGATACCGTTCAGAGCTACAATGGCGTTACCGTAGGGCGCAGTCTTTATGATTTGCGCAGTGCGGAAGAGTTGACTGCAGAGGCTGTTGCAAAAGCAAAGAATGCAGATGTCGTTATCTTCATCGGTGGATTGAACAAGAGCAATTATCAGGACTGCGAGGGACATGATCGACAGACTTATGGCTTACCCTATGGTCAGGATCAGCTGGTAGAGGCTTTGGTAAAGGCAAATCCCAATCTGGTGTATGTGAACATTTCCGGCAATGCCGTCGCCATGCCTTGGGCTAAGAAGGTGCCTGCCATCGTGCAGGGCTGGTTTATCGGCTCTGAGGCAGGTGAGGCACTGGCCAGTGTACTGGCTGGTGATGTGAATCCTTCAGGCAAACTGCCATTCACCTGGTATGCCCGTCTGGAGGATTGCGGTGCACACGCCACAGGCAGTTATCCTGGTACTTGGCGCGATGGGCATCAGATCATCGACGAGGCATATAAGGAGGATATCTTCGTGGGCTATCGTTGGACAGACAAACAGCATATCAAACCCCTCTTCCCCTTCGGCTATGGCTTGAGCTACACCACTTTCAAGGTAAGCAACCTCCGAGCTGACAAAAAGGAAATGACTGCTGATGATCAACTGACAATCACTGCCGATGTCAAGAACGTAGGTCTTTCGGCAGGTGCAGAGGTCATGCAGCTCTATATCGGCGATACCAAGTCGTCACAGCCAAGACCCGTCAAGGAATTGAAGGGATTCAAGAAAGTATATCTGGAGCCAGGTGAGACGCAACAGGTCAGTTTCACCATCGACCGCTCTGCTCTCAGTTTCTACGATGAGAAGACGGGCGACTGGACAGCAGAGCCAGGTGAGTTTGTGGCTATGGTCAACAACTCTTCAGCTCCAACCCATAATCTAATTCGGTTCATGCTTAGTTCCAAAACTGTGCAGAGAAAATAGACTTTGAAACTCATACGTTCTGCAAGTTTTGTCAAAGCCCTCGAACCACGTGATGTGTTTCGAGGGCTTCTTTTTAATTATTGTTAAGGTTTGGGATCTATCCCTTGACAGTCACCTTCCGCACATCAGTGGTAGCCTTCTGGAGCCCATACGATAAACAGGCCCCCTTCGTCTGTATCGAGCCTTGGTATGGTATCGGTGATAAAAAGGATCGGCAATTGCCGATCCTTTGAGCCTCTTGTCGGATTCGAACCAACGACCCCGAGATTACAAATCACGTGCTCTGGCCAACTGAGCTAAAGAGGCGGGTGAGCGAGCTTACTGTATCGCGCCGCTACAACCAAGTACCCTTGCTGCGTTCCCACCCTGGGGGATTCCGAGGGAGCTGGCCGTACAGGACTCGCCCATGTCTTTCTTGAAAATCGGCTGCAAAATCAGTGCAAGCCGAATGCAGAGAGCTCGCTCTATGCTGAGGCGCAGCCTGATTTCGCAGGTGATTTTTTAAAATCGCCTGCAAAGGTACGCATTTATATTAAGAAATAAGAATTATATATTAAGAAAATGACTCAATTTAACGATTTTTTGAGGCAAACCACTCTTTATATGCGGGAAAATGTTTAATTTTGCACCTTGAATTAGATAATTGTTAAAATGATCACGTCAATCGAATATGTTCAATTGAAGGCTTTTGCCCGTCAGGATGGTGCGCTGCTCGCCCTGCTTTGGGTGTTCACGTCCGTCTTATATATAATAGGTATGACCAACCAGATGATCGGTCTGGCTGCTACTATGCTGATCATCTACACACCTTTTTTCGTGGGTGGCAGGCTGCGCAACTTCCGTGACTATGGTCGCGAGGGACTCATCTCGTTCCGTCGGGGCTATGCCTATACCGTCTTTGTGTTCTTCTATGCCGGGGTGTTGTTTGCTATCGCGATGTACCTCTATCTGACGTTTATGGACAACGGTTATCTGATGAGTCAGATGTCGAAAGTGCTGAACTCCGACGAGGCGCAACAGGCCATGCAGCAGTATGGGATGACGGAGATGATGAACGAGAGTATGAAACAGATGGCACAGATCCGCCCCATCGACTATGCGTTGGATATGTTGACGGTGAACATCACCTTGGGGTTTATCCTGGGGGTGCCCATCAGCCTGATCATGCAGCGAACGATGTTGAAAAGTAAAGAATAAAATGGATATATCAGTAGTTATTCCTCTTTATAATGAGGATGAATCGATTCCTGAACTGTATGCGTGGATTGAGCGCGTGATGAAGGAGAACCACTTCTCTTACGAAGTGATCTTCATCAATGACGGCTCAACCGACCGTTCGTGGGAGATTATCAGTGAGTTGAACCAACAGCAGCCCGACGTCGTGAAAGGCATCAAGTTCCGTCGGAACTATGGTAAGAGTCCGGCCCTCTATTGCGGCTTTAAACAGGCACAGGGCGATGTGGTCATCACCATGGATGCCGACCTGCAGGATTCGCCTGACGAGATCCCCGAACTCTACCGGATGATCAAGGAAGAGGGTTATGACCTCGTGTCGGGTTATAAGCAGAAGCGTTATGATCCGATCTCCAAGACCCTGCCCACGAAGCTCTTCAATGCGACAGCCCGTAAGATCAGTGGCATCAAGAACCTGCACGACTTCAACTGCGGCTTGAAAGCATACCGCAAGGCGGTGGTGAAGAATATCGAGGTGTATGGAGAGATGCACCGCTATATCCCTTATCTCGCCAAGAATGCAGGCTTTGATAAGATCGGGGAGAAGGTGGTGCAGCATCAGGCCCGTAAGTACGGCGCATCGAAGTTCATGGGACTGAACCGCTTCGTCAACGGCTATCTCGACCTGCTCACCCTATGGTTCCTCTCTACGTTTGGCAAGAAACCGATGCACGTGTTTGGTTTCTTTGGCACCATCATGTTTTTCATCGGTTTTGTGGCCGCCTTCTGGATCGGTGCCGATAAACTCTGGTGTCTGGCCCATCACATTCCACAGCGTCTGGTGACGGACTCTCCTTATTTCTATATCGCTCTGACGATGATGATGATCGGTACCCAGTTCTTCCTGACGGGATTCCTGGGCGATCTCATCAGTCGCTCGTCGAGTGGACGTAATGATTATCAGATAGAAGAAACCCTATGAAAAAGTGGCTCCTGTTCCTGGCTGTGACGCTTGTCGTCTCCTGCTCGTCTATCGAATGCCCTCTCAAAAATTTGGTAGCAACCAATTACGAGATCTATGACAGTGACGGGCTTCTGCTTGAACTGTCGGATACGCTGACCATCTATTCTAAGACGAAGGAGGGCAAAGATACGATTCTCTTAAACAGAGGTATCGATATCGTAGGCTTCAATATGGCGATCAGCAAATCCCACCCGGAGGATGAACTCTATTTCCATTTCTTCAGGGGCGATTACGATGTGACGGATACGGTCTGGGTACAGAAAGAGGATTACCCGCATTTCGAGTCCATCGAGTGTAAGGCGGAGTTCTTTCACAAACTGACGGGTGTCCGCTATACGAAGCACGGCATCGATTCATTGGTCATCAAATACTCAAACGTGGATTATGACGATACGAAGATTCATTTTTACCTCTATCCGGACAGCGACCGTTATTAGTCTGCTCCTGCTGCTGACGGCTGCACCTGCTTCGGCACAGATGAAGTTCTTCACCCTACAGAAAGACTCCATCCCGGTGTTCCGTGGTTTCGCCGTATCGTTCGATCTGGTGGGAGCCGGTATGGCCACATTCGGTTCTTATGGACAGTATGAAGGGGCACTTCGTGTGAATCTGCACGACGAGTGGTTCCCGGTCGTCGAACTGGGCTATGGTAGAGCCAACAGTGAAGATGAGGTCACTTTGGTCAGATATAAGACCTCTGCCCCTTATTTCAAAGTGGGTATTGACAGGAACCTGCTGAAAAACAAACATGGACCCAACCGCCTCTATGTGGGGCTGCGCTATGCCTATACCTCTTATAAGGTGGATATCACCCGCCCGGGACTCACCGATCCTTTCTGGCATTGGGATGCGGACTATAGCATTCTGGACTATCCCTGTAACATGCATTGGGCCGAGGTTAACGTGGGGCTGGATGCCAAGATCTGGGGACCGCTCCATCTGGGGTGGAGCGTGCGCTACAAACTCCGTATATCCCATAAGGAAGGTGACTTCGGAAAGACGTGGTATGTGCCAGGCTTCGGTACCAACGACAACACGAATCTCGACGCGACCTTTAATGTCATCATAGATATCTGATATGGATACCCCTCAGCAGAAACGGCTCCTTTGGCAACTGCCTTTTCTCGTGTTGCTGATCGTCGGAACGGTGATGATCATCCGTCAGCAACAGACGATGCCTTATCAGCAGACTTCTGATTTCATCTTCGGCACAACCTATCATGTCACCTATCAGTGTGACTCGGATATGAGTGCCTCTATCAAGGCCGAACTGATGAAGGTGGACCGCTCGCTCTCACCTTTCAACAAGACATCGGTGATCACGGCGATCAACAACAACCAGTCCGTAGAGCCTGATCAGATGTTTCTCGATGTCTTCCAACAGGCAATGACGGTCTCACGCGAGACAAACGGCGCTTTTGACATCACGGTAGCCCCTCTGGTCAATGCCTGGGGCTTCGGCTTCAAGAACGGTGAGATGCCCTCCCGTCGTCAGGTGGACAGTCTGATGACCATCGTGGGGTATGAGAAAGTGACGCTTGATCAGGGGAAGATCCGGAAAGCGGATCCTCGGATGATGCTCGACTGTTCGGCGATTGCCAAGGGGTACGGGTCGGATGTGGTGGCCAACTTCCTGCGCAAACGAGGTGTCGAGAATTTTATGGTGGAGATTGGTGGCGAGATTGTCACCCAGGGCGTCAATCCCAAACGGCTCCCTTGGCGTATCGGTGTGACGAAACCTACGGAGGATTCCCTGAATGTGGAACACGAATTGCAGACCACCCTGAATGTCACTGACATCGCGATGGCCACCAGTGGTAACTACCGCAATTTCTATTATAAGGGCAACAAACGCTATGCCCATACCATCGACCCGCATACGGGCTACCCGGTGCAGCATAACATTCTCTCTGCCACCGTCCTGGCGAAGACCTGTATGGTGGCCGACGCCTATGCCACCTCCTTTATGGTGATGGGACTCGATGGCGCCAAGACGGTGCTTCAGCGTCATCCGGAACTGATGGCCTATCTGATCTATGATGATGGACAAGGGGGGAACGCCATCTGGTTCTCACCTTCACTGAAAAAACGGATCGCCAAATAAGAAAAACCGCCTATGGCTGTATTGAAGATCTACGACCAACTGTTGCAGTTCCCCCTCTTCCAGGGAATGAGCCACGATGATTTGGAAATCGTCGCGGGTCATATCCGCTTCGGTTTCATGAAGGTCTCTGCCGGCAAGCGGATCGTCATGGCAGGGGATCCCTGCAACCAGCTCTATTTCGTGATTGGCGGTATGGTGAAGGTGGAGCATTTTGCTGACGACGGACGATTCTCCGTACTCGAACACATGAGTGCCCCGTATGTGATCCAGCAGGAGGCGATTTTCGGCTATTACCAGCGTTATACCAGAAACGTCTCTGCTCAGACGGATGTCAGTCTGCTCACCATTGATAAGGAGGAGGTGCTCCGTCTGTTGGAGGATTTCCTGGTGTTCCGCCTGAATCTCGTCAACCACTACGCCACCCAGACACAGAAACTGACGCAGCAACTGTGGCGCGGTGCGCCCCAGACCCTGCGTGAACGGGTGATCCGATTCCTGATAGCACACTGCAGCTACCCGGCAGGTTCCAAGACCTTCTTTATCCTGATGGAACGACTGGCACAGGAGCTGAACGACAGTCGCCTGAACGTGTCGCGCGTCCTGAACCAGTTGCAGCACGATGGGCTCATAGAGCTCCATCGGGGCCGCATCATCATCCCCCAACTGGAGCGGCTTCTAATGTAACCATATTTTTCTTTTCTTTCGTCACTGTTCTTCATTTCTTTCATTCGAATAAAAAAAACATGGCGAACCCCGAAGGGGCAAAGGCTTTAGGGAGTGGTCTGAAGCCCCTTCTTATGAAGAGGGGGTTGGGGGTGATGGAGGTCTTGCAGGGTTCACCCTGCATAAAAGAGCAATGTCATCATAGATTTTATTGTTTCATACTATAAAATTTGGTGGATTGGAAAAGAAATCGTAACTTTGCAGGCTGAACGTGTTAGTATTTTAGTTATGAACGAGCAACAAGAGAGAAAGAATCCTTTTTTTCTGCCTTATGATACGCCCCATGATGTGGCGCCCTTCGACCGTATCCGTCTGGAAGATTTCGAGGAGGCGATGCTGGAGGGCATCCGTCGGGATGATGAGCAGATTGACAAGATCATCAACAATCCCGAGAAACCTACTTTCGACAATACCATCATCAGTGTGGATGACGAGAAAGAGGGCGATCACTACTACGACCTGCTCGGTCGGGTGACGACCGTCTTCTTCAACCTGCTCTCTGCTGAGACCAACGACGAGATGGATGCCCTGGCCCAGAAGATGAGTCCGATCCTGACCAAACACGCCAATGATATCCGTCTGAACGAGCAACTGTTCAAACGTATCCAATATGTGCACCGTCATCATCGCAAGCTGACACCAGAGGAGAAGATGCTGCTCGACAACTGCTACGATGGTTTCGTGCGGAGCGGTGCCCTGCTCGATACCGCCGGTAAGGAACGGCTGCGCCAGTTGACGGAGGAGGCCTCGATGCTCAGTCTGCAGTTCTCACAGAACCTTTTGAAGGAGAACAAGGCTTTTACGCTCCATATCACTGACGAGGCTCAACTTGACGGTCTGCCTGAGACGGCCCGTGAAGCGGCCGCCCTGGCTGCCAAAGAACAGGAGAAGGAAGGTTGGGTTTTCACCCTTGACTTCCCCAGCTACTCACCGTTCATAACCTACAGCACCCAGCGCGAACTGCGCCGTCAGCTCTATATGGCGAAGAATACGGAGTGTATCCACGATAATACCGAGAACAATGTCGAGATCTGTAAGCGACTCATCAACCTGCGCCGAGAACTGGCTCAGTTGTTGGGCCACAAGACCTATGCCGACTATGTGCTGAAACGTCGGATGGCCGGCAACGTGCGTCGTGTCTATCACTTGCTTAATGACCTCGTGACAGCCTATAAACCCACCGCCCTCAAGGAGGTGAAGGCCATCGAGAAGATGGCCCGTCAAATGGAGGGCAAGGATTTCCAGCTCCAGCCATGGGATCTCGGCTTCTATGCCCATAAGCTCAAGCTGAAGCGCTATAACATCGATGCCGAGATGCTGCGTCCCTATTTCGAACTGTCGAAGGTCATCGAGGGCGTCTTCGGACTCGCCAACCGGCTCTATGGCATCACGTTCAAGGAGAACAAGGAGATTCCCGTCTATCATCCTGACGTGAAGGCCTACGAGGTATTCGATAAGGACGGCTCCTATCTCGCCGTCTTCTATGCCGACTTCCATCCGCGTCAGGGGAAACAGGGTGGGGCCTGGATGACGGAATATCAGGGACAGTGGATCGACCGGAAGGGTGTGAACAACCGCCCGCATGTCAGTGTGGTGATGAACCTCACGAAGCCGACGGCAGAGAAACCCGCCCTCCTGACATTAGGGGAGGTGGAGACCTTCCTCCATGAGTTCGGACACTCCCTGCACGGGATGTTTGCCAACACCCGTTTCGAGAGCCTGAGTGGCACGAACGTGTGGTGGGACTTTGTCGAGTTGCCCTCGCAGTTCATGGAGAACTTCGCCATCGAAAAGGAGTTCCTGCGTACGTTCGCCTTCCATTATCAGACGGGGGAGCCGTTGCCTGATGAACTGATCCGTCGTATCGTACGGAGCCGTAACTTCAATGTGGCCTATGCCTGCATGCGACAGGTGAGCTTCGGCCTGCTCGACATGGCCTATTACACCAAGAAGGAGGCGTTTACGGAGGACATCCGCTCTTTCGAGAAGAAAGCCTGGGCCAAGGCGATGGTGATGCCACAACTCCCCGATACCTGTATGACGGTGCAGTTCTCCCACATCATGTCGGGTGGCTATGCGGCCGGCTATTACAGCTACAAGTGGGCAGAGGTGCTCGATGCCGATGCTTTCAGCGTGTTCAAGAAACAGGGGATCTTCAATCAGCAGACCGCCCAGCGCTTCCGAGACAACATTCTCTCGAAGGGAGGTACTGAGAACCCCATGATATTATATCAACGTTTTCGTGGTGGCGAACCCACTATCGATGCCTTATTAAAACGAAATGGAATCAAACGATAAACAGCAAAGACTGGACATGCGCTATCTGAAGATGGCACGCGTCTGGGCAGAGAACTCCTACTGCGTACGTCGGCAGGTCGGGGCCTTGGTCGTCAAGGATAAGATGATCATCAGCGACGGCTATAACGGTACGCCCAGCGGCTTTGAGAATGTGTGTGAGGACGAGAACAACGTCACCAAGCCTTATGTGCTTCATGCGGAGGCTAACGCGATCACAAAACTCGCCCGCAGTAACAACAATAGCGATGGCGCCACCATCTATATCACGGCTTCACCCTGTATCGAGTGTGCCAAGCTCATCATCCAGGCCGGCATCCGTCGGGTGGTCTATGGCGAACAGTATCGTCTCACCGATGGCATCGACCTGTTGCGCAGGGCAGGTATCGAGGTGGTCTTTATGGATATCAATTCTACCAAATAACAGCAATTCATGGCTAATCATAGACATATACGTTTTACACCGCTTTGGATGGCCATCTGTGTGGTCATCGGTATCCTGATCGGTTCGTTCTATGCCAACCATTTCTCTGGCAACCGGTTGAACATCATCAACTCCAGCGGTAACAAACTCAACAACCTGCTTCATATCATCGACGATCAGTATGTCGATACCGTGAACGTCAATGATCTGGTGGAGAAGGCGATGCCGCAGATCCTCGCAGAGCTTGATCCCCATTCTGTTTATATCACAGCCCGTGACGGGGAGATCGCTAACGATGATCTGCGTGGCTCGTTCTCCGGCATCGGTATTGAGTTTACCATCCGTCAGGACACCATCCGTGTACAGAATGTCATCGGCAACGGTCCTGCGGAAAGGGCTGGTGTGTTGGCTGGTGATAAGATCGTAGAGGTTGATGACTCGGTCTTTGTCGGTAAGAAGGTGACCAATGCGGAGGCGATGCATCGCCTGAAGGGTCCGAAGGACACGAAGGTGAAGCTGGGCATCATCCGCTATGGGGAGAATAAGATCCGTCATATCACGGTGACACGCGGCGAGATTCCCACCAAGAGCGTCACTGCCAGCTATATGCTCAACGACGAGACCGGTTATATCAAGATCAAGAACTTCGGTGAGAACACCTATCCGGAACTGCTCATCGCACTGGCGAAGCTTGCCCAGCGCGGGTTCTCCAGTTTGGCCATCGACCTGCGCGGCAATACGGGCGGCTACCTGGAGTCGGCTGTCCAGATAGCCAACGAGTTCCTGGCGAAGGGTCAGTTGATCGTCTATACCGAAGGTCGTCGCTATCCCCGTCAGGACTACAGGGCCGACGGACGAGGCTCTTATCAGCATATCCCGTTGGTGGTGCTCGTCGATGAGAGCTCCGCTTCCGCAGCCGAGATCCTCGCCGGCGCCATCCAGGATAATGACCGCGGTACGATCATCGGGCGCCGCTCCTTCGGAAAGGGTCTGGTTCAGAAACCCATGGAGTTCTCCGACCACTCAATGATCCGTCTCACCATCGCCCGTTATTACACGCCTTCAGGACGTTGTATCCAGAAACCGTATGCCGACGGTGAGGATTATGAGGGCGACTGGATGAAACGCTATAAGCATGGTGAGTTCTTCTCCGAGGACAGCATCAAGCATACGGGACCTGCCTATCACACCGGCAATGGCCGTACGGTCTATGGCGGTGGCGGTATCACCCCCGATATCTTCATCCCTGAGGATACGGTGGATATGACCTCCTACTATAAGGAAGCCACGATGTCGGGACTGATCCTGCAGTTTGCCTATACCTATACGGACGAGAACCGTGCCAAACTCAGTAAGATGGAGGATGTGTGGGAGATGGAACGTTACCTGAAGAGTCAGAACACCCTGGAGAAGTTTGTGGTCTATGCCGATAAGAACGGTCTCAAGCGGCGTAACCTGATGATTCAGAAGTCGCATAAACTCTTGGAGCGGTTCGTGAACAGCCGTATCATCTATAACATCCTGAACGAACAGGCCTGGACGGAGTATCTCAATCAGGATGATCCCGCGATCATCGAGACCCTGAAGCTCTTTAAGGACGGCGATGCGTTCCCCAAGAAACCAGAAGCCACCAAGCCCAACCATGCTTAAAGACGAACTCAGAAAGTTGATCTTACAACAGAAGCGACAGTTCACGCCCCAACAGTTGGCGCAGCTGTCGCTTTCTGTCCTTCAGCGCCTGCGCCCGCTGCTCCGTGAAGCCCGGATCATCCTGGCCTATTACGCCTTGCCTGATGAGGTGGATACCCGCCACTTGCTCGATGAATTGGTGGCAGAGGGGAAGACGGTGCTGTTGCCAAAGGTGTTGGATGATACTGCGATGGAACTGCGCCGCTATACAGGCCCCCACGACCTTCGCGAAGGGGCCTATCATATCATGGAACCCATAGGCGACCCCTTTACCGACCTGACGCAGATAGACTTAGCACTCATCCCCGGACTCGCCTTCGATGCCCAAGGACATCGTTTAGGTCGGGGCAAAGGCTACTATGACCGCTTCCTGGCTGCTTTCACTGGCACGACCATCGGTGTCTGCTTCGACTTCCAGAAGGTGGCCGAAGTGCCGGTTGATGCCCATGATATAGCAGTGAATAGGGTGGTTTAGCAGAAACGGATATCGGCAATCACTTGACTGCCCACGGCGGCGTTCAGTTTCTTCACAATCTCCAGTCTCATCAACGAGAGGTCTGCCCGCAGCGCAGGACTCGTCAGCCGTACGTTCAGTGTCTGGTTCCTGATATACAGGTCTTGGGTATAGCCGGCAATCATCTCACCCATCACCTCAGGCCATGCCGCTATCAGCCGCTTTTGTAGAAGCGGGGTCTCCAGTCCCTGTGCCCTGAGATTCTTCAGGATCAGTTCACCGATGCTCTTGACTTCTTTCCTAAACATGTATATTGCCGTTTTCTACCTGGAAGATCCGATAGTCGTGTGACGTCCGGCTCAGGATCTGATCCAGATGTTCCCGATTGGTATCTGTAATAAAAATCTGTCCGAACTCGTCGCTGGCCACTAGTTTTACGATCTCCTCCACGCGGTCGGCATCGAGCTTATCGAAGATGTCGTCGAGCAGGAGTAGGGGAGTGGTCTGGTTGTTCGTACGTTTCAGGAAGTCAAACTGTGCCAGTTTCAGGGCGATGACAAAGGTCTTGTGCTGTCCCTGACTGCCCTCGCGCTTCATCGGATGACCGCCGAGACTAAACACCAGGTCGTCGCGATGTACACCATGCAGCGAATAGCCCATGATACGGTCCTTCTGACGGTCGCGCTGGATCACCTCCAACAGCGGACCTCTCTGACAGTGGGAGATATAGGTCATCTCTACTTGTTCCCGATGGCCGGAGATCGTCTCGTAATACCGTTGGAACACGGGTGTCAGTGCTTTCACGAAAGCATCACGACAGGCAAAGATACGCTCTCCTTCGATCGCCATCTGCTCCTCCCACAGGCGCAGCACCTCCACGTCGGGTTCCTCCTCCTGTTTCAACATCGTGTTACGCTGCAGCAGGGCTTTGTTATAGCGGTTCATCGCGTCGATATAGCTGCGGTCATATTGTGAAATTACCACATCCATCAGTTTCCGGCGCTCCTCGCTGCCGCCTTCGATCAGGAAGGTGTCTGCGGGTGATACCATCACCAACGGGATCAGACCGATATGCTCCGACAACCGTTTGTATTCCTTCTTGTTGCGTTTGAAGTGCTTCTTGGTGCCGCGCTTCATGCCGCAGGAGATACAGAGATCATCCTGGTACATCCCCTCAATCAGAAAGAAACCCTCGTCGTGCGTGATCACCTGGGAGTCGATGGGATTGCTCGCCGAGTGACAGAACGAAAGGAAGTAGATGGCATCCAGCACATTGGTCTTGCCGACACCATTCTGACCGATCAGGCAGTTGATCTTCGGTGACAACTCCAGATTGGCAACACGGATGTTCTTGTAATTAATCAGCGACAGTTTCTCGAGAATCATGGGTGCAAAATTACGAATAAGTGAGCAGAAAACCAAATATTATTAATTTTCTTTTTTTATTTCATATTTTATTATTACCTTTGCACGCGATTTTCGAAAATTAATACATAATTATAATGGCAAATACAACAAATCAACAGCAGGCTGCCCCTACCATGGAGCAGACACTGAACCAGAGTGAGGCCTTCTTCCTGAAGTATAAGAAGGCTATTATCACCGTCGTGGTGGCTATCATCGTCATCATCGTCGGTGCAGTTCTTTACAAGACTTATATTGCTGAGCCCAGAGAGAAGCAGGCTTCTACCGCCATCGCCAAGGGTCAGACTTATTTCGCACAGGGCCTTTTCCAGCAGGCACTCGAGGGCGACAGCGCAGGTTTCAAGGGCTTTGCCAAGCTCGCCGACGAGTACAGCACCACAGCTGCCGGTAACCTGTCAAACCTCTATGCAGGTCTCTGCAATGCCCAGTTGGGTAAGTGGGAAGCTGCTGTGAAGTATCTGGAGGCTTTCGAAGGTGCCGACGATGAAATGGTTTCTCCCGCCGCAGAAGGTGCCTTAGGTAATGCTTATGCCCACCTCAACCAGCTCGACAAGGCTGTCACCCATCTGAAGAAGGCTGCCGAGGAGGCTGATAACAACTCACTGTCACCCACCTTCCTGATCCAGGCTGGTGAGATCCTTGAGAGTCAGGGTAAGAACGATGAGGCGCTGAAGCTGTATCAGACCGTGAAGGAGAAGTACTTCAACTCGATTCAGTATCAGACCATCGATGCCTACATCGAGCGCGTTTCCAATAAGTAATATTGACCATTCCTGATCGCTATGGCAACTGCAATGCATCACCTGAGTGATTACGATTCCACGAAAGTGCCCGATGCCTCGAACATGATCTTCGGTGTCGTGGTGGCTGAGTGGAATCCTGAGATCACCGGTGCGCTTCTCGAAGGCTGTGTCAATACGCTGGAGCGTCATGGCGCCTTGCCCGAGAATATTCATGTGAAGACTGTGCCCGGTTCGTTCGAACTGATCTACGGCGCCCACCAGATGACGCTTAACGACGGCTACGACGCCGTGATCATCCTGGGTTCTGTGATCCGTGGCGAGACCCCGCATTTCGATTACATCTGTCAGGGTGTCACCGAAGGTATCGCCCGTCTGAATGCCACCAGCAACATCCCTGTCATCTATGGTCTGCTCACGACGGATAATCTGCAGCAGGCCCAGGATCGTGCAGGCGGTCGCTTAGGTAACAAGGGTGATGAGTGTGCAGTCGTCGCCATCAAGATGGCTAAGTTCTAAACCGGTATGAAGTTCGTTTCCTGGAATGTGAACGGCCTGCGGGCCTGCGAAGGTAAGGGGTTCAGCGACATTTTCCGTCAGCTGGATGCCGACTTCTTCTGTCTGCAGGAAACGAAGATGCAGGCCGGACAACTCGACCTGCAGTTCGAGGGCTATCAGTCGTTCTGGAACTACGCTGACAAGAAAGGTTATTCCGGCACAGCCGTCTATACCCGTCATCAGCCGCTGAACGTCACTTACGGCATCGGCATCGATGCCCACGACCATGAGGGCCGTGTGATCACCCTTGAGATGCCCGAATTCTTCCTTGTGTGCTGTTACACGCCGAATTCACAGGACGGCTTGAAGCGTCTCGACTACCGTATGACGTGGGAGGACGATTTCCGGGCCTATCTGCAGCGACTCGATGCGCAGAAGCCTGTCATCCTCTGTGGCGACCTGAATGTGGCGCATGAGGAGATCGATATCAAGAATCCCAAGAGCAACCGTCATAATGCGGGCTTCACGGATGAAGAGCGGGCCCAGTTCTCCACGTTGTTGAAGAACGGGTTTACCGACAGCTTCCGTTACCTGTATCCGGAGGAGGTGAAATACTCGTGGTGGTCCTACCGTTTCCAGGCACGTCAGAAGAATGCAGGTTGGCGTATCGACTACTTCGTCATCTCCGACCGTCTCCGTCCCCAACTGGCCGACGCCCTCATCCACACCGATGTCTTAGGCTCCGACCATTGTCCGGTAGCACTCATCCTGAAATAAAAATCCCCGCTGGAAGGCGGGGATTATTCTTATCTTAAAGCAAAATGCTTTAAATTCCTAAAGCATTTTTGGCTTTGCTGGCGGCATCATCAATGGTCTGACCAGCCTTATCCTTGGCAGCAGCCTTGGTGTCCTCAACGGCCTTGTCAGCGGCAGCCTTCGTATCCTCTACAGCCTTGTCGGCAGCAGCCTTCGTGTCATCTACCACCTGGTTAGCGGCAGCCTCGGCACTCTCACCTAATGAGCTCAGACCGTTCACGATGCTCTCGGCAGGAGCCTCAGTCAGGGCAGCTACGGCAGATGTCACAGCAGCATTGTCACCGGCAAAAGCCTTGATCTTCTCTGCATTGTCCTTCAGGAAGGCCTGAATCTGAGAAACGAACTGCTTAGCAGCCTCGGGGTTGGCACTAATCAGCTCCTTGATCTTTGCCTGTACTGCAGCCAGAGCCTCCTGGAACTTGTTGGCGTCTTGTGCCTCCAGATTCTCTGTCAGCGCGTTGATGGTGCCGGCAATCTCGTCCTCTACGTTCACTACTACTGCAGAGTCAGCGGCCTCTGCACTTGCCTGTGTCTTGTTTCCGCAAGACGCAAAACCGATGGCCATCACTGCCATCACAACAAATAATACTTTCTTCATGACACTAAAATTTAATTAGGTATACTTGATAAATCGCAACAAAAGTATAGCATTTCATTCAAAAATAGATAATATTTAGTGTATTTTTAAACTTTTTTGTACTTTTGCACCCATGACAACATTATCTTTTAAACCAAAATTGTTTTCCACGTTGAAGCATTACGACCGTCAGCAGTTCATGACCGACCTGTTGGCAGGTATCATCGTGGGTATCGTGGCCCTGCCTTTGGCCATCGCCTTCGGTATCGCGTCGGGCGTGACACCGGAGAAAGGTATCATCACTGCCATCGTGGCAGGTCTCATTGTTTCCGTCTTCGGTGGATCGAAGGTGCAGATCGGTGGACCAACGGGCGCGTTTATTATTATCATATATGGTATCATCCAGCAGTACGGCTTCGAAGGACTGACCATTGCCACACTGATGGCGGGTGTGTTCCTCATCATGTTCGGCGTGCTCCATCTGGGTACCATCATCAAGTACATCCCATATCCCATCGTCGTGGGATTCACGTCGGGTATCGCCCTCACCATCTTCACCACGCAGATCAAGGATCTCTTCGGCCTGACGATGGCATCGGTGCCTTCCGACTTCATAGAGAAGTGGATAGCCTACTTCTCCGCCTTCCCCACCATCGATTGTTGGAGTGCAGGCGTGGGCGTGCTCAGTGTGGCGATCATCGCCCTCTGGCCGAAGATCTCCCGCGGCAGTGCGGCGGGTAAACTCCCTGGTAGTTTGATCGCCATCATTGTGATGACACTCGCTGTGCTCCTGCTGAAGCATCAGTGGGGCATCACCAGCGTCGAAACCATCGGCGACCGCTTCGCCATCTCCAACCAGTTGCCTGGTGCTGAGGTGCCTGAGCTCACATGGGACATCATCAAGGGCCTCGTGTCGCCCGCCATCACCATTGCCATCCTCGGTGCCATTGAGTCGTTGCTCTCTGCCACCGTGGCTGATGGTGTCATCGGCGACCGTCACGACTCGAATACCGAACTCATCGCCCAGGGTATGGCCAATCTGGCCAGTCCGCTCTTCGGCGGTATCCCTGCCACCGGTGCCATCGCCCGTACGATGACCAACATCAACAATGGCGGTCGCACGCCCGTGGCGGGTATCATCCACGCCGCCGTGTTGCTGCTCATCTTCCTCTTCCTCATGCCGTTGGCACAGTATATCCCCATGGCCTGTCTGGCTGGTGTGCTTGTCATCGTGAGCTATAACATGAGTGGCTGGCGTTCGTTCCTGAGCATCCTGAAGAACCCGAAGAGCGATGTCATCGTCCTCTGGGTCACCTTCCTGCTCACGGTCATCTTCGACCTTACCATCGCCATCGAGGTCGGTCTCATCTGCGCCTGTCTGCTCTTCATGCGCCGTATGGCTGAGACCACCGACGTGCGTGTCATCAGCGACGAGATCAATCCCGACGAAGAGGAGAGCGACTTCCTCATGGGCAACCTGGAACACCTCACGATTCCCGAGGGTGTGGAGGTCTATGAGATCAACGGTCCTTACTTCTTCGGTGCCGGTAATAAATTCGAGGAGATCATGAGTGCCTTGCGCCATCAGCGTCCGAAGGTGCGTATCATCCGCATGCGAAAGGTGCCCTTTGTCGATTCTACGGGCATCCACAACCTCACCAACCTCTGTCTCATGTCGCAGGGTGAGGGCATCCAGGTGGTTCTCTCGGGTGTCAACCCGCGTGTGCAGCAAGTGCTCCACAAAGCCCGCTTCGATACCCTCCTGGGTGAGAAGAACATCTGTTCTCACATCACCTTAGCCTTAGAACGCGCCAAGGAATTGCTATAACCCATAGGGGTTCGGTTCTGAACCCTCAAAAAGGAGCACGCATTTGGAAAAATATCAAATGCGTGTCTTTTTTTCTTGGTTATTTAAATTTTTTTATGTATCTTTGCCCCCATAAATATTACTTAAAAACAATTTGTTTATGAAGAGATTCATGTTATGGGTGATGGCCGCCATCCTGATCTGCGGTTTGAATGTATTTACAGCGTGTGATGACAATAAGGATCAGCCCATCGATATTCAGGAACGTCAGGCATTTGAGGCCGCACTGTCGAGAGCATTGGATGAGGCTTCAAAGGATGTCCGCCTTGAAAAGGGCAGCGAAGTGCTTCAGGGCTTGACCGATATCGTAACGAGTCTGGACGAAGAGGCGCTGAAGGAACTGAGAGATGAGGTCATCCAAACCGTCTTATTAAACGCGGATAACGTCTTCTTTGAGAATCTGAGTGACGAAGAGAATGCAGTGGTGCATAAATGCCTGGTAGAGCGTTTTGCCATGACCGAGGAAGAATATAGCGAGCTCGTAGGATTTTTGATGCTAGATGCCTATAAGGTGTTCGGCCATCTGAAGGTGACCTTTAAGGACGGTAAATCCACACTGAGTGAGAGCGACGACTTTGTAGTTGAGAACATCGACAAGGACGGACGTAGCACCAGTCTCACGATCAAGTTCACCGATGTCAACGACGGCGTGCGCTTCTTTGTCACTCGGGTGCAAGACATCACCCCCATCTGTATCCAGTTCCCCAAACAGGTTGAGATTATGCTGAAGACTGCTGACGGTCTGGAGATGCCCGGTACCTTAGACCTGAGTTCGAAATCGCCCTTCCAATACATCTCGGTCATGGGGGATGAATGGCATGCTGCATTCTCACTAACCCCTAATTTTGATGGTCATCACGATATCTATGACGTGACTTTCGACCATTCTACCGAGAATGTCCTCAATGTTGACATGGATGTAATCCTCGACGGCGTGGAGAAGCTCAACTTTACCGCGAGAGGTGCTCATGATCTTGATATCGACATCAAGAAGTTGAATAGTCTCAACAGCGAAAACTCCTTTGTCGATTTCCTCTCAGTTTTCGATGGCGGTGTCGTAGATGAGCTTCAGGCTGTCATCAACAATGAGATCGTTGTCAAAGGGAAGATTAACGATTTCTCAACCTGTATGAAGGCAGTTGATAACATCCGTATGCTCGCTGGCACCAATCCCGGATTCGCCGCCATAGATGTCTATACACAGCAGATGAACGCCAGTATGGACGTGGGTTACTCGCTGAAAGGTCATACCACTGCGGCCAGTTGTAACTTAGTGACCTACCGCGTGAGTCCCGATGCTGAGGAATACCTGCCTTATGTGGCCCTGCAGTTCCCAGGGGAACCTGCGCCCATGGTGGCCTATGACCGTATGAGTGAGCAGGACAAAGCCAACTACAGGCTTCTCCACAACCATATCAATGCGCTCGGCATGGGAGTCAAGGATCTGCTTTCCGCCCTCCGGGAAAAAATACAGATAATCAGTTCGTTAGACGATATGATATGAGGAAGGCCGTTGTGATACTATGGCTGGTGCTGGCGCAGACCATTATGGCCCAGACCAAGATCGTTGTGCTGTCGGATCTCCATCTGACGGCACCGGGCTTGTTGGTGAACGACGGTCAGGCTTGGAAGGATCTGCTGGCTACTGACCGCAAGCTGCTTGACTTCAGTCAGCCTTTGCTCGACGAGGCGGTTGAACGTATCAAGACCATCCAGCCGAAGCTGGTACTGATCACGGGCGACCTGACGAAAGACGGCGAGACGGTGAGCCATGAGTATGTGGTGAAGAAGCTCGACGAGCTGAAGGCGGCAGGTATCATGACGCTGGTCATCCCCGGCAATCACGATATCGACATGGGTGAGGCGGCGGTGGCCTACGATGGTGATAGCACCACACCAGTGGCATCGCCCTCACTGGAGGAGTTTGCCAGCCTCTATGCCGACTATGGCTACGGCGCAGGGTCGGTGTTTGATGGCGTGTCGAAGACCTACTGTTGTGAACCCGTCAGCGGACTCGTGGTCATCGGTATCAACTCTGGTAAGGATGCCAGTATTTCCACAGAGACGCTCGACTGGGTGTGTGAGCAGGCTTCTGCCGCTACGGCCGCCGGCAAGAAAGTCATCGTCATGATGCACCATGCGCTCAACCAGCATATCACGAATGCCGATCGTTTTGTCAGTGCGACGATCATCGACCATGCCGACGACATCCGGAACCGGCTGATTGAGGCTGGGGTGAAGGTGGTCCTGACTGGTCACTTCCATACTTCCGACATCGCCAAGGATTTCAATGAGAGTCTGACGGAGCCGATCTATGACATCGCTACAGGCTCACTGGCGTCGTATCCCTGCGATTACCGTGAACTGCTGTTCAGTGCCGACCTCTCTACACTGGAAGTGGCGACGGGCCATATCACCAGCACGTCGGGCAACAACCAGTTCTCGCCCGACAGTGCGAAAGTGCGTCTTCATGAGGCCATCAAGCGCCCTGTGAAGGAGAAAGGGATGCAAAAACTCATTGAGAAGTATGGTGAGCAGGGGGCCGCCGTTCTTGAACCGACGGTCACGGTCTTGGCGAAAGAAGTGGCCGATGCCTATATCATCCATGCCGAAGGTGACGAGTACAAGGTTGATACAGAAAAGCTTCTTCAACAGTTCTCCACCGACCTGATCAACAACCTCATGCCTGGCAGCTATGATCTGTTCTGCAGTATGCTGAAAGACCTGTCGCCCTATGGCGTCGTAGGGCGGGAGAACCAGACTGACGACCTGTCGCTGACCATCGACATGGGGCCACCGGTGCCGACGGGAATGATGGCCGTTGGCCGTGCCATCGACAGCGAACGCTGTTATGATCTCAACGGTCGGCCGTTGCAGGCTCCACCTGCGAGAGGTTTCTATATCCGTGGCCAGAAAAAGTATATGGTCAACAAGGTTAATCATTAAAAAACGTTTTTTTGTTTTGTATTGTGCTCACTTATTCGTACCTTTGCAGGCGATTTGAAGAATTGAAATTGTATGATTAAGAAAATAGCTTTTCTGTTGATGACGCTTGCCGTGGTGGTGAGCAGTTGTAACAACTACGAGACCTATGGTGACAAGAAGGAGAAGGAGCGCAATGCGATCTCCAAGTTCATCTCTGATCACAATATCACCGTCATCAGCGAGGATCAGTTCAATCAGCAGGGAAAGAAAACCGACGTCTCGAAGAACGAGTATGTGAAGTTCGACAGAAACGGTGTGTATCTGCAGATTGTGCGTCAGGGCTGTGGCTCGGACCTGGCTGACGGTGGTCAGGCCACCTTGGTATGCCGTTATGCTGAGACAAATATCTTTGCTGATACGATCCAGTCGTATAACAACACCCCGGCGTATGCCGCTACGCCCGACAGAATGTTCATCTCTCGTGCGACGAGTGTGTATAGCGCTCAGTTCTTAGATGGCATGATGATGAATACATATGGTGCGACAGTGCCTGCCGGTTGGCTGGTGCCGATGCCGTATATCAAGATCGGGCATCCGACATCAGAGACTGAGGAGTGCTCGAGGGTGCGTCTGATCGTGCCGCATACGCAGGGACACGCTTATTCGTCGAGTAATGTGATACCTTATTTTTATGAAATTACCTACGAAAGAGAAGTTTAAATATGACATTGATTAAATCTATTTCGGGCATTCGCGGAACGATCGGCGGAAAGACCGGCGACACGCTGAATCCCCTTGATATCGTGAAGTTTACAACGGCCTATGCCACCTTTATCGGCGGCCGAAAGATTGTTGTGGGTCGTGATGGCCGTATCTCAGGTCTGATGGTACGTAACGTGGTGGTGGGAACGCTCATGGGTATGGGCTATGATGTGATCGACATCGGCTATGCCACGACGCCTACCACAGAGTTGGCTGTAAAAATGGCCGGGGCTGATGGTGGTATCATCATCACTGCCTCGCATAACCCCCGCCAGTGGAACGCCCTGAAGCTGTTGAACAAGGATGGTGAGTTCCTGACGGCTGCCGACGGTGCCGAGGTGCTGCGTCTGGCTGAGGCAGAGGATTTCAACTATGCCGAGGTGGATCAGCTGGGACAGTTGACGATCGACGATACGTTCAACCAGCGTCACATCGACGCGGTGCTGGGTCTGAAGCTCGTGGATCGTGAGGCAATCAAAGCCCGGAAGTTCCGTGTGTGTGTGGATACTATTAATTCCGTGGGTGGCATCATCCTGCCTGAGCTCTTCAAGCAGCTGGGTGTGGATTATGAGATCCTGAACGGGGCATGTACGGGTGACTTCGCCCATAACCCGGAACCGCTGGAGAAGAACCTGCTGGGCATCATGGATAAGATGAAGCATGGCGGCTTCGACCTGGGTATCGTGGTGGATCCCGATGTGGATCGTCTCGCCTTTATCTGTGAGGATGGCGTGATGTTCGGTGAGGAATATACGCTCGTGTCGGTGGCTGACTACGTACTCTCTCATACGGTGGGTAACACGGTGTCGAACCTGAGTTCTACCCGTGCCCTGCGTGATGTGACCGAGAAGCATGGCGGTGTCTATACCGCTGCGGCTGTTGGTGAGGTGAACGTCACCACGAAGATGAAGGAGGTGGGTGCCGTGATTGGCGGTGAAGGCAACGGTGGTGTGATCTATCCCGAGAGCCACTATGGCCGTGACGCCCTTGTGGGTATCGCCCTGTTCCTGTCGAGTCTGGCCCAGAAGGGTTGTACCGCCAGTGAGTTGCGCAAGACCTTCCCCGACTATCAGATCGCGAAGAACCGTATCGACCTGACACCGGAGACGGATGTGGATGCCATCCTGGTGAAGGTGAAGGAGCTGTTTGCGCAGGATCCTCTTGCCAAGGTGAACGATATCGACGGTGTGAAGATTGACTTCCCTGACAAGTGGGTTCATCTGAGGAAATCGAATACGGAGCCGATCATCCGCGTGTATAGCGAGGCAAAGAGCATGGCTGAAGCGGATGAGTTAGGAAAGAAATTGATGCAAGTGGTTTACGATATGCAATAAAAGAAAAAGGGACTTTGAAAGGTCCCTTTTTTTGATGCTTAATCTTGAAGCAGGGATGAGAAGGCCTGCAAGGCCTTGTTAATAGTGGAAATAGCTTCCGCCATCGTACCGTTGATCCGTCCGCCTGCAGCATTGAGATGTCCGCCGCCGTTGAAGAACTGTTCTGCCATCTGATTGGCAGGGAAGTCATCTACCGACCTGAGACTGACCCAGATGAGGTTCTCCTTATCGGTGTCTTCACGCAGGGAGATGGAGAGCTTCAGTCCTTTAATCTGCTGCGGGATGTTCACCAGTCCCTCTGCATCGCCCTTGATGAAATGGAAGCGCTTCAGCTCCTCACTGGTGAGGGTGTAGTAGGCGGCATGATACTCGGGCAGATACACCAGCTTCTCGTACAACACGTAGCCCATCAGACGGATGCGGTTCTCGCTGTAATTATGATAGACATTGCGATAGATGCGGTCCTTGTCGATACGCTTTGTGAGCAGCTCGCTGATGATGGCGAAGATCACCGGACGGCTGGAGTTATAGGTGAAGCCGCCCGTATCCGTCATCATACCACAATAGATGGGCGCTGCAAACTGCTTGCCTACCTTGGGGAAACCGCCTAACTGCCACACCAGACGGAACACCAGTTCGCAGGTGCTGCTGGCCTCCGGTTCGGAGATGGTGAGCTCTGCGGGCACATCAGGAGAGAGATGGTGGTCGATGAGCACCCGCTGGGCTGGCGTACTGAGCAGGGCCGACTCCATATCCTCCACACGACTGGCGGTGTTGTAGTCGAGACAGAACACGAGGTCTGCGATCTTAAAGAGCATGTCGGCCTTGTCGCGATGCTTGTCGTAGCGCACGATCTTCTCGGTGTTGGGCATCCATTTCAGGAAGTCGGGATACTGGTCGGGCACAATCACCACGGGATCCTTGCCGATGGTACGCAGGTATTCCGCCCATCCCAGACAGGCACCGATGGCATCGCCGTCAGGACCCTTGTGACAGGTGATGAGTATCGTCCCGGCAGTAGAAATCAGCTGGCTCAGACGGGCCAGCTGATCTTGTGTTATGATGTCTATATTCACTTTAAAATAGTTTGTTCGGATAAACACCTTCATCTACCAGCTGCTTGATGCGGGCCACTGTGGTGTCGCGATCAGCTGCATAGGTCACGCCGAACCACTTGGAAGTGGTGTCGAGCACCTCGACGGTAGCCGTACCCTCGGTGATGAGTTTGTTGACCATCAGGGGGATGAAGAACTCGGCCTTCAGGTTCTCCATGTTCTTCGGATCGCTGAGGAATGTCTTGAACTCTGCCTCAGAGTACTCGAAGTAATCGGGGGTGAAACCCCACATGTTCATAGAGACAGGGGTGTTGTCGGCTACCTCTACCCACTTGCCGTCCTCATCCTTATAGCGGATGGACTCAGTGGCAGCACCGGCATTCGAACCGTCCGCTGCACAACGTACGATCTCCGTACGCTCCACGACGGTGGTGAGATGACCCTGTTCGTTCTTGGAGCAGATGCCGCGTGCTACGGTACCGTTCTCCGACAGTGTGTTGCCGACGCGGAAACCTACCATCGCATACTGGTTCTTGGCACCCTCGGGGAGGTTGGCCAGATACTTACCGATGACCATGAAGGCATCGCGATTGTAGAAGTCGTCGCAGTTGATGACGCAGAACGGCTCCTTGATGACATCCTTACCCATGAGCACAGCGTGGTTCGTTCCCCAAGGCTTCTGACGGCCTTCAGGTACAGAGAAACCCTCAGGCAGTGCATCGAGTGCCTGGAAGCAGAGCTCGCACTTCACCTTTCCCTCATACTTTGAGAGGATCTGTGTGCGGAACTGCTCTTCGAAATCCTTACGGATCACCCATACGATTTTGCCGAATCCGGCTTGGATGGCATCGTAAATACTATAGTCCATGATAGTCTCTCCATTGGGGCCCAGACCATCGAGCTGTTTCAAGCCGCCATAGCGGCTGCCCATACCTGCTGCAAGCAGAAAAAGCGTTGGTTTCATATTGCTTTATCAATTAGTTTGTTATAATTGCCTGCAAAATTACAAAAAAGATTTTACGGGTAGCCGATGGCGAAGTGGACGGTTTGGAGATCCTTGAAGTTATACACATTGAAGAAATACCTGTCGATGCCATTCATACAGGGCGCGTGGATGGCAAAGCCCCAGTCGAGACGAACCACCAGGAAGCCGAGGTCGTAACGCAGACCGATGCCTGTACCGATAGCAATATCCTTCAGAAAACGTGAGGGCTTGAACTTCATGGTGTCAAACCAGGCGATGAGTACCGCAGCTTCCACCGGGTCCATACCAGGATTGATGATCGCCTCAATATCCTGATCAGTTAAGAGAGATCTCATGCGCCAGATGTTTCCCGCATCGAGGAAGACGGCTCCCTTCAGGTTGCCGAAAAGCGGGGCGCGGTACTCCAGATTGGCCACGAGTTTCATGTCGCCATTGCGCAGCAGGTAGAACATCTGCTTGGAGACACGGTCGTCAATACCAAAGTCGGAGAAGGCACCGGGACCGATGTCGCGTACGGCGAAGGCACGGATGGTATTGGCACCGCCCACGTAGAACTCCTCGCTGAACGGAGCCTCTCTGCTATTACCGTACGACCAGATGAGACCTGCGTTGACATGGCCCACGAGTTTGGCCTCTTCACCCATCGCCCAAGTCTTCGTGAAGTCTGTCTCAAACTTCAGGAACTGGGCGTAAGGATTATTAAAGAGGCGTTTGCCTTCGGCATTAAAGTCCTTGCCGAACACCACACCGCCCAGCGAGATGAGGTTTCCTGCTTCCTGAACGGTGTTCTCCCAGCGGATGGGGTTCTTCCGGGTGGAGGGACTGGTGTAGAGGTAGGTATAGCGCATCTTGGGGATGAAGAAGTCGCCCATCGTACGTTCAAGATAAGGGTTTTCCTTCATGACTGTTTCGAACTTATCCGTGATAGAGTTCTTGAACTGATACTGTACTGTCAGTGGCGAGAACTCGTACCGACTGGTCTCTGTCTTCTGCCAGCTATAGGTCCATTCACCAGACATGATGAGCATCTTATAATAGTCAGGACGGCTCACCACATCGGCTGATACTTTTGCATAGGTGGTCGGTGTTGCGTAGAACCGTTTGCGGCGGATAGGGCGCCCGTTCTTATCACGCTTGATGCGGAAGGGGTCGTAGAAGGGAATGAGCAGTCGCGGGAACTCGAGTGACACGTCGGCACCTATCTGATAGTTGCTCTCGCGTGAGTTGTCGCCCAAGGAGAAGTCGTAAGAGCCATGTAGGTTGACATCGAGTTTCTCCGCAGCACGGAAGGTGTTACGCTTGGTCAGACCGACCTTTACCAGAGGACCATAGCGGCCGTTGGTGCGTCCGATGACATTGCCTTCGATGTAGAAGTCGTAGGGCTTGTCGAAGGTACAGGTCAGACGGAGGTCGAGGGTATCGGTATCAGGACGTGGCGTGAAACGGAAGTCGGTATTGCTGAACACGCCATTGGAGTTGATCAGTGACGCTGACTCCTGCAGCTTTTCATAGCTGTATTCCTGACGAGAACGAAGGCGCATGTCCTTCAGGACGACACTGGGGCGGATCGGTGATTTCTTGCCGCTGTAGTGTATGGTCAGATGACGACGCTTGATGGAGTCGGTCAGCAGGTCGGCATATGACTTACGGAACTGGATGTCGATGTTGCCGATATACCATTTGCGAAGGGCTTCAGGCGGGAGTCCGTGAGCCAACTGGAACCTGAGGTTGACCTTGTTGCTGACAGCGAAGGTGTCGGCGAGATAAGAGGCGTAGTTGGTGTTGTAATAATAATAGCCGTTGTTGCGGAAGAGCAGACTCACCCGATTACGCTCTGCATCCAGGGCGTTGACACTGAAGGGGTCGTTGCTATGGATGGCCCGTTCTTCACTCGTGGAGTCGATTAATGCCTGCATCTGCTCTGGGAAGTTGACATACTGAAGCGTGTCGATGGTGTAGAGGGAGTCGAGGGTGACTGTATAGCCGATCTTACTCTTCTTCGGATTCTTCTGCGGGAAGGTCTCGTAGGTGACGTCGCCGCGGAAATAACCATTGTTCCTCAGTACCGAACGGGCAACAGAGGCACGCAGTGTGGGATTCACCTTACTCATCAGGACGGGTGGGGTTCCAAAACTCTTGGTCATCCATTTGGCGAACTTGGAGTCTTTGCCGGCATACTTGTTATATACCCACAGGTGCCAGGACCAGGGTACCGTGATACGGCTGCTGCCGAAGATCGAACCGTTCGGCTTAGTGGCGAGGGCAGCCTCTATCTCTTCCTTGGTGGTACTGATATGTTCCTCATAAGGATTGTTTTTCAACGTGTCTGTCCAGACGGTACGCTTCAAACCCGTGAAGAGCTGGTCGTCTTCAGGGATGCCCTTCGTCATCGAACAAGCAACTAAAAGTAAAAGGGTAAAAAGGTAAAAAGGTAAAAACCTATAAGCCCTTGCCTTCTGCCACATGATATGATAACTATACTCTTTCATTTCTTACTTTCTTACTCTTTTATTCTTTTACCTTTTCCACCTTGATGGTGTCTGTCTTGATACTGTCGCGCTGTAGGGTGGATGGTGGTATACCCATCGGTCGTCTCAGAGGCTGCACCTCTTTCTTCCAAGGCTTGAAGATATCCCAGAAGTTATCCAACTTGCGTCGCCAGATGAAACCGCCTCCGTATTCGCTGGTATAACCATCGAGCCAGTCATAGACGTTCTGGTTATAGAAGAGCTTGATATACTTTGTGGCGTCCTGATTCAGACGGTATTCCATCAGCACATTGTCGAAGAACGACTGCTTCTGGCCAGGGATATTGGAACTGCCTGTGGATACCTTTCCGCCAATCTGCACCTTCAGACGGTTGTCGAAGAAACGCTTAGAGAACTTAAACGAATAGTCGGTATGCATATTACCCGTCGCATCGGTAGTGTTATCGACACCTACACTGAGGTCAAGGGTCTTCAGGGCATTGCCTGCGATGCTGTTGATCTCGCTTTGCAGGAACGAACTGAGAGCGGAGTTCATCGAGAAGCTGCCAGTGTTGCCGTCAGCGAGATACATGCCTGTGGTCAGCATCGCCACTGCCAGTTTGCTTCGTTCCTCGACTGACATCGTCGTTAGTTGGCCGTTGATGGCATTGTCTTCCGGTGCTTCAATGGTGAAGACCACACCCATGTCTTTCAGGGTCTTTGTGATGGCCACACCGCAGTTGAAGAGCACGCTGCGGTTGACACCTTCGTCACCGCCGACAGTTGCCTTCACCTGTTCGGTAGCCGTGATGTCCAGCTTTGGATTATAGGGATCGCCCGTGAACTCCACGTAACTGCCTTCCTTCACGGTGAAGGTCTTCAGGGGGATGACCGGCAACGAATATTTCATCTCGCCGCTTGAGAGCGTATAACGACCCTTCAGATCGATGCCTTCCGAGTTGTATTTCATGCGGAGATCACCACCACCCATGAGATCGACATAGTTGGACTCTTCGGCATTCAGGTAGCAGACGATACGGGCGCCTTGTGAGATGTTGACGGTCAGGTCGGCTTCGAAGCCAGTTGGCGTGGGTCGTACGATGACGGTCTGGGTAGAGTCGCTGAAGTCGGTAAACTTCACCAGTTCATCCAGGCGGTTATCAGCTGACAGCGGTGAGTCGAGCAGCATATAGGTCATGTCGGTAGAGCCCAATAGATCCAGTCGGCCTCGCATCTTCATCTGTTCCAGAGGTCCTTGTATGCGTGCCACCATATTCACGTAGGCCTTACCCCATGCGATGGCGTCGGGCGTCTGCTTTGAATTGATCAACAGTAGGTTCTGGGCGCGCATCCGCAGGTCCACATTGATATGTTCGGTATTCGTGAAGTCGATGTCGCCCATGAGGTTGAACGGTTCCTCATTATAGGCATAGAGTCCGAAGTTCTCTAACAGCAGATGAGAACCCACGATACGGATGGGGTCGTTGTCGAAACGCATGCGGATGCTGTAGGGGATGCTGATGAGATAAGCTGAATCGACATACACCTCACCATTGACATCGGGATGAACCAGACTGCCGTGAATATCGACTGTGCCATCACCGTAGCCCTCCAGACCGATGAGCTTATCCGGGATGAAACCATTGATGATGGAGAGTGGTGTGTGTGTCATCTTAAATGCGGCATCGATCAGACCTTCGCCTTCATCGCGATAGGTACCACTGAGCAGTCCGAATTCCTCATCGTCGCGCAACAGTCGTGCCTCAATGGCGTGGGCGTTATCCTCTTTCATCATATATACCATTTCGGTGCTGACATTTCCGATGGGAGAACCTTCATAAGTAAATTGTTGCACCGCCATATCGGAAGCCACTGAGAAATGACCCATCTGATCCTGCAGGATGTGATAGTCGCCATTCAGCAAACCCGACATACGGGGCAGGTAAGGAATCACCGACGTGATCCGCTGCAGGTCGATGCGGTTCACAGAGACGGTGAGATCCTGTTGCATTGTGGAGTCCTGATTCTCTGTATAGATCTTAACACCCGTCTTATCGTCGGCTATCAGGTCGATATTGGCCTGGATATGTTTGTTGCGGGCCAGGAAGATATAGTTGTCCTCATTGAGATTAAACTCCTGATAACCGATGGTGGGACGCTGGGGCAGCAGTTTGAAACGCAGACCGTCGGCCTCCATCTCTGCCGTCGCACCGATACGCAAGCCCAACTTATCATCCTTGTCGAAGAATCGCAAGCCTGCCAGTGCCCCATGGCTGTGGAAATGACCATCTACGAGGCAGTTGAACACAAACTGCGGGTTCTTGCGGTTGTTGCGCACCTGGCCCTGATAGGTGAGTCGGTCACCTTTATGGATCAGACTCAGCCGGATGGTATCGATACGGGTGCTGTCATAGTTCAGAGAGTAGATATGACTTGCACCGTTGATACCTGTCTCTGGAGAGGTGGTCAGGTCGAGACTCATTTCTTTGAAATCGATACCGATGGCTCTGAGGAAATTGGCCACAGGGTTCTCGCGTTTGCTTTCCAAATGGAGCTTCATCACGGGAAGCAGTACTTTAATGGCAGGCTGGTTGATGATCCTGTCCTCAAATTGGGCTACGATGGAGTCGGATAACACATTGACCTGCTTGAGCACCTGTTCGTAGCCGCCCATCGCATCAAACTTCAGGATGAAGTCACCACTCTGTGCTCTGACGACGGTGGTGTCGGTATTCAACTTAATCAGGATGCCCACGTCGCCAGGATTGTAAACTTTCTTGCCTTCCTTCACATACAACTCGTTGAGGCGTCCGCTGACATAGTGGGTCTGTTTCATGTCCGTGTTGATGTCGAGACTGCCGTAGGTTCCGATCGTTAGGTGCTTGTCCACCAGTCGCATCTGGAAGAGATCGGCTTTCTTCAGGTTAGCACTGACGTTGCCATCTATCTTCTTGCTGCTGAGCAGCATGTCAACAGCCACATTACCGTCGAAGATCTCATTGTGTCCTGTCAGACTGGCTTGCGCGCGTCCGTCAGAAAGCGTAGCCGAGGCTGTCAGGTTGTCGAGGTTCATGTAGCCGTATTTCAGCAGTCGTACGTTGGCATCGGCATCCAGACGACTCTTGTTTGAGAAGAAATCTGTGCCATGGCCCTTGGCATTGATGTCGGCAGAGAGGGTATAGATAGAGTCTTTAGGCAGGAAGTGGTGGATGTTCAGTTCGTTGATGCTGAATTTGGCATCGTAGGTCATCAGTTCGGGTGTCAACGCGCCCTTGGCATTGACGGGGATGAACGTACTGCCTTTCAGCTTCATATTGCCTTTACCTTCGTGCAAAGTCATGTCGGCCGTATAGTGCGTGCCGTCAGCTTTCAGTCTGCCGTCAATCTCCATCCCGTTAGGAATACGATAGGTACCGCTCATCTTGGGGTCTATCAGGGCTATCAGGAAGTTCAGTTCCTGAGTCTTGCCTTCCACCTCGATGTCGGCCTTCATGCGGTTGATGTCTGTGACATTCTCTGCCTTTCCTTTCAGTGAGGCATGAACGGCAGTGGCTAAGTCGATGTCGATGCCTGTCACATCCAACTGTTTCATGTTGCCATTGATGGAGCCTCTGATGTTCAGCGGATGATTGGGGAAATGCTCCATGAACTTCTGAGGCAGTTTCCCTACATACTTCTCGATGTCCTGCTTGCCTAACTGTGCGAAGAGGCGCACCTTCATCTGACCCGGTTTCTGATCATCGAAGGCAGAGAGGTCTAAATCGGCTTCTGCCATGATGTTTGAGTCAGAAGTCTTCAGGGTGGTCAACGGCAGTCTGATGTGGTTATAGGCAGAGTCAAGGGTGATGCCGCCAGTGAACTCATTCACCTCAATGCCGCTCTTCTCCCTGATAAAAGTCTTCCGTACGAAGAACGAAGTACTGTCTGGCGTACATTTGATTCGATCGATACCAAGACTGATCTTGTTGAGGGCGATATGATTGTAATCGAATCCTTCTGTCTCAGGCTCGAATCGGTTGTCGTAGGCCAAAGAGCCGTTGTGCCAGTCCAGACTACCCACTTCGTAGATATTGTTGCCGATGTCGATATTAGCCTGACGGGCCACGAACCTGTCTAAGTAACCGCTGACGTTCAACGTGTCGCCTGGCAGATGGAGTTTGAAACCTGTCTTGCTGATGGTGAGACTATCCGCGTTGATGCGCCATTTCAGGGTAGAGGGCGTCGTATCAGCTGCTGCCGTATCGCTGAGGGCGATATCGAGACGAGCCTGCTGCAATCGGGCACCGTTCACCTCTACGGTCTCCTTGTCGAGATCGATGCCTTTTGATGAAAGCCACAGCTCCTGCAGGTCTCCCTTGATACGCAGGTCGCTGATGAAGCCATTGGTGTTGATACGGGCCTGATGGAACGAGAGCTCATCGATAACGACTCTGCTACGGAATAAAGGCAACAGTCTGACATCGGCCACGAGACGGTGTACGTCTGCTATCGTGTCGCGTACCTGAGGCAAGGAGTCGTTTTGTTTGATCGCCTTGAAATCATCCAATTGCAGATCGAGCGGGAAAGCCAGACTGACGTGGCCTACTGAGATCTCCATGCCTGTCTTCTCTGAGGCAATGGCTGCCACCTTCTTCACTGCCCAGTTCTGAACGGGGGGCAGATAGATCAGTACGGTGAGTAGTAAGCACAGCAGTATGGGTATAAGTACCGCAATCCCAATCCACTTGATGACTTTCTTCATAGGCTCATGGGGTTGGATTGGTTTTCAGAATATACATATCGGCACAGAAATGCGCCTCGTCCTCATAGTCGATCCAACCGGTGATCATACTCGTCGTAGCCTGATCGCTCAAGGCTGCCTGTTGAATCTGAGTCATCAGCTGTTCGTTACGGGAAGCTAAGCTGTAGAAAGAAGTCTCCCCGTGCAGGTGATGCCTGATGGCAATCTCACCCGTGACGATATTTGGGAGGGTATAGACAAACAGCGACGGACTGGGATAATAGTCCCCGGGCAGGATTGATGCCAGATAGTGCTGATCGGTATCGATCGAAGCGGAGTGATTGAAAAGGATCACCGCCCGTTGTTCATCCTCTGTAGGAAGCTCATCCTGCTCGTATTTCATCAACAGCTCTGAAGCAAGGAATCCCAGTTTGCTCAAGCCGTCCATCTTATAGAATTTTGGATAGTCGCCCACATAAGTGCGATAGAGTTCTGTAAGCAGCGCCTTACCTGTGGCTGTAGCGGGCTGATACTTCCCGTCGATCGTCAGCCCCTCTGGTGTTATCGTCACCCGATGGGTCTGACGGGTCTGAGGTATCTTTGGCAGCTGTTTCTGAATCTGTTCGTCAGCAGTGACTAATAGTGCCGCATTACTGCCTCCGAAGCCGGAGATGAGTTTCAAAAAGGTGCGCTTATCGGTATGCCTGGCTTCTGCTGACACCTGGATGGGTACTGAGACACCTAACTCCTCAAAACCGCGTGTTCCCAAAATCGTATGATCTTCGAGGGCATGCATCGTGAGAACGGTTTCCAGGATGCCTGCAGCCCCTAACGTATGTCCGAAGATGCCCTTATAACTGTTGACGGGAATATCCGCCAGTCCGGTTCTGTCTAATGCCACAGCCTCCATCTGGTCCATAAACATCGTGGCTGTGCCGTGGGCATTTACCAGTGCCAACTCGTCTTTGTTGATCTGTTGGAGTAGGGGCATCATGGCTCGATAGGCACCCTCACCTTTATTGGATGGGGTACTGATATGATGAGCGTCATTGCGGATCGTTCCTTCTACGAGGGCCCACTCCTTCTTGTACTCCTCCGCTTCATCACTTGAGAGAACCATCGTGGCTGCAGCCTCACCTAAGTTCATACCCAGACGCTCGATATCGTATGGGCGACAGGGGTTGGCATCCATCGACTTAAACGATTGGAAGCCTGAGATGACAAAGCGTGAGAGTACATCGGCACCTGTGACAATGGCATAGTCGTAAACCTTCTGTGTCAGGAGGCGCTCTGCTAAGATGAGAGCAGAGAGACCTGACACGCAGGCGTTGCACACCACAATAGGTTCTGTTTCGATACCCAGATGCTTCGCAATACGCTTGGCGCTCTCACCAGGATGTAAGATGTCGGGTAAAGCTGTAGGGTCATCCAACAGCTCTACATTCGCCTTCGTGGTACTCAGGATAAAGACCACCCGTGGGGAACTGATCTCAAACTCCGTCTCGGCCAGTGCCTCACAAGCCGATTCTATCACCAACGACTCAAAACGGGTATATCCATCGCGCGCTATCAGATCATTCAGATCTTTGGGGAGGATTGCTGCCGTGAAAGGTTCTGGAATACCCCACAGACCCTTGTAGGAAGCAAGGGCAGAACGCCCCGCCTTCACAGCTTCGATATTGGCTTTGGTGGTGATGCCAAACGGACTGATGATGTTATCGGCAAGCTTATAGATCATCGTGCTATTGTTTAAAGGCCTGCCATAACGGGTCATCGGGGAGGGGAGCCTCTACGGTGACCCGTTCTTTTGATACAGGATGAATAAACTCCATCCTTCGTGAAAGCAGTGAGATGCTGCCATCGGGATTACTACGGGGTGCACCGTATTTCAGATCACCCTTGATGGGACAACCCATTGCTGCCAACTGACAGCGGATCTGATGGTGGCGACCTGTCATCAGCTGCACTTCCAACAGACTGTAGTTATCTGACTTCCCGATGAGGCGGTATTTCAAGATGGCTTTTTTAGCATTCGGCTTTTCAGTGGCATAGGCATACGACTTGTTCTGCTTCTCATTGCGAACCAGCCAGTGCTCGAGGGTATGCCACTCGCCATCATCCACGAACTTTTCACTTCTCACTTCTCTCTTTTCACTTCTTACGAGGGCCCAATACGTTTTATGCACTTCACCCTCGGCGAACATCTTGTTCAGGCGGGTGAGTGCTTTTGAGGTACGTGCGAAAACCACCAGTCCTGAGACAGGACGATCCAAGCGATGCACCACACCCAGGAACACGGCTCCAGGCTTCTGGTACTTCTCTTTGATATAGTCCTTCACAATATCAGAAAGGGGGCGATCGCCAGTTTTATCACCCTGTACGATCTCCCCACTCTGTTTGTTGACTATGATAATATGGTTGTCCTCGTAAACGACCTCCATACTCTAAATTCTAAAATCTAAAATTACATGTTCATACCACCATCAACCTGAATCACCTGACCGCTGACATAGCTTGACAGATCAGATGCCAGGAAGGTAGCCACGTTGGCAATATCCTCTACCTGTCCGCCACGGCGCAGAGGAATCTTGTTGATCCACTCTTTACGGATGTCGTCGGGCAGGGCCTGAGTCATAGCGGTGTCGATGAAACCAGGAGCGATGGCGTTGGCACGGATACCCTTCGGACCCATTTCCTGACCGATACTTTTCGCCAGTGCAATCAAACCAGCCTTTGAGGCTGCATAGTTAGCCTGACCAGCATTACCATGAACACCTACCACTGAGGCCATATTGATGATAGAACCGCCGCGCTGACGCATCATGATGGGCACACAGGCATGGATGAAATTGAAAGCCGACTTCAGGTTCACGGCAATCACAGCATCCCACTGCTGTTCCGTCATACGCAGCATCAGACCGTCCTTGGTGATACCGGCATTGTTGACGAGGATATCAATTGAACCGAACTCCTCTTTCACTGCCTTCACCACTTCCTCTGTCTGAGCAAAGTCTGCAGCGTTAGAAGCATAGCTCTTAGCTTTCACGCCTAAGGCTGCAATCTCCTGCTCGGTCTCCTCGTTGACTGCGAGGTCAGTAAATGCGATGTTTGCGCCCTCAGCGGCGAACTTCAGTGCGATAGCCTTTCCGATACCGCGTGCAGCACCTGTAATCAGCGCTGTCTTACCTTCTAATAATGTTTAATGTCTCTGAAACTTACCCAGTGCACCATAGACCACCTTTGCTACCTGGGGCTTCGTATCTTCCTCCTTCATTCCGTGTGCGATACGTCCGTAAATATAAGGTACTTCCAGTCCCTTGATACAATAGTGGGTGATGTCGGCCACAAGATCCACATTGTCGATGTCAAACTCACCATCTTCCTTACCTTCCGTATAGACTTTACGGAAGAGTTCGATTTCGGCATCGTCAAAATGCTTGCGCACCTTCTCTACCATCCAGATGTTACGAAAGAACTCAGCACGCAGGTTGCCGTTTCTGACCACCGTTTCACGGATCATACTCAGATGGGTATAGATCAGTTCGATGATTTTATCCTGGGGCGGAATCTTGCGCATAGCCACCTCGTCGAGCTTGTCGCTTAAACGCTCCAACTCACCTTCGATAACTGCATAATAAATCTCCTCTTTGGATTTGAAATAGGTGTAGAGTGTGCGCCGCCCTTTGCCTGATTGCATAGCAATATCGTTCATGGTGGTGTTCTCCAGTCCGTTCTTGGCAAACAGCTGGCGGGCAACATCAACTAACTTCTGTCTCGTTTTGGATATTGACATACTTTGGCTCCTCCTTGGATTAATGGATTGCACATAGCAATTACAGTGTGCAAAAGTAGTTTTTTTCTTTGAATTGAGCAAGAAAAAAGCGGTAAAAAGTTGTAAAAACAGTGATTTTTCAAAAAAACAGCATAAATATTTGCGTAATTCGAAAAATCTTCGTACCTTTGCAGCGCTTTTCAAGAAAAGCCCTGGAAATCCAGTAAAAATAACATCGCGGAGTGGAGCAGTTGGTAGCTCGCCAGGCTCATAACCTGGAGGTCGCACGTTCGAATCCTGCCTCCGCAACTACAGCAGCCGGAAGGCTGCTTTTTTTGTTGCTACGCCAGAATTCTAACCTGCTCCCGGTCGCACGTTCTTGCTCCGCTTCGCTTCGCAAGCGTCCCTTCGGGCCGAGCGCGAATCCTGCCTCTTGTCATTTCGAGCGTGGTTGAGATATAAAAAAATCCGGTCATCAAGTTTTTACCTTGACAGCCGGATTTGTATAGTTCAAGAAATAGATTAATCTACTTCATTTTACTCATAACCTTCTTAAAGTACCTATTGGTTGCTCGAACACTGTACTTCATACCTCCGTTCCAGGAGCGAATAGCTTTTTCAATGCTATTTGTCGGGTTATGATACGATTGAATCAGAAGGAACATCTCTTTCGACTTGGCTACACTATAGCGGTCGTTCATTTCAAAGCGCTTCTTACTCTTCTGCTTCTTCAGGATGTCATTGCATTCCTTTACGAGTATCGGAGTAATCTGCATCACGCCTACGGAGTTCCCACTCACGGCGTTTGGATTCCCTTCGCTTTCCACCTGGATGATAGCATCCATGATCGGATTCCAGTTAAAAGCTTCTGCTTTCTTACTCTTTGTCGCATTACCACCTGCTAAAGCTGTGGTGCAACACATGGCAAGGGTCAAAATGACCAAACTTGCTTTCCTTACTATTTGAATCATATCTCTATACTTTAGGCGGATATCTCATCGCGAGAAACCGCGTTATCCTTTAGATTTTCTCATCAAAGAGCGACGTAAAATCGCATAGATTTTCTCAAATCCGCTGCAAAGATACGGACTATCAACGAGTTATGAAAGTTTTTTTAGGTTTTTTATGAAAATTGTGTTCGTACACATGATTTATGTCAAGAAGTGTAAAAACAGCAAAAGTGCTCCAAAAGTGCCTCGGAAGTGCCTCGAAAATCAGTCTAAATCAACTACAGTAATGCCTGCACCACCGAACTGTACATGCTCGTCGCGGAAGTGCAAAACATTAGGTACGGTGGCCAGATATTGACGTATCAACTGGCGCAAGATACCTCCGCCAGTACCATGTAAAATGCGCACACGACTCATTCCTATCAGGATGGAATCATCTAGGAAATGCATCACCGCATTCACGGCCTCGTCGCCTCGCATACCTCTCACGTCGAGGTCCTGATGGAAGTTCTGCTTGTGATCCTCCATCGTGGCTCGTGTCATGTGTGAAGTCTGAATGGCTAAGTGTGCATGCTTATCGGCAGGATTTGCAGGTGCTTCCTTAGCCTTCTCCGTACGTTCAAGCTGCTCCAGTTTAACCTTGCTTCGCAGACCGCCAAAGATGACCGTTGCCTGTTTGCCCTGAATGCTTTCAATCTCTCCGATACTGTTGGTTCCCTTGATGCGTACGTTATCACCCTTTTCCAAAGGACGGTTGGTGTCGTTCAGATTGGCTTTTGCCCTTGCTGCCAGTTTCTCGCTGGCTATACGTTCCGCTTCGCCTTTCTTCTCCTTACGCTGGGCTTTGCGAGCCTTACGCTCCTCCATCTGGCGCAGTTTCTTGGCGAAGTCCTCCTCGCTCATCAGTCCACGTGTATCGTCATTCTGTACCTGCTCACGGAACTCTTGCAACTCTTCACGAATCTGGCGCGTACGCTCCTTCTCTGCCTGGGCTTCTTTGATCTCGCGGATGGCGTTTTCGATCTTACGGTTTGCCTCTGCCAAGAGTTCGTCAGCCTGTTGCTGGGCGCGCTTCAGAATCTCCTTACGCTCACGGTCAATCTCCTCCAGATTGTTCTCATAGCGCTGGATATGACCTTCGAGCGACTTTTCATGCTGGTGGATGGTCTGTCGCTTACCTTCCCAGTAGCGCTTGTCTCTCACGATGTCCTGCAGATACTTGTCGCTTTGGATATAGTCTGAACCCACGATGTCCGAGGCATCTTTGATCACCTCCTCGGGGATACCCGTCTTGCGGGCGATCTCGATAGCAAAAGAGCTGCCAGGTTGTCCGATGGCCAACTGGAACAGTGCCTGCATCTGATGTCTGTCGTAGAGCATCGCACCGTTCACCACGCCAGGGTGATCCTCGGCGAAGTGCTTCAGGTTCTGATAGTGGGTGGTGATCACACCGAAGGCCTCCTTCTGCCAGAACTGCTTCAGCATAGCTTCCGCGATGGCACCGCCGATGGTGGGTTCCGTTCCGCTACCGAACTCGTCTATTAATAATAAGGTGTGTGCATCGGCCTGCTTCATCATCTGCTTCATATTCATCAGATGACTTGAGTAGGTCGAGAGGTCGTTCTCAATGCTTTGCTCGTCGCCGATGTCTATCAGGATATGGTGGAAGAGGCCTGTGGTACTTCTGTCGCCGATGGGGATGGGCAGTCCGCACTGCAGCATATACTGCAACAGTCCCACCGTCTTCAGACACACCGACTTTCCGCCCGCATTCGGACCGCTGATTATTAAAAGTCTTTTGGGTTGGGTGAGGATAATATCCAATGGCACCACCTGCTTTCCTTGCTTCTCCAGCGAGAGCTGCAACAAGGGATGCACGGCTCGGATCCAGTCCAGATGAGGCTTGTTCTCCACCACGGGCTCGAAAGCCTTGGTGAGCTGTGCCAGCTGCGACTTGGCGAAAATCAGGTCGATCTGTGCCAAAAACTGATACGACTCGAGAATCTCAGCCACATGGGGACGCACCTCATCGGTAAACACCGTCAGGATACGAATCACTTCGCGACGCTCCTCGGCCTCCAACTGGCGCACCTTATTGTTAGCCTCCACCACTTCGGCAGGTTCGATAAACACCGTCTTTCCCGTGGCGCTCTCATCGTGCACGATGCCGTTGATACGACGCTTCACCTGAGGCGCCACAGGCAACACCAGTCGCCCGTCACGCATCGTGGGGGCAGCATCCTTCTCTACCAGTCCGTCCTTCTGGGCGGCGTGGAGGATGGTATATAAAGTACGCGAGATCGAACCCTGCGTCTTCTCCAACTCATGACGGATGCTGGCGAGGGTCATCGAGGCGGAATCCTTGATTTTTCCGAACTTGTCGAGGATGGAGTCGATGCGGCGGATCATGGCTTGGAAGGTCATCACCCCCTCCGTCAGTCTGTGCAGGGCGGGGTAGGGATATTCGGGTTCTTGCTCAGGCAAGCGCCCCTTCGGGTCGAGCGCGAATCCCTCTCTCTCCGCATCTTCATCGTCAGATACCCTATTCAGATATCTCACGATGTTCGCAATCGTCTCCAACGAGCGCCGCAGATCCCACACCTCATCCTCTTCCAGATGTGTTCCCTCCAGTCGGATGCGGCTCACGGCCTCTCTCACATCGAAGAAATACTGCATCGGGAAATCGTCTTTCTCCTCCTGCAGCCTACGGAACTCGCGCACCTGCGTCAGCCATTCGTTCACTTGCACGGCGTCTGTGGAAAAGGCAATCTCATCTACCTTTTCCTTACCCAACGTACTGAGGCAACGCTCCTTCAGCAACCGTCGGATTTCATCAAAACCGAGTTTATGTTCGAAGTTATTCGGATAAATCACGGTGCAAATGTATATAAAAATCTCGAATTATAAGCCAGTCAAGAAAAAAAACTGAAATAAATTATCTCGAATCGGGTAGGAAATCAAGGCTCACATGCAATTC
>CADCBZ010000032.1 GCA_902799765.1 uncultured Prevotellaceae bacterium
CAACTGATCTCAGAGAGAGGAGTCAACCAAATCCGTACGGGTAGGCAAATGTTAAAGAACAAGGCCTAAAAAGAGTCAACCTTATTCAGGAAAAGACAATGTATTACGATTTCAGATTTCAGATTTCAGTTTTTATTTTGCTACCCCCCTCCCTGTAACCACCCTTTATTATGAATTATATAATATATATATTATATAATTTTATTAATATATATATATATTAATCTCTTTCTTGTCAGGCACACTCTTCTCAGCACCACATACCCCCTCTATTTTAAAAACTGAAATCTGAAATCTGAAATCTGCATCCAAAATCCTATCCCACGCTGGAGCAAAATCATCCCTCTTGAAATGACTTTTTAGCTTCATACACTCTTTACGATGCCGTCTATAGGTGGTATATGTTGCAAAAGTAAGAACCCGGGTGAGGCGTTGACTACCACCGATGATGCTTGGATGGGGGAAATAGACATCTTGCAACAGGTGCTAACACCATGGAAAGAGGAGTGTGCACAGATTGTTTTCGAGTACGAGATTCCTCGTATGGGAAAGCGTATCGAGTACTGTTGACCCGTGCCCGTCAAGGAATCATCATTTGTATTCCCAAAGGTAACAGCCGTCAGACGCCTGAAGGCTTCCCAAAACACGAGGCTGCGAAGTGGCTTAATAAGGAACAACTTAATAGTGTTGATTGGTTACCAGCTGATAGAACTATCATAGAACAAATAAAAACAATAATGGTATGAGATAGTAATTATCTCTAGGGTTGAGCATGTAGAGCTTCCGAATGATTATTGGTGAAGAGACACAGCTACGATCAATCAGCTTGATTTGGTTGAAGATTCAGTTCCTGTGACTAAAAAAGTCATGGATAATCATACTCCACATATGGAGAATAATGATGAAGAGGGATGGAATTAATATATGAAATAAGGCTCGCCGCTGCGAGCCTTTGTCTTTTCCAAATAACCAATAACCTAAAACAAATATGCAAAATGAACAAACGTAAGATTCAAATAACTGATGCAAAGGTACGGTGATTTTGGGTTGATTCCAAGAAATTAGCTGGATTCTTGTCGGAGTTGTTGCGACAAGGGAAGGAGATTGCGACAGAGTAGGGGAATAGGGTTAGAGCGTGTCGTAAAAGGCTCTACATTTTGATGATTTTCATGTATTCTTCGTAGGGGATGTGGCGGCCGCCCATGGTGCGCAGATGGGGTGTCTCGAACTGACAGTCTATAAGTCTGCCGCCATGGGCTTCTAACATTCGGGCCAGAAAGATCAAGGCCAGCTTCGAGGCACTCGGCACCAGGGAGAACATGCTCTCACCGAAGAAGGCTCTGCCCAGAGTGACGCCATAGAGTCCGCCCACCAGTTGTGAATCTTCCCAGATTTCCACGCTGGCGGCAAAGCCCTGACGATACATTTCCGTATAGGCCTTGATGATATTGGGACCCAACCAAGCCCCTTCTAGCTGGTTGCGGTTCTGGGCGGTGGCGCAACCTCGCATCACACCCTCGAAGTCCTTGTTGATGGTCATGCGGTAAGGATTTTTCTTGAGGAGTTGCCTCATGGAGTGGCTGACGTGGATCTCATGGGGGAAGATGACAAACCGCTGCAGTGGACAGTACCATAGCGGATGCTGATCCTTAAATGAGTACCAGGGGAAGAAACCGTTGGAGTAGGCGAGAATCAAACGATCGACACTCAGGTCGCCGCCGATGGCCACCAGTCCGTCTTCCTCTCCCAGATGCGGGTCGGGGAACCAGAGATTCTTATCTAATAGATAAACTGCCATCTTTTGTTCCTATAGTAATTTTTCCGCCGTTTTTGAGGGAGCCGAAGAGGATCTCGCGCATGAGGAGCGGTTTGAGGCGCTGGGCAATGACACGATCCATCTCACGGGCACCGTATTCGCGGGTGAAGCCTTCGTCGAGTATTAAGGCGAAGGCGTCGTCGCTCAGCGTCATCTCGACCTGTTTGGCGGAGAGTTTCTCCTGCAGTTCACCGAGTTTCTTTTTCAGGATCAGTGTCGCCATCTCACGGTCCATATCGTTGAAGACCACCGTGCCAGTGAGGCGGTTGATGAATTCAGGCTTGAAGGTTTTCTTGACTTGCTTGAGCATCGCCTCACCGCGCGACACTTTACCCGTAAAGCCGATGTTGGCCTGGGCGGCAAACTGCGCGCCTGCATTGGAGGTCATGATGAGGATGACATTGCGGAAGTCGGCCTTGCGTCCCTTGTTGTCGGTGAGTCGGGCATAGTCCATCACCTGCAGCAGGATGTTGTATATGTCCTGATGGGCTTTTTCGATCTCGTCGAGCAGCAGCACGCAGTTGGGCGTTTTGCGGATGGCATCGGTGAGTAGGCCGCCGTCTTCGTAGCCCACATAGCCTGCCGGCGAACCGATGAGCTTGGCGACGGTGTGCTTCTCGGTGTATTCGCTCATGTCGAAGCGCAGGAGGGTGATGCCCAGTTCCTGGGCGAGCACGCGTGCCACTTCTGTCTTACCCACGCCAGTAGGTCCGACAAACAGCAGGGAGGCCAACGGTTTGTTGTCGTCGAGCAGACCAGCTTTTGACATCTGAACGGATTCCACGACTTGTCGGATGGCCTCGTCTTGCCCATAGATCTTGGCCAACAGACGTGGTGCGAGCGTTTTCAGTTGAGAGTTGTCTTCGTAGGCTTTCATCGCCAGCGCATCCACCTTGCAGGTCTTTGCCAGAACTTCTGCGATCTCCGCCTTAGAGACACACTTCTCACTTTTCACTTTTCCACTTTTCACTTCTATCGCCGCTCCAGCTTCATCAATCAGGTCGATGGCTTTGTCGGGCAGGAAACGGTCGTTCACATATTTATAACTGGCATCCACGGCGAAGTCGAGGGCGGCCTCGTCGTAGGTCACCTGATGGAACTGCTCGTATTGCGGGCGCAGCTGTTGCAGGATATGCTTCGTTTCCTCTGGCGTCGGCTCAGGGATGTCGATCTGCTGGAAGCGGCGCACCAGTCCCTTGGAGCGCGAGAAGTGGCGGTTGTATTCCTCGTAGGTAGTGGAACCGATGAATCGGATGCTGCCTGATTCCAGATAGGGTTTGAGCATGTTGGAGGCGTCCATCGAACCTTCGCCTGTGGCACCGGCGCCCACCAGCGTGTGGATCTCGTCGATATAGACGATGTTCTTTTCACTTTCTTCCTGGATGCCGTCCATGATCTGTTTGATGCGGTTCTCGAAGTCACCGCGATACTGGGTGCCTGCCAACAGGGTGCCGATGTCGAGCTGGTAGATACGACTGCCCTTCAGGCGTTCGGGCACGTTGCCTTCCTGGATCATCCTGGCCAGTCCCCATATCAGTGCCGTCTTACCGACACCGGGTTCTCCCACATGCAGCGGGTTGTTCTTGTCGCGTCGGCAGAGTACCTGGATGGTGCGCTCCAGTTCCTGTTCACGACCTATCAGGGGATTGTGGTTCTCGTAGAGGTCGTTCATGCAGGTGACGAGGCGCCGCCAGGCTGCTTCATGTTGATGTTCGCCCGTTTCTTCTTCCAGATGGTCGCTGAATTCATAGGCACTGATGAGCTCACTCATGAAGTTGCTCTCTCTGTCGCCCAGGGCATCTTTCAGCAGATAACAGGCCCACGATTCTTTGAGTTGCAGCACACCCATCACCAGGTGGGGGATGTCGAGGGCCTGGGCACTGCTGTTCATCACCTGCACATAGGCTGTATCGATGACCTGACTCATGAGTGCCGACACTTCGGGATTGTAGGTCTGACCCTCAGGCACCACTTCTGTCTCTTCGAGTTTCTCTTCCAATTTTTCTGCCAGCGTCTGCAGGTCAGCGTAGTTGTTGAAGATGCGCCCGAAGCTGAATTCGTCGATCAGTACCATCAACAGGTGTTCGGGCATGATGAACTCATGTCTGTATTCCTTGCAGCAGTCAACGGTCTCTTTCAGTAAGGTGGCTGCACGTTTGGTTTGTTTGATCTCTGCCATTGTTACTTTTACTTCTGATGTTTCACATCGAGTTCGCTCACGCTCGGAATAGCCCAAGCAAGCTTGACTCTTCTCTCGCTTAATCGCGACCTTCTGGTTCAACTGTCAGTCTCAGCGGGAATCCTGCTTCACGGGCCATACTGGTGGCTTTTCTCACTTTCGAGGTGGCTACGTCGTAGCTGTAGATCCCCACCACCGCCTTGTCGGAGTGGTGTACCTGCAGCATCAGCGTCTCTGCCTCAGCCTCGCTTTTGTAGAACACCTGTGTGAGGATTTTCACCACAAATTCCATCGTGGTGAAGTCGTCGTTATAGATCGTCACTTTATAGCGTCGCGGCTCCCGTAGGTCAGTCCGCTGTCGTTCTCTGATAGCTGATTGTTCTTTTGGCATATCCTTATATTGTAATCATAAGCATTGAGGCACTCGATTTTGTCGGGTGCCTCGATGTTTCTATTTGAAGGGTAATGTCTCTGATTTTTCTTTCATTATTTCTTTGGCTGTCTCTTTGTCTAAGGTGAAGACATGATTGAGGATGCCGAATGAAATCATCCTGAGATCGTCGTTGTAATTGATATACCCTATATTATAAAAGGTGTGATCTCTGATGATCAGGTTGGACTTGAGATAGGAGTCGGCTATATTGATGGTCAGCATGGTGCTGATGGATGCCAGTCCTGTGGTTAAGATGTTGCTCTGTTTATCCATCTCTTCGTTGGCAACTTCTGATACCACACTTTTGATGGCCTCCAGGTGGGCGTTGCGGTCAGGACATGTGGCGATGAGCGCACCGGCGACTACAGCTAAGAATACGATCAAGAACAGGAATTTCTTCATTACTTGCTATTATCCATGTTTACGGAGGTGAAACGGAATTCTGAGGCATCGATGTAATGCACGTCGTATTGTCCGGCACGCTTCACGGTATAGTCTTTCTTCATCTTGGCATATTTCTTCTCGATTTCCTTACGTGTGAGGGCTGACACCACGACAACGGTGCGATTCTTGAATCCAAGACTGTCTGCACAGAAGTTGCGCAGCTGGTAGGAGTAGTTGCTTTTGCCGGCAAGCATTTTTTTCCTAGGCATCAGCCATACGCTATCCACTTCCTGAATGTCGGTGAAGAAGACGACGGAGTCGGTGAATGAGGCGACGAAGCCGAACATATATGCTTTGGGTACGACTCGGTTGTTCTGAGCCAGGGAGGGCACGAAAGCCAAGGCTGCCATGATGGCGGCAGCAAGGGTGATGTGTCTGATGATTTTCATTTATCCTAAATACGTTTTTAATATTTTATGCTTTGTACATGTGCGGAGTTTGCGGATGGCTTTCTCCTTGATCTGACGGACGCGCTCACGGGAGAGTCCGTATTTCTCACCGATCTCCTCGAGCGTGAGTTCCGTCTGGTTAATGCCGTAGGACGCTTCGATGATGTTGCGCTCGCGCTCATTAAGTATGCCCAGGGCCTCCTGGATCTCCGATTTCAGCGACTCGGCAACGAGGGCCATATCCGTTGAGGGATTATCTTCGTTTGGCAGGACGTCGAGCAGACTGCTGTCCTCATCGTTGGTGAAGGGTGCATCTACGGATACATGGCGCCCGCTGATGTTCATGGCCTCGTCGATCTTATCCTGCGGCAGATCGATGTGGTCGGCAATTTCATCCACAGAAGGCCGACGCTCGTTTTCCTGCTCAAACTTGTTGATCTCGCGATTGATCTTATTGACGGAACCGACCTGGTTGAGCGGTAGCCTGACGATACGGCTCTGTTCAGAGATGGCCTGCAGGATGCTCTGGCGGATCCACCATACGGCATAGGAGATGAATTTGAATCCCCTTGTCTCATCAAAACGCTCTGCGGCCTTGAGTAAACCGAGATTACCTTCATTGATGAGGTCGCTCAGGGTGAGACCCTGATTCTGGTACTGCTTGGCTACAGATACGACAAAACGGAGGTTGGCCCGGGTGAGCCTTTCCAACGCTTTCTGATCACCATTCCTGATACGCTGGGCGAGTTCCACTTCTTCCTCTGCCGTCAGCATTTCCTCCTTTCCGATCTCCTGGAGATATTTTTCAAGGGAGGCACTTTCACGGTTGGTGATTGATTTAGAGATTTTAAGTTGTCGCATGATAATTCCGTTTTTTAGCCAATTTGCAAAAGTAGGGCATTTTTCTGAAACAACCAAAAAAAAAGCCACGAAATTTCAAATTCGTGGCTTTTTTCCTGTTTTTCGCTTATTCGTTCTGCAAAGGCACTGCGAAATAGCCCTTTTTGCCAGTGGGATAGATACCCTGGATGTAGAGCACAGGCTCCTTGCTGGTAGAGGCTTCTTTCACGACATTCTGCAGGTCGTCGATGGTCTTGATACTCTGATCGTTAACCTTCTGGATGATGAAGCCCTTAGGTACACCTGCATCCTTCAGTTTACCACCGCTGATCTTCATCACTTCGAGTCCGTAACCGATGTTGAGCTGCTCCTTCTGGGCATCGGTGATGGCACGGAAGCTACCACCCAGCACGTCGAGGTCGGCATTCTTCACTACCTTCGTGTTACCCTGTTCGTTCTTCAGTGTAGCGCTCACGGTGTGGCTCTTCTTGTTACGCAGGTAGGTCAGGCTGACCTTGTCGCCAGGACGCTTCTTAGCCAGGATGCCCTGAAGCTCACCGAACTTGGTGACTTTCTGTCCATCGACAGCGGTGATGACATCACCTTCCTTCAGACCGGCAGCTTCTGCAGCACCGTCTTCGACAACCTTTGCCACATAGATACCTTCCATCGTGCCGAGATCCACTTCCTTGTCTTTCTCTTTCTCGGCATCCACAAAGTTCTTGACGTCGGTACCCTGAATACCGATCATGGCGCGCTGTACGTTACCAAACTGCTTGAGGTCATCAACCACCTTATTCATTATGGTGGTGGGGATGGCGAAGCCGTAGCCGATGTTTGAACCGGTCTGTGAATACAGCATGGCGTTGATACCTACCAGTTCACCACGGGTGTTGACGAGTGCACCACCTGAGTTACCCTGATTGATGGCGGCATCGGTCTGGATGAAGCTCTCTACACCATTGGCACCGAGAGTACGGGCTTTAGCGGAGATGATACCTGCAGTGACGGTATTATTCAGGCCGAGGGGGTTACCTACAGCGAGAACCCATTCGCCGACGCGTACATCATCGCTGTTGGCAATAGTGATGGCAGGCAGGTTCTTGCCGTCGATCTTGATGAGTGCCAGGTCGGTGGTCTTATCAGCACCGATTACACGGGCGGAATATTCCTTATTGTCAGTCAGACTGACTGTCAGTTCGTCAGCACCATCCACTACGTGGTTGTTGGTTACGATATAACCATCGGCAGAGATGATGACACCTGAGCCTGCAGCAGCACGCTTCGGGGTCTGTACCTGACGCTGGCGCTTGCCGTTGTTACCTTGTCCACGTCCGAAGAAGCCGCCGAAGGGGTCGGAGAAGAAATCCTCGAACGGATCGTTGTATTCAACAGTCTGGATCTTTGAGTTCTGTACGGATTTGATGTACACCACAGAGGGCAGGGCCTTCTCTGCTGCGTAAGTCAGATCGACAGGTTGTCCGGCAGGAGCTGAAGTTACGACGGGAGCGGGAGCAGTAGCTGTAGCGGCGTTAGTGTTGGAGATAGCTGCTACAGAAAGAACCAAAGCAACCACGCATACGGCGGGGGTTGCTACATTTACAATCTTTTTCATATTCTCATTCATTTTATTATGTATTTAAATTCAACATTGGCAGCTGGGCTGCATTAACTCACACGCTGTTTGACGGTGCAAAGATAGGGGCAAAATTCGATTTACTGACAAAATGTCGTGAATATTTGTCCCAATTTAACAATTTCGCCAAGACGCTTAACGGGCATTTGCGATTAACACTTCAAATCTTAAATTAATGACAAATTTAAGGGTTGGCAGTTATTTTAGTTGCAAATAATTAATTATCGTTACTTTTAATGCTGTAAAATTACGGTTTCTCAAATAAAAACCGTAATTTTGCACCCAGAAAGCACTGTCACGGTCTGTCGCTGGTGTCGTTTCGGCACAAGAGGAAAGTCCGGGCAGCATAGGGTACCCCACTTCTGAAAGTGGAAGCTATTGGTGACAGTAGGTGAGGGCAGAAGAAAATAACCGCCGTAAGGTAAGGGTGAGAAGGTGGTGTAAGAGACCACCAGCCGGTGGGTGATCATCGGGCTGTGCCTGCTGGGGGCTGCAAGTTCACGTAAACCATCGTCTGAGGGTTGCCCGCCCGATTCTACGATGGAGGGTAGAACGCTTGAGCTATGGGGTGACTCATAGACTAGATAAATGACAGACGCCATCCGTCAGGGTGGTACAGAACCCGGCTTATAGGGGCAGTGTTTTCTTTTTTAATTGAATGAACAGTGGATAGTGGAGCTTTCTTCAAAGAGGTGATGCGGAAGATGATTCTGACGATCCGTTTCTTTACTGAGAAACGGGTTATGGCAGAGGCTGCCGCCTTGACTTATTCTTCACTATTGGCTATGGTGCCTATCCTGGCTGTGGTGTTTGCCATCGCCCGTGGGTTCGGCTATAACAAGTATATAGAGATATGGTTTCTCAATGCGCTGTCGTCACAGCCTGATGCGGCTAATGTGATTGTGGGCTTCGTGAACAGTTATCTGGTGCATATCCGCAGTGGCATTTTCCTGGGTATCGGCTTGATCTTCATGCTCTATACCGTGCTGATGCTGGTTAACAATATCGAGGAAACTTTCAACCAGATCTGGCAGGTGAGCAATGCCCGTCCGATCATGCGTTCCCTGACGAATTATCTCGCCATGTTCCTGCTGTTTCCAATTATCATCATCGTGTCGATGGGTCTTTCCATCGTCATGACAACCCTTGCAGATAAGATAGAGAATTTCTTTGTGCTGGGGCCTGTGGTCATCAAGTTACTGGATTTGTCGCCCTCTCTGTTGCTGTCGGTGCTGTTTATCGTGCTCTACGTATATATGCCGAATACGAAGGTGAAGTTATCATGTGCCATCGTACCAGGTATCCTGGCGGGTCTGGCGATGCATGTCTTACAGCTTTTCTATATTTATGCGCAGATCTGGGTGACGGGCTATAACGCCATCTATGGTTCGTTTGCGGCGCTGCCGCTGTTTATGCTCTGGGTGCAGTTCTCGTGGACCATCTGTCTGTTCGGGGCGCAACTGACATATACCAACCAGAACCTGAATCGTATCGGTATCAATCTGGAGCCGATGGAGATTCATCCGAAGATCGATATGAGCGACGACGAACGCGGACCTGAAGCCACGAAGATCTATGCAGACAACATAGACTCTCTCTAAACATTGGATTTATTTACGGGCCAGTTCCCAGAAGGCTACTGCAGCAGCGGCAGCCACGTTCAGGGAATCAACCTGATGGGACATTGGGATGCTGATGACATAGTCTGCATCGCGGATGGTCTGTGCGGGTAAGCCGTCTCCCTCTGTGCCCATGATGATGGCAAGCTTCTCGGTTTGCTTTAACCGAGGGTCGTCAAGGGCGATGGAATCGTCGGTTAATGCCATGGCGGCTGTGGTGAAACCGAGGTTATGAAGGGTGGCGTAATCATCGAGCCAAGTCCAAGGCACCAGGAACACACTCCCCATGGAGACACGTACAGCCCGACGGTTCAAGGGGTCGCAGGCATTCCTCGTGAGTAGGACGGCATCGATGCCTAAGGCCGCTGCAGAACGGAAGATGGCACCGATATTCGTGGTATCCACCACACCATCGATGACAACGATACGGCGTGCCTTCCCGATGACTTCGGCCACAGGCGGCTCAGGGCGACGGTGCATCGCACAGAGTACCCCTCTGGTGAGGGTATAGCCTGTCAGCTGTGCCAACAGCTCGCGCGCTCCTGTATAAATAGGTATATCGCTGCAGCTGGCAATGATATCGGCGGCATCACCCGTAATATGCTTCCGTTCACAGAGCAGTGCCTGAGGCTCGTAGCCTGCCTGCAGCGCCACACGGATCACCTTCGGACTCTCGGCAATGAAGATACCACGCGAGGGATCGAGCCGATTGCGCAACTGGGCCTCGGTAAGTGAGGCGAAGATTGCCAGACGAGGGTCGGAGAGGGCAGTTATTTCTTGAATCATTCGTCGGTATCAGGTTTGGTATAGAAATCGATGAGACGGGTAAGAGCCCGACGACAGATCAGGCAGAACTCTGGTTCTTCGTTCGTGCGCATACGGCAGTTCTCGTATCCGCGCCATACACCTTTGGTGAGATAGCCGCCACCTTCGATGAGACCGGCCTTACCTTCTTTCACCAGATCCTCCCATTTTCCGATGAAATGGTGCTGGGTGGTCAGATTCGGCTCCCAGGGTTCTGTATCGGCAAAATAGATCGGGTCGTCATTGCCATAGCCATACTCATCACCCAGACCTCCGAAGGAATGGCCGAATTCATGCACGACGACAGGTAGAAAGTGCTTGCCTCCTGTATAACAGAGGTTATAGGAGTTGTAGATACCGCCTCCGCCATAGTGCTCGGTATTCACGAGGATGATGATATGCTCATAGGGCGTACCTGCCAAAACATTGTGTAACTGCTTCAAGTGGAGCGTCGTGAGGTAGCGGTCGCTATAAAATGTATCGAAGTGGGAACCGAGGACCGTATTCTTCCAGATGCCTTTGGCAGGCTCGCTGGTGCCCGATTCCTCCGATACCGACTTGAGGGCAATGATGCTGAAACGGTCTTGCATCGATTTGAACGGCTCGTGATTGAAAAGTGAGCCGATGGCTTTCTGGCAGTCTTCGATGTAACGGTCCATTTCATCGGCTGTGTATCCTTCAGCTACAAAGGCGATACGGATGCAGCGGGTGGTGTCAGCAGCCTGATGCAGTACGTCGTATGGGGTGACATCGCGCTTTCCTGCCTGACGGATCAGAATGTCTGTAGGCACAACGGTATGAGTCATTGAAACTGCCGTTTCATCGTGGTAGTCATAGAGCTCTACTGTGATTTCAACGGTATCCTTGGGGAAAGGTACGAGGAAGACATTCTCAAACGATTTCATCGTGTGTTTGGCCTCTTCGGTAGCTATCCATTCCTGGAAGAGTGTAGAGAAAGAGTGGCGGAAAATGATCTCATCCTTCCCGTGAGGTCGCATGATGATTTGTCCGTTACCTCGTAATGGTACCTCATTCAGATGCTGGCGCTTACCATACCAACGAGGTAGGGTTACCAGCTCATCAACATAGATGCTTGATTGCTCATGATCTCCCGCAAACGTATAGTCAAGACGGAGGGTACGATCCTCGAAATAATCCTCAAAACGCTGTGCATTTGAAGATATTGATAAAAATAATAAAAGGCTGACAGCCAATATTTTCTTCATAATTCTTTCATTAAATCCTTTACGTAGTTTCTACTCCAGTCTCTCAGGTGATACTGCTCCTCATCGTATTGTAATATGTCAAGGTCGATTGCCACGATGCCGTCTTCGTTATGGGTGCGACCTAACCGTTTCTCCGTCTCTTTTAGCACCTCGCAAAGCAGATTCATGCTGAAAGCCGTTCTACCCCTGCAGAGTTGGTTGAGGTAGGGCTCTTTTCGGATACAATTGACGGGTTCCGTCCAGATGGCTGAGGTGAAATGCACCTCGGAGAGCAGCTGGGTCAGTTGTGTCCTGGCTGCCTGAAGGTTCGCCTCCTGGTTCTCATTCGAGGCGAGACTGATGATAATCTGATGTTGCTTTTGAGTCATAACGAATGCAAAGGTAATCATAAAAGTAAAAAGGCAAAAAAGTTAAAAGGTAAAAAATCTAAAAAGGGCAAAAACTAACGGGATAAAACTTCTTCTATCTGCGTTTTTCTTTGTAACTTTGCACCAAAGTTGTAAAAGAACTGATATGTCGAGTTGACAAAATGAAAGAAAATGCTTTATTTTTGTGAATTCCTGCTCAAAAATTTGGTCGAATGAAATAAAAAGTGTAATTTCGCAGCGTTTTTCAGAAACATGAACGTATTAACATTATAAAATAACAATCAAAATGAAGAAGTACAACTTTAATGCAGGTCCCTCTATGCTTCCACGTGAGGTGATTGAGAAGACCGCTCAACAGTGTCTTGATTTCAATGGTTCTGGTCTTTCTCTGATGGAGATCAGCCACCGTGCAAAGGATTTCCAGCCCGTCGTAGATGAGGCAGTTGCTCTGGTTAAGGAGCTGCTCGACATTCCCGAGGGTTACTCAGTGATCTTCCTCGGCGGTGGTGCCAGTCTGGAATTCTGCATGATTCCTTTCAACTTCCTGATTAAGAAGGCTGCTTACCTGAACACTGGTGTTTGGGCCAAGAAGGCTATGAAGGAAGCAAAACTTTTCGGTGAGGTAGTAGAGGTGGCTTCTTCAGCTGATGCCAACTACACCTTCATTCCGAAGGACTGGACGGTGCCTGCAGATGCAGACTATCTGCACATTACTACTAATAATACGATCTATGGTACTGAGATCCGCAAGGACTTGGATGTCAATGTTCCCCTGATTGCCGATATGTCATCGGATATCATGAGCCGTCCTGTTGACGTGAGCAAATACGACGCTATCTATGCCGGTGCTCAGAAGAATCTGGCTATGGCTGGTGTGACCATCATTATCCTGAAGGATGAGAAGCTGGGTCGTGCTCCCCGTGAGATTCCTACGATGCTCGACTACCGCACACACGTGGATAAGGGTTCAATGTTCAACACGCCTCCTGTAGTACCCATCTACTGTGCTCTCGAGAACCTCCGTTGGATCAAGGCTCAGGGTGGTGTTGCAGCTATGGACAAGCTGGCTCAGCAGCGTGCAGAGATCGTCTATGGTGAGATCGACCGCAACAAGATGTTCCGTGGTACTGCCAATGTTGAGGACCGTTCTGTCATGAACCTCTGCTTCGTGATGGCTGATGAGTATAAGGAGTTGGAGAAGGACTTCCTCGACTTCGCCGTTTCTAAGGGTATGGTTGGTGTGAAGGGTCACCGCAGTGTTGGTGGTTTCCGTGCTTCTTGCTATAACGCTCAGACCATCGAGGGATGCAATGCACTCGTAGCTTGCATGAAGGAATTTGAGGCTAATCATTAATATTAATAAGGTATCATGAAAGTATTAGTTGCAACAGAGAAACCGTTTGCAGCAGCCGCTGTGAATGGTATCAAAGCAGAGATTGAGGCAGCAGGCAATGAGCTCGTGCTGCTCGAGAAATACACAGAGAAGGCTCAGCTGCTGGATGCAGTGAAGGATGCCGACGCCATGATTATCCGTTCAGATAAGGTGGATGCAGAGGTTCTCGATGCTGCCAAGCAGTTGAAGATCGTAGTTCGTGCAGGTGCTGGTTACGATAATATCGATCTCGCCGCAGCTACCGCCCACAATGTAGTAGCAGAGAACACTCCGGGTCAGAACGCCAATGCCGTAGCAGAACTCGTATTCGGTCTGCTGGTGATGGCTGTTCGTGGCTTCTATAATGGTAAGAGCGGCTCAGAGTTGCTCGGTAAGAAGCTGGGTATCCTCGCTTTCGGTAATGTAGGTCGCAACGTGGCCCGCATCGCCAAGGGTTTCGGTATGGACGTTTATGCTTACGATGCATTCTGCCCTGCAGAAGTGATCGAGAAGGCTGGTGTTCATGCTGTCGCTAATCAGGATGCACTTTTCGAGACCTGTGACGTTGTTTCACTGCATATTCCTGCAACCCCAGAGACCAAGCAGAGCATCAACTACGCACTCGTTGGTAAGTTGAAGAAGGGTGGTGTACTGGTGAACACAGCCCGTAAGGAAGTTATCAATGAGCCTGAGCTCATCAAACTGATGGCTGAGCGTGAGGATCTGAAGTTCGTTACCGACATCATGCCCGATGCCAACGATGAGTTCCTGAAGTTCGAGGGTCGTTACTTCTCAACACCGAAGAAGATGGGTGCCCAGACTGCCGAGGCTAATATCAATGCCGGTATTGCTGCCGCCAAGCAGATCAACGCCTTCTTCAAGGATGGTGACACCAAGTTCCAGGTGAACAAGTAAACCAGAGAAATTTAATAGTTGAATAAAAAAGAAAAGCCTCCCAAATCGGGAGGCTTTATTTTTATTTGGCAATGTGTTTTTTGCCGTTTTGGATATAGATACCTCTTTGAGGTTTAGTAATGCGCTGGCCTTGAAGATTGTAAATAGAGTTATCTGAATTCTTATTGATAATGGTATTGCTAATTCCTGATGTCTCAGGTGCTCTTACAAGTACTTTTGTAACAATCACGCCATGGCCCTGGATTATCAAGTCATTCATGGACACTAATTTGAAGGCAGAATCATTGAATGTCAAAACAGAAGTCTTTGTATCGCCAGACTTACTGCCATAAAAACTGGAAGCATAAAAATCAGCACCCTCAATTGCCTTACCATCTATAGAAAGACCATCAGTAATTTTCTGCCATCCACCCTTATTATACATAAACTGGATATCATCGTACCGATCATCCTCTTTTTCAAAGTTTATATAGTCGAGTTTATAGGTTAGCTCAACTTCAACATTATTACCTACTTCTTTTAACATAGAGGAAGGAACGTTTACGCCTTGTCCCCATTCCAATATCTTCTCGCCTTCAAAAGCAATAGTTCCTTTCGAAGCATCATGAACAGGATACTTATATCCATCGGTACTGCCATAATAGGCTTTGATGAGTGTCTGAGCAAGATCAGCCTGATGGAAGGCGGGTTCAGAACGATATATACCATCAGACATTCCCATCCAATAACAGGTGCCGACGCCTGCTTTCTTGGTCTCTTGGATTAAGTAATCCATCGCGTAGAGAGCTACATCATGATCCGTAGCGTAATAATCGATATCCGAAGGCCATGTGGTAAATGTGGCATATTCTCCGATGATCACTGGCGCTCTGTTCAGCAGATTTGATTTGATATTACTGATCAGGTTGTCGATTTCTTTTTTGGCGTTACTTTTATTTTGCCAGTCAGGATAGCTGTGAACCTGGAAGATGATATGATTGCCCTCTTCTGGCAGATCCAGATTCTTCATGGCGTCAGGCTTGCTGCTGGCAGAATAGGTGTTAACGATCAGGTTACGATCCTTATTATTGCCACCAGTATTTCGAACAGTTGTTACGAAACTCTTGGCATAGTCGTTGATAGCCTTATAGCCATCGGTTTTGTTACTGGGCTCGTTCCAGGTGTTGTTATCGTCAAGCATCTCGTTGTATCCCTCGAAAAGCAGATGCTGGTCGTAGTCCTTAAATTCCTCGGCAATCTGTTTCCATAATCCCTCGAATTTTGCCTGATTCTTTTTATAATTGGTGGAACTGGCATGTAGCCAATGGGTACTGTTATCGCCTGTGTCGTGATGTACGTTCAGGATGCAGTACATGCCATTGTTGATAACATAATCGACAACTTCCTTCACGCGTTTCATCCAAGCCTCGTTAACCTTACCGTCACTATCCATCTCCTGATACCATGTAACCGGTACACGGATAGTACTGAACCCAGCCTCTTTCATCATCTTGATCAGTTCTGGCTTGGTTACAGGCTGCCCCCAACAGGTCTCATGCTGCTCTGTTGTAGTCCATGTCTTGCTGGCGTCGTGAGCATCGAGCGTATTACCTAAGTTCCAGCCTACGCCCATGTTCGTTACGGCGTCTTTAGCTTTCTCAAAATCGCCTGCCTGTGTGCTCATGCACATCAGCAGTCCACAAACAAAAAGTAGAGTTTTCTTCATACACATAAAGTTTAATAGTTATTTTGGTTGCAAAATTACAATTAATTTATGAAATAAGGCATTAATAATGAGAAAGTTTTTGCAAATTCAGAACTTTTGTGTAATTTTGCACCTAATTATTCAGAAACTCTATATTAAAATCATATTATGGCAATTATTAAACCCTTTAAAGGTATTCGTCCGCCAAAGGACTTGGTGGAGAAAGTAGAGAGCCGTCCATACGACGTGCTCGACAGTGAAGAGGCTCGCGCCGAGGCTGGCGACAATGAGATGAGTCTCTACCATATTATCAAACCCGAGATTGACTTCCCTGTAGGCACCTCAGAGTACGATCCCAAAGTGTATGAGAAGGCTGCCGAGAACTTCAAGAAGTTCCAGGATAAGGGGTGGCTGATACAGGATGCGCAGGATCATTATTATATCTATGCACAAACCATGAATGGTAAGACCCAGTATGGTCTGGTGGTCTGTGCTCATACCGACGACTATATGGCAGGTCGCATCAAGAAGCACGAGCTTACTCGTCGTGATAAGGAAGAGGATCGTATGAAGCATGTGCGTGTGAACAACGCTAACATCGAACCCGTGTTCTTTGCCTATCCCGACAACAGCGTGCTCAATGCACTCATCATGCGTTATGCCGCCACTGAACCCGAATACGACTTCATCGCACCGATCGACGGTTTCCGTCATCAGTTCTGGGTGATCTCCGATGCTGCCGATATGCAAACCATCACGGAGGAGTTTGCCAAGATGCCATCGCTCTATATCGCCGACGGACATCACCGTTCTGCAGCTGCTGCCCTCGTGGGTGCAGAGAAACAGAAGCAGAACCCCAACCACCAAGGCACTGAGGAGTACAACTACTTCATGGCAGTGTGCTTCCAGGCCTCTCAGCTCACCATCCTCGATTACAACCGTGTGGTGAAGGATCTGAACGGCATGTCGTCGGAAGAGTTCCTCGCTGCCCTTCAGGTGAACTTCATTGTAGAGGATAAGGGTACGGAGATCTACAAGCCCCAGCAGCTCCATGAGTTCTCGCTCTATCTGGATCAGCACTGGTTCAGTCTGAAGGCGAAGGAGGGTACCTACGACAACTCGGATCCCATCGGTGTACTCGATGTCGATATCTCCAGTCGTCTGATTCTCGATGAGATTCTGAACATCGGTGATCTGCGCTCTTCACAGCGCATTGACTTTGTGGGAGGCCTGCGTGGTCTGAAAGAACTGAAGCGTCGTGTGGATTCTAGTGAGATGCGTGCAGCCTTGGCACTCTATCCCGTCTCGATGCAGCAGATCATGGATATTGCAGACTCAGGCAAGATCATGCCGCCGAAAGCTACCTGGTTTGAGCCGAAGCTGCGTTCCGGACTGGTGATCCACAAATTGAACTAACACATATTTTTAAAACTAACACGATCTATGAAGAGATGGATGTTATTTGGTCTGTTGCTTGTCGGCATGACGGCTCAGGCCCAGACTGCGAGGAAGTTTACCCTCGATCTGACTGACGACGGGAAGGCACAGATGGTGTGTTTCCTTCCAGAGACCCCTTCAGGCAAAGCCATTGTGGGTGTGCCTGGTGGTGGCTACTCTGTACTCTCTAACGGACATGAGGGTTATCTTGCTTCCGACTGGCTCAACCAGCAGGGGATAGCCTATTTCGTGGTGAACTATCGTCTGCCTAACGGGGATCGCACGTTGCCGATGGGTGATGTCTGGAAAGGTATCCGTATCGTTCGCGACTCCGCAGTTGTCTGGGGCATCAATCCTCACGATGTAGGTATCATGGGCTTCTCGGCAGGTGGCCATCTGGCATCCGTCATCTCCACCCATTCAGAGTTCGACTTGCGTCCTGACTTCACGATTCTGTTCTATCCGGTCATCTCGATGGATGAACGGGTATCCCACAAGTGGTCGTGCGTGAACTTCCTGGGTGAGGAGGGACAGAAGAATCCTGACCTCGTACGCGACTTCTCGACGATGAATGCCGTGCGCCGTCATCTCACACCGCCTGCTATTGTCATCACAGCCAGCGATGATCGTTTGGTACCTTTCGTCACCAACGGACTGGAATACTATAAGGCGATGCGTAATGCGGGTAACGAGTGTACCATGCATGTCTATCCCACAGGTGATCATGGTTTCGGCTTCGGGCCTTGGTTTAAGTATCACGACCTGCTGCTCGAAGACCTCGGCAATTGGCTGAAGAACCTTCAGACACCTAAGCCCGATGCCATCCGTGTGGCTTGTATCGGAAACAGTATCACCGATGGACATGGCATTGAGATGGCTTCTCAGTATGGTTATCCCGCCCTGCTGCAGAAGACTCTGGGCGACGGCTACTGGGTGAAGAACTTCGGCGTGAGTGGTCGCACGATGCTGAATAAGGGGGATGTGGCCTATATGAATGAACAGGCTTGGCGCGATGCACAGGCTTTCAAACCCGATATTGCCATCATCAAATTAGGTACCAACGATACCAAACCCCAGAACTGGAAACACTCGGCTGAGTTCAAGCAGGATCTGGAGCAGATGATCAAGGCGCTTGGTAACGCGAAGATCTTCCTCTGCACACCGATCCCAGCTTTCAAGGACTCTTGGAATATCAACGATTCCATCATCGTCAATGGTGTGATTCCCATCCAGAAGGAAGTGGCTCGTCAGCATGGCTTTAAGCTGATTGATCTGCATACGCTGATGCTGAATGATGAGGAACTAATACAGCCCGATGGTATCCATCCTAATGAGAAGGGTGTAGCCAAGATGGCTGAGATCATCGCTGCCGCCATCAAGTAATACCGCCAACAAATGATAAATGAAGAGAGGCCCGTCATCACGACGAGCCTCTTTCTTACTCAAAATAATCTAACTTATAAACTTTTACTTTTGCGGAAGGTGAGGGATTCAAACCCCCGATACCCTAAAAGGGTATACCGGATTTCGAGTCCAGCGCGATCGTTCACTCTGCCAACCTTCCGATTAAGCGTGTGCAAAGGTAATACAAAATCCCGATACCACCAAAAGAATTATTGGAAACTTGCGAAAATTATTCAAAAGTAAGTTTCTCCAAGCGGTTTCTCAATTGTTCCGCTTCACTCTTACGGATGCCCAACTTGATCTCGCACGTGTTGTCATACGTCTGTGAGATGATTCTCGGCTGCATCTCCTTCACGATCCGCATCACATCATTCATCATGGGGTAGGCGAAGGAGTAGGTGATGACTTCCTCCACCTGACGCGTCTCTATCTCGCAGTGGGCGATGGCGTCTGAAGCTGCCTCACGATAAGCCACGATCAGTCCGCTGGTACCGAGATTTACACCCCCATAATAGCGCACCACCACAATCAGGATATCCGTCAGTTCATTGCTGTTGATCTGTCCGAGTATCGGTTTGCCGGCTGTCGATGAGGGCTCTCCGTCATCGTTGGCTCTGAACTCCGTGCGCTCAGGGCCCAGCATATAGGCATAGCACACATGACGTGCATCGTAGTACTTCTTCCGATACCCCGCCAGCAGCTCCTTGATGTCCTCTACCGAGGTCACATGATGAGCGAAGGCGAGGAACTTGCTCCGCTTCTCGGTGTAGTAGCCCTCGCCTTCGGTCTTGATGGTGCGATATTCGTCACTATTCACTTCTCGCTTTTCACTTCTAATTGTTATACTCCTGCCAGCTCTTGATCTTCACATCTTCGAGACTCATGGCGGTGAAGGCCTCGATGAAAGCCTTTGCCAGACGCACATTCGTCATCAGAGGAATATTGTGATCGATGGCACCACGACGGATCTTGTAACCATTGGTCAGCTCACGGCTGGTGTGGTTCTTCGGCACGTTGATCACCAAGCCCACCTTATGCTGTGAGATCAGATCCATCACGTTGTTGTCGCCTTCCTCATCAGGCCAAGCCACTGTGACAGCCTTCACACCGTTGTCGTTGAAGAACTTGGCGGTACCGGCAGTCGCATAGATGGTGTAACCCTTCTTAGCCAACTGCTGAGCGGGCTCGAGCAGAGAAACCTTACCCTTGGCGCCACCAGAAGAGATCAGTACGGCATCCTTCGGAATTGAGTAGCCTGTAGCAATCAGTGAGTTCAGCAGTGCCTCGTTCAGGTCGTCACCTAAGCAGCCTACCTCACCCGTAGAGCTCATATCCACACCCAGCACGGGGTCGGCGTTCTGCAAGCGGGCGAATGAGAACTGCGAAGCCTTCACACCGATGCGGTCGATGTCGAACTCGCTCTTCTCGGGCTTCTGATAAGGTGCGTCGAGCATGATCTTCGTAGCCGTCTCGATGAAGTTACGCTTCAGGATCTTTGATACGAAGGGGAACGAACGAGAGGCGCGGAGGTTACACTCGATCACCTTCACCTCGCGGTTCTTAGCCAGGAACTGGATATTGAACGGACCGCTGATGTTCAGCTCGGCAGCGATCTTATGGGCAATTTTCTTAATCTGTCGGATGGTAGAGAAGTAGATGTGCTGGGCGGGGAACACCATCGTGGCGTCACCAGAGTGCACACCGGCATACTCTACGTGCTCAGAGATGGCATACTCGATCACCTCGCCCTTGTCGGCTACGGCGTCGAACTCAATCTCCTTCGTCTCCGTCATGAACTTCGATACCACCACGGGGAATTCCTTCGATACCTCCGTAGCCATGTTCAGGAAGCGGTGCAGCTCCTCCTCATCGTAGCACACGTTCATCGCAGCACCAGAGAGCACATACGACGGACGTACCAGTACGGGATAGCCCACTTTATCTACAAACTCCTTCACATCGTCGAAAGAGGTCAGTGCCTGCCAAGAAGGCTGGTCGATACCCAACTTATCGAGCATGGCAGAGAACTTGTCGCGGTTCTCGGCGCGGTCGATGTCCACAGGACTGGTTCCCAGTACGGGCACACCCTGACGGTAGAGCTTCATGGCGAGGTTGTTAGGAATCTGACCACCCACAGAGACAATCACACCACGGGGCTGCTCCAGGTCGATGACGTCGAGCACACGCTCCAGTGACAGCTCGTCGAAGTAGAGACGGTCGCACATATCGTAGTCGGTAGACACCGTCTCGGGGTTGTAGTTAATCATGATGGACTTGTAACCCAGTTTGCGGGCGGTGTTGATGGCATTCACCGAACACCAGTCGAACTCTACAGATGAACCGATGCGGTAAGCACCTGAACCTAAGACGACTACTGACTTCTCGTTATTGTAATAGTTGATGTCGTGTGCAGGCTTGTACTGCTCGCCCTGGGGATTGCCGAAAGCAGGCGTGTGGGTGTAGGTGAAGTAGAGGTAGTTCGTCAACTCAGGATTCTCTGAGGCTACTGTCGGGATACGCTTCACAGAGGGAACGATGCCCTTCTGCTTACGATATTTACGCACCTGCAGGTTCTCCTTCTCCATATTCGTCTTCTGCGACTTCAGCACGAAACGGGCAATCTGGAAGTCACTGAATCCACAACGCTTCACCTCCAGCAGCAGCTCGTCGGGCAGCTCCTCAAGGGCATTGTACTTCAGCAGCTCATGCTTCAGATCCACAATGTGCTTCAAGCGCTCCAGGAACCAGATGTCGATCTTCGTCAGTTCCTCGATACGCTCCACGGTGTAACCCTCTTCCAATGCCTGAGCAATAGCGAAGATACGCAGGTCGGTCGGATTAGCCAGCTCCTCGTCGAGATTGTCGAACTTCGTGTGGTCGTTGCCCACGAAACCGTGCATGCCCTGACCGATCATACGCAGCCCCTTCTGCATCATCTCCTCGAAGCTGCGGCCGATACTCATGATCTCACCCACAGACTTCATCGATGAACCGATCTGACGGCTCACACCGGCAAACTTCGTCAGGTCCCAACGAGGGATCTTGCAGATCATATAGTCGAGGCTCGGAGCCACGTAGGCTGATGAGGTCGTACCCATCTCACCGATCTGATCCAGCGTATAGCCGAGGGCGATCTTCGCTGCCACGAAGGCGAGGGGATAACCGGTAGCCTTGGAGGCGAGGGCAGAAGAGCGGCTCAAGCGGGCGTTGATCTCGATGATACGGTAGTCGTTGGTCTCAGCGTTGAAAGCGAACTGAATGTTACACTCACCCACGATGCCCAGGTGCTTCACACACTTGATGGTGATCTCCTGCAGCATCTTCACCTGATCCTCCTTCAGTGAGCAGGTCGGTGCTACCACGATACTCTCACCCGTGTGGATGCCGAGGGGGTCGAAGTTCTCCATCGAGGCCACCGTGAAGCAACGGTCGTTGGCGTCGCGGATGCACTCGAACTCAATCTCCTTCCAGCCCTTCAGACTCTCTTCCACAAGGATCTGCGGAGCGAAGGTGAAGGCCGACTCTGCCAATTCGATGAAGCGCTTCTCGTCGGGACAGATACCAGAACCGAGACCACCCAGGGCGTAAGCCGAACGGATCATGATCGGGAAGCCGATCTCGTGGGCTGCTTTCAGGGCATCCTCCATCGACTCCACAGCGTGACTCACAGGCACTTTCAGATCCACCTCGCCCAGCTTCTTCACGAAGAGGTCGCGGTCTTCTGTGTTCATGATAGCCTCTACGCTCGTACCTAATACCTCTACACCATATTCTTTTAAGGTGCCGTTCAGATAGAGCTCCGTACCGCAGTTCAGGGCAGTCTGTCCACCGAATGCCAGCAGGATGCCGTCGGGGCGCTCCTTCTTGATGATTTCGGTTACGAAATATGTATTCACGGGTTGGAAATACACCTTGTCTGCAATACCCTCACTGGTCTGGATGGTAGCGATGTTGGGGTTAACGAGTACGCTCTTGATACCCTCTTCGCGGAGGGCTTTCAATGCCTGTGAACCTGAGTAGTCAAACTCACCGGCCTGTCCGATTTTCAAGGCACCCGAACCGAGCACCAACACCTTCTTCAGTTCTTTCTTCATATTATTTTTAGTTGTTTGACGATTGATTTCTTTTTTGTCGCGTGCAAAGGTACAAAGAAAACGGGAAAAATTGCTCAAAAATGAAAGAAATCTGCAAAAGAAATTTGAAGTTTAAAATTTATTGTATAATTTTGCATTATGAATATAATTATTGCTATTGATTCCTTCAAAGGCTGCCTCTCATCCGCCCTTGCCAACCTGTCGGCAGCCGATGGCGTCCTGTCAGTTTCGGCAGATGCCAAAGTGGTTCAGATGCCCGTCAGCGATGGGGGAGAAGGGTGGCTTTCAGCCTATCATGCCGCCATTGGTGGCGAGATGATCACTAAGTCAGTCCGCGATCCCCTGATGCGCTGGATCGAGGCCCAGTATCTCATCAAGGATCAGACCGCCGTCGTGGAGATTGCCCAGGCCAGCGGACTTCCGCTGCTCACGTCAGAGGAGCGTAATCCGATGGTAGCCACCAGCTACGGCACGGGTCAGCTTATAGTCGATGCCGTGCGCCGTGGGTGTAAGGAGATCATTGTCGGTCTTGGTGGCAGTGCCACCAGCGACTGCGGTAAGGGCATGTTGCGTGCCATCATCGATGCCTTTGCCCAACAGGGCACATGGGATGACATCACCGAGCTTCGGGATGTGCGTTTCACCATTGCCACCGATGTCACCAATCCCCTCTGCGGACCAGAGGGCGCCGCCCATGTCTTTGCCCCTCAGAAAGGAGCCACCCCCGAGATGGTGCAGCAGCTCGATGCCATCGCCCAGCGCTTTGCCGACCTCTCTGCCAAGCATTTCGGCTTCGATCGCCAGAACGAGCCCGGTGCAGGAGCCGCAGGTGGTCTCGGCTATGCCTTCCTGCAATACATGAATGCCGGTTGTCGTTCAGGCATCGAACTGCTGTTAGAGGCTGTCGGCTTCGAGTCGCTGTTACAGGATGCCTCACTCGTCATCACAGGCGAGGGCTCTGCCGATCGTCAGACCTTGATGGGTAAGTTGCCCTTCGGCATCCTTCAGAGTGCCAAGTGCCATCAGGTGCCTGTGGCCCTCATAGCAGGTCGTATCGGCGATCGTCAGCAGTTGCTCGATGCAGGCTTCGCCCATGTGGAATGCATCAATCCCCCAGGATTGCCCTTAGAGGAAGCCATGAAGCCAGAAGTCGCCCAGCAGAACATCAAATCCACTGTCCAGCGCCTGCTCAAATAAAAAAAGGGTTCTCCGTGAACCCTTTTTCTTACTCTTTACAATCTTTGTGAGGATGGTGCCCGTCTTTATGATGGGGACCGCCTTTGCCATGATGGCCTCTCATGCCGTGCTTCTGTCTGTCGGCCTTGTACTGCTCGAACTGCTCTGGCGTCATGATCTTCTGGAGATCCGTCTCATAGTTTTTTCTCATGTCGGCGTACTTCTGATTGAGGTCGAGCAGCTTAGCAGCCTGTTTCTCGTCGAGATTATAGCGCTTCACCGTCATCTCGGTCTGCATCTTCACGAAATCCTTCTTGTCGAACTTCTTGTCGCAGTCTTTCTTGTCGCCACACTTCTTTTCACAGCACTTGAACTGCTCGCACTTCTGCTCACAACACTTACCCTGTTCTTTGTTCTCCTGTGCGAAAGCTGCTGAACTGATAAAGAGGGCAGCCATCATTGTCATTATAACCTTTTTCATTGTCTTCTTTCTTTTTTAATGTTAAACTTCTGTTACTTAGTCTCAGTTGCAACTGCACCTTTGACGACAGGTCGGAAAGATGGTTTAATCCCTTTTCGGAAAAATCACATCTCTTAATGTTAGTAAACAGAAAGCCCTAAAAAACCTTTTAAAATCAAGCCTGTTTCGAATTCGTTGAAGAAAAAGGCCGATTCGTTGAAGTAATTTTGGCGGGTCGGTCTTTCTTCCTACCTTTGCACCACCAAAACAGAGTTAAGTAGTTTTTTCATACGCATATAGTTAGTTTTTATAGGTTAGGTTTAAGTTAGTTTTAATATGGTTAGTAAGACTACGGGGCGCAGTGATGCGCCTCGTAGTCTTTTCTCCCTGCCGAGGAGTCTATCATTTTCTCAATTCTGGTTGATAAATGATAAATAATTTACATCACAATTTAATCGTATAGTCCCTCTGGTCGTCCGCCTGAGGGTTTGGGGTAGTCCGCCCAAACCTCCCTTATCATCCGCCCTGGGCGGTCTCAGAGAATCACATGAGTCATGGAAAAACAAATTACGAAAAAATCTAACAGTTAATCAGACGCCTAATCTAACATCTAACAATCTAACATCTAACATTAAGGTTTCGTCGTTTTTGTCTATCAGAAATTTTATATTATATATATTATAAATAATATATATAATATAATTAATAATTATATTAATATTTATCTCATACCTTCCTCATCCATAGAAACCCCACTTTCTGAAAATGCTAATGTTAGATGTTAGATTGTTAGATTTTCATGGATATAAAGAAGGCTCGCAGCGTCGAGCCTTTTTTGTTTCTAACCAAATAACCAATAACTAAAAACCATATTTTCAGCAAAAATGAACAAAATATCGTATGAAAATCAATTCCTGCTGCAAAGGTATGTCTCGGCCTGAAATAGGTTGACTTCCACAAAGCCTTAAATGTTAAATAATTAAATTCATTTAAGATTATGGGAAAACAAAAATTCAGTCGCGGTTT
>CADCBZ010000033.1 GCA_902799765.1 uncultured Prevotellaceae bacterium
AACAACCTCTGCGATCAGTTCGTTCTTGCTCTTGATAGCTACGAGCTCGTCAAGCTTGTCAGCACCTACGAAGAAGCTCTCCTCAGCATATGCACCCTTCAGGGCAGGGATACCTTCCTTCTTGTAATCCTTGAGCAGTTTAGCAGGCACATTGGCTGTCTGTGTAAACATGATAGCCGTGTTACCCTTCAAGCACTCATACAACGGAGTGAAGTCAATCTCAGAAGCCTCAAATGCCTTCTGGAGAAGTGTGTTCTTCACCATCAGCAACTTGATCTCATTCTTGAAGCACTTACCACGGAGCTCGCTGGTCTTAGCAGCGTCCAGACCGGTCAGGTCAACAAGATAGAAATGAGGGAACTCCTTCAGTTTCTCTCCGAGTTCTACGATGATAGTATCTTTTAATTCCTTTTTCATTTGTCTAATCTTTTAACGAGTTATTCAACTGATTTAGGATCTACCTTGATACCCATACTCATAGTGCTTGAGAGGAAAATACTCTTAATGTATGTACCCTTTGCAAGATCTGATCTGCAGTGAAGGTTACCTTACCGATTGACGTATGCACGATACCGGCCTTGTCAACCTTAAAGTCAATCTTACCCTGCTTAACCTCCTTAACTGCCTTAGCGACATCCATAGTAACAGTACCGCTCTTGGGGTTAGGCATCAGACCACGAGGACCGAGTACACGGCCGAGGGGGCCCAACTTACCCATACAAGACGGCATCGTGATGATAACATCAACATCTGTCCATCCACCCTTGATCTTTTCGATATACTCGTCAAGACCAACATAGTCAGCACCTGCTTCCTTAGCAGCAGCTTCCTGATCAGGAGTACAGAGAGCGAGCACACGTGTCACCTTACCAGTTCCGTTCGGCAGTGATACAACACCACGAACCATCTGGTTGGCTTTACGCGGGTCAACGCCCAAGCGTACATCGATATCTACTGAAGCCTCAAACTTGGTGGTGGTAATCTCCTTCACCAATGCAGCGGCTTCTTTCAAAGAGTATGCTTTCCCTGCTTCAACCTTATCAGCTACCAACTTTTGATTTTTTGTCAGTTTACTCATTTTCTTAATTGAAGTTATTAATTATTTACCAGGGAACTCCCCTTCTACAGTGATACCCATACTACGCGCTGTACCTGCAATCAGCTTCATACGGTTAGGCTCAGCAGAACCGCTCTTAACTTTAGCTGCCTCTTTCAGCTGAACAGCTGCGGGAGGAGTCTTCAGTTCGAAAGAGAATGACTTGTCAGTGTAGTAAGTGATAACAACAGGAATAATCTTTCCTGCCTTATCCTGGGTTCTGGCGTTGAACTCTTTGCAGAATCCCATGATATTGATACCCTTAGAACCCAGAGCAGGTCCTACTGGGGGCGAGGGATTTGCAGCGCCACCTTTAATCTGTAATTTGATTAATCCAGCAACTTCTTTAGCCATTTCTGTTAATAATTTATTGAATTGTTATATAAGTCTTAGGAGTGGAAGCCTCCTGCAACCGTATATATAGAATCGGCGTACCGTAACACGACCGAAAATCTTCACCATCACCTTCAGCTTATGCTTCTCAGCGTTCACTTCCTCAATGATACCACTGAAACCGCTGAACGGCCCATCCGTCACCTTCACAGCTTCATCAACCTGATATGGAACAGCAACTTCCTCACTACGGATAACTGTTTCTTCAGCAGTACCGAGGATTCTGTTTATATCTGCCTGACGAACGGGAGTCGGGTTGTCCAAGCCACCGAGGAATCCCAAAACATTCGGCATAAAACGAAGTGTGTGGGCAACTTCACCCTGAAGATTAGCCTCTATCAAGACGTAACCCGGAAGGAACAACTTCTCTTTTACAACGCGCTTACCGTTGCGGAGCTGAGCATACTTCTCTGTCGGCAGTAACACCTGTCCGACATTAGCAGCCAGCAGCGCATCGTTTTTCATAAGAGCCTCAAGGTATTCCTTTACCTTGGCCTCTTTACCACTAACGGCACGGAGCACATACCACTTCATTCCTGTCTGAGCCATCGTTCAAAACCATTATCCCGGATATACCAGGCTCATTACTGACTTGAAGACAAAATGAGGCCGAAAGGACCACCACTGCGCTGTGAGTCAACTCTTTGCGGCTTGGCCAAGTGGTCTTATGTGCCAACTCATCATAACAAGCCTTGCAATAATCTACAATCTTCTTCAACATATTCCTTATTATTTGCACGGGAAGGAGGACTCGAACCCACGACCCTCGGTTTTGGAGACCGATGCTCTACCAACTGAGCTATTCCCGTAAGTAAGCCCCCACCCATGAGTGGGGGCTTGGATATATCTAGTATAACTAGAAATTCTAGAGAATCTAGATGGTCCAGAGGATTAGTCCTCGTAAACCTCAGTGATCTGACCAGAACCAACGGTACGACCACCCTCACGGATAGCGAAACGCAGACCGGGGTTCAGAGCAACAGCGTAGATCAGCTCAACAGTGATCTCTACGTTATCACCAGGCATTACCATCTCAACACCTGCGGGCAGAGTGATCTCACCTGTGCAGTCCATTGTGCGGAGATAGAACTGGGGACGATACTTGTTACCGAACGGAGTGTGACGACCACCCTCTTCCTTCTTCAGGACATAGATAGAAGCCTTGAACTTCTTGAAGGGCTTGATCTGACCCGGGTGGCAGAGTACCATACCACGCTTGATCTCGTTCTTGTCGATACCACGGAGCAGCAGACCTACGTTATCACCAGCCTGACCCTCATCAAGGATCTTACGGAACATCTCAACACCGGTAACAACCGACTTCTTGTCCTCACCGAGACCGAGCAGCTCGACCTCATCACCCACGTGGATCACACCAGTCTCGATACGACCAGTAGCAACAGTACCACGACCTGTGATAGAGAACACGTCCTCAACAGGCATCAGGAAGGGCTTGTCGGTAGCACGAGGAGGCTCCTGAATCCACTCGTCGCAGGTATTCATCAGCTCCATCACCTTGTCTTCCCACTTCTCAACACCGTTCAGTGCGCCGAGGGCAGAACCACGGATGATAGGAGTATCATCTTCAAACCCATACTGCTCCAGAATCTCGCGGACCTCCATCTCAACGAGCTCCAGCATCTCCTCATCGTCGACCATATCGCACTTGTTCAGGAACACCACCAGACGGGGAACGTTCACCTGACGGGCGAGCAGCACGTGCTCACGGGTCTGAGGCATAGGACCGTCAGTAGCAGCTACAACAAGAATAGCACCGTCCATCTGAGCAGCACCAGTAACCATGTTCTTCACATAGTCAGCGTGTCCCGGGCAGTCAACGTGAGCATAGTGACGCTTCTCTGTCTCGTACTCAACGTGAGCGGTGTTAATAGTAATACCACGCTCCTTCTCCTCGGGAGCATTGTCAATCTGGTCGAAAGACTTAATCTTACCCTCATTACCAGCAACGCGCTTTGAAAGCACGAGCGTAATAGCGGCTGTCAAAGTTGTCTTACCGTGGTCAACGTGACCGATAGTACCAATGTTTACGTGCGGTTTGGTACGCACAAAATTCTCTTTTGCCATTTTTGTTGTTATTAAATGTTTATAAATTCTGAATTTTCAGTCTCCTCCTTCATACAAGAGAGCTGTAACTGAGAGTTGAACTCAGGACCTCTTCCTTACCAAGGAAGTGCTCTACCACTGAGCTATTACAGCGAGTCGAGCGGAAAACGGGGCTCAAACCCGCGACCCCCAGCTTGGAAGGCTAGTGCTCTATCGACTGAGCTATTTCCGCGAAACATCCCTTGAGAGTGGGTGCTGATGGATTCGAACCACCGAAGTCGAAAGACAGCAGATTTACAGTCTGCCCCATTTGGCCACTCTGGAAAACACCCAGCTTTCGCCTTTCCTTGAGCCTCTTGTCGGATTCGAACCAACGACCCCGAGATTACAAATCACGTGCTCTGGCCAACTGAGCTAAAGAGGCTTTTCTAAGCAGCCGCTCTCTGATTCAGATTTACGACCTATCGGAAAACGGCTGCAAAGTTACGACTTATTTTTGAATTACCAAAACTTTTCCTAGTTTTTTTTATCTATTCCTTAATTTTTCCTTGAATTTCTGGAGTTGAGCACGCATAGAATCCACGCAAAGGTCGACACTTTCTTCAAAAGTATCACTTACCTTCTCTACGAACAGCGTGTTTCCGGGCACTGCCACAGACAGGCTCACTTCCTTATTCTGGGCGGTAGCGGGCTTCACTACTTTACACTGCACCTCTACTTTCTGTATATCCTCAAAAGATTTTTCCAACTTGGCGACCTTCTTTTCGATGAACGCCTCTAACTTCTCGGTAGCGTCGAAATGAATCGACTGAATCTTAATCTCCATAATTACCTCCTATTTTAAATAGTTATTAAAAAGAGTCAGGCTCGCGGATGAGCCTCTTTATAAATTCGCTTCAACTGCTCGAACGTCGTATGGGCATAGATCTCCGTCGTACTGACACTCTCATGTCCCAGCAGATTCTTGATACTCTCCAGGTCTGCGCCATGATTCAACATCGCCGTAGCGAAAGTATGCCTGAGCACATGGGGAGATCGTTTCTTGAGAGAAGTAACGGCCGACAGATACTTACGAACCAGAGTATACACCTGCGGGGCCGTCATTCTATCTCCCTTGTCATTCAAGAAGAAAGCATCGCTATTCTTCTCCTGCTCGTCACGAACAGTCCGATAATTAATCAGGGCCTCAGCCAACTCTTTGCCGAAAGGCACGATGCGCTGCTTATTACGCTTACCAGTCACTTTCAACTGGCCTGTTGCGAAATCCACATCGCCATCATTAAGCCCTATCAGTTCGGCACGTCTCAGTCCCGCCTCGTAGAATAATAATAATATGGTACGTGCGCGTACATCTTTATAATTATTATCATCCCATTCCAGACCGTCAAGCAGATGATCCATCTCATTCTCGCGGAGGAACTGCGGCAGCGGCTTCGATTTCTTCGGCCCTGTAATACAATGGGCGGGATCTTTTTCAACCAGTTTCCGTTTTAGGGCAAAGCGATAAAAGGAACGCAGAGCGCTCAACTTTTTGTTAATCGTTGAGGCAGTGTTTCCTTTATCCATCAGACCCTCCATCCAGTCACGGATCAAGTCGGCATCAGCCGTCTCTACAGAGAGCCCGTTATCCCTAAGACTCAGATACGATTCAAATTCCCGTAGGCTTTCCTCGTATGTCTGCACCGTCTGCGGAGATGCATTCCGCTCATAGCGCAGGTAGTTTAGAAACTGGTCAATCATCATAAATCGCCACCAACTGGTATTCGGCTACGAATTTACGGAAATTTTTCGAAACTACCAAATTTTCGGGAACTTTTTTTATTCCTCGTTAGTACGAAGCTGCTGTACGTAAACGGCGTGCTCCATCTTCAGACGCTTCAAAACAGACGGCTTGTCGAACTGCTGACGACGACGCAATTCCTTCACAACACCTGTCTTTTCGAACTTTCTCTTGAACTTCTTGAGAGCCTTCTCAATGTTCTCGCCTTCTTTTACTGGTACAATAATCATTGTTTTTTGTTTTAAATATTTTATGTTAAACTTCATGTCTTCGGGCTCAGGGCCACGAAAAGCGGGTGCAAAGTTACTACTTTTTTGCAAATCCACCAAGTTTTTACCATATTTTTATTAAAACAAGCCACATTTTCCTGGTTTTCAGCCTCAAAGAGGTGCACAAGCTTCTTGTAACCACTCTATTTCATTGTCATCAAGACGAGGCGAGAGAACATCAAACACACGCTGGTGATACTGGTTCAGCCATACAATTTCTTCAGGTAGCATCATCTCCTTGATAATCGGTTTTTTATCGATAGGACAAAGGGTGAGTGACTCAAACTGCAGGAACTTACCAAACTCCGTTTCATTGTAATAGGTGATGAGTAAGGTATTTTCTATTCTGACACCAAACTTACCTGCGAGATAGATACCAGGTTCATCTGTTACCGTCATACCAGCCACCAAAGGAGCAGGTTTCCACTCCATGCGGATCTGGTGAGGACCTTCATGCACATTCAGATAAGAGCCAACACCGTGACCAGTACCATGCAGATAGTTCATACCCGCACGCCACATATCCTTACGCGCCAGAATGTCAAGCTGTGTCCCACTACTGCCACTGGGGAATTTACAAAGTTCTATCTGGATATGACCTTTCAATACCAAGGTATAGACTTTCTTCTGTTCCTCTGTCAACGGACCGAGAGCAATCGTGCGTGTAATGTCCGTCGTACCTTCAAGATACTGTGCACCACTGTCCAACAACAAGAAACCTTTTGGCTCCAAAGGCACATCTGTCTCTGGCGTCGCTTCATAGTGAACGATAGCGCCATGGGGTCCATAGCCAGCAATGGTGTCGAAGGATATTCCTTTGAACAAAATCTGCTCAGCTCGGAGCGATGCCAGTTTTTCCGCAACAGAGATCTCAGTAGGGATCTCATTTGGGAGTGAGGACATCTGGTTATCCAACCAATAAAGAAACTTGACCATCGCAATACCGTCTTTCAGCATCGCTTGCTTAAAACCCGCTATCTCTGTTTCATTCTTGATGGTTTTCATCCGCTTGACAGGCGACTCTGCCTCAATGACCTCCCGTGTAACAGCATTAAAGAGCGTGTAGTTCACCTCATCTGGATCGAGCAGAATATTATAATCAAAATAATCCTTCAAACCTTTCCGCACATTCTCGTAGGCATCCACCCCCACGCCTTCCCCCTTCAGATAAGTCATCACCTCAGGCGTCAGTTTCTCTTTATTTATATATAAGGTGACAGCCGTTGAGGATATCAGCAGATAACTCACGAAGACAGGGTTACAATGCACATCCGCCCCCCTGAGGTTCAGTGTCCATGCAATATCATCAAGGGCAGCCATCAGCATACCGTCTGCATGGAGCTTACGGAGGGCCTGACGGATACGGGCAATTTTGACGTTTGCAGCCTCACCGGCATAAGCCAACGGATACTCCTCCACAGGATTCTCAGGAATCGGTGGACGATCCTGCCAGATCTGCACCAACGGGTCAAGATTTGTGCGCAGCGTCATGCCGCCCTGTTTCCGGAGTTCTGCAATCAGTTCCCTGACACTACTAGTGGAGTTCACCATGCCATCTACAGCGACTTCCACGCCCGCACCGCACTCCTTACCAATCCACTCGGCAATCGTAGGCGTACCCTCCATCTTCTGTTTCATCAACTGGAACTCCGTATCCTTCAGCTGTTCTGCCGCTGCCAGAAAATAGCGAGAGTCCGTCCAGAGGGCAGCCGACGTCAACGTAACCACAGCCGTACCGGCAGAACCGTTAAAGCCGGAAATAAACTCACGCCCTTTCCAATGGTCAGGCACATACTCACCCTGATGAGGGTCGGTACTTGGAAAGATGAAAGCCGACAGATGTTCACGTCGCATCACCTCCCTCAAATCTTCCAGTCGCTGATTAATATTCATATTATATCCAATTTTGTAATTTCGACTTTACAAAGATACGATGTTTTTATCAGACTTTCAACGGATTAACTAAGATTAATATTAAAAAGGGGGAATATTTGCCACTTTTTTCTTATCTTTGCAGCACTTTTGATTACTCAACAATTATAATAATACAATTATGGCATTCTTAACAAACGAAAAATTGACCATCGTCGGTGCTGCCGGTATGATTGGTTCAAACATGGCTCAGTCCGCCCTGATGATGGGTCTGACAAGTGAAATTTGTCTTTATGACGTATTCTCTCCTGAAGGTGTTGCCGAGGAGATGCGCCAGAGTGGTTTTGACAACGTAAACATTGTAGCCACCACTGATGCCGAGGAGGCATTCAAGGGTGCTAAGTACATCATCTCTTCAGGTGGTGCGCCCCGTAAAGCAGGTATGACCCGTGAGGATCTGCTCGCTGGCAACTGTAAGATTGCTGAGGAGCTCGGTCAGAACATCAAGAAGTTCTGTCCCGACGTGAAGCACGTGGTGATTATCTTCAACCCCGCCGACCTTACCGGTCTGGTAACACTGCTGTACTCTGGTCTGAAGCCTGGTCAGGTGACAACCCTCGCAGGTCTCGATACAACCCGTCTGCAGAGCGCCCTCGCCAAGAAGTTTGGTGTGATGCAGAGCGAGATCACCGGTTGCGCTACTTATGGTGGCCACGGCGAGCAGATGGCTGTCTTCGGAAGCCATGTAGAGATTGCCGGTCGTAAGCTGACTGACATCATCGGTACTGCAGAGTTCCCCGCTGAGGAGTGGGAGCAGATGAAGATCGACGTCACAAAGGGCGGTGCCAAGATCATCGAGCTTCGCGGACGTTCTTCATTCCAGAGCCCCGCTTATCTCTCTGTTGAGATGATCCGTGCCGCTATGGGTGGTGAGCCATTCCGCTTCCCTGTCGGAACATACGTAAAGACCGACAAGTACGATCACATCATGATGGCCATGAAGACCACCATGACTGCCGAGGGTGCTAAGTTTGAGGTTCCTCAGGGTACTGCCGAGGAGAACGCCAAGTTGGATCAGAGCTACGAGCACCTGTGCAAGATGCGCGACGAGCTCGTAACACTGAACATCGTTCCTCCCATCTCTGAGTGGAATAAGATCAATCCGAACCTCTAAAGAACTTAGATTTTAGAGGTATGGCTTTGATTAAAAGTTATCGCGGTCTCGCTCCCAAATGGGGGCGAGATTGTTATTTCAGCGAAAACGCCACGATTGTAGGCGACGTGACGATGGGTGATGAGTGCTCTGTATGGTTCAATGCCGTGGTTCGCGGTGATGTGGCCCCTATCACTATCGGCAACTGTACGAACATTCAGGATGGCAGTTGTGTCCATGTCACCCATGAGACGGGCCCCACACATATCGGCAACTATGTCACCATTGGACACAATGTCACCGTTCATGCCTGCACCATTCATGACAACGCCTTGATCGGCATGGGCTCCACCCTACTCGACAACTGTGAAATCGGTGAAGGTTCTATCGTCGCTGCCGGTGCCCTAGTGCTTCAGAACACCAAGATTCCCGCAGGAGAGATCTGGGGCGGCGTACCAGCCAAGTACATCAAACCCGTCCGACCAGGTCAGACCGACAATGCCAAGCACTACGTCGAATATTCTAAATACTATCTTAACGAAGAGTAGCTACCACATATTCGCTCTGGGTACCAATGCGAAACTTTCCACCCCAGATGCCAATGCCTGAAGAAATGTAAAACTGGGTATTGCCACGTTGATGACTGCCCCACGAGCATTCGTAGATACGATCCGTAATCCAGGAGATCGGCCATACCTGTCCACGATGGGTATGGCCACTTAATTGGAAATCAACGCCTGCCGCCTCAGCACGATCGAGATTGTAGGGTTGGTGATCTAATACAATCGTATAATTAAGATTTGAAATGTTAGAATTCAGAGAGTCTTTCAAATCTTTAATGGGCTTGCGACGCATGTTTGTACGATCATCTCGGCCGATGATCACTATGCAGCTATCAATGATAGCTGCCTCATCTATCAGCAAGTGGATACCCGCATCCTGATAGAACAGTTTGGCCTCGGGATGGCCGGCATAGAACTCATGATTTCCCAAACAAGCATAGACAGGAGCCTTGAGACGATGAAACTCCTCTGCCATCTGCTCCTCTATCAACGGACGCATGCTACCATCGATGATATCACCAGCAATCAGGATAAAGTCGGGATGCTCTGCATTGACCAGATCCACCCAACGAGCCAGTTCCTGACGAGGATTATGGTAACCCAAATGTAAATCACTCAGCATCACCACCTTATACTCACGAGGCAGCGGTTTCGAGGACTTAAGCTGCAATGGTACGCGTACCTTATTATTATAATGCAGATTGCCATAAAGAAAAATACCAAAAAACAGAAAAAAGACACCGATGGCAACATACCAGTTATGATAGAGCCATGCTTTCGGAATCAAATGAACAAGTCTTCCTAAATCGAGCACCAAAAAGAGGATGACGAGATAGAGCAGTACGATGACAGACGAGGTGCCGACCTCATAAGCTGCCTGCGCTAAAGGCAAAGGCAGATTATCGAACTTACGGCCGAAGTTCATAAACAGCAGTGCGACACAAAAGACGCCTACAAGGATGACCAGCGCCTTCCATATCCCAGCCAAAGGCAAGAGCGTCCACACATGCCAGGCAATATAGATGATGGCCAATAAAGGCAATATCCAAAATATCAACATCCACATATACTTCATCCTTTAAGTCTAGTCAAACCATCCAATCTACAGATCCACAGCCGAGAGAACTTTCTCTGTAGCACCGGCCAGGCCCTGTACGAACAGACCAGCCTTTTCACCTGCAACGCGCAGTTTCTCTGCATCTTTCAGGAAGATATCCATCTGACGTTCAAAAGCCTCAGCCGTTTCGAAGTCGAAGCCACCACCTGCAGCCTTCAGTCCCTGAGCCTCCTGGAATCGCTGATTGTTCGGTCCGAAGAATACGGGCACATCCCAGACGGCAGCCTCCAGCACATTGTGGATACCCACACCAAAGCCGCCACCTACATAAGCAATCTCACCATAATGATAGATACTCGACAACAGACCGAAACAGTCGATAATCAGCACGTCGGCATCCGAGAGTTGAGAATTTTCTGCCTTCGTATAACGGATGACCTTACGCCCCTCTAACAGTTTCTCTATCTGACGCAGATGATCCTCACCGATCACATGAGGGGCAATAATCATCTTCCACTTGGGGTGCTTCATAAAATAAGGTATGAAGATCTCCTCATCAGGAGGCCAAGAAGAGCCAGCCACAAACACCTGTGCATCCTGTTTGAACGTCTCGACAATAGGCAGATGTTTCGCCGCCTCCTTGATCTGGAGCACGCGATCAAAACGGGTGTCACCCACCACTGTGACATCCTTGATATGAATCTTCTCCAACAAATCCTTGCTGATCTCGTTCTGTACGAAGAAATGCGTGAAACAGTTCAGTACACGGCCATACTGACGACCATACCACTTGAAGAATACCTGTTCCGGACGGAAAATGCTTGAAACACTATACACAGGAACATGCCTGTGCTTCAGGATATGCAGATAGTTATACCAGAACTCATACTTGATAAAGAAGGCCATCACAGGACGGATAGTTCGCAGGAAACGACGTGCATTGGTTATCGTATCCAACGGCAGGTAACAGATGATATCCGCCCCTTCATAGTTCTTACGAACCTCATAACCTGACGGTGAGAAGAAAGTCAGGAGAATCTTATATTCAGGATGTTCCTGGCGCAGACGTTCCATCAACGGACGTCCCTGCTCAAACTCGCCAAGCGAAGCGGCATGAAACCAGACGTACTTAGCGTTAGGATCCACCTTCTCCCTCAGGATACGAAAGGCATCACGTTCACCACGCCACATCTTACGCACCTTCTCGTTGAAGCGGCTATAGATAGCCACTCCTAAAAGATAGAGGTATATGATCAGGTTGTAAATCATCAGCCGAGTACTTCTATTGCACGTTTCATTCTAGCTATCGTCTCCTCCTTACCGAGGAAAGCAGAGATATCAAACATACCAGGGCCCTTACCCTCACCTACAAGGGTCAGGCGCCAGGCATTCATGACATTACCCAGTTTATATTCTTTCTGCTCCACCCATGCATGTACGATCTGCTCCTGGTTCTCCAACGAGAAGTCATCGATACTTTCGAGTACAGCAATCAGTTCATTCATCACCTGCGCACTATCTTCCTTCCAACGTTTCTTAGCCGTTTTCTCATCGTAAGCCTCAGGAGCCACAAAGAAGAACGAGCAAAGGGGCCAGAGTTCCTTGACAAACGACACACGGTCTTTCATCATTGCTGTCACAGCCGTCACACGCGTCAGCGTCTCATCAGGACAGTGTTCCTTCACGATGGGGAAGAACAGCTGGGCGATCTCCTCAGCCGACTTTTTCAGGATATACTCATGGTTGAACCAAATGCCTTTGTCGTAGGCGAATTTAGCACCAGCCTTTGAACACTTGGTGATGTCAAACAGAGGCACCAATTCCTCTAAAGAGAAAAGTTCCTGCTCCGTACCTGGATTCCAGCCCAACAGCGCCAGGAAGTTGATCACTGCTTCAGGGAAGTAGCCGTCCTCACGATAGCCGCGCGACACCTCACCGCTCTTCGGATCATGCCACTCCAAAGGGAACACTGGGAATCCCAAGCGATCACCATCACGCTTCGAGAGTTTTCCCTTGCCATCAGGTTTCAACAACAGGGGCAGATGCGCAAACTGAGGCATTGTATCCTCCCAGCCGAAAGCCTTGTAGAGCAATACGTGGAGCGGAGCACTCGGCAACCACTCCTCACCACGGATCACATGAGAGATCTCCATCAGGTGATCATCCACAATATTCGCCAGATGATAGGTCGGCAACTGATCCGCACTCTTATACAGCACCTTATCATCAAGGATATCGCTCTTCACACGCACCTCACCACGAATCAGGTCGTTCACCAGGACCTCCTGACCAGCCCCGATCTTGAAGCGTACCACATACTGCTTTCCGTCAGCAATCAGCTGCTCCACTTCCTCTTTCGGAAGTGTCAGCGAATTGCGCATCTGACTACGGGTATGGCAGTCATACTGGAAATTCTGGATCTCCTGACGCTTGGCCTCCAGCTCCTCTGGTGTATCAAAGGCTATGTAAGCCTTATCTGCATCGAGCAGTTGCTGTACATATTTCTTATAGATATCACGACGCTCGCTCTGGCGATAGGGGCCCTTGTCGCCACCAAAGCTTACACCTTCGTCAAACTTGATGCCTAACCACTTAAAAGATTCTATGATATACGCTTCAGCACCTGGCACAAAACGATTCGAGTCGGTATCCTCAATACGGAACACCAGATCGCCACCATGTTGCTTCGCAAACAGATAATTATACAAGGCAGTACGCACACCACCGATATGTAATGCCCCCGTAGGGCTTGGTGCAAAGCGCACCCTTACTCTTCTTTCTGACATAAATTGCGTAATTTTGGATGCAAAGGTACAAAATAATTCTTAATTCTTAATTCATAATTCTTATTTTATTTGTATCTTTGCCCCGAATATTGAAAAAAGAGACAGAAATGAGTAGTTTCAACATTAAAAATGATCTCAGTTGGCGTGACATTCTCATCCGTTCAGCACTGATTTTGGCAACGACTGCCATCATCGTCTGGCTGATGCCGCGTAATACCCAAGCCAGTTTCAAGATAGAAAGAGGCAAGCCCTGGGTCTATAATGACCTGAGTGCCCCATTCGACTTCCCCATCTATAAAAGCGACGAGGCCGTCAAGGCAGAACGCGATAGTTTGATGAAGCGCTACGAGCCCTACTACATTTATAATGAGGATGTCGTAGGCAAGGAAGTCCGTCAATTCTACAAGGACTATAATAAAGGTATTCCAGGTCTCCCTGACGACTTTCTGAGCATCATAGCCAATCGCCTGCGCGACATCTATGCCCAAGGCATCATGAACAGTTCGGAATACGCCATCCTGCATCAGGACACATCTAAAGCCGTCAGAGTCATCAACGGCAAGGATGCCACCAGTGTGCCCATCAACAAGATTAACTCTGTCGTCTCTGCCTATGAACAAATCTTTCTCGATGAGACACTAGCCAAGCACAAAGAGGTGCTTCGCAAATGTAATCTCAACGACTATATCTCACCCAACCTGAGATACGACAAAGCCCGCAGTGAGGCGAGTCTGAACGAGCTCCACAACAGCATCCCGTTGGCCAGCGGTATTGTACAACGAGGTCAGAAGATCATTGACCGAGGTGACATCGTGGACAAAAACACCTACAACATCCTGGTGTCTTATAAGAAGGAGACGGAACGTCGTGAAGAAAACAAGCAGGGCGTCAGTCTGGTCATCCTTGGCCATGTTTTATACGTACTGATCCTGATTACCTGCTTCACCATCTACCTCACACTGTTCAGGAAAGACTATTTCGAGAATTACCGTTCCATGTTGATGCTCTATTCCCTAATTCTAATCTTCGTCATTGTGGCATCGCTCATGGTCGATCATAATGTGTTGCACGTCTATATTGTGCCCTTCGCGATGGTGCCTATCTTCATCCGCGTGTTTATGGATTCACGCACTGCCTTCATGGCCCATGCCACGATGATTATGATCTGTGCCTGCCTGTTGCAGCACCCACTTGAATTCATCGCAGTAGAACTGGTAGCTGGTCTTGTGGCTATCTTCTCTTTGAGAGAGCTGTCGAGCCGCTCCCAACTGTTCTGGACAGCCGTCTTGGTCACATTAGCCTCAGGACTGACGAACCTCGCGCTCGAATGGATCCGTGACGACGATCTGGCCCGTCTCAGTCTCAGGGAGTACAACTATATCGCCATCAACGGTATGCTCCTGTTCTGCTCTTACCCCCTGCTCTATCTCATTGAGAAGGCTTTCGGCTTCATCTCGAACATCACGCTGATCGAGTTGTCGGATATGAACAAAGCCTTACTCCGTAGGATGAGCGAGGTGGCCCCAGGTACCTTCCAGCACTCTATCCAGGTTGGAAACTTGGCCGCAGAGATTGCCAATAAGATCGATGCCAAGAGTCAGTTGGTAAGAACAGGTGCCCTCTATCACGACATCGGTAAGATGATGAACCCTATCTACTTCACCGAAAACCAGTCGGGCGTCAATCCTCATGAGAAGTTGGGGGCCATCGATAGTGCCCAGATGATTATCAGTCATGTGACGGAAGGCATCAAACTGGCAGAGAAATATAATCTACCCACCATCATTAGGGAATTTATCGCCACCCATCACGGACAAGGCAAAGCTAAGTATTTCTATGTGAAGTATAAAAACGAGCATCCGAATGATGAGGTTGACGATCTGCTATTCACCTATCCAGGTCCTAACCCCTTTACCAAGGAACAGGCGATCCTGATGATGGCCGATACGGTGGAGGCTGCTTCACGCTCCCTTCCTGACTATAGGGAACAGAGCATCCGCGACCTCGTGAACAAGCTTATCGATGCCCAAGTGGCTGAAGGCTATTTCAAGGAGTGCCCCATCACCTTCCGCGATATTGCCTATGCCAAGACTGTGCTGATTGAGAAGCTGAAGACGATTTATCACACCCGTGTTAACTATCCCGAACTGAAAAAGTAGCGGAATTTTGCACATCCTTATACCCATTTGTGCAAGAAAATATTGCACAATTGGGCTTTTTTGTGCAGGAAAATCCCTATTCTAAGTTAATAGATGTTAACTTTGTGTGCGCAAACAGAAAACTTCCGAACAATCTGCATACCTTTGCACCCGGTTTTTTAAGAAGTTTTTAGGATTATGAATAAATTAAAGTTAATTCTTGCCTGCGTGATGCTGGCAGCAACCACCTCAGCCAATGCTGGCGGTATCTTAACCAATACAAACCAGAGTGTTGATTTCCTCAGGAATCCGGCTCGCGATGCAGCGATCGGCCTCGACGGTGTCTATTCTAACCCCGCAGGTGTCGCTTTCCTGCCTGAGGGATTCCATATTGCATTCAACTGGCAGTACGCCCATCAGACGCGTACAATCACCAGCAACAACCCACTCTATGCACTGGGTCGCAAGAACAACGGTAGCACTTCCAAGACTTTCGAGGGTGTAGCCGACGCACCGTTTATCCCTTCACTTCAGGGTGCTTATAATAAAGGTAACTGGAGCTGGCAGTTCAACTTCTCCGTTCCTGGCGGTGGTGGTGCCTGTGAGTTCAACGACGGTTTGGGTTCTTTCGAGAGCGTGGTTGGTGGTATTGCCTATCAGCTCAGCGGCCTTGATCAGATTGCCACAGCCTTAGGCCAGACAGCTCCTGGTGTCAGCGGCTACGATATGGATGGTTATATGCAGGGCCGCCAGTATTATTTTGGCGTACAGCTTGGTGCTGCCTACAAGATTACCCCCGATCTCTCTGTGTATGGAGGTCTGCGCTTCCTTTACGGAACAGCCACCTATAAGGCTAAGATCAATAATATTATGGTAAAGACCGCTGGTGGTTATCAGGACTTCGGCAGTTTCCTGCAGTCTGCTACAGCTATGGTTGATGGCGGCATCACTACTGTAAGCGACGGTCTCGCTCTGGTAGATGCAGGTATGGCCCAATATGAGGCAGCAGGTGCCACAGCCCTCCCCCAGTATCAGGAACTCGTAGCCACCAAGGCACAGCTTGAGGGATCGCTTGCCACACTTCAGGGCACCAGCGAGAGCCTCAACAGCCTGCAGAAATACTCTGAGGGTGTGAATCTGCTCTGTAACCAGTGGAGTGTTGGTATTGCACCGATCATCGGCGTTGACTGGCGTGTAGGTCAGTTCAACTTCGCTGCCAAGTACGAGTTTAAGACCCAGATCCGCATGGAGAATGAGTCAACCGTCAACAAGGCCAGCGAGATTCCTGCCGTCAACAAGTTCCGCGATGGTGAGAAAGTCAATGAGGATATGCCTGCACAGCTCGCTGTCGGTGCCATGTGGAACATCACCGATGCCGTCCGTCTGAACCTCGGCTATCACCACTTCTATGATAAGAACGCCAGATGGTATAACGACACGCAGGAGCTGCTCGATGGTGGTACCAACGAATATTTGGGAGGTGCAGAGTGGGATGTCACCAAGAAGCTCACCATCTCAGCTGGTGGTCAGCTCACCCGTTATCAGCTCACTGATGAGTACATGAACGATATGTCGTTCGTTGTCAACAGCTTCAGCTTCGGTCTGGGCTTTAACTACAAGGTGTCTGATATCGTGACCCTCAAGGCTGCCTACTTCCAGACCAACTACGACGACTACAAGCGTGTCACCTCTACAGAGCCGCTGATCAGCGATACCTTCACCCGCACCAACCGCGTGCTCGGTATCGGTTGCGAGCTGAACTTCTAAAAAATACGTCAACCTCATAAGAGTTCCCCGTTCAGAGTTATATCTGAGTGGGGAACTCTTTTTTATTGTTAATAAAACGCAAAAAAGCAACACTCTGTAGTTGATTACCATCAAAACAAGGTATATTTGCAAACAATATTTAGACAACACTCAATTCAAAACAATTTATCCGAGATAAATAATGAAGAAAATGTTTTTATTAGCTGTTATGGCGATGATGACCTTAGCAGTGCAGGCAGATGAAGAAGAGTTCGTGGTGACCAGTGGTGATTTCAAGGTTGTCATGCAGCCAGGTAAGATTGGTAGGGTGGAAGTGGATTTCACCAAAGCCAAAGTCGGAAATCTTTCCACGATGGAAATCACGGACCAGAGTTTCATCGATTATCTGGAGGCCAACGACCAAAAGGTCTTCAAGAAGTGGAGTGAATATCAGGAAGAAGGCGAAGAGACCTTTATGGATCGCTGGAACGATGCCAAGAAGAAGGTGATCAAACTCACCAAGAAAGGTACGCCCGACTATATCATCAAGATCAATGCCACCCGGTTGGATCCAGGCAATTCGGGTGCAGCCACCTGGAGTTGGAACAAACGCGACGGCGGCATTATCATCTCTGGTACACTGGAGGTTCTCGATGCTGCAGGCAACAGTGTCTGCAAGATGAACATCAACCGTTACAGAGGTTTCTCAACGAGAGGCCTTGATATCAAGATTCCCACCTTCCATCGCCGCACGGTACTCTTCCACAAGAGTCTGGCCAAAGATCTGTTGGAATTCCTATTTGACGACTGAAAATGATGGCACAGAAAATCTCTGAAGGCTATATGCCTTTTATGGGCTATCAGACCTACTACCGAGTAGTGGGCGAGGCAACGGAGAAAGCCCCCTTGTTGCTGCTGCATGGTGGACCAGGCAGCACGCATAACTATTTCGAGGTGCTCGACTGCATCGCTGACACAGGTCGGCAGGTGATCTCTTACGACCAGATAGGCTGTGGCAATTCTTATCTCGACGGTCACCCAGAACTATGGACGCAGAAAACCTGGATAGATGAACTCATCGCCATCCGCGAGTATCTTCATCTGGACAACGTGCATCTACTTGGTCAGTCATGGGGCGCCATGCAGGCTATTGCGTATGTCATAGACCACCAGCCTCAAGGCATCAAGTCGCTGATACTGTCTTCAGGTCATGCCTCCAGCAGCCTATGGGCGAGTGAGCAGCATCGGCTTATCAAATATCTGTCAGCAGAAGATCAGGAAGCAATCCGTCGTGCAGAAGCCACTGGCAAATGGGATGATCCTGCTTATCTGCGAGCCAACGATCATTACTTCGAGCAGTATGTCATCAGTGTAGATGAACACTCGCCCGAGTGTATCAAACGTCCCAAACGTTCTGGCACTGAGGCTTACCTCTATGGCTGGGGACCCAACGAATATCAGCCGCTTGGCAGTCTGAAAGACTTTGAATATACGGACAGACTGAATCAGATTTCCCAGCCGACACTTATCTGTAGTGGCACGCGCGACATCTGCACGCCTGTTGTCGCCGCCTCACTTTATGAGCATATTCCCCACAGTCAATGGCACTTATTCCGCCAAACCCGCCACACCTGTTTTATCGATGCCCACGAAGAGTATTGCGAAGTACTCACCCGCTGGCTGCAAGATAATGATTAATTTTCAAAAACAGTCTCTAAATACAATTTTTGCTAGATTTAATTCTAGCACTTGCTACATTTAATTCTAACAAGTGCTGGAATTAAATCTAAAAAACGCCCCAATTAATAGGGAAATGTAGTTTTACAACGGATCGATGTCGTAATAGATCTGGAGGGAGGAATAGCGCTTGTCTTGGAGCATCTGCTGCTGGGCAAGCGCTAAATATTTGCGCACATCCGACATGTTGAGCGTTGGCTCCAGTTTCAGCACGAGTTTGCGGATAGACAAGGATTTGACCTTGGCGACAGCCGGTTTGTCAGGTCCCAAGACGCGAGAGCCGAACCACTGGCGCAACTGACTGCCGAGTTCCAAGGCGGCCGTATCAACCACGTTGTCATAACGATGCTTCAGAAAGACATAGATGAGGCGATAATAAGGCGGATAATGGAACTGCTGGCGCTCAGCAATCACCGACTTGTAGAAAGCCTGATAGTCGTTACGGACAATCTGATCAATCAGGGGGAGATCAGGACTCTTCGTCTGCAAGATCACAAGCCCCCGTTTGCCCTTACGTCCTGCCCGTCCGCTTACCTGCGACATCATCATGAATCCATGTTCGTAAGCACGGAAGTCGGGATAGTTCAACATGGCATCGGCATTCAGGATACCCACCACACTCACCTTGTCGAAGTCGAGCCCCTTGGAGATCATCTGCGTGCCAATCAAGAGGTTCGTACGCCCTGCGGAAAAATCGCTGATGATACGTTCGTAGGCATGACGACTGCGGGTGGTATCAAGATCCATTCGTGAGATGCGGGCCTCAGGGAAGATATCCTGCACCTCAGCCTCGATCTTCTCCGTACCATAGCCTTTGGTAAAGAGATCCTTGGAACCACAGGCAGGACATTCCGTCGGCACCTGATAGGTATAGCCGCAATAATGACAGGTGAGTTGATTGAGGTTGCGATGGAAGGTGAGCGACACATCACAATGCTGGCAATGGGGCACCCAACCACACTGTTTGCACTCGATCATCGGCGCATAACCACGACGGTTCTGGAAGAGAATAACCTGTTCACCCCGTTCCAAAGCCTCACGCGTCTTTGCCAACAACAAAGGCGAGAAAGGACCTTTCATCATCTTGCGACGTTGCAGATTCTTGATATCCACCACCTGTATCTCTGGGAGTTCAATACCTTGATAACGCTGCTGGAGGGTCACCAACCCAAACTTACCCGTCTTGGCGTTATGATAGGTCTCCATCGATGGTGTGGCTGTACCCAAGAGGGTTTTGGCACCAAACATCTGAGCCAGCATGATCGCTGTAGAACGGGCATGATAGCGAGGCATGGGATCCTGCTGCTTATAGCTGGTCTCGTGCTCCTCATCGATAATCACTAAGCCGAGATTCTGGAAAGGCAGCAAAACAGCACTGCGCGCACCAAGGATGACATCGTAGGGATGCTTGGAGAGTTGTTTCTGCCAGATCTCCACCCGCTCGGCATCGGAGTATTTGCTATGATAGATACCTAAGCAATCGCCAAACACATGCTGCAGACGCTGCATGATCTGCACCGTCAGGGCGATCTCAGGCAACAGATAGAGTATCTGTTGCTTCTTCTCCAACGCTTGTTTGATCAGATGGATATATATCTCCGTCTTTCCGCTGGAAGTGACACCATGCAACAGCGTGACGTTCTTCTTCATGAAAGAGAGGAGAATCTGATTATAGGCATCCTGCTGGGCTTCGTTGAGGGGTTTGATGTTCTCCAAATGAGGCTCTCCCCCATGATTCAGTCGGCCCACCTCCAGTTCATAAGTCTCCAACAGGCCGCGTTTCACCAAAGCATTGATCGTCTGAAGCGAGGCGTGACTGGCATTCATCAGTTCATCGCGGGTGATCTCTACTGGTGTCTCGCGACAAGTCTGTCCCTCCACCGTATCCCAATGCGAGAGGGCGAGATAATGGATGAAGGCCTCCTGTTGCTTGCCTGCCCGCTGGAGCATACTCAGTGCCACATGGAGCGTCTGCTCGTTGCGGAAGTTGGGCGTCAAACGGATATAAAGCTCTGTCTTCGGACGATAGCCGTCTTCAGCCTTCAAACCTGAAGGGAGTGCGGCTTTAAAAACCTCTCCGATGGGAGACATATAATAATCGGAGATCCAGTTCCAGAGTCTCAACTGACTATCAAGTAAGATCGGAGAAGCATCGAGCAACTGCAGGATGTCCTTTACTTCATAGTCAGAGGGCTTCCGTTCATGGATCTCCGACACAACACCTACATAGGTCTTGTTTTTTCCAAAGGGTACGAGTACACGGACGCCTACCTTAACATGCTCCTCCAGTTGCGAAGGAACTGAATAGGTAAAAAGGCCGTCAAGCGGCAGGGGCAATATGACGTCCGTGTACCGCACGGATGTGCTTAGAAGAAGTAAGCGACTCCAATCTGCCAGGCATTGAGCTTAGCATCTTCCTTGAAAACCTGACCAAGAGCATCTACTGAGAAATCACCAGTCTTTCCAAACGCGAAGTTATAATTGACAGATACCTGCAGATGGTTCAACAACATCAGACCTGCACCGACATTAGCGCTGAAGTTTGAACTCTTAAAGGTCCAATCAGCAACAGTTGATGTAATAGTCTTGTCGCCTACATTGAATCCGAACTGAGGACCAGCAAAGAAGTAGATGCTGGCAGAACTTCCCAGACCAATGCCATAACGGACGTTAATGGGAATCTGGATAGACTGCTGCTTAACACTTATTTCATTGCCACTATCACTACCCACCGTACTCTTACGCTGATCGTAGAGTGCAGAAGCATCGATACCAAGACCTACGATAGGAAGCGTAAACTTCACGGTCGGACCAATAAAGAATCCAGCCTGGTTAGACTTGTCAGCAACGCTGGAATCAAATCTGATGCTCGTCAGGTTCAGACCACCCTTCACACCGAATTTCACTTCTGCCTTAGCAGGAACAGCTGTCATCAAGGCAGCGAAAAGAACTGCAATGGTTAAAATCTTTTTCATTTCTCAAATCTTTTTAAGTTAAAAAATCGGTGCAAAGATACGAAAAAACTTGGAACCCGTATCGTTTTGTCCAACTTTTAACACATTAATGTCGCTCACGGCGCACCGTAACACGTGCAGCGCTATTGGCAGGCGTAGTGGTCGTTCCCTTCTTTGACTTGCCTGCTTTCGTACGCTTTGAGCTGTTTTTAGCAGATTTAACCTTGCCTTTCTTTTTGGTATCGAGTTTGGCGATACTATCGAGCGAATCCTTCTTGACGGGATCACCGAAGATGGTCTTATGGAAGTCTGCCAGTTCTTTCTCAATGCGCTTCTGTTCAGCTGTCATCGCAGCCTCATCAGGACAGTACTGCGCCAAGGTCTTACCCTGGGCATTGTTAGTCTTGTAGATCTGTCCGCGATACATATTCAGCGTGAAGAAATCGTCCATCGACATAGTGGCAGCATTATTTAGATTACTCGGCATCACAGTCTGACGATTCAGGAAGGGCTCCAGATCGCTGTACTTCACCCAGAACAAAGGATACTGGGTGGCTTCTCCGCCGAAATCATCATCACGCAACATCACAGGACAGAGGGCGAGCACCTTGATATGGAAGGTGGAATTAGCCTGGTCGTAGTAGGCACTCTCCTTCAGGAAGAACTTCTTAACTTCAGATGAAGGGATATCGCTGTTGTCAACCTTCAACTTGCCATCCTGCTCCTCGTAGAAGATGTGATAGTTGTCGAGGATGGTCTTCATATCCACCCTTGCCTCATTCGTAAAGACATCGCTGCCATCCGTAGGATACTCATAGACAGGGACATAACCATTCTGAGCCAGTTTGAAGATATAGGTAAACAGATTCAGTTGCCTGCCCTGTGGCTCTACGGGGTAATAAAGACCTGCATTGGCATCCTTCGAGAGATCGAGCTCACGATAGATGTCACGACGCCACACCACCTCCTCTGGCATATCCACTGCCGTGGGAAATGAGATCTGTGCGCGCACAGACATCGCAGAAGACGGGTTTTTCCGCTGATTCTGTTTCGATTGCTGCGGTTGCTGCGATTGTGGCTGTTGCTGCGATTGTGGCTGTTGCTGCGGTTGTGGCTGTTGCTGTTCACTTTTCTGCACGCGGCGCTGCTTTGGCTGGGCCGTAGAAGTGAAAAGAGAGAAGTGGAAAGTGAAAAGTACTAATACCACTTTCATCCAACAATATCTATTCACTTCGATTATTCTCATTCGATTCATGATCATACCACTATATTTTTATTATCAGTCAAACTTCTCATTTTTCACTTTTCACTTCTCACTTCACAATCACTTCCATCGGATTCTGAAGGGTACGCGTCAGACCGTCAGGGCCAACCACCGTGACACGGGACACATAGAAACGACGGTTACGCGCCAGTTTGCGGAAGGTATCTTTCTGACGTTCAGAGAACGAGGCTCCGTCGGATGCCATCGGTACGGCATTTCCCATATTATCGAAGAAAACCGTCTCGAAACTCTGCACACGGAAAGCGATATCCAGGATGCCGTCATCGATAGCTGCTCCAATCGCATTGGCTGCAACAAGTTGCGACTTAGCCAGGCCACCACCTTTATAACGTGTGGGGTTGCCATGTTCATCCTTCATTGAGATATAAGGTGTGGGATCTGGGAGTTTACGCACTCGGAAAGTATATTGTCCCATCTGTTGCGGACGACCCGTATTCGTAGAGACGACAGTGATAGTAGCATCCTGTCCGATCTTTGAAGGACGGGCGATATACTTGCCTGGACCTACGGATTGTAACGTGCCATTCGTCATCGACGCCTGAATCTTATTGGAAGGAACACCTGGCACACTCACGCTGATGGGGTTATTATAACCTGCATAAAGCATGTTCATCAAGTCTGCCGACACCGTCGCACTCGGATCCACAACGGTATATTTCTGGCTGAAGTCCCGGCGGATATGATCGCCATTACCATTAACGGTCTCCATATAGCCGGCCAACGTGAAATCCCCCGTTCGATTACAGATGGTCTCATAAAGACCATTGTTCAGGGTCACCTTCTGATTACCAATATAAATATCAGGTACTTGGGTGGTATCCACAGCTGCCATCACGATGCGCGCAGAGAAACGGTCGCCTCTGACAATCGTCTGGGAACTGGGAATGACGAAAGCAGAAAGGGCATTTACACGGATATCCTTCACGTCGATATTCTGCACCAATGTATGCAAAACCTCACGCTCAGCGTAACGGACATCACTCTGCAGTTTCGACAATAAGGTGACTGCTGCGACGGCAGGCATATCCTCAAACATAAACTCCTGCCAGTTCTTACCCAAAGCCTCAGCCTTACGCGGAATGCTCGTTGACAGGTTGGCGTTGATAATCTGCTGTTTGCTCATATCCGAGGTCATTCCCACAACACGGTTACGGAAGGATCTGATGGCGTTGAATAACTCCTGACCCTTACCTCGTCCTGGTGCCAGCATCACCTGATTGGCTGCCTCAAGGTCTTCCTTGTTCTGGAAATCCTCGATAGTGGCATCCTTGCCATCAGCCTCACGCACGATGGCTAACTTCAGTTCTTCGGCGAAGTTGTAGAGGGAATCACTGATACGCCTCACCTCCTGAGCCTTATCATACCAAGCCTTTACCTTCGTGGGGTTGAGCCTCATCTGCATCTCCAGATCATCATAGACAATCTTGTTTTCCTTGATGGAGCCGTTAGTGGTACGATTCAGACTGTCTTCCACGATAGAGAAGCCGTTGAGCACCTCAGAAGAGACGTTCAGCGCGAGCATGGCCATCAAGACGACATACATCAGATTGATCATCTTCTGGCGAGGGGAGACGGGTCTTTTTCTAATTGCCATGTTCTTATACGTTCATCTTTGCCGTCATTGCCTCAATCATACGGGCATAGATCTTATTGAGTTCAGCAATTTGGGCTGCCATCTTACGGGTCTGTTCGTTAATATCGTCGATCGTGCCGATCTGTGAACTGGCACTCTTGAGCTGCAGTTCATAAACCTTGCAGATTCCTGTCAGCGTACGATTCAGATTCTCCATCTCCTCAGAGTCGTGAGCGAGTTTGTCTGTTTGCTCGGATACACGAGAGAGCATCTCCGTGAGGCGTTTCAGCTCAGTCACATAATTGGTTGTTGCTTCCTCGAGTTCCGGTGTCATCTGCGGGAATGAAGAGGGAGCTGATGAACCACCAGAAACATGTACGCCACCTCCTGATACAGGTATTCCTCCACCCGAAACAGAAATGACAGAGGACGATACGGCCGCAATAGCTTCGCTATCCACGACAGGGGCACCAGTAGCTACGGCACCAGAAACAGGTGCACCAGAAGCAGGTGCAGCGCCACTACCGCCAACAACGAATGTACCACCAGAAACACCAGAGGCAGGAGCATTACCGCCACCACTGCCACCAATAACGACAGTACCACCACCGGTTCCACCAGAAGCGCCAGGACCGCCAGAGGTAGGAGCATTACCACCACCACTGCCGCCGATAACGACAGTGCCACCGCCTGTTCCACCAGAAACACCAGAGGCAGGAGCATTACCTCCACCACTGCCGCCGATAACGACAGTACCGCCACCAGTTCCACCAGAAGCGCCAGGACCGCCAGAGGTAGGAGCATTACCTCCACCGCCGCCCACAACGACAGTACCGCCACCCGCGTGCTGGCCTGTAGGCATACTTGTGTCTGTATGGATATCCAACTCCATACCATCAGCCGTCTTATCAAAAGGACGGTCGAAGGCAGAAATGAAGAACACAAACACCTCAGTTCCCATGCCGAGGAAGAGGAAGAAGTTGGCACCTGGCAGGTGAGTCAACTTAAAAAGCGTACCTAAGATCACAATCGACGCACCCCAGCTATAGGCATAGTTCAGAAACGTCTGACCAGGCACACTATCCATCCACTTCTGTAAGCGGTAGATGATATTGATTTTACTGTATATAGTCATATCTTAAACTCCTTTAGGGTTATTTCTTCTTTTTGCCTTTCACCTTGATCTTGTCGCTGGTAGTATTAGCAAGACTTCTCACACAACGGAAGCCGATATAAGAGCGCGGCTGGTTCTGATACTCAGAGGAACGCCAAGCCGAACGGATATACGACTCAGGATCTTTCCAAGAACCACCTCTGACACTCTTCTTCTTCAAGCGATAGGGATCCTCCTGAGCGGCATTATACCTCAACTGCGGATTGATGTCGTTCATAGCCTCCACACCTGCCTCAGTATAGATGGTAGAAGTCCATTCTGCCACATTACCCGCCATATCATATAGGCCATTACTGTTAGCCGCATAGATACCCACCTTACTGGTAATCAGGTTACCATCTTTGGTGTAGTTACCATTATCGGGCTTGAAGTTGGCATAGAAGCATCCCTTGCCACTGGCCACATCCTCATTGTCCCACGGGAACTCATTCTGGTCCTTACCGCGAGCCGCATACTCCCACTCTGCCTCTGTCGGCAGACGGTAACGCTGCACATAACGCGCTGCTGGTCCAAGTCCCTTCAGCAGATACTCCGTACGCCAGGCACAGAAAGCATTGGCCTGTTCCCATGTGACACCCACGACAGGATAGTCGTTATAAGCGGCATTCGAGAAATAGTAACGCATATAAGTCTCGTTGTCGGCATTGGGGAAATCATTCACCCAACAAGTCGTATCTGGGAACACATTCACGATATAAGTATTCAGAAAATCCCAAGGACCTGTGAGTTGACGGTTGATGGTCTCTCTCACGATGCGGCCCTCATCATCGATATAAGCAGTATCCTTAGAAATCCACACTTGTTCTTCAGGATTCACAGTGAGATCTGTATTCAGATTACGCTCCTGGGGATTAATACGATTACGACGCAGGGCTGCAGTGGTATAGTCGTAGATCTCATAACGGTAATTCAACTGCTGATAATCCAACATACGCTCACCCGTCACAGGATTGGTGACATACATGCCGTCGATAATCTCCTGCTCGTCTTCACTCGGACGACGAGGCAAAGACTTCTTCCAGTTGATGACGCTGCCGATTTCCTCACCATCTTTATCGGTCTTCACCTTCTTATAGGTCTCGTCTATCTCCGACAGACGTTCACGCAGAATGGAGTCACGGACATAATTCACAAACTGACGGTACATGGAATTGGTCACCTCGGTCTCGTCCATCCAGAAACCCTCAACGGAGATATCACGCAGAGGGGTCTTCTTTCCCCAAAGCGTATCCTGGTTCTCAATACCCATTTTCAGGTGACCGCGTTTCACCAGTGTCATGCCATAAGGTGTCGGCTCAGAGAAGGCACGTCCACCCGCACCTGTCACCTCGCCACCGCCAGATGAGGCCATTTTACTACCAAAGCAACTGCTTAACAAAAGCAGCGAGGCTAAAAGGCTGAAAATTTTATTCGTTCCCATATTTCGATGTTTACTACTTGATCATTTAAAGAATTCTCACACTCTTATGAAGATGACGTCCTTTCTTATGAAGCTCGATATCCATCTGATAGCCCACAAAGAGTTCATGACTTCCATTGCCGACACTTATCGCTGAGGTGTAGAGCTCGTAGCTGTAGCCCAGCTTGACGCCTTTGATGACACCACCCAGCTGAAAAGTAACCGAAGTAGCAGGACTATAGGTGAGACCAGCATACAAATGCCGCTTCTCATGCGAGTACTGCAGGCGTCCGGAGAGATCTCCCCGCCACGCCACACCGTCGGTACGTCCGAGCACAGAGGTCTGTATCGATAGAAACGGATTTCTTAGCTGAATATTGTATCCGCCAGTCAAATAATAGGTGGCGGCAATATCGAGCTGATTTTTCTCACCGAGTTCCACACGAGGTGAGGTGACATGTAAGACAGAGAAACCCGCATACCAGTCGCGTCGCCGATAATAGAGTCCCAGTCCGAAGTCGAAAGCAGAACCATTGACTGATGACTTGGTGAAAACAGGGTCTTCGTCGATCACATCGGCCTTGGAACCATCGAAGGTCTCGCTGAGCATCGCAACCTGTACACCCACGCTCAGGCGGCCTCCCAACAGTTTCGGCTGGTAAGCATATTGAAGACCTAAACGCTTGTGGGTAAAGAGGCCGATGGCATCATTCATGAACTGAAGACCAACACCATGATAGGATTTAAAGGCATAGAACGGCATATCGGCAGCAGCGTACATCGTATTCGGATTGTTCTCGTAGCCTGCCATCTGGATGGCATAAGCACCGGTAATGTTCAGTTTAACCTCCTTACCTACGGCAGCAGGATTGAAAGATGGCTCCATCGCCCAATAATGGGAGAAAGAGACATCATACTGAGCCCTGACAGTCAAAGTGACAAAACAGAGTATAGAAATGATATAAAAATTCAATTTCACACCTAAATAACGCATTCTGACAAGGTTTATTGTGATTTTTTCGCCAATTTACTTGCATTATTCAACCTTTTTGCCTATATTTGCATCCAAATGAATAATTCAACCGTAGCCCCTGACTCCTTATGTGGAAACAGAAGACTAAACGGATAGTGAGACGGTTCAATTACACCTTGACGGTATTGACCCTCTTTCTTTGGCTAGCACCAGGCTTAGCCAAGGCAGAGCAATTCATCTTCACTACAGCATGGACGGCTCAGGCACAATTTGCCGGTTACTATATCGCAAAAGAAAAAGGATTCTACAAACAAGCAGGTCTTGACGTTGTCATTCAACATCCCTCACTGACCAGTTCTGCTTTCCACCGTTTACAGACTGCACAGACCAATGCCATCATGATGTCGATGATGTCGGCCATTGATTTTATCTCTCAGGGCATCCCTTTGGTGAACATCTTTCAGGACTCGATGAACAGCAGTAATATCCTGGTGACGCGTTGGGAGATCTTCAATTCCGACCCCAGCTATATGGCCATGATCATGAACCATCGGGAGAAAATGAACTTTGAGTGGGTACGTTTCACCAGCAATATCAACCTGTTCCTCTCTGGTGCGGTAGATGCAATGATGGCACTTAGTTATAATGAGTATTATCAGCTACAACAAGCAGGTTTCAAGATGACAGAAGAAAGCATCTACAGGTTCAGTGAGAATGGTTACAACATTCAGGAGAACGGCGTCTATGTGATGCGTGACTATTATCTGTCTCATCGTGACGAATGTCGTCGTTTCGCAGAGGCAACCCGTAAAGGATGGGAATGGGCGGCAGCACATCCGGAGGAGGCGATGGAGATTGTGATGAAGTATGTGCATCGCTATAATTCACCTACCAATGCTGTGATGCAGAAACTGATGTTCAAAGAGACGCTCCGCCTTCAGATTGACCGCGACTCTAAGCGACGCGAATTCCGTGTCAGACCTGACATGGTGGAGAAAGCTTCTCGGATGATGCTCGAAAGCGGTATGATTAAACGAAGCGTGACTTATAAAGAACTGACTGGCCAATGAAAAAGATATTAACAGCCTTACGCCGTTCGCTCTCGGCACGTCTCAGCTTTGCTGTGGTGCTCTTTGTGGCTATCATCTTTGTGGGGGCATTCAGTATCATGTTCTCTGAAGCACGTGACATCATCAGAGAAGAAGCTTGGGGTAAAGCCACGAAGACACTTGAAGGCACTGTCTTACATATTGACAACACCCTCCGACGTGTTGAGGTGGCATCAGATAATATGCTCCGTGTCATCGAAAAAAACCTCAACAAGCCCGACAGCATGTTTTCAATCAGCAGGCAGGTTCTTGTAAACAACTCAGAACTTACAGGCTGCAGTATCTCTTTCGATCCATACTACTATAAAGAGAAAGGCCGTTACTTCTCGGCTTACGCGTATAATGACGGTGACAGTATCCAGACAGAACAGGAAGGAACTGACAACTATCAGTATCACTGCATGGACTGGTATCTGATACCCAAACTTCTCGATCGTCCCTACTGGATTGAGCCCTTTATGGAAGATGCGACAGAAGGTATTATTGTGAAGGATATCTTTTCATCCTATAGTCGTCCCATCCACGATGCCAAGGGGAACAGCGTCGGAACCTTCTCTGTCGATATCCGTCTGGAGTGGTTCACTAAGATGATTGCCCAAATGAAGCCCTACCCTCATTCCTTCTGCGTCATGCTCGGAAAAGGAGGTTCTTATCTTGTACACCCTGACACGACAAAGCTGTTCTACGAGACCATTTTCACCCGCACGCTTGAGAAGCCGGATTCGATGAAAGAAGCCCTTGGCACTTCGATGCTGGCAGGAGAGAGCGGGCACAGGATCCTGGATTATGAAGGAGAGCCCTGTCACGTATTTTACAAACCTTTTAAGAATACGGGATGGAGCGTTGCAATTGTCATACCCGAGAGTGATATCTTTGCACCTTACCAACGTCTGAGGAGTTATACCTTATGGATTTCGGCAGCCGGACTAATCCTGTTACTTCTCTTCTCTCTGATAACCATCCGCCACAGTCTCAAGCCACTCCAAGAACTGGCAGAAACCACCCATCGGGTTGCCAATGGTGACTTCTCTGCCACCGTTGCTAATAGTATGCGCGCTGACGAGATTGGTCAGCTGCAACGTAGTTTCACAAAGATGCAGCAGTCGCTTGACACCTACACCTATGAACTGCGTAATGAGACGGAAACTCTTAAGGAACGTAACGAGGAATTGCTTGAAGCCTACGAACGTACTAAAGAGGATGAACGCATGAAGACGGCCGTACTTCATAAGATGCCTGATAAGATGGCAGCCCCTGTGGCAGAAATCTTTACGACAGCCCAGCAGGTGTGTGACCACTATGGAAAGGACACGCTGGACTTTGGGAAGGCCACAGACACATTATATGTTAATGCCAATCAGGTCACCATACTCCTTGACGAGATGATCAGGGCGGCTCAGGAAGAAAGGAGGCAGGCGCATGAGTAAGCTCATCAAACAAATCAAGCAATCTCTGCCATTAAGACTGAGTCTGAGCATTCTTGCTTTCACGGTGATTATCTTTATGATTACCATCGGAATTATTTTCGTCCGTACACGACATTTCGTCAGACAGACAGCCACCGAACAGGCGACTCAGATTCTTAATAATACCGCCCAGAGCATCATGGGTCTGATGGGACAGGTGGAGGTTGCCACCGAAAACTCTGAATGGCTCGTCATACGCAAGCAACATCCAGACTCCATCATGGCGTTCTCACGTCGGATTCTGGAACTGAATCCTGACGTTTATGGCTGTAGCATTTCATTCGAGCCTTATTTCTTCGCGGACCAGGGGAAATACTTCTCAGTCTATTCATCCAATGAAGACGGACACATCGAGACCGAACAAGAGGGAAGCAATGACTACGATTACTTTATGATGACATGGTATCAGGAACCGATCCGCCAAGGCAAAGCCTGTTGGGTGGATCCCTTCCATGACTATACTCCAGGCACCTCATACGACATGATGATCACCTCTTACTGCAAGCCACTCATTGATACTAACGGACGTACCATCGGCGTCATCTCCACCGATCTCTCTCAGCGCAAGTTGTCACAGATACTATTACAGGAGCGTTTCTTCCCCAATGCCTATTTCATCATAACAGGTGAAAGCGGAAATTTCATTGCCACCAGTAATGATCGGGCGCTTCCAGACGATCTGAACCGTAGCGACTGTGTCGTAGTAAGCCTCATTCTGCCTAACACTAATTGGAAACTATCCTATATCTGTCCCGATAAAGACATCTTCAAGGGCTACAACCTGTTGGTTTATATCGTCGTTTCGCTGATTATATTCGGATTGTTACTGATGCTGGCATTCGGTTATTTCGTTGTCAACCGTTTCGTCTCTCCAATCAAAACCCTTGCCAATCAGGCACAGAAGATGGCTGATGGACAGTTTGACAGTCATCTCAAACATACGAAACGCATCGACGAGACAGGACAGTTACAGAACAGCTTCGTCAGTATGCAGGAGTCCATCGCTAACTACGTCAGCAACCTGAAACATGTGAAGAATGAGACTGAGCAACGTAACCAGGAATTGATTATCGCCAAAAGCAAAGCTGAGGAAGCAGACCGCAAGAAGGCTGCCTTCATCCAAGACCTGTCCCACCAGATCCGTACACCTCTTAATATTATAGGCGGTTTTACTCAAGTACTACGTGACGAACATGAGGCAATGAATGAGACTGAGGTGTCGACAATCACCCATGACATCATGCAGAACAGCCATACCATCACCCATATCATCGACAACTGGATGAGGACATTGGCACTGGAGGGTATTGATAAGGTGGAACGCCACGATGAGATCAGCTGCAATGAGATATGCAAGATCGCTGCTGAGACCATCACGCTCCGCAATCCTGATGCTGTCACACTCAAAGTGGAGCACCATGTGCCTGACAGTCTGCATATCATTACCGATCAGGACTGTCTATTGAAGGTTCTCTCCGAGTTGCTTCACAATGCCAATAAATACACGCAGGAAGGAAGTATCTCCATCTGCTGTATTCAGCCCGACAGCCAGTCCGTCTGCTTCATGGTCAGTGACACAGGCCCTGGTATTGCAGAGGAACTGCACGAACACGTGTTCACACAGTTCACTAAACTCGATGATTTCAGCGAGGGACTTGGCATGGGTCTCACCCTATGTAGAAAATTAGCGGGCCTCCTTGGTGGTCATATCACACTGGATGCAGCATATACCAAGGGAGCCCGCTTCGTACTGACGTTACCGATCAGTCCGGAAAGAACTTAAAGTGGATAATCTTCGAATGCATAAAGTACGGTAGAGAGATAGCGCTCGCCCGTATCAGGCAATAATACCACAATCTTCTTACCCTTATTCTCTGGACGCTTAGCCACCTGAATGGCTGCATAGAGGGCTGCACCTGCAGAGATACCTACCAGCAGACCTTCACTCTGTGCAATCTCACGACCCGTGCGGATGGCATCGTCGTTCTCCACGTCAAACACCTCGTCGATCACGTCTGAGTTGTAGGTCTTGGGGATGAAGCCTGCACCGATACCCTGGATCTTGTGAGGACCGCTGGGCTGTCCGTTCAGGACGGCACTCGACTTGGGCTCAACGGCGATGATCTTCACATTGGGGTTCTGCTCCTTCAGATACTTACCTGTACCAGAGATGGTACCACCAGTACCTACACCACCAACGAAGATATCAACCTGGCCATCGGTATCGCGCCAAATCTCAGGACCCGTTGTAGCGTAGTGTTTTGCGGGGTTGGCAGCGTTCTCGAACTGCTGGAGGATCACGGCTCCAGGGATGGAGTCACGCAGTTCCTCGGCAGCGCGGATGGCACCTGGCATACCGTCTTTTCCAGAGGTGAGGCGTACCTCGGCACCGTAGGCCTTCACGAGGTTTCTGCGCTCAATACTCATGGTTTCGGGCATGGTAAGGATAAGATGGTAACCCTTGACGGCTGATACCAGTGCCAGTCCTACGCCCGTATTTCCTGATGTCGGCTCAATGATGGTAGCGCCAGGTTTCAAAATACCCTTTGCCTCTGCATCCTCGATCATCGCCAATGCGATACGATCCTTCACGCTGCCGCCAGGATTAAAAAACTCTACTTTGGCAATCACGGGTGTCTCAAGACCCTTTGCCTGTGAATACTTGTTGAGCTCCAGAAGTGGGGTGTTGCCGACGAGCTCAGTCAGCTGTTTTGCAATATATAAATAATGTAATAACCTAAATTTTAATCTTGTATTCAGTGCAAGGTCAGTGCAAGCCGAGCGCAATCGAATGTATTCGAATTGCTGAGGCGCCGCCTGAGCTCGCTGACGAATCTCATATTCGTCGGCAAAGGTACGGCGTTTTTCGCAACCCCACAATACCTTTTGCATGTTATTCGCATACCATAAACATGGTATTTTGCACAAAAAGTTGCAATTATTCTATTTTTTTTGTACCTTTACGCCCAAATATCTTTGTACTCGATTATGACAACAACATTAGTCATAGGACTGTTGATTCCACTGTTGGGCACGATGCTCGGCTCGGCGTTTGTGTTCTTTATGTGGGACGAGATGTCGGTACGATTGCAAAAGTCGCTATTGGGTTTTGCATCGGGCGTGATGGTGGCTGCCTCGGTGTGGTCGTTACTGATTCCTGCGATGGAGATGGAAGTTAATAGTGGCAAATGGGCAGTATTCCCTGCTGCTGTTGGTTTCCTGTTAGGTATGGGATTCCTATTACTCATCGATGAACTGACACCACACCTGCATATCGGCACGGACAAGCCAGAGGGTTTGCGCTCGCATCTGTCGAAGACGGCGATGCTTGCCCTTGCTGTCACCATCCATAACCTGCCAGAAGGAATGGCCGTTGGTGTGGTGTTTGCAGGAGCTGATAACGGCGCAACGCATATTTCATCATGCCCGTTCTCCCTTACATGCTCGCCTTTGCCGCAGGCGCCATGTTCTACGTCGTGGTCGAGGAGCTCATCCCTGAAGCCTCTAATGGTCAGCACTCAAACCTCAGCACCATCGGCTTTGCCATTGGCTTTGTCCTGATGATGGTGCTCGATGTGGTTATGAATTAAACTCTACGAGTATTGAAACTCACAAAAACAAATACGATTATGAAGAAGTACATGAAGATTTCACCCCTTGTGCTGACAGGCATACTGCTCGTTGCCTGTGGAAATAAGCAGCAGACAGAGGTGACAACATCGAACAACCTCTTTTCGACACTGCTCGGCAAGAGCGAGGCAGAGGTCCAGGCTCGTATCGACAGTATCTGGACGCACTTCTTTACGCCAGGCGACATCAGCAAGTATGATGCCGACGCCGAGAAATGCGTCTATTATGAGGTAGGCGACTCGATGGGCATCATCGTAGATACAGGTAGTAACGACGTGCGTACCGAAGGTATGTCATACGGCATGATGATCAGTCTGCAACTTGACAAGCGCGAAGTGTTCGACAAACTCTGGCGATGGGCCAAGACTTATATGGCATACCCCGCAGATAGTCCATGGGATGGCTATTTCTGCTGGCAATGTGCCCTCGACGGCACGCAAATCGGACAGAGCAACGCCTCCGACGGAGAGATCTATTTCGTCACAGCCCTCTTCCTCGCCGCCGAGAAATGGGGCGAACCGCAGTATGCTGCCGATGCCAATGAGATTCTTCACAAGGTAACATCGAAGGACGGCAAGGCATCGGGCATCTATAACCTCTTCGACGACTCGACGCGTCTTGTCACCTTTGTTCCCAATGAAGAAGTTCACTGGTACAGCGATCCGTCTTATTGTCTGCCTGCCTTCCTCGACCTCTGGGCAGAGAAGGCAGATGCGAAGAATGATTTCTGGCGCGAGGCTGCCGACAAGGCACGTTGGCTATTAGAGGCATCCCAGGACTCAGTGACAGGTCTCTATCCCGACTACTGTCTCTTCGACGGAAAGCCCTATCGCCGTCCTAACTTCGACTACAATACCGACCGCTATCAGTATGATGCCATCCGCTGTCCGATGAACGTCGGTATGGATTATTATCTCACAGGGGCGGCTCGAGAAGCCCAGCGCACGATGATGCGCCGACTGCTGACATTCTTCAAGAATGAAGGATTCAAAGGCGGACAATTCAACCTTGATGGTACTGAGCCTACAGGCAACTACACCGAGGGTATGGCTGGAGCCAATGCCGTGGGAGCCTTTGCGCTGGCAGACAGCGACAATGAAGAAGATCGCGCGCTGGCCCGCGAATATGTGCAGCGGCTCTGGGATGTCCAGCCCCCAACAGGCAAATGGCGGTACTATGTCGGCATGGTGTATTTCCTCTCCATGCTTCATGTCTCTGGCCATTTTGCTTTATAGTCAAATAATAAACGAATGATATGAGACAGAAAATCTTTTATTGGTTACTGATTATTGGTTATTGTTCGGCGCAGGCGCAGACCCTGGAAGAGTGCCAGCGGGCGGCAGAACAGAACTACCCGCTGATACGGCAGTATGACCTTATCGAGAAAACCACCAATCTCACAATGGCTAATATCGGCAAAGGCTGGCTGCCGCAGGTGTCGGCTTCGGCACAGGCCACGTATCAGAGTAATGTGGTGGCATTCCCTGACCAGTTTGAGCAGATATACCAGCAGATGGGCCTCGACATGCAGAGCCTGAAGAAAGACCAGTATCGCGTGGGCATTGACGTCAGCCAGACCATCTACGACGGTGGTGCCATCAGCAGTCAGAAGGCCATCGCCCGCGAGCAGGGTAAGGTGCAGGCGGCACAGAACGAAGTAAATTTATATAATGTACGCAAGCGCGTGAACGAGATGTACTTCTCGCTGCTGTTGCTCGACGAGCAAATCAAGTTGAACAGCGACTTGCAGGAACTGCTGGCAGGCAACGAGCGGAAACTGGAGTCGATGTTTCGTGGTGGCACTGCAGCTGAGAGCGACTGGCAGAGTGTGAAAGCCGAGCGGTTGAACGTCATCCAGAAGAAGACTAGTCTGGAGTCACAAAAGCGCATGCTCCAAACGATGTTATCGACTTTCTGCGGTATTGAGGTGAAGAATCCTCAGAAGCCCACTGTTGCCGAAGTCAATGCTACGAACAACCGTCCTGAGCTGAGGCTCTTCGATGCGCAACTCCGTTTGGCAGACGCTCAGGAGAAGGCGCTTAACTCTGCCTTGATGCCAAAGTTAGGTGTGTTTGCACAGGGCTATTACGGTTATCCCGGCCTGAATATGTTCGAGGATATGACACGTTACGAATGGTCGTTGAACGGCATCATCGGTGCCCGCCTCACCTGGAACATCGGCGCTCTCTACACCCGTAAGAACGACAAGGCGAAGCTACAATTACAGCGTGACCTGACAGAGTCGAACCGCGAGGTATTTCTCTTCAACAACAACTTGGAACAGATTCAACAGAACGAGGAGATCGCCCGCTATCGTCAGCTGATGGCCGACGACGAGGAAATCATCTCTTTGCGCTCCGCCGTCCGCCAGGCTGCAGAGTCGAAACTCTCACATGGCATCATCGACGTGAACGACTTGGTGCGCGAAATCAATCAGGAGAACGCCGCCCGCGTCAGTCAGTCGATGCACGAGATTGAGATGCTGAAGGAAATCTACGACAATAAGTTTACGACCAATAATTAACGAAGCATGAAGAAGATAACGATATTGGCAAGCGTGGCGCTGATGTTGGCCGCTTGCGGAGGGAATGAGAAAGAGTACGATGCCACCGGCACATTCGAGGCTACGGAGACCACTGTTTTTGCAGAGCAGAGCGGCGCATTGCTGACGTTCAGCGTCAACGAAGGCGACAACATCGAAGCCAACAAGGAAGTGGGACTCATCGATACTACACAGGTATGGCTAAAGATTCAGCAACTTGGAGCCACGAAGGAGGTCTATCAGAGTCAGAAGCCCGACATGGAGGCACAGATTGCCGCCACGCGCCAGCAACTGGCTAAGGCCCAACAGGAGGAGCAGCGTTTCCACGAACTGGTAGCCGACGGCGCCGCACCCTCGAAGATGCTCGACGATGCCAGCAGTCAGGTGAAGGTACTGCAGAAGCAACTCGCTGCCCAACAATCGGCGCTCTCGACCAGCACCCGTTCGCTCGACAAGCAGATGGCTGCAACGGATGTGCAGGTTAGTCAGCTTCGCGACCAACTGCGCAAGTGCCACATCGTCACCCCCACCAAAGGCACCGTACTCGAGAAATACGTGGAGCGTGGCGAGTTCGTGGTCATCGGCAAGCCCCTCTTCAAAATGGCCGACACCGAGGCGATGTATCTGCGGGCCTACGTCACCTCCGCCCAACTTCAGAATATCAAAATCGGCCAACAGGTGAAGGTTTTTGCCGACTATGGCGACGGCCAGAAGAAGGAGTACGACGGCACCATCTCATGGATTAGCAGCCGCAGCGAGTTCACGCCCAAGACCATCCTCACCGATGATGAGCGCGCCGACCTGGTTTATGCTGTGAAGGTAGCCATCAGAAGCGACGGCTTCGTGAAGATAGGTATGTACGGAGAGGTGAAGTTATGAATGCGATAGAGGTTAATAACGTCAGCAAGAGTTACGGCAAGGTAAAGGCACTCGACGATGTGTCGTTCGCTGTCCAGAAGGGTGAAGTTTTCGGACTCATCGGCCCTGATGGCGCTGGCAAAACGTCGATGTACCGCATCCTATGTTCGCTGCTGTTGCCTGAAACAGGGACGGCGACGGTGGACGGGTTCGACGTAGTGAAGCAGATGCGGGAGGTGCGCTGCCGAGTGGGCTACATGCCGGGCAAGTTCTCACTGTATCAGGACCTGACGGTGGAGGAGAACCTGAAGTTCTTTGCTACGCTCTTCGGAACCACTGTGGAAGAAGGCTACGATTCCATCAAGGCCATTTACGGACAAATAGAACGCTTTAAGGACCGCAAGGCAGGGGCGCTGTCGGGCGGTATGAAGCAGAAACTGGCGCTAAGCTGTGCGCTGGTGCACTCGCCAAGTGTGCTTTTTCTTGATGAGCCGACGACAGGTGTCGACCCAGTAAGCCGCAAGGAGTTCTGGGAGATGCTCGCCACGCTGAAAGAGCGCGGCATTACGATTGTGGCCTCTACGCCGTATCTCGACGAGGTGCGTTGTTGTGAGCGTGTGGCGTTTCTGGACCAGGGGAAGATACGCGGCACCGATACGCCAGAGGTCATCCTCGAACAATTCAGGGAGATTTTTAATCCGCCGGGTATTGAACAAGAGAAGCAGATAGAGGCCAAAGATGAAAACGTTATCGAGGTCTCGCACTTGGTGAAGGCCTTTGGCTCGTTCCACGCTGTTGACGACATATCGTTTACGGTAAAGAAGGGCGAGATATTCGGCTTCCTCGGAGCCAACGGCGCGGGCAAGACTACGGCGATGCACATGCTGACGGGACTGCACCAGCCGACGTCGGGCACGGGGCGCGTCTGCGGTTACGACATCCGCACGGAATACGAGCAGATCAAGCGGCACATCGGCTACATGTCGCAGAAGTTCTCTCTCTACGAGGATATGACCGTCGCTGAAAATATACGTCTCTTCGCTGGTATCTACGGGATGAACGACAAGGAGATAGCGCGTAAGACCGACGAGTTGTTGGAACGGCTGAAGTTTATGGAGCACAAGAACGACCTAGTGGGCTCGCTGCCACTGGGCTGGAAGCAGAAACTGGCCTTCTCGGTGAGCATCTTCCATGAGCCGGGCGTGGTGTTCCTCGACGAACCGACGGGCGGTGTCGATCCCAAGACACGCCGCCAGTTCTGGGAGCTCATCTACGACGCGGCCAGTCGCGGTATCACCGTCTTTGTGACGACACATTACATGGACGAGGCCGAATACTGTGACCGAATCTCAATCATGGTGGACGGGAAAATCAAGGCCATCGGCACGCCCGACGAACTGAAGAAGGAGTACAGCCAGTCCGACATCGACGGGGTGTTTACGCTGTTGGCGCGACAGGCAATAAGGTCGTCAGACTAAATAGTAAAATCGTAAATTGTCAAATGAAACAGTTCTGGAGTTTCGTCATCAAGGAGGCCAAGCACATCCTGCGCGACAAGCGCACGATGCTCATCCTTTTCGGCATGCCCGTGGTGTTGATGTTCATCTTCGGCTTTGCCATTACCACCGACGTAAAGAATGTGCGCACGGTGGTGGTAACTTCGCAGATGGACCACCAGACCCGGGTGGCTGTAGAGCGACTCGCCGCCTCTGAATATTTCGACATCGTACGCACCGTCTCCACGCCACAAGAAGCTGAAAAGACGATTCGCAGTCAGAAGGCGGATATGGCAGTAGTTTTCGCAAAGGATTTTGCCAGTAAAAAAAGTGGTATTCAAATGATCGTCGATGGTGCCGACCCCAATATGGCGGTGCAATGGAAGAACTATGCGCAGCAGGTACTCATGAATACCGCTGGCGGACACGTCAACGCAAGAATGCTCTATAATCCTCAGATGAAGTCGGCCTACAACTTTGTGCCTGCCATCATGGGCGTGATTCTGATACTCATCTGCGCCATGATGACCTCCATCTCCGTGGTGCGCGAAAAAGAGCGCGGCACGATGGAGTTGTTGCTCGTGTCGCCAGTGCGCCCGCTGATGGTCATCATTGCCAAGGTGGTACCTTATCTGGTGCTCGCCTTCGGCATCATGGTTGTTATCTTGCTCATGGCCCGATTCGTGCTCGATGTGCCCCTGGCCGGCTCACTTTTCTGGATAGTCGCTATCAGCACCTTATATATATTGTTGGCACTCTCGCTGGGGCTGCTCATCTCCAACATCGCCCAAACGCAGTTGGCGGCCCTGCTCATGTCGGCCATGATGCTGCTCGTGCCCAACGTGATGCTTAGCGGCATGCTATTTCCCATAGAGTCGATGCCGACCTTGCTGCAATGGGTAGCCGCTGTGATGCCTCCTCGATACTTCATCGTCTGTATGCGCAAGCTGATGATTATGGGCGTGGGTATCGGCGATGTGCAGAAAGAGGTGGCTATCCTCGCTGCGATAACAATATTCTTCCTCGTTGTCGCCCTGAAGAAGTTTAACGTTAGACTGGAATAGCTTATGACACTCAGATATCTCATACAAAAGGAGTTCACGCAGATACGTCGCAATGCGTTCCTGCCGCGTCTCATCGTCATGTTCCCTATCATGATTATGTGCGTCATGCCGTGGGTGATGAACATGGAGGTGAAGAACATCCGCGTGGATGTGGTCGATATCGACCACACAGTAGAGTCTCAGCGACTCATCCAGCAGGTAGCCCACAGCAACTACTTCATCTTCAATGCTCAGCAGCCCACATACAACCAGGCCCTGAGCGATGTGGAGCACGGCAAGGCCGATGTCATTCTGGAAATTCGCGACAAACAATATCTCATAGCTGCCAATGCCGTTAACGGCACCAAGGGAAGCATGGGTGCAGCCTATATGAGCCAAGTGATCAGTGGCAATATCTCATCGCTCAAAGGTAATCTCTCACCTCTCACCTCTCGTCTCTCACCCCTATATCTTTACAACAAAGGGCAGAACTACAAGCTCTTCATGATTCCTGCCCTCTTCGCCATCGTGATCATGCTGATGACAGGTTTCCTACCCACGCTCAATATCGTCGGCGAGAAAGAAGCCGGCACCATCGAGCAGATCAACGTCACGCCCGTCTCGAAGTGGGCTTTTATTCTTGCCAAACTCATTCCGTATTGGATTATCGCCATCTTCGTCATCACCGTCTGCCTGCTACTGTCGTGGGCTATCTACGACATCACGCCCGCCGGCTCCGTCGCTCTAATCTATCTGCTTGCCATGCTCCTGGCCCTGTTCTTCTCGTCGTTCGGACTTATCATCTCCAACTACAGCGACACCATGCAGCAGGCCATCTTCGTCATGTGGTTCTTCGTCGTGCTGCTGATGCTGCTCAGCGGCCTCTTCACCCCCACCCGCTCCATGCCCACACTGGCCTACCTCACCACCTACGTCAACCCCATGCACTATTTCATCGAGGCCATCCGCACCGTCTTCATCCGCGGCGGCAGCCTTCACAGCATCTGGCACCAAATCCTTGCCCTCACCGCCATCGCTCTCTTCATGTCCACCTGGGCCGTGCAGAGTTACAAGAAAAACAGCTGATGATTTACGATAGTATTTCAAAATAAACTATAAATCCCAAGGCAAAATAATCATGCTTTGGGATTTTATTCGTATCTTTGTGCCATAATTTCACAAACTAAAACGGATACGATTATGAGTAAGATTCTGATTTTACAAGGCTCTCCGAGAGCCAATGGTAACACCGCTTGGATGGCGGAAGAGTACAAGAAGGCTGCCGAGGCAGCAGGTCATGAGGTGACACTGGTAAATGTTTCGCGTAAGAAGATTGCAGGCTGCTTGGCCTGTGAGTACTGTCATAATAAGGGCAATGGCGCCTGCATCCAGAAGGATGATATGCAGGAGCTCTATCCTCTGATGAACGAGGCCGAGGTGCTGGTACTGGCTGCACCCATCTATTACTTCACCCTCTGCGCCCAGATTCAGGCTCCCATCCAGCGTATGTACTGCGTCAACAAACCCGCCAACGTCAAGAAGATGGCGCTACTGATGTCATCCTATTCACCTGGCGTCTATGACGGAGCCACTGCCGAGTTCCGTGACATCTGCAACTACTGGCAGGTGGAGAACATGGGCTTTGTCTCTGCCAAGATTGATGAACAAAAGACAGATGAGACCAAGCAGAAAGTGGTAGCATTGGCTGGCAAGTTGTAATTATATGATAGGAACAATTGTCAATGCAACCACCATCATCGTTGGCAGCATCATCGGTAGCCTGTTGCATCGTGGTGTAAAAGAGAAATATAAAGAGGTACTCTATACGGGGTTGGGACTGGCATCGCTGGCCATCGGACTGAATGCCACCATCAGCCACTTTTCCCAATCGCAGTACCCCGTGCTTTTCATCATATCGCTGGCTATAGGAGGCGTCATCGGTACGGCACTCGACATTGACGGAAGGTTCAAACGACTCATCGACAAGTTACAGCGCGAAAAGAAGAAGAAGGACGGAAATCGACTGGCAGAAGGCTTGTCAACAGCCATTCTGCTCTATTGCATTGGCCCACTGTCGATGCTCGGGCCAGTCATTTCAGCCTTGAAGGGCGACCACACCTTTCTCTTCACTAATGCCACGCTCGACCTTGTATCGTCGATGGTGTTCTCCTCTACTTACGGCATCGGTATGGTCTTGGCTGCTCCTGTGTTGTTCTGCTGGCAGGGCATGTTCTGGCTCGTTGCACATATTTCAAGCACCGCCATCAGCGACGCGCTCATGGCAGAGTTGCTGATTGTCGGTGGACTGCTCATCACGGGCAGTGGCCTCTCGCTGTTGAACCTGAAGGATTGCAAGACGCTTAATCTCCTACCTGCCCTCCTGGTGCCCGTTGTTTGGTTTCTGATACGTTCCGTCATATAACCATCATCGACAATAATCTACCACAAAACCAATAAAATATATGAGAAGATTAATTATTTCGCTTATTACACTGGTCACGATACAAAGCGCTTTTGCTGTTGATAGGCTGTCGAGTTTACCCTGCCCTATCCTTGGTGGAGAATTGAGTAATTCTGCTGCAACATCGGTGGCTGACATCGACGAGGTGATGCCTCGGATGCGAGCATTAGGCCTGAACACGGTACTTGTTCCTGCCTACTGGGAACTGATGGAGCCGCGAGAGCAGATGTATGATTACACCCTCATCGACCGCACCATCGACGTGGCACGGCAGGAACATCTACACGTGGTGTTCCTTTGGTTTGGCGCGTGGAAGAATTCGATGTCGTGCTATACGCCAGCATGGTTCAAGAAAGATACAAACCGGTTCCCACGGGCGATGACTGCCGAGGGGAAACAGATGGAGATAGCATCGTGTTTCAGCGACAATGTGCTGCAGGCCGATCTGAAAGCGTTCTCGGCGCTGATGCGACATATCCATGAGAAAGACCCGCAACGCGAGGTAGTCATCATGATGCAGATAGAAAACGAAATTGGAATGCTAGAGTCGGCACGCGACCATTCGCCGTTGGCAGAAAAGGCATATAAAAAGGAGCGCTGGGCAGAGCATTACGGCACCGATGAGTATGCCGACGAGAAGTTTATGGCACTGAGCTATGCCCGCTATGTGGAGCATCTGGCCCTGGCAGCCCGAGAGATCCATGATATGCCGCTCTATGTGAATGCTGCGATGAACAGTCGTGGGCGCCGTCCTGGCGAATATCCGTCGGCAGGGCCATTGGCACATCTCATCGACTTCTGGCACGAGGGTGCACCAAGCATCGACCTGTTGGCCCCTGACATCTACGATACAGGCTTCAAGTCGTGGTGTGCGCAGTATGCAATGCCATTGCGCCCACAAGACGGAGGCACGGTAAAAAACCGTCTTTTCATCCCAGAAAGCCGATGTTGCGAGAATAGCGGTGTCCGCGCCCTCTATGCTTTCGCTGAGCATCAGGCTTTGGGCTTCTCACCCTTCGCCATCGACCAGGCTAGCGAGAAAGAGACGGAATCCGTGACAAAAGCCTACACCCTACTACGTCAAGTTTTCAATGTGAAACGCTCATTGAATAGTTGGGGCCTACTCTTTGACCAGGAAGATCGTGAGCGCATCATCGATGACGACGGTGTAATTATGACCTGTCGTCACTACTTCACCCTGCCTTGGGATCCCCGTGCCACCGACGGCAGTACATGGCCCGAGGGCGGAGCCATGCTCATCCGTCTTGGAAAATTCGACTATCTGTTGGCTGGCAGCGGTGTAGTTATTGACTTTAAGGCTCCAACCGAGAAGCAACAAGAGCAACAAAAGACATTAGGCGAGGATGGTTTCGCCGAAGCAGGCGGGAACACAGATCAAAAGGCGAACAAGCGTTTTAGTGGCAAACGTCTCGGCCTCCTTTCCGTTGATGAGGTATCCATCTCTGATGACGGTACCATGCAATTCCTCCGTCGTCACAACGGTGACCAGACACATCAAGGCCGTCACGCCCGCATCGGCGTCGGCGAATGGAAAATCCTCCACATCAAACTTTACGAATATTAAAAATAACAATAAGAAAAGATGTGTCCGTCGGCATGGATAACATCCTTGAGTATGGGAATCATCGTGCATTGCACATCTTCCTTGTTGACGGAATAACTGACATATAGGCAATTATTATGTACGAAAGCCTTGGGATAGTTGAAACCCAAGGTTTTGTATCTACCATCGTAGCGTCTGGGAGGCAGGTCATCAGCCTGACCACTGCGGAGCAAAATGGCTTTGTCGAATCTGACACCATCCTGACTAAGGAGTAAGACCAAAGGCCAACGCCATTTGCCGTTTGCAGGACAGCAGACCATATAGGAAGTGCCATCGGACAGGTTACCAGCACATTGTTTGGTACGGGCATCGGGGATGTTTGTTATTTGTGGCTTGCTCCAGGTTTCACCTCTGTCGGGGCTGACGGATGCCAGTTTGCGGAAAGTGCTCTTTTGGTCGCGAAACAGCATGACGATGGTTCCATTGGGCTGTACGTATTGGCTTGGCTCAATCTCACGGGATTGTTTGCCTGTATCTTCTGACAGAAAGGCGGCTTTTTGCCAGCCGTTATGCCCTGTAGGGTCATCCGTAAAGACAGGACAGATGTGCAGTCCTGGCATGAAGTGTGTAGCACCAATCATGCGACCATCAGGAAGGGTGTAAGGATCTTGTTCCAGAACACCTTCCATCGGCAGACCATCAGCCATTCTAACAGGTTGGAGTTGACTCCATGTCAGGCCGTCAGTAGTTGTCATATAACAGGTACGTCCGCCTCGTGGTTCCAGTTCTTTCTGCCAGGTGTCGATGAAAGCCGTCAGCGTATCACCACTCACCAACCAGCCACCGGAAGTGCAGTAGAACTCTTCAGATGGTAAAGATAGAGGCTTGGGGGCACTCCAAGTCAACCCCTCGTCGGCACTGATACTATAGGCCACCCAGGTATCATCGCTGTCTTCATCCTTTGGTGAGCTCTGCCACATGCAGTATAGTTTACCTTTGAAGGCTGTCATCACCACCCCATTGGCATAATGGTCGGTATGATCCGTCGCCGTGAAGATATTAACTGTTCTGACGGCCTCATTTCTCTGAAGTCCAAGTGTCTCATGGCACGTTGTGTCGATGACCCCATCAGCCAGATAGGGCAAGTTATCAGCGGCCATGTTCCTTGGCATCATCAGCAGTAATATAATGGCAAAAAAAATGCCACCTTTAAGGTTCACGCACCTATAGCCTACATCTGCCAACTCATTCATTTCTTAATAATTCTCAAAATCATCTACAAAGATAGCAAATATTCACTTATTTTTCGTATATTTGTCCTCTGATTTAATATGTTTTATGAATTTTATCCGCTAACCTCACTAAAAACTATAACGATTATGAAGAGAATGATTTTCTGCCTCATGGCAATGATGGGTGTACTGACCCTTTCTGCACAGTCAAGTATTTATGATTTCACAGTGAAGGACGATGCAGGAGAGGATGTGTCGCTCGCTGAGTACAAGGGTAAGGTGCTGCTGATCGTGAACACCGCTACCAGATGCGGATTCACGCCAAGCCAACGGATAAGTTGAGCGACATTGAGGCTGACTTGCAGATGGAGGTGTGCTCAGGCAAGTGAAATACATCAAGTAAAATAACAATGTAAATACGCAAAGTATTATATATGACGAAGGTGAATGCATTGCTGATGAACGCTGCCGACAACGTGGTGACTACGGTGGCGGAGGTGGCGAAGGGTGAGGAGGTCGTCTTTCAGAAAGACGGCGAGTATTTGAAGATAAGAGCCGAGGAGGATATCCCCTACTGCCATAAGGTGACGCTGACGGATCTGCCGGAAGGTGGCGAGGTAATTAAATATGGTGAGAGCCTGGGACGGCTCGTTTGCGCTGTTGCCAAGGGTTGCTGGGTGAACGACCAGAACCTGAAGAGTGAGCTACGCGACTACGACAGCGAACTGGCGGGTGATGACTGGCAGATGTGTACTACCCAGTCTGCTCCACAGCAGATAGCACCTTTCAAGTTCTGGGGCTATCATCGCGCAGAGGGGCGTCCTGGCATCCGCAACCATATCCTGATTCTGCCCACATGCGTCTGTGCCAGTGAGTCTTGCCGCATCGTGGCCAGTCAGATCCGCGGAGCGGTGAACATCGTGTTCAACACGGGTTGCTCCGACGTGCAGGCCAATACCGACATGAGCCAGAAGGTATTGACGGGCTTCGCCTGCCATCCCAACGTCTATGGCGTAATAATCATCGGTCTGGGCTGCGAGACCGTCCCCCATCGGAAACTAAAGGAAAAGATTGAGCGTCTGACCAATAAGCCCGTCATTTCATTCGGCATTCAGGAGGAGGGTGGCACACTGAAGACCATTGAAAAAGCCACCCGTGCTGCCCGCGAGATGACCCAACAGGCAGGTTCGCAGCAAAAGGAACTTTTCGATGCCTCAGAACTCTATATCGGCATCGAATGTGGTGGAAGTGATGCCACATCGGGTATTGCCAGCAATCCGTCAGTCGGTGAGATGAGCGACATCCTCATCGACATGGGTGCCACGACGGTGATGAGCGAGTCGATAGAGTGGATTGGCGGTGAACACATACTGGCCAAGCGTGCCGCCACTACGGAGATTCACAATCAGATCGTCGAAGTGTGCCGTGAGTACGAGTCTCATCTCTCTGCCGCCGGTCAGGATTGTCGTGCCGGACAGCCCACCCCAGGCAACAAGGCGGGTGGACTATCCACGCTCGAAGAGAAGAGTCTGGGTTGCATCCGCAAGGGTGGTACGCGCCCCATCATGGAAGTGCTTCAGCAGGCGGTTCGTCCTTCAAGGAAAGGAGCCGTCGTGATGGACACCGCAGGCTTTGACATTGCCAGTGTCACGTCGATGGTGGCTTCTGGCTGTCAGGCCATTGTCTTCACTACAGGCAGAGGCACACCTACGGGCAATGCCATCGCTCCCGTGCTGAAGGTAACTGCCAACGAGCGCACCTATCGCATGATGGAGGACAACATGGACGTGGACCTCAGTGCCGTGTTGAGGGGCGAAAAAACCATTGCTCAGATGGGTAGCGAACTTGTTGATATCGTAGCCGAGGTGGCCAGCGGCCGCATGACCAAGGCCGAGGCCTTCGGCTTCTCCGACATCGCCGTAGATCATGTTTGCAGGTTTGTGTAATACTAAGGTATGAGATTATAAAAAAAGTATGTAATACCTACTTTTGATTAATCTGCTTTTGCAGGTCATCACAAGTGCGCAATGCTTAAAACACCGCGTTTTAGGTATTGCGCACTTCATTTTTTCGCCGTACCTTTGCCGTCGAATTAAAATTCAACGGCGATACTGCTCACGCTCGGCCAATCATGCAAGCATGTTGGCACTCGCTTAATCGCAGCATTGCCCCCGAAATTAGAAACGATAAAAATGAGAACGATGACAACAACTCCCGTGGAGCTCAAGGTACTGATGAACCACATCTACGAACTGAATAAGGGCGTGCGCCAAATGGTGCTTTTCACCTGTAATAAGAAATATGGTAAACTGGCCGTTGAAAGGCTGGAAAGTCAAGGGAACCTGAACGTGTATTTCGGACGGCGCGAGTGTTTGGAAGCCATCCGGCTCATCGTCACCCGGCCACTGAACCAACTCACGCCCGAAGAAGACTTCATCCTCGGTGCTATGCTCGGCTATGACATCTGTGCACAGTGCGAACGGTATTGCAAACGTAAGTGCGAAGGTAAGTGTATCAACAGAAATTAATAACTTCTTAGAATAAATGATTGAAATGAATGCAACAATTGTAATCTATGGTTCCTCGACGGGAACCTGCGAGGCCATCGCAGAGAAGATCGCCTCGAAACTGGGCTGCGAGGCCCTGAATGTACAGGACCTGACAGCCGACATCCGGCACCTCGACGTGGGGCGCAGGCGAATTGCAGGATGACTGGTACGACGGTCTGAAGACGCTCCAAGGTGCCGACCTCAGTGGTAAGACCATCGCTCTCTTCGGCTGCGGCGACTGCTCGTCGTACAGCGACACCTTCGTAGGTGGCATGGGCGAACTCTACAATGGTATCAAGGATAGCGGTGCCAAGTTCATCGGCTCAGTAGAGACCGACGGCTACACCTTCGACGACTCCGAGGCCGTGATTGACGGCAAGTTTATTGGTCTGCCCCTCGACGACATCAACGAGGACGACAAGACCGACACCCGCATCGAGGCCTGGCTCGCCGCCATCACCCAAGAATTGTAATCACAGGTATAAAATCATAAGACGTATTTGTTTAGTTAGTAATGAGGGTGGTTGGCTGAGATGGTCAGCCACCTTTTTTTAAAAGAAAAGGATTATGGGACTTATAAAGCAACTATTCACTAACTGCGCCTGTCCGCAAGGACGGATGGGACGCGCCATGTTGAAGTTTATGAACCTCTGTCATGCACCACTGACGAACTGGGGACTGAAACTCGTCGATATTCAGGACGGCTGGACGATGCTTGACATCGGCTGTGGTGGCGGGGCCACTTTGCAACGACTGTTGAAACGGAGTCAGGATGCAAAAGTCTATGGTATCGACATCTCAGAGGAGAGTGTGGCAAAAGCCAAGAAGGTGAATGCCAACGTGCTCGACAAGCAGGTATTCGTTACTCAGGGTTCAGCAGAGAAACTACCCTACGAAGACGGGAAGTTCGACCTCGTGACAGCGGTAGAGACGGTGTATTTCTGGCCCAACCTTCCTGACTGTCTTCAAGAGGTGCGCCGTGTACTGAAGCAGGGCGGAAAATTCGCCATTCTGGTAGAAGTAATAGATGGCGACTCCATGTGGACAAACGTCGTGGAGGGCATGACGGCCTATTCGCCGGAGGATCTGAAAAAACTGCTCGACGAAGCAGGTTTCACCCAGACGGAAATCCACCGTAAGAAACCTACGTATGCCACGATTTTAGGAGTAAAACCATAATTTGCAAACGTTACTTACATATCCGCCAGCGTGGTATTGTGAAGGAGGGCAGTTGATTGGCTGAGCATCTGGATAAACTCGCGGGCAGAGGGCTTTTGATAGGCATCTTTCAAGGTGTGGATGCAACCTTGCATGTGGTTTGAGGGGGCATCGATGGGGATAGCGCGGAGGCCGGGCTCATTGACAACAGTCGATTCGGCAAGGATGGTGACGTAGCAGGTCTGGTGGACGAGCTTGAATAGCAGACTGACATAACTAATCTCGGCCTTTATTCGAAAATGGCAATCGGTATCGGCGATGAGTTGCTCGAAAGCGTTGCGGGCCTGCATGCCGATGGCGGGAAGGACAAGGCAATACTTCTCCAGTTCCTGTAGCGTGACGCTCTTTTTCTGTGCCAACGAGTGATGGTCGCTGACGATAGCGGCAAGACGATTGTCGAACAACTCGCGGCTCTCGATGTGGGCATTCTGCTCGTTGGGTTTGAAGGCCAGTACGAGATCGAGCTCATGGCGTTGAAGTTTATTGATAAGATCTGTCATCGAGGCGTAGCAGACGTTGAGTTTCACCTTGGGGTACTTCTTGAGGAAGTCGGCCATCGCCTCGGCAATCATACTGCTGAACGAGAAGGTAACGCCGATGTTCAGCTCGCCTGTCAGCATCTGCTTCAGCTCTTGTACGCGCTGCAGTAGTGTGTCGGCATCATAGATACACTCGCGGGCCAGCGGCACCAGCATCTGTCCAGCTTCGGTGAGCAGCACCTCATGGCTATTGCGCTCGAAGAGCTGTTGGTCGAGTTCGTGCTCCAGGTTCAGGATCTGCTGAGAGAGCGTACTCTGCGTGATAAACAATTCGCGGGCCGCTACGGAGAAGTTAAGCGTCTCAGCCACACGGAGGAAATATTTCAGTTGGCGAAGTTCCATACTTTGTATGTATTATAGGTTGGGAGATATTGCGCTAATCCAGTTGTCAATAGAATAATGTTGTATACCGAAAAGCGGGTTGATAATGTGTTTTACATTTCGTTGGTAGAGCACATACTTAAGATTATTAAGCCTCTCTGAAGTAAGACTATCAGATGGTACATAGATGGCCAAGCATTTTCCTGTCAGATTCATGCTGTGGAAGGTGTCGATGAATTCCTGCCATTCTCTTTCTGCTCCCTCAGCGTTGATTGAGGGAAGACAGAGCACGATATTCTCAACACCATTCATGAGGGCCTCACCAATGTGGCGAGTACAGGTTGTCTGCGCTCCAAGGAAAAAGGCAATGCGCTTGGCATCAGCCTTGGTCAGTTCGGACTCGTGTCCGTAGATTACTATTGTCGATTTCATTATCTTTTTGTTTAAAATGGGAGATGCTGTCTCACGACTGGGTCTCCCGTTGGCATTGTCTTCGTCCGTCACGACTCGACCATCTTCGAGTGAACTCGGATGGTGCTCGCTGTTCCGTCCGTTGAACTTAATAATAATACACGTATGTGCGCATTGCTGCGCTGAGCCAATAAAAAGAGAACTTGCACCTCTTCGCCCTTACATCGAGGGTCGTTCGGCATTTTACCGACAAAGGCTGGTCTTCAGACTTTCCTCCACTCCCAAGCGCCTTCTCACCCAAACGGGCAATGGCGTGATTTAGCGAGAGCAAAGCCGAATACATTTGAGCTTTGCAGAGCGTGAACGTCATCGAACGAAGTTCAATGGCGTTTATGCTTAGGAGCCATAACGGAGTTCACTGCTGCGGGACAGTCGGAGATTCTCACTCACATTCCCAATTAAGCACAGCTAAGTGCACCTTCGCGGGCAACACATTTCTGTATTACGGGTGCAAAGGTACGAATAATTTTGGAATAAGCTTGCAACTAAGCTGGAAAATCGTTTATTGTTTTTTTCGATAGCGCCTTTCGGAACAACCAATAACCGAGCCGTCAGCCTTTAGCGGATAATCCGTATATTTGCACCAGAATTGTGAATCAATAAAAACTATCAGCATTATGCAGTACATTGTCATCGTAGCCCTTGAATTCGTGATTGCCTTCTCTGGTGTCGCATTGCTTGTCAGGTATTATAATAGCAAGCCTTAACTGCTATCGAGAAATCCGATAGCAGCAATCCGTTTTCTGTGGATTGCCGCTTTCTTCACTTCCCATAGCCAACGCTTTCGGCTTTCCATGATTCGGCGTACCTTTGCATCCGAATTATAATATAAATAGACATGGAAAGTATTTATTGTTGGCTTATCATAGCCTTAGAGTTTGTTGTTGGTTTCTTCTTCGTGAAGTGGTTGGTCCGTCATAACAACATAGAAGTTGAGTGATGTTCATGCGCATTATCACCATACAGATATCGATATTAAACTTGGATAAAGGATTAAGATTATGCTGAGAATGATTATCATCGACATCATTGTCCTCGCCTTCACTACTTGGGCTGTAATAATGTTCTTACACCACGACGAACGTAAACATGAACAGAGTAATCCACAAAAATAGATACAAATATAAGCATTAAATTTGTATTCTCAGAAAAAACTCTATCTGTTTGCAACCGAGTTGCGAATTATTTGTTGTACCTTTGCAGCCGATGGATATACAGAGTTTCTTCACATCGCCATTCCCGCTGACGCGCCTACCCGTAGCCTTTCTGAACGTGGTCTGCGAGATGGCTCCCTACCTGTTGCTGGGATTCTTCATCGCAGGGGTGCTGCACGTGTTCGTACCGCAAAGGTTTTATGCCAACTATCTTTCGCGTAACAATAAGTTTTCTGTGCTATGGGCGGCGCTGTTGGGTGTACCCCTGCCGCTGTGTTCGTGTGGCGTCATCCCAACAGTCATCCAGAAGCAGTGATTCCTTTTGCTACCGCAAAAAACCAAAACAAAACACCACAAAAAGCAAAAATAAAACATAGCAAAAAACAAAAATAAAATACCACAAAAATCCAAAATCATTTGGAGATTTCGTTTATTTATCGTACCTTTGCGCCCAATAAACGAAATAGAAAATATGGGATATTTAAGTAGAACAGCAGATACCATTCTAAAGGAACGTCTTGAAGCCTTTGGAGCTATATTGATAGAAGGTCCGAAATGGTGTGGAAAAACGACCACAGCCGAGCAGGTGGCCAAGAGTGTTATAAAACTACAAGACCCTGATATGCGTTACGAGTATCTTGCCGCTGCAGCGACAAAGCCTTCACTCCTGTTAAAAGGTGAGACGCCACGTCTGATTGACGAATGGCAAGATGCTCCTGTGCTATGGGATGCCGTACGGACAATGGTTGACAACAGATCCGTTACAGGTCAGTTCATCCTGACTGGCTCAAATGCTGTTGACAAGAAAAAGATTCATCATTCTGGCACAGGACGTATCTCCAAACTCGACATGCTTCCCATGAGCCTTTGGGAATCTGGTGAGTCTAATGGAAAGATTTCGCTGATGGAACTTTTCAACAATCCAAACCTGGATATCGACGGCATTGAATCAGACTTGTCAGTTGAGGAGTTGGTATTCAGTGCATGTCGTGGCGGATGGCCTGCAACAGTCAATATCAAGAGCGATAAGGCAAAGCTGCTTGTTGCCCGTAATTACGTGAAGACAGTATGCTCTGAAGATATCAGCCGTGTAGACGGTGTATCACGCGACGAATTGCTTACCCGCATGATTCTGCGTGCATACGCCAGAAACATTTCCACTTTATCGAAGAAGTCAACGCTGATAGCAGATGTAGCCGCTTCTGGTGAGGTATCATGCACAGAACCTACATTTGACGATTATGTGGGAGCATTGCGAAAACTCTTTGTGGTATGCGATCTTGACGCATGGTGTCCTGCTATCCGTAGCAAGACTGCTATCCGTACAGGTCCAAAGCGTGCGTTTGTTGACCCATCAATTGCAGTGGCTGCATTAGGGCTAACACCTGAGGCGTTGCTAAGTCAGTTGAAGACCTTCGGTTTCTATTTTGAACAGATGTGTATACGTGATTTCAAATCATATACGCTTGATTTCGAACCACATATTGGGCACTATAGAGATCGCTATGGACTGGAGGCCGACCTTGTTTTACACCTTGGAGATGGTCGCTATGCGCTTATTGAGTGTAAGCTTGGCAGTGGTGAGATTGAAGACGGTGCTTCGCATCTTGTGGAATTGAAACGTCTTATCCGCGAATACAATAAAAAAGAGAGACAAGTGCCTTTGCGCGAGCCAGACCTGATGATTGTGGTGACTGGGGGCAAGATAGCCTATACCCGTCCTGATGGTGTGAAGGTAATTCCTCTTGCATGTTTCAAGGATTGATTCCGATAGATCATTGCGTGGGGGTAACGCTCATGCAGGGGGTCAACGATCAGGTTGTTCTCTAAACTGGGTCTGTGATGGCGGCTATCCCGTTGTAGATGGCCTACAATTTCAGAATCTCTATTGTCTTGCCATCAATGCGAATGGCACCGCTCTCCTGAAGTTCGTTGAGGGCACGTTGCAGGGAATATTTCTGGATGCCGAAATGATCGGCCAATTCATGACGGGACATAGAAAGCTGAATCGTATTGGACTGCTGACGGCTTTGCTCCTCTTTCAAGAAGAAAACGATCTTGTCGCGAACACTCAACAGAAGCATTCCCACCTTTTTGGTAAGTCCGGCAATCAGGTTCGAAAGAATCACCGCGAAATTCTTAGTCAGACGGGAATCAAGTTCGAGCAATCGCTCAAAATCTGCTGATAGAATTCGCAAGACCCTCGTGTTTGTCGTCGCCTGTACCGTAACGGGATATCTACGTTCTTGTGCGAAGAGGAATGCCGGCGCAAACATGTTGCCGGCATGAAAGGTTGACAAACGGATATAACGGTCAGAAGCGCCTTCAAGATATGCGACGACATCACCATCTATCAAGATGTTGGCATGAATACAATCCTCACCAGCAACAAACAGAAAGTCGCCTTTAAATAAGCGTGTCACTCGATAACGAATGGCATGCATCAAATCAATGATCTCGTTATCGCCAAATCCTTTAAATAGCGGACACTTGCGTAGTCCTTCAAGAGTATCTATATCCATAATTGTTTTAAAGATAGTGCAAAGATAGCGATAAACAACTAACAATTCTTAAAATTAACATACTTTTACACAAAAGATCACAGATGTTACCGGTTTCTATCCTCATTTATGATTATATTTGCAGAATAAAACATATCAAAATGGATATTGGAGAAAGAACGAAGGTGGGTTTGCTGGTAATAGCGGGCGTCGTATGCGGCCTCGGCGGATTGTTTATGTATCTGCTCAGGGCGCATACTTATTTTGTGGGCGATAACCCGTCGGCCTGCGTCAACTGCCACATCATGACACCTTACTATGCCACGTGGAGCCACTCCTCGCACGGACGTATCGACGATCAGAAGAACGGTGCCACGTGCAACGATTGTCATGTGCCCCATCAGAACCTGGCTGTATATTATGGTTTCAAGGCGGTTGACGGCTTGAAGCACACGGCGTATTTCGTGGGCCGCATGGAGCATCAGGCCATCAAGGCCGAGACACTGACGGGGCAGGTGGTGATGGACAACTGCATCCGCTGTCACGAGCAGTTGAATACGGAGTTTGTAAAGACAGGCCGCATGGGCTATATGACGCAGCAGGCTCAGGGCGGTAAGGTGTGCTGGGACTGCCATCGTAACGTGCCTCACGGCGGCATGAACTCGCTGATGGCAACGCCGAATGCCGAAGGCGTGACACCACTTCCTCCCTCACCAGTACCAGAGTGGCTGCAGAAGATGATGAATTGAAGGTAAAAAAGTAAAAAACGAAATATTATGGCAAAGCAATTGAAACAATGGCAAGGTTGGCTTCTGTTTGGAGGCTCAATGGTAGTGGTCTTTATCCTGGGACTGCTCGTTTCGTCGCTGATGGAGCGTAGGGCCGAGGTGGCCAGTGTGTTCAACAACAAGCGCACCGTGTTTGAGGACTCGATTGTGGCTCAGAACGAGAAGTTCAAGGCCGACTATCCCCGTGAGTATGAGACATGGGCGATGACGGAGGACACAACGTTCAAGTCGAAGTATAACTCGTCGCAGGAGGTGGATGTGCTCGAGCAGCGTCCTGAGATGGTGGTATTGTGGGCCGGCTATGCCTTCTCACGCCACTACAACACCCCTCGCGGTCACAAACACGCGCTGGAGGATATGCGCAAGATTCTGCGTACAGGTAATCCAGGCATCATGCTGAAGACTGCCGATGGTCGCGACTCCATTGCCGCCGACATGCAGCCCGCCACGTGCTGGACGTGTAAGGGTCCTGATGTGCCTCGTATGATGCGTGAACTCAGTAGTTCGAAGTCTGTCTTCGATCCCGCCAACTTCTACGCCAAGAAGTGGAGCGAGCTGGGTGCTGAGGAGGTGAACACCATCGGCTGTAGCGACTGTCACGATGCCCGCACGATGGATCTGCGCCCTGCCCGTCCTGCCCTCTACGAGGCCTTTGCCCGTCGCGGTCTGAACGTAAAGGATGTCACCCATCAGGAGATGCGCTCACTGGTGTGCGCCCAGTGCCACGTGGAATACTACTTCATCAAGCCTAACGACGAGAAGAATCCCGGCAAGGCCAACTATCTCGTATTCCCACACGACAAGGGACTTACCTGCGAGGCTGCTGAGGAGTACTACGACTCTATCGGTTTCTACGACTATATCCATCCGCTCTCGAAGACCAAGATCCTAAAGGCTCAGCATCCGGGTTGGGAGATGTCACAGCATGGCATCCACGCCCAGCGCGGCGTATCGTGTGCCGACTGTCACATGCCGTATAAGCAGGAGGGTGGCTTGAAGTTCAGTGATCACCAGATTCAGTCGCCATTGGCCAAGATCGACCGTACCTGTCAGACCTGTCACCGTCAGGATGCCGAGGTGCTGCGCCAAAATGTCTATGACCGTCAGGAGAAGTGCAACGAAGTGCGCAACCGTGCCGAGCAGGAGCTGGCCCGTGCCCACTTCGAGGCTAAGTTCATCATCGACAAGGGTGCTACTGAGGCTGAGATGGCGCCTATCCAGGCCCTGCTGCGCAAGAGTCAGTGGCGTTGGGACTATGCCATCGCCTCTCATGGTGCTACTTTCCACGCGCCACAGGAGGTTACCCGTCTGCTGTCAGCCTCTGTCGATTATGCCCAGCAGGCTCGTCTGCTCATTGCCCGCGTAGCTGCCAAACAAGGATATACTGATGTGATTCCCGTGCCCGACTACAGCACCAAGGCCAAAGCTCAAGCCGCCATCGGTCTCGACATGAAGACCTTGAACGAGAACAAGCAACGCTTCCTGCAGGAAATCGAACCCAAGTGGATTGAAGAGGCAAAGAAGACCGGTAAGCTCATCGAACTCTAAGTTTGCAAAATAATGCAGAAAGGCAGATCTTCAAAACGACCTGCCTTTCTAAATGAAATTATGAAGTACCCATGTGAGAACTATATGAAGAAGATTTTGATGACAATGATGCTGGTCATCGCAGTGGTGACGGCATCGGCACAGACAAAAAGGCAACTGTTTGACTTCGGCTGGCAGTTTACTCACCGCTCGGCTTCGCCGCTTGGCTCGTCCAAGAATGGAACGACGCAGACCGTGGACCTGCCGCATGACTGGGACATCTTCGAGGGACCTGTCTCAGGAGAAGGCGCTACGGGTACAGGTGGCGGATGGTTCGAGGCCGGCAAGGGCGAGTACCGCAAGACGTTTGCCACACCCAACGCCGACATCGTGAAGCTTCACTTCGAAGGAGTCTATCAAAAGGCCGAAGTTTATGTCAATGGACAAAAGGCGGGGCAGCATCATTATGGCTACACGCCGTTCACCGTTGATGTGACAAAGTATTTAAATAAGGATAAGAAAAAGATCAACGAGGTGGTCGTGAAGGTGGATAACTCCGAGCAACCTAACTGCCGCTGGTACAGTGGTTCAGGTATCTACCGCCATGTGTGGTTGGAGACAAAGCCCGCGTTGCACATTGCTGAGAATGGCGTCTTCGTCACTACGCCAGAGGTAAGCGCTGCCAAAGCAAAAATGCAGGTGGAAGTGACTGTGCAGAATGAGTCGCAGGCCGACCGCAACGCTACCGTCGTCGTGGGCGGTTCTCAACTGATGGTGGCTGTGAAGGCTGGCGAGAGCAAGACCGTGAGCACGACTCTCTACGTCAATAATCCACGCCTATGGTCGCCCGAGAGTCCGACGCTCTACGAGGCAAAGGTGGAGTTGAAGGAGAATGGCACGACCATCGACAATGCAACAGCGAAGTATGGCATCCGCTCGTTCTCGTTCGATGCCGAAAAGGGTTTTGTGCTTAATGGCAAGCCCTTGCTTATCAACGGTGCCTGCGTACACCACGACGACGGTGTGCTGGGTGCCATGGCCTTCGACGATGCAGAGATCCGCAAGGTGCGCCAGATGAAGGAGGCGGGGTTCAACCTTATCCGCACCTCGCACAACCCTACCACCCGTGCCTTCCTCGATGCCTGCGACTCAATCGGCATGCTGGTTATCGACGAGGCTTTCGACGGCTGGCGCACGCAGAAGAATCCCTATGACTATTCAACCGTCATTGACTCCTGTTACCGTGAGGACATCCACGCCATGGTGCTGCGCGATCGCAACCACCCCAGCATCATCTGCTGGAGTATCGGCAACGAGGTCATCGAGCGCAAGGACATCCGTGTTATCCAAACAGCCAAACTGCTGAAGCAGGCTATCTTGGATTGTGACACGACGCGCCCCGTCACCGAAGCCCTCTGTGCCTGGGACAGCGACTGGGAGATCTACGATCCGCATTTTGATGTGCTTGATATCGGCGGCTACAACTACATGATCTTCAAGCACGCCAGCGATCATCAGCGCAATCCTAAACGAGTGATGTGGCAGACAGAGAGTTTTCCGCGTGATGCTTTCAAGAACTGGGCAGTAGTCAACGATTTCCCCTACGTTGTGGGCGACATTGTATGGACGGGTCTCGATTATCTGGGCGAGTCGAGTATTGGCCGTTATTACTATGAAGGAGAACGACCTGGCGAACACTGGTTTGACGGCGGTTTCCCAGAATGGCACGGTGCTTACTGTGGCGATGTCGATATTACCGGTTGGCGCAAGCCCATCAGCCACTATCGCGAAGTGTTATGGCATAACGATACTCCTCTCTATATGGCTGTGAAGGAGCCCGATGGCTACCACGGGAAGATCCTAGAGACATCCTGGAGCGTATGGCCCACGTGGGAGTCATGGACTTGGCCCGGCTGGGATGGCAAACCCGTCGAAGTGGAGGTTTATACCCGTCAGCCAGAAGTAAAGCTGTATCTCGACGACCAGCTCATCGGCACGAAACAGGTAAGCCGCGACACTGAGTTCAAGGCTGTTTTCTCTGTACCTTATAAGGCAGGCACCCTCCGAGCTGAAGCCGGTGGCGAGAGCGTGATACTGAAAACCGCTGGCGAACCAGCCCGTCTGCGCCTCACGCCCGATCGCACCACAATGACTGCCGATGGTCAGTCGCTGACCTTCATCACCGTTGAGGTGGTCGACAAGCAGGGAACACCCGTTCCCGAAGCTGCCATTTCCTGTGAGGCTATCGTCAAAGGAGCGGGTACGTTGTTAGCTTTCGCCTCTGCCGACCTGAAGGACACAGAGCCCTACACCTCGCCACGTGTAAAAACATGGAAAGGTCGCGCCCTCCTCGTCGTCCGCAGCACACAAAAGAAAGGCTCCGTTAGCGTAAGCATCAGGAGCCCATTGCCCACCGCCAGCCTGACGCTGAAGAGCAAGTAAAAGAATCATTTCGGCTGAAGATCTAAATATTCTTTATACGCATCGAAGCACGGACATGCTTTCTTCGGGTCAAGGTCGCGATGCCCTACGATCATAGCGCGGGGGTAACGCCGGTGCAGGTTTTCGAGCAACTGCCGCATGGTCTTCTTCTGCGCAGCCGTGCGCGTGTCGTCGGGTTGACCGCGGGCATCAAGTCCCCCTTATAACTCTCATACTCGCTCCCTACTAGATGGTACAGGACACAGCACCCAGTGCCGTCAGGATCGCCGATCCAATCGACACGATAATCTGTACCACAAACTTAATACCTTCCTTCTTACTCATAGTCTCTCAATTCTAAAATCTAAAATCAAAATTTAAGCATTAGCGTTGGGGCCAAAGCCCCAAGCGCTCTAATCCTTATCGAGGTCATCGCCGCCGTCGCCGCCGCCACCATTATTACCGCCGTTGGTGTTACCGCCAGTTGAACCGCCATTGGTGTTGCCGCCGTTGGTGCTGCCGCCATTGTCAGAACCCTGCTCAGCCTCGGGATCCTCCACAGTACCTGGGTCGGCTGAGGTCACACGCTTCACCTCTTCACCGTTACGGTCGTAGCAGGTGATCTGGATGGCGGTGTCTGCGAGTTCATCCTTCAGCTCCTGCGTCGGCGTGAAGATGATGCGACGCGTCTTGATGAGCGATGCCTTCACGTCGTTCACGTCCTCGACGGCCTTGGCGCGCAGA
>CADCBZ010000034.1 GCA_902799765.1 uncultured Prevotellaceae bacterium
TGGATAAGACTCCTATCAAGGAACTTTTTACCAAGGAACCTGAATATGTTGCTGATGATGGTCAATTGACTCTTAATTTTATTTAGTGGACACTAATGAATTCATACAATGGTAATTATCCGTATATTTTGCTGCAAAATTAAATCAGTTTAACGAAAGGACACAACTCTTTTTTATCAAAAACCGACACTTTCCTGTAATACAATTATTTTAGTTCTTTGCATGATTGAAAAAGTAGCAGATTTTGCTAAAAAAGTTCAAGACTATTCATGCAATTATATCTAATTTTGCAGCGGTTAAGTTAATAAGTATAGTTGAATAATTATCATTAAGTATTTTCTAAATTGGTATGAAAAGATTTCAGATTGTATTAGGAGCGGCGTTGCTCCTTGGGACATCACAGGTAAGCGCCTGGGAAGGTCAAGTCGTCATCTCAACACCTAACACCTCATTAGTGCTACATGCCAGCGAGGGCGAGGATCTGAGACAAGACTACTATGGTGGCCTCATCGCTGGAATTAATCAACTAAAGGAGGGGGGCAGCGATTTCAATTTCGCAGCCCTGCCCACCTTTGGTACTATTGACATGATTCATCTGCCTGCCCTGCAGATACAACATAGTGATGGCGACCTAAACTTAGAGTTAAGAGTTGAGAATTATGAGTTGAAAGATGAGAATAACGCCAAGACACATGTATTTACGATGGCGGACAAGCTACTACCAGTCACCGTGAGGGTGTTCTATAAGGCATACAAAAAGGTGGATATTATTGAGACCTGGACGGAGATCTCCCATCGTGAAAAGGGGAATATCATCTTGAAGCGCTTCGACTCTGGCAGTCTCACCGTACGACGTAGTGACGTATGGATCACCCATCTGCATGGTGACTGGTGTGCTGAAGCCCAATTGACACAAGAGCCCCTGACACGTGGACTTAAAGTGATCCGTAATTCAGACGGTGCCCGTAATGCCCATTGTGATGCACCAGAGATCATGCTCTCACTCGACGGCGAGCCCCGTGAGGACGAAGGTCGTACCATCGGCGCTGCTCTCTGTTGGAGTGGTAATTACGAAATCCGTGTGAATACGAACAACAGCAAAACCCATCAGCTCTATGCCGGTATCGATCCGCAGTCCTCTGAATATGTGTTGGAGGCAGGCAGGAGTTTTGTGACACCCCATCTGGCTCTCACTTATTCTGACAAGGGCATGGGAGAGGTGAGCCGTAACTTCCATCGTTGGGCACGTACGGAGGGTATGCTCCACAGAGGAATGAATACAGGTGATATCCTGCTCAACTCTTGGGAAGGTATCTACTTTGATATCACGGAGCAGAAGATTATCGACATGATGGATGACATCGCCCAGTTTGGTGGTGAACTGTTTGTGATGGATGATGGCTGGTTTGGGTCCAAGTACCAGCGTAACGACGATTCTTCAACTTTAGGCGACTGGGTGACGGACCTGAAGAAGTTGCCTGGTGGCATCAAGTCCCTCACCGATGCAGCCCGTCAGCGTAAGATCAAGTTCGGCATCTGGATTGAGCCTGAGGCTGTGAACACCAAGAGTGAGCTTTTCGAACAGCATCCAGAATGGGCACTCCAGACGAAAGGGCGTGAACTAAAGTTAGGGCGTGGCGGTACGCAGTTGGTACTCGATATGACTAATCCCAAGGTGCAGGACTTTGCCTTTAAGATTGTGGATGACCTGCTCACCCAGTATCCTGAGATCAGCTATCTGAAGTGGGATGCCAATGCTTCAATTCAGAACTATGGTTCACTTTATCTGCCCAAAAATAAGCAGAATAATCTGTATATCGACTACCACCTGGGACTGTTGAAGGTGCTGGAGCGTATCCGCCAGAAGTATCCTGATGTGGTGATTCAGGACTGTGCTTCTGGTGGTGGTCGTGCCAACTACGGGTTGCTACCTTACTTCGATGAGTTCTGGGTCAGCGACAATACCGACGCCTTGCAGCGTGTCTATATCCAGTGGGGCACCAGCCTTTTCTTCCCTGCTAATGCGATGGCTCAGCACATCGGCGGCGTACCTTACTGGAATACGGGCGGACGTATCACCCCCATTAAGTTCCGTTGCGATGTGGCGATGAGCGGACGTCTGGGTATCGAGCTCCAGCCCAAGCATATGAACGAAGAGGAGAAGTTACAATGTACAACCTGCTTTGCCGACTATAAGGAACTGCGCCAGACCATACAGACGGGTGATCTCTACCGTCTGCAGAACCCTTATAATAGAAAAGGTATAGCCTCACTGATGTATGTCAACGAGTCTAAGAGTCAGGCGGTGGTCTTTGCCTATAAGGTGGATAACTACTACAGCATGCCCATCCCCCGCATCCGTCTGAAAGGTCTTTCTGCCGATGCCACCTATACGGTGACAGAGAAGGATGTGAAAGCTTGGCAGAACCCTTGCGACCTCAGTGGTAAGCGGTTTACAGGTCAGTTCTTAATGGAAGTCGGCTTGGAGATTCCCCTCGATTGGGATTATGCCTCTCGTGTTTTCGAGCTGAGACAAGATAGATAAAACGCTGGTCAAAGCGAGAGATGATAACCATAGACCTGACTGTGATGAGTTTTCGTTTATTAAAGTAAGTAGTTATGGAAATTAGGAAATGGACGGTTGTTTTGGTTTGGATAGCCACTGCCTGTATGAATGCACAGAATGTGCGCGAAGTAACGAGGCTTGACGAAGGATGGAGATTTACACTTGGTAATGCTGCTGACCCTACTAAGGACTTCGGTTGTGGAACAGAGTATTTTAATTATCTGACGAAAGCAAATTCAATACACAATGAGGGACCGTATGCCGCGAAGTCCGATGATTCTATGTGGCAGGAGGTGAACATCCCTCACGACTGGGTTACTACACTGCCATACGCCCAGCCTGCAAGCCATTCACATGGCTACAAGACCGTGGGCTATAAATACCCAGAGACAAGTGTGGGATGGTATCGCAAGGTGATCAATATACCTGCTGAGGACTTCGGCAAGCATATCGCCCTACGGTTCGACGGCATCTTCCGCAATGCCCGAGTCTGGTTCAATGGCTTCTACATGGGTACAGAGCCCAGCGGCTATGCCACGCAAGTGTATGACGTGACTGAGTACGTGAACTATGGTGGCGATAATCTTATCTGTGTACGGGCGGATGCTACTCTGGAAGAAGGATGGTTCTATGAGGGCGCTGGTATTTATCGTGATGTGTGGCTGCTGAAATCGGCTGCCGTCAGTGTAGCTTCTTTCGGCACATTCGTATATGCTGATCTTAAAGCACCTTACGACAAGGCTGCTATCACCATAGAGACTGAGGTGAGCAATCATGCTTTGAAGACAAAGACCTGTACAGTGGAGCAACGGCTGCTGGATGCTGATGGCAACGAGGTGGGTAAAGCCGATGCTACATCACTTAACTTACAGGCCAAGCAGACATTAGGCAGTAAGCAGACGCTGACGCTCAATCATCCCCATCTATGGAGTACCACCGATCCCTATTTATATAAGGTAGAAACGACTATCAAGGTGGATGGCTGTATAACAGATATCTTTGAGACCACCATGGGCATACGCGATATTGTTTTCGATGCTGAACGAGGCTTCCTGCTCAATGGACAGCAACTGAAGTTAAAAGGCGTAAATATGCATCAGGATCATGCAGGTGTAGGTACAGCCATTCCTGATGCTCTTCAGGCATGGCGTATCAAACAGTTGAAAGCTATCGGCTGCAATGCTTATCGGGCTTCTCATAATCCAATGACACCAGCCCTGCTTGATATTTGCGACCGTGAAGGCATACTGGTTATCGATGAGAATCGTCTGTCGGGCATAAATACAGAGCATCTACGTCTTTTAGAAAATATGATTAAGCGAGACCGCAACCATCCGTCAATTATCCTTTGGAGCAATGGCAACGAGGAGTGGGGTATGGAGAACACTGTTCAGGGTACACGTATTGCTGCTGCCATGTGTGAATATACCCGCCTGCTTGACCCTACACGCCACTCTACTATGGCCAATGCTGGTGGAGGGGAGATGATCAAGGGTCTCGATGTGGTTGGATTCAACTATATCGTTCAGAACGATGTAGACAATCGTAAGAAACAGAACCACACATGGAAAATTGTTGGAACGGAAGAGACCACTGGCTGCGGTACTCGTGGCTGGTACTTTAAAGACGAGAAGCATTCTGGTCGGATGGTAAGTCTGAACCGTACCTTTGAGCAAAACTACGAAAACATCATAGAGCGCGGCTGGAAGTTCTACGCTGAACGTCCTTGGGCTGCAGGACTGTTTTACTGGACAGGTTTCGACTATCGCGGCGAGCCCAATCCGCTCAGTTATCCTGCCCACGACTCCGAATTCGGTATCTTCGATTATTGTGGTTTCCCTAAAGACGAGGCTTGGTATCTGCGGGCATGGTGGATGGATGACCCCGTTCTCCACATCTTCCCCCATTGGAATCTACAGGGTCACGAAGGCGAGGAAGTGGAAATCTGGGCCTATAGTAACTGCGACGAGGTAGAGCTGACTGTCAACGGTAAAAAACTGGGTCGTCAAACGATGCCCAAGAACGGCCATTTAAAATGGAAGGCTACATACAACCCCGGCAAAGTAGTTGCCACTGGCTATAAGAAAGGTAAGCATGTCATCACGGAGACCATCGAGACCACCAAGCCTGCATCGAAGATCATGCTGAAGGCCGACCGCCAGCAGATTACTGCCGATGGGTGTGATGTGAGTGTGGTAACTGTTGAGGTCCAAGATAGCAAAGGTCGCATCGTGCCCGATGCCTGTCCTGTGCTCAGATTCAAACTCGAGGGCAATGGCCGCATTCTTGGTGTTGGCAATGGTGATCCGTCGTATTTGGGAGAAGACCATCCTAAGACATCCAATTGCAGTGAGTTCACCATCCCAGCCTTCAACGGTTTGGCACAGGTCATTATCCAGAGCAGTCACACCGCAACGACCCTCCAACTGACCGCCACCGCCGATGGGCTGAAAATGGGAGTTCTGACTATTTTTGCAGGGGTTAAATAAACAATAGTAAAAATGAAAAGACAAGTTTTCCTTTTATTGGCCATTCTGGCCATGTTGCCCATAGGGGCGCAAATCAGGGGCAATAGTATTGTTGTAACTGTGGAGCCCGATCACCAAGACTGGAATTATTGTGTAGGTGAGACGGCCAGGTTCACGGTGGAAGTACGCCGCTCGGGCACACTTGTCAATGATGTCATCATAGACTATGCTGCTGGTCCAGAGATGTATCAGGATACCAAGAAGACCATTGAGCTTAAAGACGGCACGTGGCAACCTCGACTGTTGACAAGCTGATTGACTATTGTATGAATACACCTGAGGACGGTTATATTACTGCAGCAAGTGTGGAAACGATCAAGAAACTCATCGCAAAAAATCGCCAATAATGAAGAAAGCAATTCTAATCGCTGTAGCGGCATTAGCAGTAGCAATGGCCGCATGCACAAGTAAGAAGTCAGCAGTGCCAGAATTAACTCAGGCACAGCAATTGGAGGAGCGTCTGGACTCTCTTCAACAGAAAGGTTATATGTCAGGACATCAGGACGATCCGTTCTATGGTGTAGGATGGGCCTATGAAGATGGCAAGAGTGATGTACTCTTGTCTGTAGGTGACTATCCTGCTGTGATGGGTTTCGAACTTGGTGGTATTGAGATGGGCGATGAGAAGAATCTTGACAGCGTTCCATTTACAAAGATCCATGACGAGTTGTTGGCCCATGTGAAACGAGGCGGTATTGTTACCGTTAGCTGGCATCCTCGTAATCCTATTACGACTGTTGAGGGTGGTGGTAGGGCAGGACAGGCCTATCCTGCGGGCTCTACATGGGATGTTACTGACTCAACAGTCGTCAAGAGTGTCTTGCCTGATGGAGCCAATGCGGAGAAGTTCCAGCTATGGATGAAACGTGTGAGTGACTTTATGGAAACCCTGAAGAATGATGAGGGTCAGCCCGTGCCCATCATTTTCCGTCCTTGGCATGAGAACAACGGCTCGTGGTTCTGGTGGGGACAGAATCTGTGTAGTGATGAGGAGTTCAAAGGTCTCTGGAACTTGTTGCAAGACTATATGAATGAGCGGGGATTTAGCAATCTGCTATGGAGTTATTCACCTAATCTTGACGGACATTGGACTACAGAACGTTTTATGCAACGATATCCTGGCGATGATCGTGTGTCGTTGCTTGGTATTGATGCCTATCAGGGGGGAAGTGAAGAGGATTTCGTCAATGGGCTTACGGCCGACTTCGATTTCCTGACTAAGTTTGCTAAGGATCATGACAAGCTCATCGCCCTGACAGAGTGCGGACTGAAAAATCTGCCTGATCCTACTTGGTATTCACGTGTGTTGAAGCCTATCATGGACAAATACCCCATCTGTTACTTCCTGCTTTGGCGCAATACTGAAGATCAGTTCTTCGGCCCTGTCCCAAATACGCCCTGTGGTGATGATTTCAAGAAACTCTACGAATCAGAAAACGTTTTGTTCCTGAAAGATATTCAATAACTAAATAGTATAGAAGAAATGACAGAGGTTAGCATCTTTAAACAAGAAGTGCGCGAGGTCTTGGAGGACAACATCTTGCGTTTTTGGATCGAACGAATGCAGGACGAGGAGCATGGTGGCTTCTACGGTCGCATCGACAATCAGAATATACTGCATGCCGATGCTGACAAGGGGGCCATTCTGAATGCCCGCATCCTTTGGACCTTTTCAGCGGCCTATCGCGTGTTGGGTAAGAGTGAGTATCTCAAGATCGCTACTCGTGCCAAGCGTTATTTCATCGATCATTTCATCGATCCAGAATACGGTGGCGTGTATTGGAGTCTCGATTACAAGGGACAACCTAAAGAGACGAAGAAACAATTCTATGCCATCGGGTTTGCCATCTATGGCTTGTCAGAATATGTACGTGCCACGAATGATCAGAAGGCTTTGAAGTTGGCCATCAACCTGTATCACTGTATTGAGGAACATGCCTTGGATCGTGAGTATAATGGTTATATTGAGGCATTGACACGCGACTGGCAACCCATCGGTGATATGCGCCTCTCAGAGTATGATGCCAACTATCCCAAGTCGCAGAATACTCATCTTCATATCATCGAGCCCTATACCAACCTCTACCGTGTGTGGCCTTCTAAAGAATTGGAAGCGTCGCTACGTAATATCATTGGTATCTTTACGGACCGCATACTTAATCCTGAGACGCATCATCTCGACCTCTTCTTCGAGATGGACTGGACGCGTGGGGCTGGTCAGTTGGAGAGTTATGGACACGACATCGAATGTTCATGGCTGATGCATGAGGCAGCACTGGTGTTAGGTGATCAGAAAGTATTAAATAAGGTAGAACCTATTGTACAGATCGTTGCGAAAGCCTCGGAGAAAGGACTGAACCCCGATGGCTCGATGATTCACGAAGCCAACTTGACAGCAGGCACCAAGGATGACGACTTACACTGGTGGGTACAGGCTGAGGCTGTCGTAGGCTTCTACAATATCTACCAGCATTTCCACGATGAGGCTGCGCTCGAAAAAGCACTCCGTTGCTGGCAGTATATTAAAGAGAATCTGATAGACTATCAGCATGGAGAGTGGTATTGGAGCCGCCATCGTGATGGGTCGCTGAACACCGTTGATGACAAGGCCGGCTTCTGGAAATGTCCCTACCATAATGGCCGCATGTGTCTGGAGATGATAGAAAGGTAGGGGTAGCATGTGTATCTACTACATTCACAAAAAGACATTTATCTATAATAATTTGTATAATTCAGTTTTTCTTCATATTTTTGCAACGAAAAAACTATATGAATATGAACTATCAAGAGAAAGTACAGGCATTACGCCAGCGCCATGAGGCACTGCTTCAGCGCAAGAACCAAGTGATGGAGGGTGGTAACGGTATCTATGAGAAGTATGTTTACCCCATTTTGACGGCAGAGCACACACCTCTGGAGTGGAAATACGACTTCAACGAGCAGGATAACCCCTTCCTGATGCAGCGTATCATGATGAATGCGGTGCTGAATGCGGGAGCCATCAAGTTAGACGGACGCTACCTGTTGGTATGCCGTGTGGAGGGCGCCGACCGTAAGTCGTTCTTCGCTGTGGCAGAGTCACCTAACGGTATTGACCAGTGGCGTTTCTGGGAAGAGCCCATCACAATGCCTGACACGGAGGATCCTGCCACTAATATCTACGACATGCGTGTCACCCAGCATGAGGATGGCTGGATCTATGGTGTCTTCTGTGCGGAACGTCATGACCCCTCACAGCCAGGTAACCTGAGTGCGGCTACCGCTACGGCAGGCATCGCCCGTACAAAGGACCTGAAGACCTGGGAGCGTCTGCCAGACCTGAAGACCAAGAGTCAGCAGCGTAATGTAGTGTTGCATCCAGAATTCGTGAATGGAAAGTATGCCCTCTATACCCGTCCGCAGGATGGCTTTATCGACACCGGCAGCGGTGGTGGCATCGGCTGGGCACTGGTGGACGATATGACCCATGCCGAGGTGAAGGAAGAGAAGATCATCTATGAGCGCAAGTACCACACCATCACCGAGGTGAAGAACGGCGAGGGTCCTCATCCGCTGAAGACAGAGAAAGGTTGGCTGCATCTGGCCCATGGCGTTCGTGGCACTGCCGACGGTCTGCGCTATGTATTATATATGTATATGACCTCCCTTGAGGATCCCACGAAGGTCATCGCCAAGCCTGGCGGCTTCTTCCTGGTGCCAGAGGGCAACGAGTATATCGGCGACGTGATGAACGTAGCCTTTGCCAATGGCTGGATCAAGGACGAGGATGGCAAGGTGTTCATCTATTATGCTTCAGCTGATACCCGTATGCACGTGGCTACCTCAAGCGTAGAGCGTCTGGTGGACTACTGTATGAACACCCCTGAGGACGGTCTCACCACCAGTGCCAGCGTGGAGACCATCAAGAAACTGGTCGCCAAGAACAAGAAACAATAATTTCAACAACGAAAAGCTCATGAAACCATATAAATTTGAACCCTATCTGAAGACCACTATCTGGGGCGGTTATCAGATTGCGCCCTTCAAGGGGATCTTCAATGCACAGCCTAATGTCGGCGAGAGTTGGGAGATCAGCGGAGTTCCAGGCCATGAGAGTGTGGCTATCAATCGCGGTCTGGTGAATGATGTCGATGAAGGACTGACGCTGGTCGAGTTGATTGACAAATACAAGGAGCTGCTCGTAGGCAAGAAGATCTACAAGAAGTTCGGCAATCAGTTCCCGCTGCTCGTCAAGCTCATCGACTCCCGTCAGGACCTGTCTGTTCAGGTGCATCCTGATGACAAACTGGCGATGGAGCGTCACGGTTGTGCTGGTAAGACAGAGATGTGGTATATCATCAAGAGCGATGTAGGTGCCAAGATCTATGCAGGTCTCAAGAAAAGCATCACGCCAGAGGAGTATGAACAGCTGGCAACGGCAGAACCTCAGAACGGGCGTTCACCCATGCAGGATGTGATTGCCACCCATGAGGCCCATGAGGGCGACCTCTATTTCCTGCCGGCTGGTCGTCTGCATGCCATCGGCGCAGGCAACTTCCTGGCTGAGATCCAGCAGACCAGTGATATCACCTATCGTGTGTATGACTTCGGACGTAAGGATGTGCATGGGAATCCCCGTGAGCTGCATATCGAAGAGGCAAAGGCTGCCATCGACTATCAGGTATGGCCTGCTTATCGTACCTCTTACGACAGCACCAAGCCTACGTCACAGCTCATCAACTGTCCCTATTTTGTGGTGCATCGGGTCGTGGTACAGGTGGCCCAGCAGATTGATTTCCACTGCGACTCATTCGTCATCGTGGTCTGTCTTTGGGGAAAGGCTAACATCAATGGCATCGAGATCCGTCAGGGTGAGACAATTCTGGTACCTGCCTGCGAAAACATCCTCTATATCTTCGGCAACGCGACCTTCCTCACCGCCACGATGTAACAATATCAAATATAATCTTTAAAGGCTTCGTCGTATTCGGGACTGTTGCCGAGTTGGCCGTTGATGAGGCAGACGAGTTCCACGGTGGCGCGGAAACAGAGCTGTTCGTCGCTGGCACGGTAGATATCTTGATAGAACATGTATTTCAGGCCGTCTTTCTTCAGGTTGAGGCGTGAGATAAACTCGTCGTCGCAGCGCAGAGGAACTTTGTATTGTAACTTCATACTGTGGATGACGGCATCGATGCCCTGTTCGTGAAGTTTGGCGAAGCTCACGCCTAAGCTGCGCAGGAACAGATGACGGGTGTGCTCGGTATAATGCAGATAGTTGGCATTGTTCACGATGCCTTCGATGTCGCACTCATAGTCGCGCACTTCCATACGGGTTTCAAAAATGTATTTCATTTTAATAAGTTGATGATTTCACTGAAGTGTTCTATCTTCTGGAGCCGTTCGTGCTCGATGTCGTCGAAATGCTCCAGCTGCCACGTGACGTGGAAGGGGATGTGGATGGCCCAGGCACCGATGGTGAGGGCTGGGGCGATGTCGCTTTTCAAGGAGTTACCCACCATCAGCAGCTCGTTGGGCAGGATACCTAAGTGCTCGCACAACTGCTGGAACTCCACCTCGGTCTTGTCGGAGGTGATCTCCACATGACTGAAGTATTTGCCCAGTCCACTGCGACGGAGTTTGTTCTCCTGATCCTGCAGCTCTCCTTTGGTGAATACCACGAGGCGATAGGGATAGGCCTGTAGGCGTTGTAGCGTTTCCTTTACTTCCGGCAGAGGGGTGGCGGGCAGATGAAGCAGCGACTTGCTGTGGCTGAGCAGATCAGATAGCGTGTCAGCAGAGAGGTGGTCGCCACCCACACGGAGGGCCGTCTCGATAATCGAGATCGTAAAGGCCTTGCAGCCGTAGCCGAGGTCGGCCATGTTGCCTGATTCCGTCTGGTAGAGTTCCTGGGCGGGGTTGTCACAATAGGGTGCTATGAGTCGGTAGAGGTGTTCCTCTACGGCTTCGAAGTGCGACTGGCAGTCCCAGAGGGTGTCGTCGGCATCGAAGGCTATGACTCGGATTGGCAGTGTGGGCCAGAACGGATCTCGAACCCCTGAGGTACAGCCGGTTTGGGCAGCTCCACGCCGTCGAGACAATAGGTCTGCTGACACACCTCACAATAGAAGTGGGGATGCTGGTCGTCGTCGTGGTCGTGGCTGTGACTGTGGCAGAGCTCATAGCGTATGCCGTCGCTGCCGCCTTCAATGGTGTGTACGAGATGATGCTCACGGAAGAGCGTGAGGGCTCGGAAGATATTCGACTTGTCGATGGTCTGGATCCTGCGCTCCAGTTCGGCTAACGACTGGGGCAGCATGGAGCTGGCCAATGCCTCCACCACCACGATGCGGTTGGCAGTGGGTTTGATGTCGTGCTCCTCGAGCAGTTGGATGCAGGTCGTCTTATCCATTTGTATCTTTGCAGTCGAATTCGGCTACAAAGATACAAAATATTTTCTAATTACCAATCATCCTTTGTCAATTATCCATTAACACGTGTCGCATTCGTGGTCGTGACAATGGCCGCCAGGGGTCTCGAACTCCAGTGTAGAGTGGCTGATATTGGCTTCGGTCAGATGGTGTTTGATATGTTCCTTGATCGCTTCCAGCTCGTTCAGGTCCTCAATCACGATATGGGCAGTCAGGGCGTTGTCGGTGGTGCTGATGGCCCAGATATGGATATGGTGCACCTCCTTGACATGGGGATGACTCTTGAGCACCCCTTCCACCTTCTCCCAATCCACGCCTTCAGGGATGCCGTCCACCAACAGGCGCAGGCTACCCGTAAGCAGCTCCCAAGTGGAGATGAGGATCACGATGGCGATGATGATACTCACGATGGGGTCGATGACATACCAACCTGTGAAAGAGATGATGATACCTGAGATGACCACACCCACTGACACCAGCGTATCGGCCACCATGTGGAGGAAGGCGCCCCGTACGTTCATGTCGTTCTTCTGGCCCTTCATCAGCAGTACGACCGTCAGGCCGTTGATGAGGATGCCGATGCCAGCCGTCCACGACACGACTGCCCCGTTGATCTCAGCTGGCTCATAGAACTTATGGTAGCTCTCGATGAGGATGCCGCCGATGGCTACGAGCAGGAGGATGGCGTTGACGAGTGAGATGAGTACAGAAGATTTCTTATAACCGTAGGTATATTGCTTGCTGGCATGCACCTTCGCCAATTTGAAGGCGATCAGTACCAACAGCAGACTGAACACGTCGCTCAGGTTGTGACCTGCATCGGAGAGCAGTGAGAGGGAGTTCTGGAAGAATCCCACCAAGGCCTCGACAATCACATAGAGCAGATTGAGTACGATGGAGAAAACAAAAATGCCGTTGAGCGACGTCAGTTTGCCTGCGTGCCCGTGATGATGACCGTGATGGTCGTGATGGTGTTCGTGTGAATGTGCCATAATGTCTATTCTTTATTTTTTCTGCTGCAAAGGTACGACAAAGCCGATGCAACTGGGTTGCAAAAGCAATTTTTTGCCAAAAGATGTGTTATAAACCGATTATTTTATTTATTTTTGCAACCAGAATATAGTTAAAAACCTCATCCGAAATGAAAAAGATCCTATTATTACTGACGAAGATCGTTATTGGCATCGTGCTATTGGTCGTATTGCTGCTGGTAACAGCCACCATCTTGCTGAACACCCAGTCGGTGCAGGATGACCTGGTAGCCTATGCCACCGAACAATTGGAATTAAAATTAGGTACGCGCGTGAAGATCGACCATGCCAGTGTGAACGTGTTTACCCAGAAGGTGAACCTGGAGGGTCTGGAGGTTGAAGACCTGGAGCATCGGAAGATGTTTGAATTGGGTCGTCTGTTGGTGGATGTCAACTTAATGAAGCTGATGACCAAGGAACTGGTCGTCGAGGAAGTGCTGCTTGATGATGTGAAAGCCCGTCTCTATAAGCCTAAGGATGGCCCAGCCAACTATCAGTTCCTGATTGATGCTTTCAAGAAGGATCCCAAGCAGAAGCAGGTAAAAAAAGAGCAGAAGGACTCCACGCAGAAGTCGCCTATGACGCTCGATGTCAATAAAGTGGCCATCAAGAACATCGCCTTGACTTTTAATGACACGAATCAGGTGAGCCTTGAAAGTGCCAAATATGAAAACGGCTGGTTTGGTAAACATAGTGGTGCCCTGAAGAACCTGAAAGGTCAGTGGGGCTTAATGAAGAAAAAAGGTCCTGTAACGGCCAAGTTCGCCATCGGCTCTCTCGACTATAAGGGTGAGAACACCGTCCATCACCTCAAAATCGGTCAGGTGCATTTCGCCACCGACAACCACAAGCCCCGTAAGAACCACGACCGCCCCAAGCGCGGTTTCTTCGATGTGGATCATCTCGATGTCGATGCCAATATGGATCTCACGGTGGATTACATTTCAAAAGACTCCTTGCATGCTGTCATGAACCACATGGAAGCCACGGATTCGGTAACGGGCTTCAATATCAAGAAATTCCATTTTGATGCAGGTATTATGAAAGAGAGGGTACACCTGCAACATATCATGTTACAACAGGAGACGACGGTTTTGAAGTTCGACAGTGCCAACGTGGTGTTGCCCAGCAAGAAGCTGGGGCGCAAATTCTCGTTTGAGACCTCACGCATCAAAGGTCAGACGCAGCTGCGCGACATCTCTCGTCCCTTTGCGCCTGTCCTGAAAAACTTCACCATGCCACTTGAGCTCGATGTGCTCTTCAGTGGCACCGACACCACCCTGTTCTTTAGGGATATTCATGTCTATACGCCCGACAAGAAACTGCAGATTGCTGCCGAGGGCCGTATCCTGCATCTCAAGGAGAAAGAGAAGCTGGATGTGGGCTTCCATGTCAAGGAGATGAAAGCCCAGAAAGGCGTTCCCATCAAGGTGATCAATCAGTTTGCGGTGAAGAAACTGATGTTGAATCAGCTTGATGCGCTTGGCACCATCTATTATACGGGCGATGTAGCTGTTCTCTATAAGAAAGAAGTCTTCGACGGTCAGTTGAGGACCGATGTCGGTGCGCTGGCTTTCAACTTCGCCATCGACGAGAAAACCAAGTATGTCACAGGATTTGTTCATTCCAGAAAGATCAAGTTAGGCAAGGTGCTCAATATGGATAAGCTCGAGGATGTGGGGGCACAGGCCAACTTCACCGTCGATATCCACAAGGCCCGCACCGCCATGATCCGTAAGAAGTACGGTGGTGGCAAGCTTCCCATCGGTGAGGTCAAGGCAACCGTCTTTGAGGCTGGATACGGCGGCTTCCGCCTGAAGAACATGAAGGTGGAGTTTGCCAGTAATGGTTCCCAGGCTGAGGGTACTGTCAGCCATTCAAAGAGCATGATGGACTGGGATTGTACCTTCATCGTCAATGATGTCGATAAGAAGAACAATGTCAAGGTGAAGCCTAAGGTGAAGCTGAAGCTGGGCAACCTCTTTAAGAGTAAGAAGCAGAAAGAGGAAGATGCTAAGAAGGCCGAAGCAGCTAAGCCCAAGAAAGATAACCTCTTCCGCCAGCTGTTCAAGAAAAAAGATAAAAATAAAGACTCATCTAAGAAAAAGTAACCGGGCTTAGCCGCCGCGCTCTGCCCAGTCGCCACGGTCGAGACTACGATAACCGATGGCTTCTGCGATGTGGTGACTCTGCACCCGCTGGCTTCCTTCAAGGTCGGCGATGGTGCGTGCCACCTTCAGGATACGGCTATAGGCACGGGCAGAGAGACTGAGCCGTTCCATCGCCATTCGAAGCATATCGAGACTCGGCGTATCGGGTTCGGCAAACAAATGGATCATCCGCTCCGTCATCTGGGCATTACAGTGGATACCCTTGAAATCCTTGAACCTCACATCTTGTAGCTGACGAGCTTTGATGACCCGTTCACGAATCACGCTACTGGGTTCACCTGGCTGCATCCGTGAGAGTTGCTTAAAGGGCACGACCGCCACCTCGCAATGAATGTCTATGCGATCCATCAAAGGACCGGAAATCTTATTCATATAGCGTTGTATCTGTCCTGGTGTACAGACACAGTGGTGGGTGGGATCCCCGTAATACCCACAAGGGCAGGGATTCATCGAGGCAACGAACATGAATGAGCAGGGATATTCCACTGTATATTTGGCCCGTGAGATGGTGATCTTCCGATCCTCAAGTGGTTGACGAAGCACTTCGAGTGTATTCTTATTGAACTCCGGCAGCTCATCCAGGAAGAGTACACCATTGTGAGCCATTGACACTTCGCCTGGCTGTGCCCTGTTGCCACCGCCTGTCATCGCAACTTGTGAGACCGTGTGATGCGGACTGCGGAAAGGGCGTTGGGTAATCAATGACGTGCCATTGCTGAGTTTTCCGGCTACAGAATGGACCTGAGTGGTCTCCAAACTCTCTGATAAGGAAAGGGGTGGCAAGATGCCTGGCAAACGCTTGGCCATCATGGACTTACCGCTTCCTGGAGGACCGATGAGAATGGCATTGTGTCCACCAGCAGCCGCCACTTCGAGAGCACGTTTCACACTCTCCTGGCCTTTCACGTCGGCAAAGTCGAGATCACTGGTATATTGTTGTGTATAGAATTCCTTTCTGGTATCGACCACTGTTGGCTCAAATTCCTCTCCCCCGTTGAAAAAGCTGATGACGTCCGCAAGACTATTCATGCCATAGACTGCAAGTCCATCTACAACTGCTGCTTCCCGCGCGTTTTCCTGTGGTACCAGCAGACCTTTGAATTTCTCTTTCTTGGCACGGATAGCTACTGATAGCACGCCACTGACAGGTTTCAGCTGACCATCGAGACCAAGTTCGCCTAACAGCATGTATTCATGTAACATGCTGTCGTCCACTTTGCCATGGGCAGCCAGGATGCCGATGGCTAACGACAGGTCATAGCCACTGCCTTCTTTCCGGATATCAGCAGGACTAAGGTTGATGGTCAGATCGGCAGGTGACAGTTTGAAACCCACGTTTTGGACTGCTGCGCGGATGCGGTCATAGCTTTCCTTTACAGCCGTGTCAGCTAATCCTGACAGGTGGAACATTACGCCTCTTGTCAGACTCACTTCGATGGTAATGGTTGTTGCCTCCAGTCCCATCACTTCAGCACAAAATGTTTTAATAAGCATAGTATCAGGGTTTAACAATGAAAACTTTTATTCTGTCTCTTGCTTTGGCAGTAACTTGTCGATCTTGTCCATCAGGTCTTTTTGGCTTAGCGAATGACCAATGATCTTGCCCTTGCCGTCGATGAGGATGTTATCAGGGATGAAGGAGAGGCCTATACGACTGAGGATGGGGGTCTCCCAGAGTCGTCCGTCGCAGATGGTGGCCCACTTGATGGAGTCACGCTCCAGCTTCTTCCGGCAGGCTTTAATGTTTGCATCGAGGCAGACGGTCAACACCTTCAGCTTGTTGCCGGCTTCCCCCTGTTTCTTCTGCAGCTGGCGAAGGATGCCCTGCCCCTCAAAGTTGTCAGTGGTCCATACGGTGATGACGTTCACCTGGGCATTGAGGTCGGAAGATTTCACCTCTTCTCCGTTGATGTCGATGGTGGAGAAGGATGGCAGACGATCACCGTCTTTCAGGTAGCTGAGTCCTTCTATCCGTTTCATCAGGGCCTTCTGCTCATCGGTGGGCTTCTGACCTGCTTGCATCACCAGCGTCATGAGTTGCGCCGCATGCTTGTAGTCGGGTTGGGCTGACTGGATGAAGACTTTACGGATGAGATAGAGCGCGAAGGGTGAGGTGGGATTCTCTTTGATAAACTGCTCTGTGGAGAGTGCTACCTCGGGCGGTGTCTGCTGACTGGTCTTCTTCCGATATTTCGTCAGCACCTCATTTTCTTCCGTGCCATCTACGTCGATCTCACGTAGATGTGAGACATCGCCCTCGATGGTGACTTCGGCTCCTTTCTCGCCGTAAACGGGCACCTCGGAGAAGTTGGGGAAGATCACGATGAAGGCGGTCGGCTCTTCAAGGGCCACCTCATAATGGAATTTACTTTTGACGACAGCGACTGTATCAAGCGGGAAGTTGCCATTGATGTCACAGATGTACAGTTCGCCTTGGTTGAAACCTTTGAAGGTTCCTTCCAGAAGGAATGTCTGCCGTTTCTCTCCGCATCCCGTGAGAAGCAACAGTCCCAAGAGCATCATCAAACACCCAAATGCCTTTTTCATCTTCTTATTTGTTGATCTCCAGATCGTTTTCAGCATATTTGGCCAGGCTCTCATCCTTGCTGGTGGCACTGCGCAGTGCTTCCTTAGCATCGACGGTGTTGCCCATACGGTTATAGACGATGGCTTTCAGATAGTCGGTTGTGGCATCAGCTTGTTTGATTTGTTTGAGTGTGGCCTCAGCCATGGCATAGTTCTTGTTCAGGATCTGAGCCAGGGCTGCACTATTGGAACAGGTGTTACCGAAGCCTTGTTCTGCCTGTGCATAGTTACCCTTTGCCAGGTTCAGGTTACCCATGACCTCTGACAGTCCGTTGGCATCGGTGGCTGATGCGATGAGCAGTTCGGCTGTCTTCACATCGCCGTCTTTCAGTGCCAGCAGACCTTGGTTCGCCTTTGATTCTGGCAGTTTGGCATCGATACGTAATGCCTGTGCCAGCAGACTCTTGGCAGCCTCATAGTCACCACGGGCATAGGCGATGGTGGCTAAGTTGTTATAGGCACGGGCATCGTTTGGATAAACGGTCGTTGTGAGCTTATAGACAGCTTCCTGTTCGGCTGGTGTCTCTTTCAAGGTGGCACCATAGAGCAGTTCCTCAATACTCAGTTTCTTGGGGTCGGCCTGGATCTGGTCGAGAATCTGCTCATCACTGCGACCGATGGTCTCATAATTGATGATAAGACGAGAACGGCGCAGTTGTGGCAGGATACCATCGGCCAGTTCACGGAAAGCAGATGAGATGTTCTTGATCTGCTGTTCACGCTCCTGTGGATCCTTATACATCGCCAACACGCGCAGGATGATATCCTTGTCCTGGATGTTACTGGCTTTTACCAGTTCTTGGAATCCCTCCCAGTCCTGAGCCGTATATTTGGCATCCACATTGGCATTCATCTTAATCTTCTTCAACTCTTGGTTGACATACTGTTCAGATACTTTCTGACGCTCGTTGGCCAGTTTGTCGTTGATGTTGAAACCACCATCAGGTGAGGCGTATGCCGACACTTCCACATTATCCAAGTTCAGTCCTTCGCGGTCGTCGTTGATCTGCTTGAGCATTTTCACGAACTCTTTTACTGAGTTGTTCTTCAGTTCGCTTTTGCGGAGATTGGCCTGCTGAATCAAGAACTTGATATTTGCTTCCTGTTTCTTCTTGGTGATACGCTGATAGGCATCGGTAGCCACTGCTGCCTGAGCTGTTGTAATGGTGTGGCGATAAAGTTCAGAGGTCGCAATAATGCCATCGGCCACCTTTACCTCAGGGATGGTGACCTGTTTTGACCCCAATCGCGCATCAAAGGTCATATATAGCTCAGCCTTGTTACAGTCGGCGTAGGCGAAGTTTGTCTTCAACGTATAGTTACCACCAGTATGATACCCAATGGTCTGATTATTGTCGGTCACGTTTTCTCCCTGGAAAGTGGCTTTATTACCCTGTACACGCTCTCCGTTGGCATAGCGCAGTTCAGGGATAATGGTTACCACAGCTTTCTTGTTCATGTACTTTTCCGGGAAATGACCATTGATGGTAGCAGGAACTGCACCCTTCTGGGTTTCCAGAGGATTAGGTGTCACCGTGAAATTGTCTGCTGAAAGAGGCCCCAACTTCGAACATGAAGTAAAGAGCATCGTTGAAACTACAGTCAGAAGAAGGAACTTTTTTTTCTGCATATTATCTGAAGTGTTATAGTATTAGTGCCGCGAGCGGGACTCGAACCCGCACAACCATTTCTGGTCAAGGGATTTTAAGTCCCTCGTGTCTACCAATTCCACCATCACGGGTAAGCCTAATAATTGGAATAGCCAAACATTTTACACAATTTTTAGATTTTTGGTGTTAATTCCAGGCACGGATAATGCTACCATCGAGGGCTGCATTGTATTTGAGGAGCTGACGGCCGCCTGCGCCCTCGGCTACAACACCATTGTTGACATCGTAAGTGCGATTGCATTTGGCACAATGCAGTTGAAGACCGTTGTCCTGCCAGGTCAGGGGATAGTTGTAACCCCCATAATCAGAGAGGCAGTTGGGGCACTGTCCATCCCACGCGAGTAGGGTGAAATCATAGGTACTGGTACCGATGATGATACAGTCATTGGCACCTAGGTAATAATTGAACTGAGACTCGCGTTCCGTGGTAAGGGCCACATCTTCTTTGGCGTTATCATAGTTACGAGTGGTTTTCAGATGACGGATGCCTTGGTTATCAACATAGGTCTGTACCTGACAGAAATGGCCGTTATTGCCAAGGATGCCCGTCAGCTGGCAGGGCAGGGGGTGGAGTGAGGTGTCGAAGATGAACTGGCAGCGGTTCTCACGACTGATACTGTCGTTGGCGTTGCAGGCTGCCATCATCAGACAGACGGACAAAAGAAAGAGTTTAAATTTATTCATCTGCCTAAGAGTTTACGCTCCGCTTCTGTCATACGCTCAAAGTGGAAGCCATCAAGGGTCTGTTGCATGATTTTGCCGATTTCATCGTTACAGAGGTTGCCGATGGAACCCTCATGGGTGTGATGGATCTCGTGGTTGGCCTGGAACTTGCCGGCTTCAATGTCGAGTCCCACCTTCTTATAGGCATCGCGGAAGGGCATGCCGTCGGCGGCCAGACGATTCACTTCCTCAACAGAGAACATCGGGTCGTACATCGGGTTGTCGAGGATATGCTCGTTGACCTCTATCTTATTAATAATGTAGGCAGTCATCTGGAGACAATCCTTCAGTTCATCGAAAGCAGGGAGGAAGACTTCCTTGATAATCTGCAGGTCGCGGAAGTAGCCACAGGGCAGGTTGTTCATGATGAGCATCACCTGTTGGGGAAGCGACTGGAGTTTGTTGGATTTGGCACGAATCAACTCGAAGACATCGGGATTCTTCTTATGAGGCATGATGGATGAACCCGTGGTGCACTCTTTCGGGAGTTTTACGAATGAGAAGTTCTGGGAGTTGAACAGACAGGCATCGAAAGCCAGTTTGGCCAGCGTACCGGCGATGGTAGCGATGGCGAAGCCGACATTACGCTCCATCTTTCCGCGCCCCATCTGGGCATAGACCACATTGTAATCCATCGAATCGAAACCCAACAACTCTGTGGTCATCGTACGATTGAGCGGGAAAGAAGAACCATAGCCTGCTGCCGAACCAAGGGGATTGCGGTTGGTCATCTTATAGGCGGCCTGCAGGAAAAGCATGTCGTCAGTAAGGCTCTCAGCGTAGGCACCGAACCAGAGACCGAAGCTGGAGGGCATGGCAATCTGAAGGTGGGTATAGCCTGGCATGAGCACATCCTTATATTGGTTGCTCTTCTGGATCAGTTCGTCGAACAAAATCTTGACGCCATCAGCGATCTCCTTCAGTTCATGACGTGTGAAGAGCTTCAGATCCACCAACACCTGATCGTTACGTGAACGACCGGAGTGAATCTTCTTACCCATATCACCCAGACGACGGGTGAGGATCATCTCCACCTGAGAGTGGACATCCTCGACACCCTCCTCAATCACGAACTCACCACGTTCAGCTGTTTGGTAGATGTCCTTCAGCTCAGCAAGCAGTTGGGGAAGTTCATCATGCTCCAGAAGTCCGATGGATTCGAGCATTGTGATATGAGCCATGGAACCCAGCACATCGTATTTGGCCAGATAAAGATCCATCTCACGGTCACGTCCGACGGTGAAACGCTCTATCTCTTTGTTGACCTCAAAATTCTTTTCCCAGAGTTTCATCTTTTATTTTTTTACCTTTACACGTAATGGATCTGTGCGAGGGCATCGGCAATCTTCTCGACACCATCTTGGAGTGGCTTCTCGACCATGCTCTTGATGAAGGGGTTGAGTTCTGCCTTCACAGTGACCTTCATTTTGGAGTTATTCTCGTCAACGGGCAAGACCTGTACCCATACATTGAAGGGAACAGGTGACTGTACCGTCTCGAACTTGATACATTTGGGCTCCTCACGGTCACAGATACGGAGTTTGAGCTCACCGACAGGAGCCACGTTGAGGCTCACAGTATCCTGGTCGAAACTGAAGTCACTGACTTTATCCTCAGGTACACGGTCGCGCACCTTTTCAAGGTTGTTGAGGTCGCTGATATTATCATATACGGCCTGCTGAGGGTAGGGCACATGCTTGACGCTACTCTCGAATTTGCTTTCACTTCCGAATAATCCCATAGGTCTGAATATTATTGTTTCCAAGTTTCGGGGCTCTTGCGCCATTCGGCGAGCACAGCCTTCTCTTCTTCCTTGATATAGCCGATCTTGGCTGCTTCTTCTACCACATGATTGTAGTCAGTAAGGGTGATGAGCTTCACACCTGCCTCCTCGAAGGCCTTTTCTGCCACAGGAAAGCCATAGGTGAAGGATGCTACCATACCCACAACTTCTACACCATATTCACGCAGCGCAGCTACAGCCTTCAGAGAGGAACCACCTGTAGAGATAAGATCCTCGACCACCACCACTTTCGCACCTTTCTCTATCTCGCCTTCAATCTGGTTGCCCATACCGTGATCTTTCGGTTTCGGACGAACATAGGAGAATGGCAGACCGAGTTGATCGGCTACAAGCGCCCCTTGGGCGATAGCACCAGTGGCAACACCAGCCACAGCCTCTGCCTCAGGGAAATACTCCTGGATGGCATGACAGAGCTCCAGTTTGACAAAGGAACGTAATGCTGTGAATGAAAGTGTCTTACGGTTGTCTGTGTAAATAGGTGATTTCCAGCCTGATGCCCATGTGAAGGGATCGTTTGGCTGCAGTTTGATGGCTTTGATTTCCATCAGTTTGCGTGCTAATTGATTCTTGATGTCCATATTGTCAACGTTGATTTGGCTGCAAAGATAGTAAAAAAGTAAGAAAGTAAAAAGGTAAAAGGGTAAAAAATGATAAAAAGCCTATGATTTGGCGAAACCGAGGGAGAGGATGCTGATGCGAACGTTGCCAGCTTGACAGAGTGCCTTGGCACAAGCCATGCATGTGGCGCCAGTGGTGACAACATCATCAATGAGCAGCAGATGTTGACCACTGACAGCTTTGGCATCGATGAGTTCAAAGACATGTTCCACATTGTCATGACGCTCCCAGCGCCCTTTGTTGGTCTGACTGCCTTCGAAAACTGTGCGACGTACGACCTTCTTGAGAATCGGCAATCCTGTGATATCACTGACACCCTGGGTAATCTCCTCACTCTGGTTGTAGCCTCGTTGATGCTGACGTCTTTTTGCAAGCGGAACAGGCACAATTCCATCGATTCCATCGAAGAATCCCGCAGATTGAATCTCCTTGGCAAGCATACGTCCGATGGTGGTGCCGATATCTGGTCGGTTTTTATATTTCAGTTCATAGATGATGTTGGCAGTTTGGGCGTGGGGCTCGTAATAGAAGAAGGCCGTGGCACGTTCAATAGGAATCTGTGCCCAAAACAGACGGGCCATCTCATTCTCATAAGCGTTGTGATGGAATCCAGTGCGTGGCAGATGGAAATTGCATTTGGAACAGATAACTTCTTCAGTGACCGACAGTCTATGTCCGCAGACGACACAGAGCCGTGGAGAAATCAAATCGAGTAGTCTTCGCCAGAAGGATATCATAACACTCAGAGAGCTGTTTCAAAGTCGTCTTCATCGACATCAAGACACTGACGGATGATATCGAATGTAAAACCTCGTCCTATTGCAAAACGAACAAGTTTCTGGTTAAGCTCGTAATCGTTTTGGGCTTTGATGGTCTTTCGTTTCTGATGGAGTAACGGACGGAGCACGTTAAGATACTCGTTATCGTCGATTTCATCGAGCACCTGCTGTTGGATTTTCGGGTTGATGTGTTTGAGCCAGAGACCCTGTTGCACCTTACGGCGCCCCCATTTATTGTATCGGATTTTGTCTTTTACAAAGGCTCGGGCATAACGCTCGTCGTCAATATATCGTTCGCTGACGAGTCGTTGGATGATGCGATCTTGTGCTGATTCATCGATATCCCAACGCTTGAGTTTGTCGCGCATCTCCTGTTCACAATGCTCTGCTTGGGCACAAAGGGCAGCCAACTGAAGGTAGGCTTCCTGTTCTGTGATTGCTTTTTTCATTTCTTAGTGGCTTTAAGGAAACGTTGTTTGCCGTATAGATCCTGACGGTATTCAATGCCAGAGAAACCTAATTGGTGAAGATATTCTCCAACAGCCTCTGCTGTCAGTGGGTTCAGTTCGAAGAAGAGCTTGCCGCCCTTAGTGAGGTGCTGCCAGGCAAAGTCGGCAATCCTCTGGTAGAAGATGATGGGATTGTCATCTGGTGCGAAGAGGGCTATAGCGGGTTCATAGTCAAGTACGTTTTGCGCCATTCCATCGCGTTCTGAGGGTTTGATATAGGGGGGATTGCTGACAATGATGTCATAAGTCGTCTGACCAAGTATAGCGTTTGCATCGAGGATATTATGTTTCTCAATAGTCACGTTGACGCCCTGACGCGTGGCATTCTCGTGAGCTATTCGGAGTGCATCGTCTGAGATATCCCAGGCAGAGACTTGTGCACGAGGCAATTCGGCTGCAAGGGTAATGGCAATGCAACCACTCCCCGTCCCGATATCCAATAACTGTTTAGCATGCTTGGATTCCGAGACGATCCATCCGCATAGTTCGGCAGTCTCCGGACGGGGGATGAGTACACCAGGGGCTACATGAAACTGTCGAGTAGCAAAATCGGCTACACCTAATATATATTGTACGGGTTCCCCTTTTTCAAGCCTTTGCATGATTTTTTCCAGTTCTGCTTGGTCATCTGCAGATAATTGTGTAACTTTGCCGCAAATAATGTCTGTCAGCGACAGGCCGAAGCGCACGTCGAGCACCCAGCGGACGAGAGCCTTAGCCTCGCCTACTTCGTAGCATGTAGTCAGTCTCTGGCAGAGCGTTTCGTATGTCATAGTGGGTACAAAGATAGTGCAAATCGAATGAAATACAAAATAAATTGCGATTTATTTTAAAATTTAAAAGGTAAAATAATAATGACTGAGGACGAGAAATACATGCGGCGTTGTCTGCAGTTGGCGCAGAATGGCCATCAGAATGCCAAACCGAATCCGATGGTAGGTGCAGTGATCGTGTCTGCCGACGGGCGGATTATCGGTGAGGGTTATCATGTGCGTTGTGGTGAAGGGCATGCCGAAGTGAATGCTTTTGCCTCTGTGAATGCAGAAGATGAACCGCTGTTGTCAGAGGCTACCATCTATGTGAGTCTGGAGCCTTGTTCACACTATGGAAAGACGCCCCCTTGTGCTGACCTGATCATCAAGAAAGGTGTACGGCGCGTGGTGGTAGGCTGTGTGGATCCTTTTGCAGAGGTCCAGGGCCGCGGTATTCGCAGGTTGCGTGAGGCTGGCATCGAGGTGGAAGTGGGTGTACTCGAGAAGGAGTGTATGACACTGAACCGACGTTTCTTCACATTTCATCGTGAACAGCGCCCTTATATCATCCTGAAATGGGCTCAGACAGCCAATGGCTTTATCGATGACCATTTCAAACCGGTACAGATATCGAATGACTTTACCAAGATGCTATCTCATAAGCTTCGTGCGGAGGAAGATGCCATTCTTGTGGGACGTGTGACTGATGAACGCGAGCATCCTCAGTTGACTGTCCGTGAGTGGAGTGGCTCTGATCCGAAACGACTGGTCATCGATCATGCCCATCCTCTGAATTTGGAGAGTCTGTATAGTCATCAGATACAGTCGTTGATTGTAGAAGGTGGTGCTAGGACCTTACAGTCGTTCCTTGACAAAGGCCTTTGGGATGAACTGCGTGTGGAGACAAACTTCGGCATGACGGTCAGCGATGGTACCCGGGCCCCCCTCGTTCCTGCTGACGCGGTGGTGAGCGAAACCATCCGAGACGGCGCGAATCAATTGGTATGCTATCACAAAATAATCCCCGAAAGTTGACTTTCGGGGATTATATTATTAATAAGGTGTAACCTCTTACTTGGTGATAGCCTTACGGGCAGCATCGATCTGCTCCTTAGCCTCGGCCAGCTGAGACTTCAGCTCGGCAACGGTCGTAGCGTTCAGAGTGTCGAGAGTAGCAAGTGCCTCAGCAACGGGCTTGATGTCGGGATCGTACTCAGCGAGACGGTTCAGAGCATCGAGAATCAGCACAACACGGAAGGTGGTGTTAGCGGCAGCATCGTCGTCGAAAGCGGCGAGGAACTTGTCTGAGTTCTTGCTGGCACAATAGATCTGCTCAATGAGAGAGGCGGCGGCAATCTGCCAGAAGTAGTTGATGCGGCTGTTCTCATTCATAGAGTCATAGAGAACCTGAGGTGTCTCAGCAGGGCTGGTGTTCTCAAGAACCTTGAAGGAAGGATCGTTGATGTCGGCACCCAGCTTGGTCAGGGCCTTCTCATAATCATCAATAGACATCTCATAGAGCTTTGCGATGTTCTTGTCAACTTCGAGGGCTGCCATGATGCGATACTTCTCTGCGAGTGTGGTGGCGTTCTCTGCTACTGAAGGATCCAACAGATAGTCGGGCTTAACCTGCTTCTCCTCCTTTGTCAGCTTGAAGCTACCTTCATTGTCAGCCTGCAGGAAAGGAAGCTGCTTCAGCTTGCCAACTTCACTGGCCAGACTGTCAACATGCATCTTGATGCTTGCCTCAATCTGCTCCTGTTCGAAACTCTTTACTACTGAATCTGCTGACTCAGTATTGTTTGCAGTTTTGTTTCCGCAAGCTGCAAATGCGATTGCTGCGAATGCGACAGCGAGAATTGATAATTTTTTCATTGTTTTTTTGAATTGATAGTTATTAATAAAAGAATTATTTATTTTTCTACTTTCTGATAATCCTTCCTGGCCAGTCGGTAAAGAGGAATAATGAGAGGATGAAACACATCAGCAACATGACACACATGTTGAACCAGAGTGTCTTGATCTGCCAATCGCCCAGAATCTTCACACTGCTATAGAATGGCGCGCGTCCCCAATTATTTTGCGGGGTGAGGAAGATGGTCTGCATACGAGGCACGATATGACCATCGATGACTTCAAGCATCTTTTTCTGGTCTGCACCTACGACACAATCCTCAAGTTTGAGGTTGTAATTATCGCGTTTCAGTTCCAATACGGCATCCTTACCCATCTCACGTATCATCGTGGAGACGTATTTGTCAGCCTTGAGCGAGATGGCATTGCTGCGCTGTGTAAGAATATTCTCGGCTTCTTTCAGATACTGGCGCAGCGACGGGTAACTGTAATCACCCTTATAAGGTGCCATGCCACAATAAGAAGTCAGAGTGGGCAGGTTAATGCGGATGGTCTCTATGTGGTTGGGATCAACCTCCTTACCCTTCTCCTGCTCATCCTTCATGGTCTCTAATTGTGACTGCAGTTCGTCCACATAACCGAAGTTATAGAACTGTGTCTCATATTTCTCCTGATCCATCTTGAAGAATGGAGCCTCATAGGCATTGTCGGTGAAGGATGTGACAGCCAGAGCCTCGTATGACCAGCGTGAAGGGATGATCTCGCCAATCAGAGGCACATTGCCTGTGGTGCTTTTGGGGGCCAGATCAGAGAAGCTCACCACCAGTCCACAAAGCAGAATCTGCGGAATCAGAAGGATGGGGATGGTGATATAGATGGCCACCACGGAGTTCAGACACTGCGAGAGCAACAGTCCCATCAGACTCGACAGAAGAGCTGTGACAAAAAGGATCATCCACCAGGTCAGGAACAGACCGTGAAGTCCCATAATGTAATTACCGATCAGAATAAACAATAAGGTCTGTAACAGCGACACACCTGCCATATAGACGATCTTCGATGAGATGTAGCTGCCGTACGACAGATTTAGGAAACTCTCACGTTTCAACAACGCGCGATCCTTGATAATCTCCTCGGCACTGCCGCTCATACCAATAAAGGTGGCGACGATGACCGCCATGAAGAAATAGCTCACCAGATTCTTGTTGTCCATCACGGAATAACCTTCTGGTGGAGAGTAACGTGTCAGCAGGGCACAGACCACAGCCAGCAACGGTGCCTCAAGCAATGTGATGCACAGATATTGGACATTGGTAATCTTAGTGCGGAAGTTACGACGTAAGAATATCAGGAACTGCTTGAATGCATTGGGCTTCTTCTGGTCTGAGGGCGGCACATCACTGACCTTAGGCTCTGGCAACTCGGGTCTGTTCTTCAGATAGAGCTCATGCCACTCTTGTGGACTCATCTTTCGCTCATCAGAGATTTCGCCATTGTTGTTAAGTGCCTTTTCATCGATGATGTTCAGCACGATCTCCGGATTCACATTACCACAAGTGGGACAAGCACTGGTATCTGCATCAGCATAGTCGGCCGCTGTCTTGAAATAGGTAATGGCATCAATGGGGTTACCGTCGAAGACGGGGTAACCACCTTTATCGAGCAGCCAGAGACGGTCGAAGAGTTTATAGACGTCGCTTGATGGCTGATGGATATTCACAATGATCAGTTTGCCCTTCTGGGTCTGCTCCTTCAGCAGGTTGATCACCTTCTCTGTGTCGGCAGAGGAGAGACCTGAGGTAGGCTCATCGAGGAAGAGCACTGCCGGTTCACGTATCAACTCCAGGGCAATGTTCAGACGCTTGCGCTGACCGCCAGAGATATATTTATTGATGGCTGAACCAACTTTCAGATCTTTGGTAGCGTCGAGGCCTAAGTCCTTGAGGGTTTTCATCACCCGCTTGTCGAGGTCGGCTTCACTCATGCCCTCAAAGCAGAGCTTGGCGGTGAACCACAGGTTCTGATAGACGGTCAGTTCCTCGATCAGCAGGTCGTCTTGTGGCACGTAGCCAATCAGCGACTTGGCGGCAGGCTCGGAGATATCGTGTCCGTTGATGGTGATGGTGCCCTCCTGAGGCCTCAGTGTGCCATTCAAGAGAGAGAGCAGGGTCGTCTTACCCGTACCTGAGCCACCCATGATGGCTAACAGTTCACCGTTGCGCAATGTGAAACTCAGGTCGTGCATACCATTATCACTGTTCGGGAAGCGGAAATTGATGTTGCGTCCGCAGAATTCCACTTCTTCCGTCTTATCTATATCCAGCCCCTTGACACCCTTATAGACATCGAGGATAGTGGAATAATAGACGGGTTTTCCGCTGGCTCCTTTCAGTACGCTGCTCTGGATCCATACCTGATAAGCACCTGAGAGCACGGGCACATCATTGAGCACCACGGTGTCAGGACCAGTGTAGGTGAACAGCAACATGCCAGTCTCGGGATCCAGTAAGGTCTTCAGCTGACCTTGGGTGTCGTCGAGCTGATGGATCATCACGTGCTCATTCTGGCGATTGTTGACGAAATCAACAAAGACTTGGAATTGTGCATCGGAGATCTGTAAGGTCTTGGCCATTGTGGTAAACAGGTAGTCAGTGTGACCTTCCTGATAGTTGCAGAATTCCATGAGACGCAGGAGCAGTAAAGCTGCTTCCTTATGAGAAATCTTTGTTTTCAGTTCCTTACAGATAGAGTCAACGGTATTCTGAGGATCCGTACCCATGTCGTCGGACATCTCATAGATGTTTCGTAAATCACTGTAGAATCCGAGGTATGATTCAATGTTCCTGATTCCAAAATAACGACGCATGTAGTTTTCCAGCATGGTTTTTGCCCATGCCTCATCAACTTGTTCTTCCTTGCCAAATAAGGCAAACAAGCTTAGAAAACTGGATAGTAGAATATCAGTCATCTTCCTAATTTAACACTAACACAATGTCCAAAATTGCAATTTTGCTTGCAAATATATTAAAAAAATCAGATTGCAAGCTTGTTAGGTAAGTTAAAAAGAATTAAACCGCTTTATTTACGCCCAAAATCGGCAGGCACCTCGCCCCATTTCTGCGTTTCCCACTTCATAATTGGGTTTTTGAAGTCATGTGTTTGTAGCCAGTTCTCCGCACGGACAATGATCTGGTAAAGTTGCTCTGTTTGTGGTGTGCGCTCTAATTTTGTTTTACATTTGCGCTTGCTGACCCAGAGGATGGCATTGTAGGAATCCGAGTAGATGGTCTTGTTGGGCAAACCCTTCTGCCAACAGAGTGCCAGCGCATGGACAATAGCCAGAAACTCACCGATATTATTCGTGCCATGAATCGGGCCATAGTGGAACACGCGAGCACCTGTCTGCAGATCGATGGCCTGATACTCCATCGGTCCGGGGTTACCTGAGCAGGCTGCATCTACAGCCCATGCGTCTGCCCTCACCTCAGGAGGCAGGGACAGTACGGTGTCATGTCTGTAATCTGGCGGATTCTGCATATTACATACGTTCGGGCACTTCGATACCGAGGAGGCCCATGCCGTTCTTGATGATCTTGGCGACATTCTTAGCCAGCATCAGACGGACGGCTTTCTTGTCGGCATCTGCCTCGTTCAAGATTGAGTAATCGTGATAGAATTGGTTGAACACCTTCGTCAGCTCGTAACAGTAGTTAGCGATACCACTGGGTGAATAGTCCTTGCCGGCTTGCTCGACGGCAGCACCAAACTCATTCATCTTCTGCACCAGTTCCACTTCCTTCTCTGCCAATGCAACGGGCGCAATGGCGGGAGTGAGGTTTTCTGCCTCTGCTTTGCGCAGGATGCTACGGATACGGGCGTAGGTATATTGGATGAAAGGACCTGTATTACCGTTGAAATCGATACTTTCCTCAGGGTTGAAGAGCATGTTCTTACGGGCATCGACTTTCAGGATGAAATACTTCAAAGCACCCATACCCACGATGCGGGCAATCTCATTACGCTCTTCCTCGCTCATATCGTCGAATTTCCCCAATTCCATCGAGGTTTTTAGGGCATCGCTGACCATCAGGTCCATCAGGTCGTCGGCATCGACAACGGTGCCCTCGCGACTCTTCATCTTACCGTTTGGCAACTCCACCATACCATAGGAGAAGTGAACCAGTTCCTTACCCCATTTGAATCCTAAGCGGTCTAACAGGATGGAGAGCACCTGGAAGTGATAGTTCTGCTCATTACCCACGACATAGATCATCTTGTCGATGGGGTAATCTTGGAAACGCATCTCGGCCGTACCGATATCCTGTGTCATATAAACGCTGGTTCCATCAGAGCGCAGCAGCAGTTTCTGATCCAGTCCCTCGTTGGTGAGGTCTGCCCATACGCTGTTGTCCTCGTGGCGCTCGAAGAGTCCTTTGGCAAGACCTTCCTCTACCTTGGCCTTACCCTTCAGGTAGGTCTGACTCTCATAATAGATCTTATCAAAGCCTACACCCAGTTTTTTGTAGGTTTCGTCGAAGCCGGCATACACCCAGTTGTTCATCTTCTCCCACAAGGCACGTACCTCAGGGTCGTTCTGCTCCCATTTCACGAGCATCTCATGGGCTTCTTTAATCAACGGAGCCTCCTGCTTGGCCTTCTCTTCATCCATGCCCTGAGCCACTAATTCCTTGATTTCATCGCGATAATGCTTGTCGAAAGCCACATAGTAGTCACCGATCAGATGGTCGCCTTTCTTGCCAGAAGATTCGGGTGTCTCACCATGGCCGTACTTCAACCACGCCAGCATCGATTTACAGATGTGGATACCACGGTCGTTCACGATGTTGGTCTTCACCACCTTGTTACCATTAGCTTCCATGATCTGAGCTAACGACCATCCTAACAGGTTGTTACGCACATGACCGAGGTGAAGTGGTTTGTTGGTGTTGGGTGAAGAGTATTCGATCATCACGAGGGGTGAGTCTTCTGTGGCCTGCTTCATACCAAAATGCTCGTCGGCATCGATGGCCTTGAGCAGTTCCAACCATGCTCCGTCGCCAATGCTCAGGTTCAGGAAACCTTTCACCACATTAAACTTCTCCACAGCCGGACAGTTGGCTGTCAGGTATTCGCCAATCTCCTGAGCCGTCTGCTCGGGACTCTTTTTGGCGGCCTTTACAAAGGGGAATACCACGAGTGTCAGATTTCCCTCAAACTCACTTCTCGTCTTCTGCAGCTGCACCATCTTCTCTGTGGCGTCCATGCCATAGAGCGCCTTTACGGCCTCTTGTGCAGCCTTGCTGATCAATGCTTCAATATTCATCTTTTTCAAATTTTGGGTGCAAAGGTACGAATAAGTGAGCGAAAAACCAAATTTATTTGGGTTTTTCCGAGCGTGAGTATCTTCGAGACGTAGTCTCAAAGGTATGAAGCCCCACAAACGTCAACAATCCATTGAGCATCAGCAATTCATAACCAAAATGGTAGTCCCAAACATGCTGGACCATCCTGTCAAGTGCAAAGCAGAGCAGGGGTGAGGCGATGCAGATATAAGGCACCAGACGGTCATTGGGCTGTCTCTTCGTGAAGAGCCCAAAGGAAAATAGTCCCAGCAACGGACCATAAGTATAGCTGGCCAAAATATAGATAGCGTCAATCAGTGAGGTGGAGTTAAGCTGACGGAACAACAGGATAAACAGCATGAAGAAGCCACACATGACGATATGCGTTCTCTTTCTAAGTGCTTCATTATCAGGCTTCCGACAGATATCTACGCAGAAACAGGTCGTCAGGGAGGTAAGGGCAGAGTCAGCGCTGGAGAACGAAGCTGCCACAATACCGATGGCGAAGAAGAGTGGTAGAAGGTGAGCAGTAAGTGGTGAGAGACCAGAACAAGACTGTATATAGTTGGGAAGAAGGGCGTCACCCTTCAAAGGCACCTCGCCACCTGCCAGGATGGCCAGCAGTATGCCAAGGGATAGAAACAGCAGGTTGGCAGGTACAAAGGCCATTCCATAGCTGCACATATCTTTCTGCGCATCGCGTAACGTCTTGCAGGTCAGGTTCTTCTGCATCATATCCTGATCCAGTCCTGTCATCACGATGGCTACAAAGACACCACTCAGGAACTGCTTCCAGAAGTTGTGTGGCGACACCCAGTCATCGAACACGAAGATGCGACTCATCTCACTGTTGGCAATAGTCGTTATCGCCTCACTGACAGACAGATGCATCTGGCTGATGACGGAAAGGATAATCAGGATGAGAGCCATGAACAGGCAGAGGGTCTGGAAAGAATCCGTAAACACCAGTGTAGCGATGCCGCCACGACGGGTGTAGAGCCAGATGAGCAGCACCATCATGATGACATTCACCTCAAAGGGGATGCCGGCAGGGGCAAAGACAAATTGTTGCAGGATGATGCAGACCACATAGAATCTGACTGCCGCACCTGTCATCTTCGACAGCAGGAAGAAACTGGCTCCCGTCAGATAGGAACGCGCTCCCAACCGCTGTCCCAGATAGGTGTAGATGCTCGTGAGGTTCAGACGGTAGTAGAGCGGCAATAATACGAAGGCAATCACCAGATAACCCCCGATGAAACCGAGACACATCTGCAGATAAGTCATCTGCGACGTGAGCACCATGCCTGGCACAGAGACGAAAGTGACACCAGAGATGGAAGCGCCGATCATGCCGAAAGCCACCATATACCATGGTGCCCGTCGGTTTGCCCGATAAAAGGTGCTGTTATCAGCTTGTTTGCTCGTGAGATGGCTGATGCCGAAGAGGATGGCGAAATATACTAAGATGGTAATCAGGATGATCATGGCTGTTTTATCCGATGGTACTGGCGATTTTATCGACATTCATACTGCGGGCGCTGGCATCGAAGATGTCTTTGTAAAGTCCGCCCTGACGATACACCTCCTGAGGCGTCCCCGACTGTACGACGCGTCCCTGCTGGAGCACATAGATCTGATCGGCATCGATGATCTGCCCGATGTTATGGGAGATAATGATGACTGTGCGTCCCTGTTTGATGGCATCGATGCTCGCCTTGATCTGTTCGGTGGCGATGGCATCGAGACTTGCCGTCGGCTCATCAAGGAAGATGATGGGCGGGTTCTTGATGAACATACGGGCGATGGCGATGCGCTGCTGCTGACCGCCACTGAGTTGCAGGGCTGCGGTCTCGAAACCATGAGGCAGTTGCATAATCTGATCGTAGATATAGGCTTGTTGGGCAGCGCGCACCACATCGTCGTGGGTGGCCTGAGGGTTGCCGTATTTGATATTTTCCTCGATGGAACCGTCAAAAATGTGATTTTTCTGGAGCACCAGACCGATGTTCTCACGCAGCCACTCGGTATCCCATTCATGCAAGGGCACACCATCCAAACGGATAGAACCCTCCTGAGGCTCATAGAACTTGTCGAGCAGGTTCACAATGGTGCTCTTGCCTGCACCGCTGAGACCTACCAATGCCGTAATCTTACCGCTTTCGATACGCATCGACACATCGTGGAGTGCCTTGGTGCCGTTGCTATACGTGAAGTTCACGTCTTGCAGCTCGAAGTTGCCTGTCACCTTCTCTGGCTGATGCTGTCCTGTGGTCTCCACCTCCTTGTCGGCCTGAAGGATACCGAAGAAGCCTTCGGCGTAGATCAGGGCGTCGTTCATATCGTCATAGATACGGTGCAGTTGTCGGATAGGGGCGCTGACATTGGCGAAGAGCATCACGTGATACATGATCTTACCAATCGACATACCTGGGTAATCTATCAGCACCAGATAAGCCGTCAGGATGATGATGAGGACGGTGCCTATCTGTTCCAGGAAACTTTTCAAGCCATTGAACAGGTAAGCCTGTTTGCGGGTGTTCAACTGCAGGTCGGTCATCGTACGCTGGATGCCTGCCTGACGGTCGGCCTCTATCTTCTCACGGTTGAACGACTTGATGACAGTGATGCTCTCGATGATGTTCAGAATACCCTGACTTACAGCCTGATGTCCACCGAAGATTCCTCGGCGACCGCCTTTCATACGGGAAGCCTGAATATAAGTCACCCAGAAATAGAGCGGTACGATACAAAGTGCTACCAGACCCACATAGACATTGGCAGCAAACATCAGTACTAGGGCGAGGACGGCACTCGTGAAGAGCGGCAGGATCTCAATGAAGAAGTTGTTCACCGTGTTGCTGAGGCTCATGATGCCTCGGTCTATCCTCGACTGCAACTTACCCGTTTCGTTGCCCTCGCTGGTGAAGAAGGCCATGCGGAAGGAAAGGATCCTATCGACAACCCGTAGCGACAGGTCGCGGCTCACTAAGATACGCATCCGCTCACCGTAATACCGCTGAAAGAAGGTCACCAGTGCGCCGATCACCTCCTTGCCTAATAAGATGATGGTGATAATGGTCAGGATCCTGACGGCCTCAGCCCACACGAATCCGCCAGGTTGCTGGATAAGGGCGTTGATGGCATCTACGGCACGGTCGAGTACCACCGCATTCACCTGTGCCATCAGCGAACCAATCAGTGTCAGCACCAGTGTGATGGCGATGAGCCATCTGTAAGGCAACACAAACGGCATGATGTTCGTCAGCAACTGCCAGAGGTTCATCTTGTTGGCAGACGACTCTTGTTGGGAGCTGTTTCCTGTCATGTCATTTCTTCTGGCATTCGGCCTTCAGGTCTTCGAGGGCTTTCTGATCGGCTGGATAAAACTTCACGATAGGTGCGATAGTCATCCTGGCAGCCTTGCCAAGATTTTTTTCGAGGATCTTATACTCTGTGTATTGAGCCATGAACAGCTCCTTTTCCGCGTCTGACAGGGGAAGGTCGCGCTCCAACCCCGATTCGCGGATCATCACTCGGCTCTTAGCCGCTACGTTGAGCTCCACATTCAGCTGTACATAGCAGATGATATCGAAAAAGTCCTCGGGTGGGAAGGCGTCTTTGACTGATTCCAGGAAAACGCCTGTCGGTGTGTCGTCTAGATGGCCATCCTTGATGGAATCGAGTAGAGCGAGCTGTTTGTCGAGGCCCTTGTCAAGCCAACGGTGGATCATATCGACATCGTAGTAATAAGTCCACATCAGCAGACCGCCCATGGTGCCGAAGACGAAAATGAACTGCATCAGCGGATTGAAATGGAACGCATTGTGACACACGTGCAGCACAGGTGCTTCCAATAACAGAAATACAGACATGGCAATATCGCTCCTTTTGAGGCCTAATCGGGAACGGGAACGCTCAATCAGACGAATGACCAGCATCAAACCCGCTGCAACGATGGCGCTGCATCCCATGTGGATCAATGCCACCTCCAGACCTCGGAACAGGACGGTGCCGATGCCTGTGATACCATCGCCCAACAACAGGTAGAAGATGTTCTCAAGGATGGAGAAACCACCACCGACGGCAGCACCGCAGATGACACTGTCGATGAAGAACACGATCTTCTTACGACTGGCTAAATACAGGAGGGGAAGGCCTTTCACGAGTTCTTCCAATACCGGATTGATATAATCGGAGTGCTCATCGGCAAGCATCTCTCCTGTCAACTGAAACAGGCCGAAGCAGGCCAGTGCCGTCACCATGCCGCACAGCACCTGCAATAAGAGGTTTTTAACGCTGATGAGCGAGAAATTGTCAATCTTATAGACTACAAAGATGTAGATGACAACGGGGAGGAGGGCAGCGACAAATTGCATTACAATAGTTTGAGTGAGATCATGAATTCATTATTACCACGTCGTCCGCTGTCGAATCCTGCTGGTGCAAACAGATGACCGTAGCCGATAGACAATGTCGTCTTGAGATAATTCAGGAACACCAGTTCAGTGGTCAGTTGGATACCAGTGCTGTAGTACATCTTGTGCGATGCGTTGGGATTCCAGGTGGAGAGTCCCGTTCCAAAGAGCGAGCACTGGATCCACGTCGGATAGCAGAATAGGGCACCGAAGTTGTTGAGACGGATGGGGCGCAGGTTGAGTTCTGCCGTCGCCTTGGCAAAGGAGTGGGCTGGGATGGCATCGATAGCAGCACCGGGCATCGCCAAACTCGTACGATATTGGAAGGCGTTCCTGTTATCCACATAGTTATTGCGGAAACCACCGAAATAGGTCGTGCCGAACACTGACTCTTCATCGCCGAAGTTATGACCAGCTGCCGTACGGAGCCAGAACGAGGTGTTTCTGTCAATGGGCAACAGGGTGCCGAAGTCACCTGTAGCCTCTATCGAGGGATAGAACCGTCCGCCTGCCAGATAGCCGTAGCCTTCAATGCCTAATTGGTAACCCTGTTCCTTCATCACACCACCCAACGACGTACGGGTCTTTGACCACTTCCTATAGATCGACGCCGTCTGCATCGACCTGACACCTTGCACCTCAATCTCCTGATACAAGGGCAGTGCGTCCATGTCGCCGTAGGCAGCCACCGAGAAACCCCAAGAATTGTCATACGGAGTGATTAACGTATTGGTATAGTCGTAGGCCAACTGCACCACAAAACCCTTACGGCTCTTGCGCGTCGGACCGAAGAGGTCGTAGAAGTCCATATGGTTCCAGGCAGCCTTGAGGCTCCAGAAGTAGTATTTCCAGTCGAAGTCGATGTGGAATTTGTTCTTCCAGTCGTTATTACTCCAGGGAGAGAGACCGAGTGTCAGTTTCATGCTGCTCAGTCCCACGGGGTCGTTCACGTTGAAGCGGTAGCCGATCACGGGGGTCATGTGGTTCCAGGCTTTGGCATCGGTGAAACCGCTGATGATAGGATAGGCCCCTGCGAACTTCATCTCCTTAAAGACGTTGTAAGGCGTGATGTTGTTATACACATCGCCGAAGGCCATTCTGGGCAGGGAGTCTCTGAGCAGACCCACCTGTTCCATCGCCTCCTTGTTGTTCTCATAGGCGAGCTGGCCGTAGAGCGTCACGGCATTGGCATCCTTCACCACCTCACGAGAGAGCAGGACGGGTTGCAGACCGTCGCGCTTAAACTGGAGTGCCAGCAACTGACCCGGGGTAATCTCCAATGGGGCAAAGAGACCGATATCGGTATTGGTCAGCATCTCCATCTCGCGGGTCTCTAAGTTGATCTGCCAGAGGTTGGAGACGCCCGTATAGTAGGAACTACCGATCAGGTACTTGTCGTCGAGTGAGAAGCGGAACTGTCCTAAGTTACTGTCTTGCCAGGTAACCAGTTCCACAGGCTTGAAGATGGCCTGAGCCAGTTCCTCGGTATTGAACAACAGGAGCGTGTGCTCGCCGTTGTCACCCTGACGGGTGAAAGACAGCCATTTGCCGTCGTGGCTGATATCCGTGTCGAACACACTCACACCAAACGGGAAGGCATAGATCACTTCCGGATTCTCCAGGTCGCGGTCCAAGCGCACGATCGACTGGGTACCACCGTTGGAGAACAGGCCGTAAAGACAGTCGTGGGTGTTGTCATACACGATATTGTTAATGCGCTGGAACTTCTTTTTCTTCACCACCTTCTTCTGCTGGATGTCGTAGATCTCCAGACCACGCATCTTCGCGTTGTTCGTCGTATAGATGAGGCGTTGCCCTTTCAAGTCGAGTGCCACGAAGGCAGGATCATAAAGTTGGATGCCGTTCACGATATGCAGTTTCTTCTCCTCACCCGTCTGAAGGTCGATCTCCGTGATGTGGGCGAAACTGCCTGGGGCGTTAGCGACGGCGTAGGCCTTGTTGGTGGCAGGATCATAGACCAGCGGCGACACAGAACCCAACGGCTCTGGGGTCAGCGGCTTAGTCTCCGTGATGGGATACTGGCGGATGGTGGCCAGATTCTTCTCCTGATGCTGCTTCTCATCCACCTTCCAGTCGTTCCACACCTTCCTGAGCGACTGTCCATAGACCTTCTTGAACTGTTTGGCGAAGAACGTGTGACTGTCGGCGGTACGGTTATAGAACTGGATCATCTTCTCGTAGCCGTAGGTCTTGGTGAGGTAGTTCACGAAACGGGTACCATAGAGATAGGCGTTGGCACCCACCTGGAAGTCCATCGTCGAACCTTCCGTCTCCAGACCCACCACTGAGTAGAGTTTCTCGCCGCCGTCGATGATGCTGCGGAAATACATCTCGTCGTAACCGCCTAAGGCACGACCGACACCACCGCCGAGCCAGGTCTCCATGAAACAGGCGATACCCTCGTGATACCAGCGGGGCGCATACCAGCGGGGCACGCTCTGATAACTCCAGAGGGCAGAGATGGGCTGGGTGTTGTCAGTGCCCACCTTCGTGCCGAAGAAGCGACGCCAGTTCAGGTCCTTTTTGTTGTATTTGTCAGTCATCACGATGTGCGTATATTCGTGCTTGAACAGCTGACGGTAGCGCTCACTCGACGGGTTGATGTAATACGACATATTCAACGGCGCCATTCCGATCTGGATCAAAGAACGCGGCAACGGTGTCGCACCACCGTTACCGTCGTCTTCCCAGTCTGTCAGCAACAGTAGGGGAGCTTCTGGCTTATACACGGAGTCTGTGGTCCAGATCTGCTTGTGAAGCGCCTTACCGTTCTGATACATACGTATCATGTGGGGGATGTAGCGTGAGAGCCCCTTGTCGAAGAACACCAGGGTGGCTTCGTCCGTTTTATACTGGTAATAAGTCTGGGTCTGTCCCCAGGAAAGGCTGGGGAGCATCGATAGCAGCAGAATAACAGTCCAGTTGCGCATGTTCGTAATGTCTTAATGATCAATGGTTGGCGCAAAGTTAGCGTAAAAGCCGCATTTCTACAAGGAAAAACGAATGTTTTTAACATTTCTTATAACTTCATGTGCTTTTGTTCCTTGGCGCAGCATTTATTCCCTTTAAGGAAACCAAATATTGCATAATATTTTCAGATTTTCAACCCAAAGGGCCACTATTTCCCAAATTTGTTGTACTTTTGCAGGCAAAGGTTTATCAATCATGTACGATCAGCTTCGGGAAGATACGCTCTATATTATGCTTTATGCAGCAGTGATAGTAGTGGCTATGCTGGCCACTTGTTATCTGCTGTTCCGTCAGGGTAATGCCTTTGCCAAAGACGTTACGCCGCCAGCACGCCTGCGCCGCTGGACTGCGGCCTTCTTTGCAGTCTTCGTTGTGAATCATGTGTGGTATATGGGGCCATCATTTTTCCTCACCTCTAGCGACGATATTAAGATGACCAATTTGGTAGGCGGCTTGCTTGATTGCATGACGTTTTTCCCTTTGGCAATCGTTGTATTACTCTGTATGTTGCAAGACCGCAGGCGACCTCTCTGGCCTGTTGCCGTGATGGTTGCGCCGCTCATTTTAGGAATGGCGTGGTGCGTTGCTAGCCGTAGCGATGCCCTTTTCCAGATGTTAATTGTCTATATAATGTTGATGAGCATAGGCCTAATTATATATATGGTATTTGCGTTGAGACAATATGGACGCTGGCTGCGCGACAACTATGCCGACTTGGAGCACAAGGAGGTATGGCAGAGTTTTGTGGTGCTGGCGATCATACTGCTGGTGTTCTGTATCTATGTGTCTAGTGGCGAAGGTCCGTCCTACGAATACCTCCTTCAGTTGATTGTCGTTGTACTGATTGGTTATCTATTGTGGCGAGTCGAGACATTGAGCGACCTGAGCGTTCTCCATCCGCAGGTCCTTCCCGCTGATGAGACAGCCACAGAGGTGATAGAAGGCGATTCACTTTTACCGACTATTCGCGATAATATCGGAGCATTACTACAGCAGCATTGCATAGATGAGCAACTCTATTTGCAGCACGATCTGACTGTTGCCCAACTGGCTCAGGCTATTGGTATTAACCGTCTCTATCTCAGCCAGTATTTCTCGCGTCAGGGCTTAAGCTACAATGCTTATATCAACGATTTGCGCATCAATCATTTTGTCAGCCTTTATCGGGAGGCCTTAGCAACTCAACGTCCCTTCACCGCCCAGCAGTTGGCTCACGACTGTGGTTACCAGAGTTACAGCACTTTCAGTCTCGCTTTCAAGCAGCGTATGGGACAGTCGGTGACGGCGTGGATGCGCAACGCGGACAAGTAAATTTGTGGCCAGACTTTCAAAATCTGAAATAATTGTTTCAAAATATGAAAAATCCGAATGCACGAGGTATTCGGAGCAATGTTATTTTGAGGATTTTGCTTACCTTTGTGCAAAAACCAATTTCAAAATAAAAACAGATGCCTTTAGACAGATCCATAAGGATAATTATGATTGTCACCATGTTGCTGGCAAGCAATAGTGGCATACGGGCACAGAATCAGGTAGAATGCCATCTCAAGGCCGACTTTGTCAGTAGCTATATCTGGCGAGGTCAAAATCTGGGGCACGTGTCATTGCAGCCCGAGCTAGCGGTGGCATGGAAGGGGCTGAGCCTGGCGGCATGGGGCAGCGTGGGTTTGAGCCACAACAACGATGTTCGTGAAATCGATCTGACACTGTCGTATAATACTGGCAATCTGTCCTTTGGCATCGTTGACTACTGGGACGACGGGAATGACAATCGCTACTTCTTTTACAAAAATGGCACAGGCCACGCGTTTGAAGGATTCATTAGCTACAACTTTGGTCCCGTGAGTGCCTCTTGGCAGACCTACTTTGCTGGCAACGACTATCAGGAAGACGATGGTGAGCACCAATCGTCCAACGGCAAGCGTGCCTACAGCTCTTATTTCGGGTTGTCGGCACCCTTCCGTCTGGCCACTTGTGATTGGGAAGCTGAGATCGGCCTCGTGCCTTGGAAGTCTGGCACTTACGAGGTCAGCGGCTTCAGCGTTACCAACCTGTCGTTGCGGGCCACGAAAGCCATCCATATTACCAAATCTTTCGATCTGCCCCTGTTCGGACAGGTCATTGCTAATCCCGCTAGCCAGCATTTCTACTTTGTGTTTGGATTCACACTTCAAGTAATATAGTAACAATGAAACAGACAAGACTATGGATGCTTGCCGCCATCCTACTTTGCGGCACAGTGACTATCATGACGGCGTAGTTCCCCAACGGGCTGCTTGCCGACAAACGGGATGCCCTTGTAGGCAATGACATTGTCGTTCTTCCTACCCACAAAGGTGCCGTTGATGCACTTCACTGCCAGCACCGTCACAGAGTGGATGAAAGGTGAGTAGTTTGGGCAACTTATCCTTGATTTTTGAAAACATTTAACATTCTAGTAGGCTTGTATTCATGGCGAAAAGGGTGCTGTTAATGTTCGCAATTGCTGCCATTAATGCTGGCAATTTTTACTATTAATGGTAGCAATAATCACCATTAATGCCCACAAAAACATCTCTTTCTGAAAATAGTGAAATTCCTATACATAGCTCGTTGCAACTGAGCAGTATTCCCGCTGGTAGATTGCAGTATTCCCACTACCTGATTGCAGTATTCCCGCTATCGGCTGGCGATGTGGGGTTATTTAGAAGTTCAGTTGTTTAGATGTTTAGGAGTTTAGGATTTTTGCCAATAAATATAAAAAGGTGGACAATCATGCTACTAATTCCCAAAGATTTTGTACTTTTGCAGGCAAAGGTTTATCAATCATGTACGATCAGATTCGGGAAGATATATTCTATATCATGCTTTATGCAATAGTGACCGCTTTGGCCATGCTGGCAAGCTGTTATCTATTGTTTCGTCAGGGTAATGCCTTTGCCAAAGACGTTATGCCGCCTATACGCTTGCGCCGCTGGACTGCAGCCTTCTTTGCAGTTTTCGTTGTGAATCATGTGTGGTACATGTGGCCGACATTTTTCCTCACCTCAGGCGATGATGTGATGTTGGCAAATCTGGTTGGCGGCTTGTTTGATTGTATGACATTTTTTCCCTTGTCGATCATTATATTGTTGGTTATGTTGCAAGACCGCAGACGGCCTCTGTGGCCTGTTGCCGTGATGGTAGCGCCGCTCATTGTAGGAATGATGTGGTGCATCGCCAGCAGCAGCAGAACCATTTTTCCAATGCTAATCGCCTATTTACTGTTGATGAGTATTGGCTTAATAATATATATGGTTCGCGCGTTAAGACAATACGGACGCTGGCTGCGGGACAACTATGCCGACTTGGAGCACAAGGAGGTCTGGCAGAGTTTTGTGGTGCTGGCGATTATAGTTCTGGTGTTCGCTATCTATGCACTAACTGGCGGAGATCTGGCTTATGAATACATTCTTCAGGTGGTTGTCATCCTGCTTATCTGCTATCTACTATGGCGAGTGGAAACGCTAAGTGATCTTAACATACCCCAGCCGCAGAGTCTTCCCGCAGATGAGACTACCACAGAGGTGATAGGAGGCGATTCATTCTTGCCGACTATTCGCGATAATATTGGATCATTGCTGCAGCAGCATTGCATTGACAAGCAGCTCTACCTACAGCACGACCTCACCATTCTCCAACTTGCCAAGACTATTGGAACTAACCGTTACTATCTCAGCCAGTATTTTTCTAATCAGAGCACGACTTACAATGCCTACATCAATGATTTGCGTATCAACCATTTTGTCAGTCTCTATCACGAGGCTGTCGATTCCAAGCGTTCCATCACTGCCCAGCAGTTGGCCCTGGAGAGTGGTTACCGCAGTTACAATACATTTAGAGATGCTTTCAAACGCAAGACGGGACAGTCGGTGACTGCCTGGATAAGGGCTCTGCATGAAGGGATTGGAGAACCCTAAAGTGATGAAATCAGCAATAATGTGATGAAATCAGCAAAAATCACGGCTCAGGACATGGGCCGTGATTCTTTTTTGGTGAGAAATTGCTAACTTTGCCGAAGACTTTAAAATTATATTTAACCTAAAAAATGTAAATATGAGAAATTTGAAAAAGTGGATGCTTGCCGCCATCCTGATCTGCGGCACCGCAGCGATGTTCACATCGTGCGCAGCGAACGAAGACAACCCAAGTAAGGGAGACACCCCTTCAGAAAAAACCATCGCCGACCTCGTGGTCTATGGTAAGATCTTCACTTCTGAAAGTAACCAGATTGTAGAGGCATTTGCCGTGAAAGACGGCAAGTACGTCTATGTAGGCGACAAGGCGGGGGCCGAAGCATTTGTTGAAGCAGGCAAGACCGAGGTGGTGGACTACTCAGGAAAGGGTCTTGTGATGTCTGGCTGCGGTAATGGCCACGCACACTACATGCTGGGCTATGCCCT
>CADCBZ010000035.1 GCA_902799765.1 uncultured Prevotellaceae bacterium
ACGTGGTGATGCCGAAAAACTGCAATCACAGCTTTCCGATTATCGACGGACTATCATCCACGACATTCAAGCCAAGCAACTCAATATTGAGAGTATGACAGTATTTCTGAATTTGGTTCAGGAGTCGCAACAACTTCTCAGTGCCTTGCGCCATACTGTGAGGGGAGCAAACAAGTTTGATGAGTAATTAACGTGAGTTCGACGAAATCAGAAGAGTGTTAATTGGCTGTCGATAGCCCTCTCACATGCTATGGAATCTTCATCATCTTCAGCAAAAAGGCATATATAAAAAATCGGCACCGCTTGGAGGCGATGCCGATTCTTTTTAATATTGTGTGACTTATGAATTAGTCAGCAACAAGTGTGAAACGTCTGAAAGCGGTGATCTTCAGATCCTTGTCCTGCTTAGCGAGCCACTGGGCAACAGTAGCCTTGTCGCCGTCGCCGAACTGGAACTCCTGGTCAACCAGACAGTTCTCCTTCAGGAACTTCTGAACACGACCCTTGGCGATGTTCTCGATCATAGGCATCTTGAGCTGAGCCTCGCCCTCGACCTTTGCTTCAGCAATGATCTTGCGAGCCTCGTCAGCCTGAGCCTGAGTCAGCCAGCCCTTAGCCATGTTGCTCTCGATATGATCCTCAGAGTCAACGAGGTTGGGGACGAGGTGACCCTGCTCAGCAGCGGGTTTGTTGGTCTGTACCATGGTGCAAAGGGTGTTCTTACCCATGTGGTTGTAAACCTCGATGTTCTCACCCTCGAGAGTCAGGTAGCCGTCGAGCTCCATCTTCTCACCAGTGATACCAGAACGCTGTGTCACAGCCTCCTGAGCGGTCTGACCGTTGATGTCGAGAGCCTTCACAGCCTCAATGTCTGCAGCCTTAGCGGCGATGGCAGCATCGAGGATACTCTGGGTCAGGGCGATGAAGTCAGCGCCGTTGGCCACGAAGTCGGTCTCACACTTAAGGGCGAGCATGGCGGCAAAGCCGTCAACAGCCTTTACGAGAACACAACCATTTGAAGTCTCACGGTCGCTACGCTTAGCAGCGATAGCGAGGCCACGCTCACGAAGGAGCTCCTTAGCCTTGTCGAAGTCGCCCTCAGCCTCGGTCAGAGCCTTCTTTACGTCAGCCAGACCAGCGCCAGTCATTGCGCGAAGCTTCTTGATATCGTCAATTGAAATTGCCATAATAATCTTTAATGTTTAATCTTTAATGTTTAATGTATTACTCTGCTGCGGGAGCCTCCTCCTCAGCCTCAGCCTTGGGAGCCTCTTCCTTGCGAGCCTTGCGGGCAACGCGCTTGGGCTTTGCCTCTTCAGCGTCAGCATCAGCCTGAGCGTCAGCAGCCTTCTCGTCGGCCTTCTCTGCCTTACGCTCCTCAATACCCTCAGCGATAGCAGAGCAGCAAGCGTTGAGAATTACCTCTACGCTGTCCTTAGCATCATCGTTAGCGGGAATCACAAAGTCGATATTGTTAGGATCAGAGTTGGTATCAACGATACCGAATACGGGGATACCCAGACGGTTAGCCTCACGAACAGCAATCTGCTCCTTCAGTACGTCAACCACGAACAGAGCGCTCGGCAGACGGGTCAGGTCGGCTATAGAACCAAGGTTCTTCTCCAACTTTGCACGCTGACGTGTGATCTGCAGCAGCTCACGCTTTGAAAGGTTTGAATATGTACCATCAGCCATCAGCTTGTCGATGTTCGCCATTTTCTTCACGGCCTTACGGATTGTGGGGAAGTTGGTGAGCATACCACCAGGCCAGCGCTCGATAACATAAGGCATGTTTACGCTAGCAGCCTTCTCTGCAATCACTTCTTAGCTGCGGTCTTGTGCAGGTCGATGATATGAATACCGTTACGCTCGGTGTAGATGTAGGGAGCCATTGCGGGGTTCCACTTACGCTTCAGGTGGCCGAAGTGACAGCCGGCCTGCAGCAACTGGTCAAAATTTGTTCTTGCCATTTTGATTTTCTTCTTTTTAAATTGTTTACTTTCTTTTTAATTCTGATTAGAATCAGCCGAAGGGTAGTCGTTATGAATCCCTCCAGTTTAGATACTAAACTGTTCAGTTTCCCAAAGGGATTAACGCTTACTGAACTGGAAGCGACGACGAGCTTTGGGCTGACCCGGCTTCTTACGCTCAACCTCACGGCTATCACGTGTCAGGAAACCAGCGTCCTTCAGCTTCTTCTTGTCCTCTTCGTTGATCTTCACCAAAGCACGAGCGATAGCGAGACGGAGTGCCTGGCTCTGGCCAGTGAAACCACCACCATCGAGGTTCACCTTGATGTCATACTTCTCAGCTACTTCGAGCAGGTTCAGCGGCTGCTTAACCACATACTGCAGGATAGCTGAAGGGAAATATACCTCTAAATCCTTCTTGTTGATCGTGATCTTACCAGTACCCTCAGAAACATATACGCGGGCTACTGAGCTCTTGCGACGACCTATTGCGTTAATTACTTCCATCTTTCCTTATTATTTATACTGGTTAATATCAATAGTCTTTGGCTGCTGAGCGGCATGGGGATGCTCGGTACCCTCGTAGATATAGAGGTTGTTCAGCAGGCTGCGTCCGAGGGGACCCTTCGGCAGCATACCCTTCACAGCGTGACGGAGCATCTTCTCTACGCCACCGTTGCGCTTACGAAGCTCGGCGGGAGTCTGGAAGCGCTGGCCACCAGGATAGCCCGTGTAGCGGGTATAGACCTTATCAGTCTCTTTCTTACCAGTGAATACCACCTTATCGGCATTGATAAGGATTACATTGTCACCGCAGTCAACGTGCGGAGTGAAAGTTGGCTTGTACTTTCCACGAATCAGCTTTGCTACCTTAGAAGCGAGACGACCAACAACCTGGTCTGTGGCATCGATCACCACCCACTCCTTCTTTGCTGTTTCCTTATTAACGGAAAGCGTCTTGTAACTTAAAGTGTTCATTTTAAATTTTAATTTTACTACTAAAAAACAGTTTAACTTAATAATTAATGTACGCACATAAACCCACATCCGAGGTTTGACGCCCGGCTGCAAGTCTAACGAACGCACAGGAATCATAAGATCCCTTGCTGGACTGACGATTCACGAACCACTGTGCCCGGCCAAAGACACCGCTATTCACACCTCAATCCCTGAGGATTCTAAGTCTCTCCTCAATAATCGGACTGCAAAGGTACACATATTTTATTATACGTGCGCGCCTTTGCAGTCCGACGAATAGAATTTTATGATTATTTAACTTTTAAGCGGCTTAAAAGTCCATGTTATCGAGTGAATCGCTGAAATCCTTAGCCTCGTTGTTCTCCTTCGGAGCCTCCCCCTGATGATGGCGATGCTCAGGACGCTCACGACGGTCACCATTACGACGGTCACCACGATCGGGTCGGCGGTCACGACGATCACCACGATCGCGACGCTCTCCGCGCTCAGGGCGCTCACCACGGGCAGGGCGCTCTACATAGTCAGCGGGCTTCTCAATCAGCACACGATGAGAAAGCTTGTACTTTCCAGTCTTCGGATCGATCTCCAGCAGCTTCACCTGGATTTTGTCGCCTTCCTTGATGCCAGCCTCCTCGACGGTCTCAAGACGCTTCCAGTCGATCTCAGAGATATGGAGCAGACCATCCTTACCAGGCATGATCTCTACGAAGCAGCCGTAAGGCATGATGCTGCGGACAGTTCCCTCGTAGATCTCACCCACCTCAGGGATAGCCACGATGGCCTTGATCTTTGCGATGGCAGCATCGATGCTCTCCTTGTTAGGAGCAGATACCTGTACCTTACCCACACCGTCGGTCTCGTCGATGGTGATGGTAGCACCCGTATCCTCCTGCATCTGCTGGATGATCTTACCACCAGGGCCAATGACAGCACCAATGAACTCCTTCGGAATCTCGAAGGCCTCGATACGGGGAACCTGAGGCTTCATCTCTGCACGCGGCTCAGCGATGGTGTCGGTGAGGCACTTCAGGATGTGCTCACGACCAGCCTTAGCCTGCATCAGAGCCTTCTCGAGAATGTCGAAGCTCAGACCGTCGCACTTGATATCCATCTGAGTAGCGGTCAGACCATCCTTTGTACCAGTGGTCTTGAAGTCCATATCACCCAGGTGGTCCTCATCACCGAGGATATCTGAGAGTACTGCATACTTATCTTCTCCAGGATTCTTGATCAGACCCATGGCGATACCAGAAACGGGCTTCTTCATAGGAACACCAGCGTCCATCAGGGCGAGGGTACCGGCACAAACGGTAGCCATTGAAGAAGAACCATTAGACTCGAGGATCTGAGACACCAGACGAACGGTGTAAGGGAAGTCCTCAGGAATCTGACCCTTCAGACCGCGCCATGCGAGGTGACCATGACCAATCTCACGACGACCTACGCCGCGCTGAGCCTTGGCCTCACCCGTACAGAACGGTGGGAAGTTATAGTGAAGGAGGAAACGCTGATAACCGTGCTCCAGCACATCGTCAACGAGTTTCTCATCGAGCTTCGTACCAAGCGTACAGGTGCTCAAAGACTGTGTCTCACCACGCGTGAAGATGGAGCTTCCGTGAGGCATGGGCAGCGGAGAAACCTCGCACCAGATGGGGCGGATCTCGTCGGTCTTACGACCATCGAGACGGATACCCTCATCGAGGATGCAACGACGCATAGCATCACGCTCTACATCGTGATAGTAGCGATCCATCATCGCATACTTCTCCTCCAGCTCGTCCTCAGTGAGGTCAGCGTGGTCGGCAGCATACTTCTCCTTGAAGTCTGCGAGGATCTTCTCGAAGGCCTCAGCACGAGCCTGCTTCTCAAGGGCCTGCTTGGTGATATCGTAGGCGGGCTGATAGAGCTCCTTGTTCATCTGCTCACGCAGCTCCTCGTCGTTCACCTCATGATCGTACTCGCGCTTCACATCCTTACCCAGTTCCTTAGAGAGCTCAGTCTGGAGTTCGCACATCGGCTTGATGGCAGCCATAGCAGCCTTCAAGGCACCGATCATATCCTGTTCTGACACCTCTTTCATCTCACCCTCCACCATCATAATGTTCTCGGCAGAAGCACCGACCATGATGTCCATGTCGGCTTCCTTCATCTGCTCGAAGGTAGGATTGATCACATACTCACCGTTCACGCGGGCCACGCGCACCTCACTGATGGGGCACTCGAAGGGAATGTCTGAGCAGGCCAGAGCAGCAGAGGCAGCAAAACCTGCCAGTGCATCGGGCTGATCTACACCATCTGCAGAGAGCAGCATCACATTCACGAATACCTCAGCGTGATAGTTTGACGGGAAGAGCGGGCGGAGCACACGGTCCACCAGTCGTGATGTCAGGATTTCGTTGTCGCTGGCTTTGCCTTCGCGCTTGGTAAATCCGCCGGGGAAACGACCGGCTGCACTGTACTGTTCACGATAATCTACCTGCAAAGGCATGAAATCTGTTCCGGGAACTGCATCTTTTGCGGCACAAACAGTGGCCAGGAGTACGGTATTGTTCATCTTCAACATGACAGCACCATCGGTCTGTTTTGCCACTTTCCCGGTTTCAATGGTGATGGTACGTCCATCAGCCAATTGAAGGGTCTTTGTAATTACGTTCATCTTAAATTAAAACATCTAAAAATATAAAAAATAGCACGACCCAATCGCTAAGGGTCGCGAAAATCGGCACAAAGGTACACATTATTATATTAATTAACGAAGAAATGCTGATTATTTTTCAATTTTTCACTTTTAACTTTTCACTTTTCCTTTCTTTTTCGTACCTTTGCAGCCACGACAATGAAACATATGAGAAAGGCGGTAGCCATGATGCTGGCCGCACTAACAATCGCCTCATGTAGCGATAACAAATTCACGGTGGAAGGCCAGATCGGCAACGCCAAGGACTCTGTGCTCTATTTCGAGAATGTAGGACTGGAGGGTATCAACGTACTCGACTCTGTGAAACTCAGTGATGACGGTGACTTCTCTTTCCGTCAGGAGGCTCCTGGTGCGCCCGAGTTCTATCGCCTACGCATTGCAGACCAGATCATCAACGTGAGCATCGACTCCACAGAGACTGTACAGATCAAGGGAACCTATCCGAATATGGCCTCTGACTATACCGTCAGCGGTTCCGAGAACTGCGAAAAGATCAGGGAACTGACTCTGAAACAGATGGATCTGCAGAGCCGTGCCATCGCCATCCAGAAGGATCCCTCAATCACCATCAACCATGCCAACGACAGCATCCAGAAGATCATCAATGCCTATAAGGAGGAAGCCCATGAAGGCCTACTCTTATTTCGCGCTCTTCCAGACCATTGGAAACTATCTGATCTTCAACCCGAAGAGCAACAAGGAGGACATCAAGGCCTTTGCTGCCGTAGCTACCAGCTGGGACACCTACTACCCCCATGCCGAGCGTGGTCAGAACCTGCATAACATTGCTATCGAAGGCATGAAGAACCAGCGTATCATCGAATCGCAGAACCGCGACATTCAGGTGGACGCCAATAAGGTGAGCGAGGCCGGCGTGCTGGATATCGCCCTGCTTGACAATAAAGGTCAGGAGCGCCATCTCACAGACCTGAAAGGTAAGGTTGTATTACTCGACTTCCACATCTTCGCCCTCGAGGATTCTCCAGCCCGTATCATCAGGCTCCGTGAACTCTATAATAAGTATCAGCAGCAGGGATTCGAGGTGTATCAGGTGTCGCTCGATCCTGACGAGCATTTCTGGAAACAGCAGACAGCTGCCCTTCCTTGGATCAGCGTACGCGATGCCAACGGTGTGAACTCTCAGCGTCTGATGCTCTATAACATCCAGACGGTGCCCGATTATTTCCTGATTGACCGAGGCAACAACCTCGTGAAACGTGCCGCTCTGATCAAAGACCTCGAGGCAGAGATTAAGAAGCTGCTATAGGAAGTGAGAAGTGAAAAGTGAAAAGTGAGGAGAGAGTAGCCGAAACGTTAAAAAACCACAAGGCGCAGCAACTTTTCACTTTTCATTTCTCCCTTCTCTCTTCTTTTTTGTACCTTTGCACCCGCAAAGACAGGTCGGCATAGCTCAGCTGGTTAGAGTATCACCTTGACATGGTGGGGGTCCTTGGTCCGAATCCAAGTGTCGACACGAAGAAACAAAATAATGGCAACCATCGGGTTGCCATTATTTAATTAGAAACTCTTCAGCCAGGCTTTCAGTTCAAAAATCACGTTATAATGATAGTCGAACGACTCACGATAGCCCCAGCCATGTCCGCCTGTAGGATAGATATGGATAGAGGCAGGCACGTCGTGCTTATAGAGTTGCTCATAATAGTTAAAACCATTGGCAGCAGGTACGGCCTTATCATCATCGCTCAAGGCAAGGAAAGCACGCGGTGTAGTACGGTTCACCTGTAGGTCGTTGCTGTAGTCTGCCTCCAGCTTGCGTAGTTCCTTCTTCGAATGTCCTTCTCCCAGGAAATTATCATGCGACCCCTTATGGGTGAAGCCCAGATCCATTGTGATAACAGGATAGAACAAAATCTGGAAGTTGGGTGCTGCATCGCCTGTTGAGTGCGTAGCGATGGTAGAAGCCAGATGGCCACCAGCCGAGAAGCCCATGATACCCACATCTGCAGGATTGATATGCCACTCAGAGGCACGACGACGCACGGTCTTCATCGCCTCTTCGGCGTCAGAGATAGGAATCATACGGTTACCATGAGGCATACGGTATTTCAGTACGATCAGTGCAATACCCTGACTATTAAAGAAGGGTGCCCACTGATGACCTTCGTGATCCATCGCCAGATGTGTATATCCGCCACCAGGACAGCACACAACGGCACGACCCGTTGCTTTCTTTTCATCAGGCAGATAAACAGTCAGTTCTGTCTTGTCTTTCTCATCACTGCTGGCGTTAGGGGCGCCATTCGGCCATAATTCCATCGTTATTCCTTTCTGTGCAAAAACTGCTGCAGACACCGTCAACAGCAACATGGTGAATAATAATTTGAGTCTTATCATTTTAGTTTCCTATTAATTTTTGCATGCAAAGATAATAAAAAAAATGGCCACAGATAGCATGGTTTACAAATAATTAACTATCTTTGCAGGCAGAAACTATAAAATAACCAGATATGCATAAACGATTATTCCTTTTCACAGCACTCATCGCACTGACAATCGGTGCTCAGGCAAAGGTCAGGCTACCTCACCTTATCAGCGACAACATGGTATTACAGCAACAGACAGATGCCCGTCTCTGGGGCTGGGCGGAACCTGGAAAGACAGTAAAGGTGACCACCTCGTGGAGCGACCAGGTGGCAACAGCGAAAACCGACAAAAACGGTGAATGGCTGGTAAAGGTGAAGACACCCAAGGCTTCATACGAACCGCTATCGATTACCTTTGATGACGGAGAGCCGCTGACGATCAACAATGTCTTGAGTGGTGAGGTGTGGGTCTGTGCAGGACAGTCGAACATGGAAATGCCTGTCAAGGGCTTCTGGATGTGTCCCGTGAAGGACTACAACCAAGTGGTCATCGATGCCGCCAACCATACGGGAGTTCGCTCCGTAAAGATTCCCAGTACGATGCGTGCCGAACCGCAGGCCGATGCCCAATGCGAATGGCGCATCTGTTCTCCGAATACCGTGGGCGAGTTCTCTGCTACCGGCTACTTCTTCGCCCGCACTGTGCATCAGGCACTGGATATCCCCATCGGACTCATTGAGGCTAATAAAGGAGGTTCGCGCGTGGAGAGCTGGCTAACGAAGGAGAACCTGGAGAAATATACCAATGACCCCACCGACTCTGTGGCAATCTGCAAGAAGTGGGACAAATGGGACTACCACCGTTCACTGCTCTGGGGTAATGGCACATTCAACCCTATCCTGAACTTCACCGTGAAGGGTATCCTCTATTATCAGGGTTGTTCAAATGTCGGCGATCCCGGCGATCAGTATTCACAGCGCATGAAACTATTGGTGGACCAGTGGCGGAGCCAGTTTGGCTTGGGTGAGATCCCGTTCTATTTCGTGCAGATTGCACCTTGGGCTTATGACGATGGTGACTGCAACGCCATCAGTGGTGCCCTATTGCGTGAACAGCAGTACAAAGCCTCGCAGATTATCCCCAACAGTGTACTGGTATGCACCAACGATCTCGTATATCCCTATGAGTTCTCCCAGATCCATCCCACGCAGAAACAACAGGTGGGTGAGCGTCTGGCTTATGCGGCCCTGAACCGCGATTACGGCTTTGAAGGCATACTCTATCAAAGTTCCAACTTCAAGGATATGAAAATTGATGGCGATGCCGTATTGATCCACTTCGACAACAACTACCATACTGATGCCCCCTTCGAAGGTCTCGAAGGCTTTGAACTCGCTGGCGAAGATAAAGTCTTCCACCCAGCCACTGCACGTCATTTCTGGCGTGAAGGCGGCGACTACTGGGACGAAGCCATCAGAATAACCTCACCAGAGGTAAAGAAGCCTGTGGCTGTGCGCTATTGTTTCAAGAACTTCCAACTCGGAAACGTGAAGAACGGTGCCAACCTGCCGCTGTTCCCATTCCGTACAGACAACTGGTAAACTGGCTTATGAAAAATCATCCATTAGAGATATTCAGATACTGTCCGAAGTGCGGCAGTGAGCTGTTTGAAGAGCATAACGCGAAAAGCAAGCATTGCTCAAGCTGCGGATTTACCTATTACCAGAATCCCTGTTCTGCGACTGCAGCCTTTATTCTGAATAGCAAAGGAGAGCTGTTGGTGGTGCGTCGTGGCAAGGAACCCGCCAAGGACACACTCGATCTGCCTGGTGGTTTTGTAGATAACAACGAATCTGGCGAGCAGGGCATCATCCGCGAGATTAAGGAGGAGACCGGACTTGACATTAAAGAGGTGGAGTATCTATTCTCCATCCCCAACATTTATCGCTACTCAGGTATGGACATCCACACACTCGATATGTTCTATCTCTGTCATGCTGATGAAGGTGCAGAAATACAGGCTGCCGACGATGCAGCTGCTTGCAGCTGGATTCCCCTGCGACAGGTCTATGTGGAGCGTTTCGGACTTCGTTCGATACGTGAAGGCGTGCATCGTTTCCTGATGCTTAATCGTTAATAAAACTAAAATTCCCATATATAAATAAGGTGTGAGCCACTTTTTTGCTTACTTTTGCAGCCCGTAAGAATAAAACGAGACAAAGTATGCAGAAAAACTTAGTGATTGTAGAGTCTCCAGCCAAGGCGAAGACGATTGAGAAGTTTCTGGGAAAAGACTTCAAGGTGATGTCGAGCTACGGCCATATACGTGACTTGAAGAAGAAGGAACTGAGTATCGACGACGAAACCCTCGAACCAGAATACGAAATTCCCGAAGACAGAGAGAGTATGGCTCGCATCCGATGAGGACCGCGAGGGAGAAGCCATTTCATGGCATTTGTGTGAAGTGTTGGGATTGGACAAGGACAAAACCAGCCGTATCGTGTTCCACGAGATTACCAAGCCAGCCATTCTGGAAGCCATTGAACATCCGCGTCATTTGGATATGAATTTGGTGAATGCGCAGCAGGCCCGTCGAGTACTGGACCGTATCGTAGGTTTCAAACTCTCACCAGTACTCTGGCGCAAAGTGAAGCCCGCCCTCTCTGCAGGTCGTGTGCAGAGTGTTGCTGTACGCCTGATTGTAGAGCGTGAGCGTGAGATCCAGAACTTCAAGAGTGAGACCTATTATAATGTGAATGGCGTGTTTGCCATCACCAATGCCGACGGATCCGCCACAGAGGTAAAGGCCCAGCTCGCCAGTCGTTTCAAGACAGAGGAAGAGGTACAAGCTTTCCTGGAGAAGTGCAAGGATGCCACCTTCAGTGTGGAGAGCATCACCAAGAAACCTGTCAAGCGTACCCCCGCACCTCCTTTCACCACTTCAACCCTGCAGCAGGAAGCCGCCCGTAAACTCGGCTTCACTGTTAGTCAGACGATGATGGTGGCTCAGCACCTCTATGAGAGCGGACGTATCACCTATATGCGTACCGACTCGGTCAATCTTTCAAAGCTTTGTCTCGGAGCCAGCAAGGAGGAGATTATCCGTCTCTATGGCAAAGACTATAGCAAGACTCGTCAGTATCATACCAACGCCAAGGGTGCTCAGGAAGCCCACGAGGCCATCCGCCCCACCTATATGGATCAATCCGAGATTGAGGGAACCAGTCAGGAGAAGCGTCTGTATGAATTAATCTGGAAGCGTACCCTCGCCAGTCAGATGGCAGATGCCGAGATTGAGAAGACTACCGTTAACATCAACATCAGTGGCATCAATGAGCAGTTTGTGGCTCAGGGCGAGGTCGTGAAATTCGATGGTTTCATCAAGGTCTATCGTGAGTCATCCGACGATGATGATCAGCAGGAGGAATTCGGTCATATTCTGCCTCCGATGAAGAAAGGTCAGGAACTGACACGCCGCGAGATTGTGGCTACAGAGCGTTTCAGCCAAGGTCCCCAGCGTTATACCGAGGCCAGCCTCGTACATAAGATGGAAGAACTTGGCATCGGTCGTCCTTCAACCTACGCTCCCACCATCTCTACCATCCAGCAGCGCGAATATGTGCAGAAAGGTGACAAGAAAGGCGAAGATCATCCTTACACCATCTACACCTTGAAGGGGAAGCAGATTACACAGAAGACCCGCAAGGAAGTGGTAGGTTCAGAAAAAGGCAAGTTGCTGCCTACCGATATCGGTATTGTGGTGAACGATTTCCTGATGGACAACTTCGAGGATATCATGGATTATAACTTTACTGCTAAGGTGGAGCAGGACTTCGATAAGATTGCAGAAGGCGATGAGAAGTGGAAGGACATGATGCGCAGCTTCTACAAGAGCTTCGAGCCTGCAGTGGAGAAGACCATCAACAGTCGCCAGCAGCACAAGGCCGGTGAGCGCAAGTTGGGTGTTGATCCGAAGAGCGGTCGTCCTGTCTTTGTGAAGATTGGCCGTTTCGGACCCGTGGTACAGATTGGTACTGCCGAGGATCAGGAGAAGCCACAGTTTGCTCAGTTGCCTAAAGAGCAGTCAATGGAGGCCATCACGCTCGAAGAAGCGCTTGAACTCTTCAAACTGCCGCGCGAGGTGGGTGAATTTGAAGGTAAGCCAGTTACCATCGGTGCAGGTCGCTTCGGTCCTTATATCCTACATGACCGCAAATATACCTCTCTGCCTAAGGATGCAGATCCTTTGAGCATCACCCTCGAAGAGGCGATCGAGCTCATCCGGGATAAGCGCCAGCAGGACACCCAGAAGCATCTGAAACTGTTCTTGGAAGATACGAAATTGGAAGTTCTCAACGGCCGTTACGGTCCTTACCTGAGTTACGAGGGCAAGAACTACCGACTGCCCAAAGCCATGCACGAGCGGGCAAAAGAGTTGACCTACGACGAGTGTATGAAGATCATCCAAGCGCAGCCGGTCAAGAAGAGTTAACGCATGACACGTATTATCCTGATAGGCTATATGGGTGCCGGTAAGACCACTATTGGCAAGGCACTCTCGAAGGAACTGGGCGTGATCTTCTATGATCTCGACTGGTATATCGAAAGCCGCATGCGTAAGTCTGTGGCACAGATTTTTGCCGAACGGGGAGAAGAAGGATTCCGCAAGATAGAATACAATATGCTGCATGAGGTGGCAGAGTTCGAGAATGTCATTATCAGCTGTGGTGGCGGCACACCTTGTTTCTTCGATAATATGGACTATCTGAACCAGCAAGGGAAAGTGGTTTATCTCAAGGCCAACCCTGAAGTGCTCTACAACCATCTTCTGATGGGAAAGACAGAACGCCCCCTGCTGAAAGGCAAGAACCCTGAAGAGCTGATAGCCTTTATCCGCGAACAGCTTAAGAAACGTGAGCCCTATTACACCAAGGCTCAATATACCTTGGATGTCAGCCTGATGGATAATTACGAGAAGATCAAAATCAGCGTCAAGAAACTAAAAGAATTATTAGACCTATGAAGAAATGGACCATTGAAGATTCGAAGGAGCTCTACAACATCAACGGTTGGGGCACTTCCTATTTCGGCATCAACGAGAAGGGCGATGTCTATGTCACACCATGTAAGAATAATACGCAGATCGATCTGCGTGAAGTGATGGACGAGTTGGCCCTGCGTGATGTTACGCCCCCAGTACTGCTCCGCTTCCCTGATATCCTTGACAATCGGATTGAGAAGACATGGAGCTGCTTCAAGAAAGCAGCTGAAGAGTATGACTACAAGGGTGAGAATTATGTGGTCTATCCAATCAAAGTCAACCAGATACAACCTGTGGTGGAAGAGATTATCTCCCACGGCAAGAAATTCAATTTGGGTGTAGAGGCAGGCTCAAAGCCTGAGCTCCATGCTGTGATTGCCGTGCAGTGTCAGAGTGACTCCATCATCGTATGCAACGGTTACAAGGACCAGAGTTACATCGAACTGGCTCTGCTAGCCCAAAAGATGGGAAAGCGCATCTTCATCGTAGTGGAGAAACTGAACGAACTCGATATCATTGCCAAGGTCGCTAAGAAAATGAATGTGAAGCCCAACATTGGCATCCGTATCAAACTGGCTTCCTCTGGTTCTGGTAAATGGGAAGAGAGCGGTGGTGATGCATCAAAGTTCGGACTGACAAGTGCAGAACTCTTGGAGGCTCTGGAGCTGCTTGACAAGAAGGATATGCGTGACTGTCTGCGCCTGATCCATTTCCACATCGGTTCACAGATCACAAAGATCCGCCGCATCCAGACGGCTCTGCGTGAAGCCTCGCAGTTCTATATCCAGCTGCATAAGATGGGGTATAATGTCGATTTCGTGGATTGCGGTGGTGGTCTGGGCGTCGATTATGACGGCACACGTTCACCATCGAGTGAGAGCAGTGTAAACTACTCTATCCAGGAGTACGTCAACGACTGTATCTACACCTTTGTTGATGCAGCTAACAAGAATAACTTGCCGCATCCGAATATCATCACAGAAAGCGGACGTTCTTTGGCAGCCCATCACTCAGTATTGGTGATCGACGTGCTGGAGACCGCTTCATTGCCTGAGATGCCAGAGGAATTCGAACCAGACGAGAACTCCCACCAGCTGGTGAAGGACCTCTATGAGATCTGGGATAACCTGAATCCGCGCAATGTGCTTGAGGACTGGCACGATGCAGAGCAGATACGCGAAGAAGTGCTCGACTTGTTCAGTCATGGTATTGTTGATCTGAAGACCCGTGCAGAGATTGAATCCATGTACTGGAGTGTCTGCCATGAGATCAACATCCTCACCAAGAGTCTGAAGCACATCCCTGAGGAACTGATGAACATCGATAAACTGTTGGCAGACAAATATTTCTGTAACTTCTCTTTGTTCCAGAGCCTGCCCGACTCATGGGCTATTGACCAACTCTTCCCCATCATGCCTATTCAGCGACTTGATGAGCGTCCCACCCGTAACGCCACCATTCAGGATATCACCTGCGACTCGGATGGTAAGGTGGCCAACTTCGTCACCAATCGCAACAACTCCCACTCACTGCCCGTACATCCTCTGAAGAAGAACGAACCCTATTATTTAGGCGTGTTCCTCGTTGGAGCCTATCAGGAGATCCTGGGTGATATGCATAACCTCTTTGGCGACACCAATGCCGTACATATCTCTGAGAAGGACGGTACTTACCATATTGATCAAATTATTGACGGTGAGACTGTAGCCGAGGTGCTCGATTATGTGCAGTACGATCCTAAGAAACTTGTACGCCAGCTTGAGGTATGGGTGGCCAAGAGTGTGAAACAGGGTAAGATCTCACTCGAAGAAGGAAAAGAATTCCTGAGCAACTATCGCAGTGGTCTTTACGGTTATACATATCTGGAATAATGAAAGAGAAACTCACAATCGTGAAAGTAGGCGGGGCCGTCGTTGAAGATGAAGCCCAGTTGGCACAGCTCCTGAAGGATTTTAGTGCCATTGAAGGACATAAGGTTCTTGTGCATGGTGGAGGCCGTAGGGCTACGCAGGTAGCCGCTCAGCTTGGTATCGAATCAAAAATGGTAAATGGCCGTCGCATCACCGATACAGAGATGCTCAGTGTGGTGACTATGGTCTATGGTGGCCTGGTAAACAAGAACCTCGTTGCTCGTCTGCAGGCCAACGGCGTGAATGCCCTCGGACTGACGGGTGCCGATATCAACGTGATCCGCAGTCACAAACGTCCTATCAAAGACGGCATCGATTATGGTTTCGTGGGCGATGTGGATCAAGCTGACGGTAAGATGCTCAGTCGTCTGATAGAGGAAGGTATCACGCCTGTGATGGCACCTCTGACACACGATGGCGAGGGTCATATCCTGAATACCAACGCTGATACCATTGCCAGTGAAACTGCCAAGGCTTTGGCACCCTACTACGATGTAACACTCATCTTCTCATTTGAGAAGAAAGGTGTGCTTAGCAATCCTGACGACGATGAAAGTGTCATCCCCACTATCACGCGTGCGGACTTTATTAAATATAAGGCTGACGGTACCATCAGCGGTGGTATGTTGCCAAAGATTGAGAATGCCCTCTCTGCCATCGATGCAGGCGTAGCCAGAGTGATTATCACCCTCGCAACAGCCATCGACGGACAGCACGGTACTGTGATAAAATAGTAAATGGCGAAAAAAATTCGCCATTTACTGTAACTTTTCTTCGTTTCAATCGTCATTCATTATAGAGAGGATGAAAAAGATCAGTTTCAGAAACGATGTCCTACCGCTGAAAAACGAGCTTTATAGGCTTGCCCTCCGCATCACTCTCAACCCTGCGGAGTCAGAGGATATTGTTCAAGAGACAATGATCAAGGTCTGGAACAGGCGAGACCAATGGGACCATATCGACTCGATAGAAGCTTACTGCCTGACCATCTGTCGCAATCTGGCACTTGACAAGACCAAGCGGATGGAGCACCAGAACCAAAGTCTGAACGAAGGTGAGCACGATGCCCCAGACAACAGCTACGCATCCAATCCTGAGGAACAGGCCATGCATCAAGACCGTCTTGCATTGGTACGCCGCCTCATCGACAGCCTGCCTGAGAAACAACGAAGCGTAATGCAGTTACGCGATATCGAAGGCAAAAGCTATAAAGAGATTGCAGACATCATGGCCATCAGTGAGGAACAGGTGAAAGTCAACATCTTCAGAGCCCGCCAGGCCATCCGACAGAAATTCTTAGAAACAGAGAAATATGGATTATAAGTACATTGAACAATTACTGGAGCGCTATTGGGCGTGTGAGACCACACTCCAAGAGGAAGCTATCCTACGCTCTTTCTTCAGCCAAGAAGAGATTCCTGAGGCTCTCAGGAAGTATCAGGCATTGTTCACGTACGAGCAGCAGAAGAACGAGCCTTTAGGTGATGACTTCGAGGCACGTATCCTGCAGCAGATCGGTGAGGCTCCCGTAGCCAAGACCGTTTCTCTCAAAAGCCGTTTGGTTCCTCTGTTCAGAGCCGCAGCTATTGTTGCCATCGTGCTCACACTTGGCAACGCCGCTCAGGCACCATGGGAATGGGGATGGGATGATCCAAAGGATGCCTATGCCAAGTTCCATAAGGAAAAGGTCGATTCTGTGAATGTGTTGAATACCATTCAGGCAGAAAATGTCACAGACAGCCTCAAGGAGGCTACGACAGACAATCCGACCTTGATTGAATAAGATAATTTTTCTATGCTTTCTTTAATAATAACTAAAATTTTAACACGTAGTAGAAACTGTGAAGTTTCTCATTCTCTCAAATTTTTCAAAAAATACTAACACGGAAGAAAAGGGCTGCTCAGAGATATCTGGCAGCCCACTTCATTTTCTGATCTTCTTTCGGAATTACTTCTTCAGACGGAGATTCATTTGGAACAATGCAGGCAGGAAAATCAACAGTGAGAAACCCAAAGCCATCCACACCGACTGTTGTTGTCCACCCAAAATATCTATCAGTTTCAACGAAGGGTCTGGATAGAGATTATACAGCACGTAAGCCACCGAATTATTCACCCAATGAAACACAACACCAGGCACAATGCTATCCGTACGATAGTACATCCAACCCAACAACAGCCCTGCTAAGAAAGCATGTGGCATCTGGGCAGGATTCACGTGGATAATCGCAAATAGTGCTGCTGAGATGGCAATGCCTACCCATGCGTTCTTATGCCAACGGAGTAAGGCTCGTAGCACGGCACCACGAAACACCAGTTCTTCAGCCAGCGGAGCCAACAGTCCCACCACGAAGTACCCCAAACGTTCCTTCATTATCATGCCAAACTCATCCTCCATCATGTTTGGCAACTCTGGCATCTGCTCCTGAAGCCAAGTAGAAGGGATGATGGCGCCCAGCGCAGCCAAAACACACCAGAAGAGCACTGCCCATGGACGCGTACGCACCCAGTGACGTGACACCTCCGCCCACTTTGCCAACAAGAAGAGGGCTATCACTGCTACACTAAACACAGCCATCGTGATGATCAACCCCATAGCATCTATCTTAGCCCCAGGGCCATAGATCAACGTATAGGCGCCTTGCACGCCAAAACTCACCACCACTTGGATGGCTGCAAATATAACTGTATATATTAATGCATTCTTCATTTTAGAAGTTGTTTTACCTGTTTCTCATCCCTCTCCAATTGTGCCACGAGTGTATCAGGCGAATCAAAACGCCGCTCCTCGCGCAGACGAGCCACAAACGAAATGTTCACCATCTGCCCATAGAGATCACCGTTGAAATCGAGGATATTCACCTCAAGCGTCTGCTTGTGTCCATCAAATGTGGGCCTATGGCCGATGTTCATCATCGCTGCTCGCATCTGTTGTTCGCCCTCCAGTTGTGCCCATACGGCATATACACCTGGAGCTGGAATCAACTTACAAACATCTTCTGGCTCCAGATTAGCAGTCGGGTAGCCCAACTGATGGCCAATATGCTCTCCTGGCATCACACGACCCTGCAACGTATAAGGGCGTGTCAGGTAATTGGACGTCAACTCCACTTGTCCCTTCTCTGCCAATAGCTTCCGAATCACAGAAGAACTAATGGCCTGCGAGCCATCCGCCATCAACTCTGCATCGCCTCGAAGCACCTGCATACCCATCTCCTGTCCATAGCGCACATAGTCATCGAAGCCTTCTTCTCTGTTATGTCCGAAACGGTTATCATAGCCTGTAAAGAGAGTTTTCACACAAAGACGCTCACATAATACCTGTTTCATAAACGCCTGTGCTGACAAAGCAGCCAACGCCCTTGTAAAGGGCAATACCACCAGATAATCCACACCCAACTGAGCCATGATCGCCTTTTTCTCAGCCAGTGTGGTCAGCATCTGAGGATGGAATGAGGGATCAAGTACCTCACGAGGTGAACGATCGAAGGTCACCACCACAGAAGCCATCCCAGTCTGGCGGGCCGTATCAAGCACACGACTTATCACTAACTGATGACCACGATGCACACCATCAAACACACCGATGGTAGCCACCGATGGTTCTGACAAGCCTATACCTTCTGAAAGGATGATCGTTTTCATGGGTGCAAAGGTACTCAAAATCAATAGCACTGCCAAGAATGGGCCACTAATTTTGTATCTTTTGGGGAAAATATTTGGATTTTTGCAGGAAAAAGCGTACCTTTGCAGCCGATAAATGAGTACTCTTGAGGTTTCGGGCCATTATTGGTATTGAGTATCTGGACTTGTAGCTCAGTTGGTTAGAGCAACAGACTCATAATCTGGAGGTCCCTGGTTCAAGCCCAGGCTGGTCCACAAAAAGTAAGGAGTTGGAACAATTTCCAACTCCTTCTATTTATTCATAAACCTCATATTTATCAGGATACATATACCAATTCAAGCATTTGGTTCGATCAGCAGCCCACTCACCAAATGAGCGGCCAAGATAGGGATAGGCGCCATAAGTAAAACTCTTGGAAGTAGATTGGTAACCGATTGCCACTGCATGCAGAGGCCAACGGAAGCTTTCATAAGGAACGCAGAAAGCCCAAGGGAGGTTGTGGGCATCTGAACTCGGATTCGGCCAGAGCACCTGGGCTTTTGAATATTTATGGGTATGCACCTCATATTTGTTTCCGTTATACTCCTCAATAATAAAGGCATCCAATACATCCAACGTAAGAGAAGAAACATCCACACCATTCTTGAAGGTGACGATATAGGTTAACTCGCGAGGATAAAATGTGCCGTATTCATCACTTTTCTCATAAGAGACATTATACCTTTTTCGCGTAATTGAACCATTATCCGAGATAATACGATCACCTGTAGCCCAATGGGCATCTGCAAACAGATTCAGCACAGCCTCACCATTCATACTCTGCTGCATAAGAGACTTGTCCTGGATCATCGTACGATACATATCTGGGAGTTCCCCTGCGCCAGTAATATCAAACGAAGCATCATCTACTGTCTTTACAGATTCTACTTCATTATACTTATAACCAGCAAGACGAATGGCTGCACCCATTTGCTTCGTACCACCAACAGCTGCCAACTCTATATTAAATCGTACCTCTTGCCCATCAGAACGCTCCATAGAGACACGTAATACCACATCATTATAATCATAATCTCCAGGCTGCGGATACTCCTCTTCATAGAGATAGACATACGTTTGTGGAAGATATTTATAGGGCATCTTCTGATGTTTTACGATGGGATTGGAAAAATCGATACTACCAGATGAATTGGGGTTAAATGGTACAATCGTATAATAATCATCGTTGTCGATAGCTGCAACATAAAGCACCTCAAGCCTGATCGGATAAGAGATATTCATGACAACCTTACTATCTCCAGAGGAATAAGCCTCATCCACAATCTCTGCAGAAGCTTTCTCGGCAGGATTCTCCGTAAAAATCCGTATGAGTTTCAAATTTTCTACACCAGAAGGATCCACGACGAGCGTCTTTGTTGTACTCATCATCCAGTCATGATTCTCATCCACATCAGGAGCTGGAGATTCATCTTCAACAATCTCTTCATATCTCTGTTGGTCAAACTGGTTGCGGACACAGCCAGATACCATTATCACACAACAAAGAGCAACTCCAATATGCCACTTAATATCTTTCATGTCTTTGTACTTTTTATGTTGCAAAAATACGGAATTTAACCAATAACCACTTGATATTTTCGCACTATTCTTACCTATTTAGCATTCTTTAACTCAACAAACTACCATTCTATGATTATTTTGCTTACTTTTGCACCACATTATTATAATAATGCGAGAATATATATTCAGTTCATAAACAATCTTTAGATAAAACAATCATAAATAATAGGAGATAATGAATATGAAAAGGTATTTGATGACAGGAATTGCCGCATTAGCCATGGGCGGCATGTTTACAAGTTGTTCCCACGACATGAGTCTCTATAATGGAGATGGAACAAAGGCTGTTGTGGACAAGTATGAACAAGCATTCGTTGATGCTTATGGAGAGCCTGATGCTAATCAGACATGGGGTTTTGGTGAAAAAACTACAACCGTTGCTGGAACAAGAGGTATGACGAGGTCTGTACCGTCATCCCCTACATTTAAAGATGGAGATTGTCCTTCTATGCCAAGTAACTATTATAATACCGTTGCCGAGGTAGAAGCTAATGTAAGCTACTATACTGGTGATGTTAACAATAAGAGTGCTGGTGACGTCTTTTACATTGACAGTAATTCTACTTTGTATAACACACAAAACAGAGACAATTTAACTATCTATGTGATTGGCAATGTGACTTATTTGGGAAGTACTGGACAGAACAACGATGGAACAACTTTTTGTGTAACCGAAGGTTCAACTCTAAAGTTAGGAAAAGTTTGCGAAAGATTGACAATTTATCTGGCTCCCAATGCCACACTTGATATTTCCGAGAGACTTGACGAAAATGGTAACAAAGCAAAAGAGACTATATATCCTGATTGGAATAACTATCAGGCCACTACAGTTGAACCTACAGCTTTTACATTCACTAAAGATAATGCAGCTCTTTATATGAATACTGGTAGTAGGGTTGTTGCTGAAGATCTCTGGTTCAAGGATGGTTACACGGTACTGAACGAAGGTGGTACCATTGAGACAACTGATCTTCATGTAGAGAATGGTGCAGTTCTTTATAACAAGAACGAAATAAAGGCTACTGGCGTCATTGCCCTCAGGAACACCAATGGTGAAATTGACAACTTCGGCACGATGGAAGGCGCATCTATGACTTTGGATGCAAATTCTAGATTCAATAATGTAGCAGGTGGTGAGGTCACTATTAGCGGTTTGACAAAGATTAATAATGATAGTGGCAATAATGCCTGGCAGAATAATGGTCAGTTTAATACTGGTTCTTTCGAAATTACAGGTGGTTGTCAGGATCCTGTTGCATTTAACAACTGTCATATGTCGGTTACTAATAAGTTCTTCATGAATCATGGTAACTTCGTACTTGATGGCGGTGCTGCTGTAGAGTGTGGTTCATTCGAATGGCAAGATGACAACTACTTCCACATGGGCGGTAAGGCATTACTGAAGGTAACAGGACAGCTTCTTGCCAACAATGATGATACTGGCTATGGTTTCTATGGTGATGACACAGACTACGCTGTCATTCAGGCAGGCTCTATTGAGAAGGGTAGCCAGGGTAAGTTCCGTGCTGCTTATTTTGGCAATATCTTTGTCGACACTGATAACCACTTTACTCAGGGCGAAAATAGTGCGGATGGTACATGGTATACCTTTGATGATAATGTGAAGTTTAGCTTTACTGACAATACTGATGTCTCAGGCTTCCAAACTCATGGAGCGAAGACAGCTCAGAAAGTCACAAACTTCAGCATTACAATTCCTGCAGATGCCAAAGGCTGTACGCCAGGATATAGCTATACCACTGGTCCTCAGCCTGTGACTGAGACCATTCGTGTGATTGCTGAGGACTTGTCTGCAAGTCAGCGTTCAGACTTCGACTTCAACGATGTGGTGTTCGATGTTTATTGGACTCATACTCCTGGAAGCTCTGACAACCAGACTGTCAAGGTTATAGTTCGTGCTGCTGGTGGTGAGTTGCCTATCTTTATCGGTAACATTGATAATGCTCTTGAGATTCACAATCTGTTTGCAAATGTTAATGACGAGAGCCGTCATATCACAAGCAAGACCATGATGAACACCTATGCAGGTCAGCATACCTCTTACACATGTCCTGAAGTATTGGTGGAAAGCAATTGGTGGAGTGGTTCAGACATTCAAACCATTGCAAAAAGCATCAAGATCTACGTGAGGAAGTCTGGTACTGATTACGAACTGACAGCAGAGAAGGGTGAGGCTGCTTGTAAGATTGCTGTTCTCCAAGACTATGAATGGTGCAATGAGCGTGAGGATATTAATGAGAAGTATAATGGAAACTTCGAAAAATATGTAAAGGGCCAGATTGCAGATTATGAATGGTATAAATAAAACATCAAATACTTATATACTAATAATTTCGGAGGAGGCATCTGCGTGAGCAGGTGCCTCTTTTTTAGAAATATATTTGGTATTTCCCTTAATTTGCACTATCTTTGCACACAATATGGTATTGAATTATATTTGGATTGCGTTTTTCATCATCGCTTTTGTGATTGCGTTGGTGAAACTGGTGTTTCTGGGAGACTTCGATGTGTTCCCAGCGATGATGGATTCTACGTTTTCATCGTCAAAAACGGCCTTTGAGATCTCATTAGGTCTCACAGGTGTGTTGTCACTCTGGCTCGGTATCATGAAGATTGGCGAGAAGGGTGGCATCGTGAATGTATTGGCCAAGGTGCTGAGTCCTGTTTTCGTGAAGCTGTTCCCTGATATCCCCAAAGGGCATCCAGTCACAGGCTCGATCTTCATGAACATCGCCGCCAACATGCTGGGACTGGATAATGCAGCGACACCCCTCGGTCTGAAGGCGATGGAGCAGTTGCAGGAGATGAACCCCAAGAAGGACACAGCCACCAACCCGATGATTATGTTCCTCGTGCTGAATACCAGCGGATTGACGCTGATACCTATTTCTATTATGGTGTATCGTGCCCAGATGGGTGCAGCCCAACCCACAGATATCTTCATCCCCATCCTGCTGGCCACCTTCTTCTCAACGCTGGCAGGTATCATCATCACCAGTCTCTACCAGAAGATCAACCTGCTGAACCGCACGATGCTGCTCACTCTTGGTGGTGCAGCCTTAGTGGTGGCAACGATCATCTGGGGCTTCGGACAGATGGACTCGCTGCTGATGAATAAGGTGAGTACCACTTCTGCCAACATCCTGCTGATGACGATTATCATCGCTTTCATCGTAGCAGGCATGCGCCACAAAGTGAATGTATATGATGCCTTTATCGAGGGTGCAAAAGAGGGTTTCTCGACAGCTGTACGAATCATCCCCTACCTGGTGGCTATTCTCGTTGGAATCGGCGTTTTCCGTGCCTCTGGCGCAATGGATATGCTGATCGACGGCATCAGATGGGGCGTAGAAGCCTGTGGTGCCAACAGCGACTTCGTGGGAGCACTGCCCACAGCACTGATGAAACCCTTGTCAGGTAGTGGTGCCCGTGGTATGATGGTAGATGCAATGACTACCTATGGCGCTGATTCGTTTATTGGTCGTCTGAGTTGTATCTTCCAAGGTTCTACGGATACAACCTTCTATATCCTCGCTGTCTATTTTGGTAGTGTGGGCGTGGTGAAGACGCGTCACGCTGTGGCTTGTGGCTTGCTGGCAGACCTTGCTGGTGTCATCGCAGCCATCGCTATTGCATACTTATTCTTCAGTTAGACTATGGCAAATCTGAAATCATTAGCAAAAGATACAGCCATCTACGGCCTCTCAAGCATCGTAGGCAGATTCTTGAATTATCTGCTTGTGCCACTTTATACGCATTACATGCCCAAGGACTCAGGCGACTATGGTGTGAGTACAAACATCTATGCCTATACAGCACTCATCCTCGTGTTGTTGACATTCGGCATGGAGACTACCCTTTTCCGATTTGCCAACGATGGTAAGTATAAGCCTGACACCGTATTATCCACAGCGATGGCTACCGTTGGCTCGCTCACAGCAGTCTTCCTGCTGCTCATCTTCGGTTTCATCGGTCCTATTAGTGGCGCACTTGGTTACACTGAGCATCCAGACTATCTGCTGATGATGGCTGTCGTGGTGGCCCTCGATGCCATTCAGGCCATCCCCTTCAGCTATCTGCGTTTCCAGAAACGGGCCATCCGCTTTGCATCGCTGAAGATGCTGTTTATCGTGCTGAACATCGCCATGAACGTGATCTACTTCGTGGTACTGGGTAAAACCTCTGTATTCTACGTGTTCTTTATCAATCTGCTCTGCACGAGCCTCATCACCTTCTTCTTCCTGCCAGATATGTTCCGTATCCAATGGAAGTTCGATGGGCAATTGTTGAAGACGATGTTCAGTTATTCGTGGCCTATTCTGGTGCTGGGCATCGCAGGCATCCTGAATCAGGTGGCTGATAAGATCATCTTCCCACTGGTATATCCTGACGAGGCTCAAGCCAATGTGCAGTTAGGAATCTACGGCTCATGTGTGAAGATCGCGATGATTATGGCCATGATCACCCAGGCTTTCCGCTATGCCTACGAACCCATCGTGTTTGCCAAGAGCAAGGATGCTGACAAGACGGAATATTACGCTACTGCCATGAAGTATTTCATCATCTTCACCCTGTTGGCTTTCCTTTGCGTCATGGGTTGGATGCCTGTACTGAAATACATTATCGGCGCCGACTATCGCGAAGGATTGGGTGTCGTGCCCATTGTGATGATGGCAGAGATCTTTATGGGTATCTATTTCAACCTCTCGTTCTGGTATAAACTGATTGATAAGACCATCTATGGCGCTTGGTTCTCATTGGTAGGCTGCATCGTGCTTTTTGCCGTGAACATCCTGCTGATTCCCACCTACGGTTACTGGGCTTGTGCTTGGGGAGGCTTTGCAGGCTATGGCACAGCGATGGTACTGAGCTATATCATAGGTCAGAAGAAGAATCCCATCCCCTACCCGTTGAAGAGCATCACTCTTTACTTCATTACTGCGATGGTAGCTTTCGCTTTGATGATATGGGGAGAAAACTATCTGACCTCATGGGGCTCATTCCTCTTCAGCAATCTGATGATCTTAGGCTTTGTGGCCCTCATCATCAGATACGACCTCCCACTTGCCAGATTTAAATCAAAAAAGTGCTAGATTTAAATGTAACAATTGCTAGCATTAAATGTAGCAAAAAATAGAATTAATAGAAATATGAGAAAATTACTTGTCTTACTTTTCGCTTTTCACTTCTCTCTTCTCACTTCTATGGCCGATGAGGGAATGTGGACATTGTACAACCTGCCTAATGCCGTCTATGAGACGATGAAGCAGGAGAATTATGAGTTGCCTTATGGGGCCTTGTATCAGGGTGAGGACGCTGTGAAGAACTGCGTGGTGAACTTTGGCGGCTTCTGCTCTGGTGTAGTCGTATCGCCTGATGGACTCGTGTTTACCAACCACCACTGTGGTTTCGAGGCCATCCGCTCCCATTCCACCGTTGAGCACGACTATATGCTGAACGGCTTCGTATCCAACTCCTACGAAGAGGAATTGCCCAACGAAGGACTCTTCGTGAGCTTTATGATTGAGCAGAAAGACGTGACGGCTTATCTGGACTCTCTTGGATTGAATACGCTCATCGAAGCAAAACGTGCCCAGTTTGTCGATTCCATCGAGAATGTGATGCAGAAAGACATCCGTCAGCAGGATTCAACTCTCCGTGTGGAAATCAAGCCCTACTATGAAGGTAATGCCTATTATCTGACCACTTATCGTGACTATAACGATGTACGTCTCGTATTCGCCTTGCCCAAATCGATGGGAAAGTATGGTGGTGAGACAGACAACTGGATGTGGCCTCGCCAGACCTGTGACTTCAGTGTGTTCCGTATCTATGTGGATCCCAAGACTGGCGGTCCAGCTGAGTATTCAAAGGACAATGTACCGATGAAAGCGAAGAAATGGGCACCCGTATCGCTACAGGGCTATGTACCAGGCTCGTTCTCAATGACCATTGGTTTCCCAGGTAGCACCAGCCGTTATCTCTCCAGCTATGGTATCAAAGAGCGCCGCGATGCTGAGAATACACCTCGTTATCAGACCCGTGAGATCAAACAGGACATCATGCTGCGCCACATGCGAGCTGACGAAGCTGTGCGCATCAAGTACGACTCGAAGTATGCCTCTAGCTCCAACTATTGGAAAAACTCCATCGGCATGAACAAATGTATCGATTCCATCGGACTGATCCAGCAGAAAGCTGCCTATGAACAGAAGATCCGTCAGTGGGTCGATTCTACTGGTTATCTGAAAGACAAGCTCGACTTTGATCTGCTGCAGCGCCTTTATGAGAAGCGCTTCAATGCCGTTCGTGCTGAGACCTACTTTTACGAAACCTTCTCTGGTCGTATCAGCGAGTTGACACGCAGAGCCCTCCGTTCGCAAAATGGTGCTATTATCAAAGGCAAGGACGGTAAACCTAAGGGCTATTACATCGAGTTCGAGGACAACAGCGACGAATGGGACTATGACACTGATCGTGAGATCCTCGCTGCCTTGCTGAAGAACTATCGCGAAAAGGTGGAGATCAAATACCAGCCTGACTTCTACAACGTGATAGACCACGACTTCAAGGGCGACTATGAGAAGTTTGTGGAATATCTCTACAAGAAGTCGATGCTGATGAAGAACAACAAGAAGATCTACATCAACAAAAAGAGCTTCAAGAAAGATCCTGCTGTGGTTTATGGTGAGAGTGTCCGCTCAGTACTATTTGATATCCTTGATGCCATTGACAACGATACCATCGATATTCAGGAGCGTTATCTCTGTGCAGCCAAACTGCGTATGGAGGAAGATATGCCTAACTACAGCGATGCCAACTTCACCATGCGTCTCAGTTATGGTCAGGTGGGTGAGTATTTGCTCGCAGGTAAGCCCTCAGGCTATTACACCACTGCTGAGAGCATCGTAGAGAAGATGAAACAAGGTGAGGCTGGCACCATCGACTATGAGGCTGAGCCCATCATGAAGGAACTGCTCTCAGTAAAGGACTTTGGCAAATATACTGATAAGACCACAGGAAAGATGCATCTCTGCTTCCTCTCAAACAACGATATCACTGGTGGTAACTCTGGTTCGCCGATGTTCAATGGTAAGGGAGAACTCATTGGTTTGGCCTTTGATGGTAACTGGGATTCACTCTCTTCAGACATCTTCTTCGATCGCCAACTGGCCCGTTGTATTGGTGTGGATATCCGCTACGTGCTCTACATGATGGAGAGCTGGGGCAAAGCAGACCGCTTGCTGAAGGAAATCAATGCCAAGTAAATCATAGCAATGAAAAGAATCTGCTTATTTCTACTATCATTTATCTGCCTTTTCAGTCAAGCAGAGGCACAAATCGACCTCAGTGGCACCTGGCAGTTCGCTTTAGACCGCAAAGGCAACATTAAGCCTGATGCGATCCTCACAGAGACGATTCAGCTGCCAGGCACTACGGATACGAACAAAAAAGGCGATTTCACCGCTAAAAGCGAAGAGACCACCCATCTTACGCGCCCTTGGTCGTATAAAGGCAGAGCGTGGTATCAGCGTGAAGTGGAGATTCCTACGAGTTGGAAAGGTAAACCCGTCTATCTATTCTTAGAGCGCACAAAACCTTCAGAGGTCTATATCGATGGCAAATTGGTTGGTTCATCGAACGACATCTCTACCCCTCAGGTGTTCAACCTCACGAAAGCATTGAAGCCAGGTAAGCACCAGCTGAGTATTATGGTGGATAATGGCAGCGGCGTACCAGAACAGATCTATGCCAACAGTCATGCCTATACAGAGGACACCCAGACCAATTGGAACGGAATCATCGGTAAAATCGAACTTTCTACTGAACTTCCTACAGCAGAGACTTCCCAAAAGATACATCCTAACTTCAAGGACTTCCACATCGAGGGACAGCATTTCTTTGCCAATGGACATCAGATCTTCCTGCGTGGCAGACATGATGCCTGTGTATGGCCTCTGACAGGCCATGTGGCGATGGATCTCGAGGCTTGGAGAGAGTACTTCGACACCTGTGAGGCCTATGGTCTGAACCATGTGCGCTTTCACTCCTGGTGTCCGCCAGAGGCTGCTTTCGCTGCTGCTGATGAGTGTGGCATCATCCTTCAACCAGAACTACCCTTCTGGGGTGATTTCAACGATAAGGACACGGTGCTGATGAAGTTCCTGCATAAAGAGGGAGAGAACATTCTGCGCACCTATGGTCACCATCCCTCCTTCCGGATGTTTGCCTTGGGTAATGAACTCTGGGGTAATATCGATAAAATGGCTGAATTCATCGCCGATTTCCGTCTGATTGCACCAGATAAGCTCTATACTTTTGGCTCCAACTACTACCTGGGGTATCAAGGTGTGAAGCCAGGTATGGATTACTTCACGACATGTCGTGTAGGTGGGGAAGGCTGGGGCAACTACAACACCCACACCCGTGGCTCCTTCTCCTTTGCCGATGCTGCCGATGGTGGTATGATCAACCACTTTTACCCCAACACGATGATGAATTTCGAAGAAGGTTGTAAGCTGGCCTTCCCTGAGGGAAGTGCCTGGACAAAAACCGTACCTGTGATCTCACACGAGACGGCACAGTTTCAGACCTACCCAGATTTCGATGAAATCAAGAAATATACGGGCGTACTCTATCCTTATAATTTGGAGGTGTTCCGTTCGCGATTAGAAAAGGCTGGCATGTTAGATCAGGCGAAGGACTTCCACAGAGCCAGTGGTGCCTGGTCATTACAGCTCTACAAACAGGATATCGAGATGGATCTGCGTACAAAGAACATGGCAGGTTTCCAACTACTTGACTTACAGGACTATCCAGGCCAGGGTTCCGCTTATGTAGGCATCCTCGATGCCTTTATGGAACCAAAGGGCCTCTGTACGGAAAGGGAATGGCGTCAGTGGTGTGCACCTGTCGTTCCTTTGCTGGTAGCAGACCGTTTCTGTTTCACCAACAATGAGGGTATCCACGCCTGGATCCAAGTGGCGAACTACAGTGGCGAATCCCTTATCGGCAAGACCCTGCACTGGGAACTCACTGCGACAGGTTCTGTGGCCTCTGGGGAGTTCAAGTTACCTTCTACTGAGGGACTCTTCACAGCTGGAGAGCTTAACATTGACCTCTCTGCTTTCGATAAGCCCACCAAGTTACAACTCTGTCTTTCGATTGAGGATACAGAATACTATGGTGTACCCTATCACAACACCTACGATCTCTGGGTTTATCCCGCTTGGAGCGACCTAAGCAAACTCGAGAGTATGGTGACGGTGACAAACCAACTCGATGAACTGGCAATCAGCCAACTGGAAAAAGGCAAGAGCGTTCTGTTGATGCCTGAGGCAAACGACCTCTGTGTGGGCGGACTCTTCCAGACTGACTACTGGAACTTCCGCATGTTCAAGACCATCTCTGAGGGCAATAAGAAGCCTGTTTCACCAGGCACGCTGGGCATTCTGACTGATCCCAACCATCCGATATTCCGCAGTTTCCCCACAGAGGAGCATACCAACTGGCAATGGTTCCCTGTCATCAAGGCCAGTCATCCGATGATGCTCGACAATACAGGTAAGGACTATCGGCCCATCGTACAAGTGATTGACAACATCGAGCGCAATCACAAACTTGGACTGATTTTCGAGTTTGCCATTGGAAAAGGTAAATTGCTCGTCTCGATGGCAGACCTTGAGAGTGCAACCTCCTATCCTGAAGGACACGCCTTCTATCGCAGCGTACTGGAATACATGGTCTCCAGCGACTTTGCCCCCAAGACCCACATTACCCTTGAGGACTTCCAGAAACTCATGACTACACCTGTCGTTGAAGGCAAGATTGGTGAGCTTAACAACATCTCACCTTATTAATCATCAAAAAAGCCCCGTTTCATCGGGGCTTTTTCATTATTTCTTTTTCTTGCGAGGCTTGCGCATCGCCCAGCCTTCTTCAGAGAAATCGGGTTCAGGCCCTTTCAGGTCACGAGGCGACTTGCCCATCAGACTACGCCAGTCGTCTTTCTTCTGACGCTTGGGCTTCTGAGACTTTCCTGGTTTGCCAGGCTTGCCACCCTCATCAGCATCATTGCATCGAACAGTGCGGCCCTTATAACGGATACCTGACAACTGAATCATCACCTTCTTAGCATCTTTCTCAGGCACCTCGAAATACGAGATGGTGTCAAGCAGGTCGATATGACCTACTTCCTGACGTCCGCCTACAAAACGGTTCAGCGTCTGCATCAGTTCACCAGGATAGAAACCGTCGCGCCTGCCAAGGTTGATAAAGAGACGCTTATAGCCTTTCGCAGCCTTATTCTGAAGTTTCTGTTTGTCGCTCTGAGGCTTCTTTTCCTTTGTCATGACCACCTTTTCGAGTTCTGGTGCGTCAGCATAGTAAGCCAAAAACTTGCCAAACTCCAGTGAGACAATCTTTTTGATCAGATCATCCTTGTCGATATACTCGAAGTAACGGTTAATATCCTGCATAAAGGGCGCAATCTCCTCATCATCCACATCCGTCTTCACAATCTGGTCCATCACCTTGTAGAGCTGTTTCTTACAGATCTCTTCTGCTGATGGAATCTCTTCCTGAACGAACTGCTTGCCAATCTCCTTTTCGATATTACGAATCTTAAACTTCTCGCGACTATGAACGATAGAGATAGACGTACCCTTCTTGCCAGCGCGTCCTGTACGACCAGAACGGTGCGTATAATTCTCGATATCATCGGGTAATCCGAAGTTGATGACATGTGTGAGGTCATCCACATCCAGACCACGCGCTGCCACATCAGTTGCAACGAGTAACTGCGTGAGATGCTGACGGAACTTCTGCATTGTCAGGTCGCGTTGTTGTTGGGATAAGTCGCCATGCAGCGACTCTGCATTATACCCATCCTTAATCAGTTTGTCGGCTATCTCCTGTGTCTCAACCTTCGTACGACAGAAGATGATGGCGAAGATACGGGGGTAGTAATCCACGATACGCTTCAAGGCTAAGTATTTATCCTTGGCATTCACCATATAATAGATATGGTTCACGTTCTCAGCACCCTCATTACGGCTACCCACAACAATCTCCTTGTAATCATGCAGATAGGTCTTGGCCACACGCTCCACCTCCTTACTCATCGTGGCAGAGAACATCAGGGTGCTATGTTCAGCAGGCAGCGACTCGAAGATCTCGTTGATGCTGTCAGAGAAGCCCATATTCAGCATTTCATCGGCCTCATCCAGCACAATGTTGCTCACCAGATCGAGATGCACCTTCCCACGATGCATCAAGTCGATCAAGCGTCCAGGTGTAGCCACGATGATCTGCACACCTTTCTTCAAGGCACGCATCTGGGGCTCAATGGCAGCACCACCATAGACGGCTTCCACATGAACGCCATCGATATACTTGGCAAAATCGCGGATGTCATCGGCTATCTGCAGACACAACTCGCGTGTGGGCGAGAGTACTAGTGCCTGAGTATCCCTGAAAGAATTGTCAATCCTCTGCAGAAGTGGGATACCAAAGGCTGCCGTCTTACCAGTACCCGTCTGGGCCAAGGCAATCACATCCGTCCGATTCCCTAATAAATAAGGTATCACCTCCTCTTGCACAGGCATGGGCTGCACAAATCCTAACTCCTCAATGGCTACGCGAATCTCCTCGCAAACGCCTAATTCTTCAAATGTCTTCATCAGATTTCTTCTATTTCGCTGCAAAGATACAAAAAAATACGCAATTACCCTCAAATAATTCGCGCGCGATGACATTTTATCGAAAAACTAAAAAATAATCGTTCAAAAGTTTGGAAATTAGTACCAAATTTAGTACCTTTGCCGTCAAATACAAAGGAATGGGAACAAAAGAAAAATTGGTTGAACGTTTTAAGAAGAAGCCCAAGGACTTTACATACGAAGAAACTATTGCGCTTTTGGCGCACTTCGGATATGAGGTTTATAATAAAGGGGCAACTTCTGGCTCTCGTGTTAGATTCAAGAATGAATCTTTGGGTGTCTACATTGATATTCATCGTCCCCATCCAGGCAGTATCATGAAAGAATGGATGATCAAGGCCATTTATCAGCACCTGAAGGAGTATGGGCACATTAAATAATTAGAGATATGGATTTTTTGGAGTACAAAGGTTATAAGGGTAGTGTAGAATATAGCAAAAATGACAACTGCCTGTTTGGAAAGGTTCAGGGAATGAGCAAAGCGTTGATTCTCTACGAAGGCAATACACTTGAAGAGTTGCGTAAGGATTTTGAAGATGGTGTTGACAGCTATCTTGAAACATGTAAAGCTGATGGAATAGAGCCGGCAAAGCCATATAGTGGGAGATTGAATCTGCGTATGTCATCAGAGCTTCATTCTCGTGTGGCAGCTTTTGTGGCCGCTACGGGTACCACTATCAACGACTTCATCAACAAAGCCATCAAGAATGAATTAAAGCATGCTTCATTGTTATAATGGAGAGGTTTTTTTATGGCGTCTGATCATAAACAGATGCCATTTCCCTTATCCATCTAATTACTTCCTTTCGTACATGTTCTGGCGATATGACTTCAACTTCGCTACTCATCGACAGGATATGCTGAATAAAGTCATAAGTAGGCATCAGCGTCACTTCAAAGATTGAATAGTCGCTGTGTTTTTCCACCTCTCGTTGCGACCAGTGTATCGGCAATTTTCGCAGATAGTCGCGCCTATGGTTGATATCAGTAGCCTTTATGCGGACACGCTCTGCTTTATGCACTTCAGGTTCAACTATGATGCCATAGGCGTCAGCAAAGTAGGAGTCTACCGAAAGCCCACGTGGCATCTTGAATGTGTCCTCTGTAGCAAATATCCGATGTACCCTGTCAAGCGCATAACGTCGTATTCGCCCTTGCTTTGTCCGTTCCTCAGGCTCTTCGCCCTCAGGCGCATTAAGCATCACACCAATGACATACCATCTTTGGTGGAATACTCGTACAAAGTATGGCTCCAGCAATATCTCGCAAGGCTCATCATCAAAGAAATCCTGATAAAGGAGGTTTACGACCTGGTTTTTCTTCATGCATTCCAATATCTTCAGCAAATGCCCGTTTCCATATGGAATCGTTTCGTACATCACCCTATCACGCAGTCCTTTGCTATCCTGCAACAGTCCGTTAACGGCAAAAGCAGACAGTAGCCAGTCCTTCACATTATCTTTCTCCAACCATTCACGGTTAACAATGCGATATCTGTACCCATTACGGGCATCAGATGAAATGTCAATGTCAAACGCTTCCTCAATAGCACGCAGACAATCAGCAAACGTCCGTTTAGGCAATGGAGTCTTCAGCGAGTTCAACTCCGTCCGCCCCCACTCATAAACAAACTCCTTATACGTCAATCCCTTAGGATTCTCGTATAGCTTTGATAATATCCAGATATGTCTGCGCAGGTAGTCCTTCATACAACGTCATTATACGTTTTTATTCATCCTCGTCAGCTACTTCCTTGCCATTAATCAACTTCAGCATTTTCGAGACATACCCCTTGTGGGCATACAGTTGCTTAAAGCGATGCACGTTATTGGGCACGATCTCTATACGTCCATCGTCTGTTTCGTGGATTACAAGGTCTAATAGTCCAATGATATGCCCAGCCTTAGCTGCGCAGGCTGAGGCACTCGGCTCGAACCCATCCGAGCCAAGTCAGCTTTCATTCTGCTTACCCCCTCAGGAGCCAATCGCTCCTCATCCAATTTCATAATCAGATGTTCAGGCACAGGCTTTTCGCAAATCTCTTTCAGCGTCCTGCCCTCGTGATTAATTCCTCCATTACCAGAGGGGATGATATTATCATCACATTGCATATTATCAACAAATCAAGATCTTTATTTTAATGCAATTCTTTCAATTTCATTGGCCCTATCTTCATCTATATCCATTGATAACCTAAGTCTCTCTAAGAGTCTACGTGACCTCTCAGGGATGATGCCGTCAGTTATTTCTTCCTTTATTGCTTCCAAATATTCTTTTTCGTCTTCTGTCAATTGTGGTTGGGTACACATTTCTTCTAATTCTTTTGCTCTTTCTTCTGAGATGTTGAATTTTTCACGCATTCTATTTAAGAAACGGCGTTCTCTATCACTAATACTTCCATCACTTTCCAAACAGAACATAATCTCCTCAACATAACTTTTTTCGTCAGTTGTCAAGTTAACAATAAAAGACTGCTTTTCTGTATTCAGCGAACCCTCAAGTTGAGCATCTTGAGTATCACACAAATCCCTTATAGATCGGAACTTTACCTCCACTTTCCAACGAGTTTCCTCAGACTCTTTAAATTGTCTATTTAAACTTAGTTCAACTTCTGCATGGGCTTTCATCCAAAGATATTTTGCTGAACCTTTTATTTCTGACTTCTCAGAATCATTGGTAAACTTTGTTTGAGAAGTAGAGACAAATTCATTATATTCCAGCATATTTGAATCCATCCTACTCTTAACAAGTCTTTGCCATTGAGGTTGCTCGGGATACCATACTAGGCCTTCTGGAACAAATGGTTTTCTCATAGGATCCAATCGAATTAACATACTTCTCTCATTATGAGAGGTTGCATCTTTTTGACTAGAACCACTTTTATCCATGCTTCCTTCACCAGAGAATAATTTAACATCGGCATTAGCAGAACGATGCATTTCGTTTTGACTCAATTCACTGACACTCTTACCTTTCACAGAAGTGAGGGAAATTTCTTCGGCTCCAAGGCATTCTAAAAGATAACATAACTCATGTACTTTGTCAACAAAGAACAAATCTTCTGATTCCTCAATAGGAACATAGAATGAAGGATTATACGGGTGACCGATATACAGTTGGTTAGCTACAGGATGACCTGCCGGGAAACGAAAACACGATGGGATATTTGACATACGGAAAACATCAATATCATTTACAACACACCCAGCAATATCATTATCTTTTATTGGCATAATATATTTTCGATCCTTATAATCATAATTTGAAACATAATTATCCCATAAATCTTTCATACAGCTTTCCGTTTCTTTAATTTCTCGCATTAGTTCCTTACGGTCATCACGGTCACATTCATCCAATGCTAAAATATATTCATTCCGCGCCATGTAATTACGACCCAATGCACTATTTACATTAGCCTTGTTCCAATGTATCAAAGAAAGATTTTGGGGGATATCTCCCACTAGCTCTTCTGCAGAATCTAATAAGGACAGAGCTTCCTCTAAAGCACTTTCGTCAATTTCATCAACTTCACTTTTGGCCCCTTCACGTAAATAAAGTATTCTAGCTTTAAAGAAATATCCATCGGCTTCATCAGGGGCATTTTTAATTATATCATCAGAAACATTAATTGCTTCTTCATACTTTCCTTCCTCAGCGAGATCCAAGGGGTTCACATCTTTTTCATATAGATGAGATAAATCGGTAAGTAGTTTGGCCAACTTTGGTCCTATTGTCTTGAGAGTTTCAGAATCTACACCTTTAAAAAAGAAGTTACTATGTAAATTGTCAACGAGTTTCCCCTCACTGTAGAAATAGAATGAGAGTTCTTTATACTTTACATTATCAAATTCTGACCAATAAAGGATTCTTTCATCCATCTTGTCATTGTCAGGGATGCAATAAATTGCCTTATCTGTAATAACAGTACCTTGATTACAAACACTCCAAAAAGATGTATCACGCATAAAGACAATTTCTTCATCCAAATTAATACCAAAATTTTGTCGCAAAGCAGAGAGTTTATCATCTAGTATATTTTTTCCTACTGTGCAATCTGCACTATCCAAGAACCCAAACCAATTTGAAGCTCTATTGTAAAAAATACTATGGAACGACTTTTTTTGATTATTGTCTTTCTGTTCATCGTTAAAATTTGGCGATTTAACAGCTTCTATTGTAAGCTGTCTTAATCTTTTCAAGCTAATCCCCAAAGATTCCCTAAGATCACTAAGTCCTTCTTTAGTCCATACTTCATAAGGAATGTTTCCGTCATACTTTTTGTAGTAATCAAGATACCTTTCGACAAATTGCTTTTCTTTATTAGTCATAGTAGAAATTATTTAATTTTAGTTGCTTCCAAATACGCAGAATTCAAAGCTCCTGCTTTCTTTAAATCGATACCATATACTCGCATGAAGGCATCGGCTACAGCCTGACCTCCATTGACGGTAATAGGGTTGACAGCTGAAACCGTCGCCACCTCTACACTCATACCTGGTTCTATCAGGATGCCATTAGTGAGTTTGCGAGCTCTTGTAGTTACTTTGAATAATGCCATAAGCATTTTAAGTTTTTAGTACCCTTTAATAACTGAAAGCGCAGACCTCGTGTCGATATTCTGCAACGGAGGTCCTGAGAAAACCTTGAAGGTGGAATATGACAGAAGTCCGCGCTATAATGACGCGGAAACAACTGTACGACATTCCCCACCTTCACTTTCATATCCGCTTTAGCAGACAGGGAGTTCTCAGGTTCCCGTTTGGCGAGAATGAAGCACTTTGCTTCGCTATTCAGTATGTCAATGAAACGGCACATGGCCGTATCTGTTGGCAAAGATACAAAATCTTTATAACAAAACAACACCAAAAGCAAAAAAGTTGTTATCTTCTGTCAAAATTCCACTTTTTCAGTCGATCCCTAACATGTCACAGATGTAGTTTGCAGTAATGCGACTTGCTTTGACAAGAATCTTTAGTAATATAATCGGTAGAATGATAATTGCAGTCCATGTGTACCAGTGAAGGTCGGCCAGGCTTTTTGCATCTTGTTCGCCAAGCAATAGCGATACTATTATCACAATTGCAGCTAAAGCTGTTCCTCCAAATGCAAATAGTATAATCAATGTGATTATGGTTGTAAGACATCCTCTCATAACATTCACTCCTTTTTTATTTAATAATAAGGTATATCAACCAGCTAAGCACCCTGCAAGTTATCAAAAAGGCGACAGCTCCAATGACCAAACACAGCAATGCTGGCCAAAGGGCAATACATTCCCAACGCTCAGACAATACTTTTGTGGCAGACATAAGGGTAATACATGGCACGGGTGCAGCT
>CADCBZ010000036.1 GCA_902799765.1 uncultured Prevotellaceae bacterium
GCTGCGGGTCAACGGCGGAATAAATCTCACCCGCCAGCATTTTCTCTTTCTCTGTCATACTCATGCGATACCTAACAATTCAATTTCAAAGATAAGCGTTGAGCCGCCAGGGATGCCAGGTTGAGAGAATTTGCCATAGCCCATCTCGGCAGGGATATAGAGTTCCCACTTGTCGCCGATGTGCATCTGTTGGATGGCGATGACCCAGCCCTCAATAAGGTTGCACAAGCGGCAAGCCAGAGGCACGCCACCACGACTGCTATCAAACTGCTTGCCGTCAATCGTCCTGCCTGTATAGTGGGCTGTGATGATACTGCGAACCGTTGGCTTCACACTATCCTGATCACCCTCGCTCAGCACTTTGTAATAGATGCCTTTGGGCAGAGCCTTTACGCCTTCCTCCTTGGCTTTCGCCTCCAGCCAATCCTTATTGACCTGAATATACTCTCTCTTTGCCATATTATTGTTTTGAAGCAATATATTATCCAAGTTTTGACATGAAACGTTCTCTGTCAACGATGAATCTCAAGTGTGTACCTTCGCCAAGTAGCGCATCGCCAGAATAGGCAGAGATATTAAACTCTATCTTCTTGCCTTCAATCTTGGTCACCTCAGCCGTTGCAGAAACCTTGTCACCAATCTTCGAGGGTTTAAGGTGTGAAGATTCGATATGACCACCAACGGTCGTACATCCTTCTGGTAGTTCTTCAGCGACAGCAAGCATGGCAGCGTTCTCCATCAAGGCCATCATGGCAGGGGTAGCCAGGACTGGCATGTCACCAGACCCCATCTGAATAGCAGTAACAGTATCAGTAACCGTCAATTCACTTGTATGTTTAAGACCTATTTCAATCATTCTTCTTAAAGTATTGGAAATTCTTGGAGCAGCGAGGACAGAGTCAAGCTTGCTTGAACTATGCCGAGTCGTGACAAGAATCAACTATTGTTAAACTTGGGCACAAAGATACGAATAATAATGGGAAAATGACTACCTTTGCAAATAAAAATGAAGTAATGGAGATTTTTGAAGAACAATTGAGAAACGACTTGCATCAGTTTCTGCTGAGCACGAAGGAGGCCTTCAACGGCTACGTCGCCTGCCTGCACCAACTCTACCTGTTTGGAGCCGCCATGCAGTTGAAACGAATGGGCTATCACATGACGAAGATGAACTGAAATGATGACCATTGATACATCCAATATGTGCTCGCACCTGCAGAAGAAGCTATTTGAAGAGGATGGCATCTATCATCCTCTATGGATGGCTATGCAGGATGATCCAAACCTTACGGCTGTAGTCCGCTCCCGCCAGCTCCATATCTATCGCAACGGTAAAAAAGTATTGGTGTTGGCAGGTAAGTCCGCTCCAAAGGTCATCAGGGCTGACAGGATCTGCAGCATGCTTCCTGTCAACTATGCAATTGAGCGGATTACACAGATGGAGCATCATTTCGAAAAAGCATTAGCCGTCATTAAAGATTCTACAAAAACGTCTAAAATGCTTGAGGAATTAAAGGAGAACGTAGCAATTCTTGACGAGTACTATGGCAGTGAACTATGGAAACAGGACCTAGCTGATGACGAAGCAGGACGATTCCCTAAAGATCTGAAACGAGGTGTACTCTCAGAGGACGGGATATGGAATCTGCTCTCAGACTATCGGGACCTTAATAGCAATAAGAATTAATATACATACAAATATACGAGAACCCCGACCTGCAGCCATGCAAGCCGGGGCTTCTTTCGAGATTTTATATGGAATGGAGACTATGCCACTGCGTGCCTGATATGGCGGGATGAAGTGATCTTTGCATCGTAGAGGACGGTTATCTCACGTGTGCGGGGATTGTACTTAACATCTGCCACACCATAGATGCGCCCTGCTCTTGCCATTGCTGCACGTGGAGAATCGAAACGGCTCAGATAGACCGAGCAGATTCTCATGTCTGGACGTGGGGCGTGGTGCCTATCGAAGTGAGCCGCCCGCTTGTCGAAGTGAGGACCACCCTTGTGATGTACTACTACAACGACATTCTTGTCGTGGTGGTTATGGTGGTTGTGATGTCTGTTACCTGCCATTGCCGGCATTGCTACTGTCATTGCCATCATCACCATGGCTGCTATCAGCCAATTAGTGCTCACTATTGTCTTCTTCATAATCGTAATCTTTAAATTGTTAAACTTCTGTTTCATGAGAGGCCCTTATGTCCTTTTCACAGTGCAAAGATCGGAACTTTTAGTGAGGTTTTCAAATGAAAATTCCTATTCTACGAGGGTGAGATTCCTAAAGTTTTATGGGGAATTTCCCATCAAAAGTCCTCATGAAGGTATAAAATTAAAGAATTATTGAAAACTTGTGCACCAAAATGGTACACAATTCAAAAATATTTAGTATATTTGCACCCAGATAATAAAACAAATAGCGTTATGATAGTTGTTACAGGTAGAGATTTTAGGGCAAACACGTCAAAATATGTCGATGTTGCCTATAGTGGAGAGGACGTGGTGGTAAAATCGCGTGCTGGTAGTTTTCGTGTTGTTCCTATTACAGAGGACGATATTGTTATTAACAAGCGCGACTTGGCTGCAGAATTGCGTGGTGCTCTGATGGAGGCCAAGGAATCTCTGGAAGGTAAACGTAAGTTGAATACTTTAGACAATTTAATCAATGAGCTTCGAAATTCAAACGACTAGTTATTTTGATACAGAAGCCAAACGATTGGCAAAGCGTCATCGCAGCTTCATTGACGACTTAGAAGACTTCCAAAAGAACCTATTAAAAAATCCATATCAGGGAACTGAATTATCGCCTGGTATAAGGAAAATCCGTCTTACAATCGACTCAAAAGGTCGAGGTAAGTCAGGTGGTGCCCGTGTCATTACATTCACCTATCTCGTAGATGAGAAAGATGGCGTAGTGATTCTACTTCTTCTCTACGACAAGACTGATGCCAGCAGTATTAAGATTAATATTGTTCGTAAAATCATCAAGGATCTCGGTTTGGATTTAGAAAAGCTGCAAAGTGAAGGAAAACTGAAATCCCCCAACCAGACTTAATACAAACATCATAAAAGGCTCCTAAACGGGAGCCGTTTTCATTTATCCACCTGCCTGCTACTTGCTACAATCGCTGAAATGCCGATATACAAAGGATTTCAGCCCAAAACAGATGTAGCAACCTTGTCATTGTAGCAACCAGTAGCAACCTTTAAAAATAGCGGATTTTGACCTGTTTCGGCACATAGGTTGCTACACGGAAACACCGATAAACAAAGGGATTTTGTGGCTATTTCCGATGTATGTAGCAACTGTAGCAAGCACTGTCAATATCAAAATAATAAAAATCTCGCGCTTTGTTTTTATCTATCAATCTTCATTTTTGAAGATTTCATGAAGCGAGGGATTACTTATATATATATATACTACGTGTACGCAGAAAAAATAAAAAAAGAAAAACAAAAAAATCGTGATCCTCAGACCACGACTTTCTTTCAATTCCAAATTAATTACTAATCCTTAAACCATTTCCTTCTCAACGGCCTTTGGCAGCAGTTCCAGTTCGAGTGCGTCCTCAATCTTGCAGATGGTCTCGATGGAAAGGTTCTCTCGACCTTTCAGGATCTTCGACACATACTGCTGAGTGCATCCCAAACGCTCTGCCAGTCCACGCTGGTTCAGCCCGATCTCCTCCATCTTATCGAGCATCATCATAGCGACGTGCTGAGAATAACGCAGCCACGACTTGTTGGCAAGTCGGAACTCAGCCTTCTCCCTCCATTTAGAGGGTGTTTCAGGCTGATGCTGCTCCAGTTTCATTTACATAATCTACAAAACCTTCGTCATCAATGATGTTCTCATCCAACAGATAACGGCGTACTTTCTCCATCTTCGCCAATTCCGCCTTTGTGTGTTCACGCTCATCCATACGGAGTGTCAGTTTTATGGCACCACCCGTAATGATGTAAACGCCGTCTGCCAATTTGATGGCATATATCCTCAACCATGACGAATGGCGTACCGTTCTCTTAAGACGGGCTTTCTCCATGCCGAGCACCATATCAGCCGTGCGATAGTTCTCAAGCGGCATGAACAGTTTGTCCAGGTCTGCTTCAGGTGAGATGTCCATAATCAGACACTGCAGACAATCGCTGTCCTCCAAGGTGTCCCAGATGGCATCATTCACGTCAGTAATCTTGAAGTAGGATGTCAGGTCGTCCATGTTCTCCTTAAAGAACTGACGGAGCCACTCGACGTCACTCCACTGTTCGAACAGGTTACCCAGTGCGTTTTCGGTCTCACCGTCATAGCGCACTGCCCACAATCTTCCGTCTTCAATGATCTTCTCAAATGTCATACTCATAATTCACGATGCAAAATTAATAAATATATTCGAAACTCACAACTTTTAAGTTGTATTTTTGATAAAATAATTGTATTTACTAGAAAAAGGCTGTCTATTTTCCCAAACCGACAGCCCAAAGGGGGTATTAAAATGAAATAGATTATTATAATCACTTCTGCTGAACACCGTACAGCGGTACGATGTCATAACCATGACTGGGACCCTTACCAGGAACCCGTTTGATATGGTAATTATAACCTAAGGCGGTGAGAGCATAACCGACAGTCACTTCGTTGACCTGTTGCGATGCAGAGGTTATCTTCTTTTCTTTCTTCAACTGGATTACGATCTCCATGGCTGACAGAAACTGGCATGCTTCGCCATCCTCCGGCTTGCGGTAATAGATACGGATCAGACGCAGGGCATTCGTCTCTATGACATACTGGCGGTTCTCTTCCACGAACTGCCGATATTCCTGCTGAGTCCATGCAGGGTCATAGCCGCCATCGAGCAGCATCACGGCCTCTGCCCACAGCTGAGTTACGTTCAAGCGCTTCCGGTTATCATCGATGGTATCCACCTCAATGACAGCCAGACGGCGCATCAGACCGGCATCCGGTTTGCTGATGAACCCACCCATACGCTGGTTCTTGTTGGAGGTAAAGCAGCACGAAGCCACCCGAGGCACCTTTTCCACATAGCGGGAGCCTGGTCTTTTGATTTCAATCTCGCTTGCCGACATGTATAGTTTGAACTGCTCCTCGTTGTTCTTGCTGATGGCAGCAAACTCATCGAAGTTCAGGATAAAACGCTGGGTAAAGCTGTTAGGCATTGAAAACAGGCGCTCATCCTTCTGAGCCACCTGATAATACTCATTCAAGCAAGGAGGGACCAGCATTTCAAAGAAAGTGGTCTTACCGATACCAGCCTTGTCGCCAACAAGTCCCAGGGCCACATCGTTCTGACGAATTCCCAAAGCACAGGCAGCTGTCGCTATCAGCCATTTGCGCACAATACGACTTGTACGATCCCTGAATTCCTTGTTCTCATCAGTTTGGTGAAGCGACTCACATAACATGTCAATTTGCGAGGGGCCTTCATATTTCCCTCGCAATGACTCCAGATAATCCTTAATGGGGTTGAAAGAATGCATCTGATTAGGGCTGGCCAACAGCATCCTCAGGTTCTTCTCACTGATCTTTATCTCCTCAGCGAAAGCATGGAGTAAGATATCGTTCTCAGTGACAGGATACTCATACCGGAAAGTGCATTCTTCCGTCGGCTCCAACGACACCTTACTGCGGTCGAGAAGATTGACTTTCACCACATAATTGGCATTCAGCCATTCCTTAACTGTATCCAACCGGTTATGAGGATGGTCGCTATAAACCGTGGCCGCCAGTTGCCTGCGCTCTGTCTTGTTCATCAGGCTTTCTCCTCCTCCCATTTCTCACGTCGGCTTTCGCCAGGCATTTCCACAATGTTCGTCATCTCCTGTATTCTCTCGCCAATGTACTGGCCATAACCAATAATCTCACCCTTTTCATTTCTGCCTTTTGAAAGGGTTGAGAGAAAGAAGTTAGACGTGAAGAATGTCCTGGCACCAGTATTATAGCGCAAAGCCATCAAATCATTGATTGGGCGTATCTTATTACCGAAATCACTGATCTCCAGCTGTTCACGTCCCAGTTCATCAATAAACAGCGGTCTGGTAGCAAGACTCTCAATACCTTTATCTATGATCTTCTTATATAACTGGGTGGCAGGAATCATCTCCACAGTTCTTCCGGATATCAGGTGTAGAATCTCGCAAAAGGCCTGCATCAGCAGCGTCTTGCCACATCCTACTTTTCCACCAAGGTAGATACCTTTGTGGATATTCCATTTACAATCCTTGGAACCTGCAGCATAAAGCCACATCTGCGTGATGACTTCCCGGTTGTCATCATCCACCACAAAGCGATGATATACGCCACGCTGTGCCATGATAGCCTGTGCAGTCGCTTGTAACAGACGCCAGAAATTCTCTTTGCTCAGCGATGGACAATGCCATTCACTGAGCTCTGAGGCAGAAATCCTATACCTGTTATACTGTTCCTCAATGGCCCTGTTGACCATCAAAGTCACCCGATCCATCTCAATAGTCTCCATCGCCACGTCCGCCTGCAATTGTTGGTTGTTCATAATTCTTATTAGTCACTTTGAAGAACCTGGGATAGCCGTTAGCCATAGCAAACTGCAGATACTCAATGGCGACCTCTTCCCTGCCCTCGCTCAGTTTCTTCAGATAAGCTAATGCGGCGTATTCCATCCGGCTCTTCACATATTTATGATGTTGTTCTATCAGATACTCCTTCCAGTTCTGCCATGCCTCAGAGAACTGAGAACTATTCCAAGGAAGAACGATCTCAACTGGTTCTATGGAAGCATCGGCCTGTTTCTCTATCTGGTCACACAGCACCTCTGCCTTTTCCTTCATTTTTTCCCAGCGACGAACGAAATCCTTATGTCTCTTCTCTGTGGTTGAAGGCAATCCTCCATTGATAAAGGCATTCAACTCATCGTTGGCATCAGCCAGCGACTGCCAGAACTGTTTCATCGTCATTTGCAAATCGTTTTCTCTTGTCATAGCCTCTTTGAACTGAAATTCGCGGGCAAAACTACACTTTGACAGTCCTTCTCGAAAAGACCGTCAAAGTGTGCCCCCATTACCCAATAGTTATAGATTCTGCATCCGATTCAACCATCATTTTAAGCAAGTAGACAAAAGTCTCAAATTGCACTTTATCATCAAAGAACATGGTTTCCTTACCATCTCTATGATAGAAGTTAAGATGTATGGTACCATACTCTGTGACTTCCTTCTCAATTATCTTCTTGTCCATCGTCGCTCAATTCTGTGTTAAACACTATCTCTTTGAATCTCGGGAAACTCTGGAAGAATTTCTCTGCCATGTCAAAAAAGTCGGCCTTCACTTCAGAAAAGTCATCCGACAATTTTTCTGGGTTCATTTCGTCAGCTGCCCATCCTGATTGGAATTTGATGGCATCATCTGTTTTTTGAATTTTGATTCTCATTACAATTAATAATCTTTAGATATTCAACATATGTTTTATTTCTCAAGCAATAGCGTCCGTTGATGCACGCACTGCCAAATTTGCAAGTTCTACATTTGTCTGGCATCGGCCTGTGTCTAAAAAATGCCCTGCCTTGCTTTCTTCACAGAGAACAAGAACAGGGACTTGCCAGTTTAAAGGTGATTATATCTGACGCACAAAATCTACCAGTTCACTCTTGAGGAAATAGATCCTTCTTCCCATGTAATGAGCTGGAGCAGTGCCGTTCTTTGCTCTCTTGTACATTGCCCACCCAGACACTCTGCAAAAAACTGCTGCTTCTTCTACAGTCAGTATTGCATCCGAAAATTCTACTGATTGAGCCATGTCTCTGGAATTAATTTGCGCCATTCGCCCTTCACGTTACTATTCACCAGCTCTTCATCATGCTCATCTGCAGTGGTTGCGACCAGATAAGTCTGAAGCAAGCGCTTCTTTGATGCAGCATGGACAAAGATGTTGCGTTGTCTGCCCTGTACCGAATTGTACTCAGACAACTGTACTGTAAACGATCTGAACTTTTTGTAATCGTTAAACCCTACCAGTTTTGATTCGCCTGGTTTGAGATTTCTCGCTGTTTCAAGTGGATTTACTGTTTCCATTTCTTTATAATATTAATAATGTACGTAAACTCTACAATTGAACTTAAAGAATCGGAGAAAAACTCCTGGGCCTTCCTGCTAATAGCGATATAGCGCATTCTTTGATCATTGCCTTTGTTCTTTATTACTTTGACTGGTCCATCTTGAACCGTGTCGCAAAATTATAATAAACATTTGCCGTCAAATGGTGAAGTAAAATTAGAAGAATGCTATCTAATTAAGCATTTAACTATTCACATAATTCCTATAACATTCAGATACACTTATTAACTATTCATCTAATTCATAATTTGCATGTTTCAAAAATAATTCGTACCTTTGCACATGCTATCTAATCATCTAATTAATGAGAAGATAGGGGGTATAGGGATGCCCCGCCGAGACGACTTAGTTTAATGATATTAAGGTTGCCAGCAAAGATAGTGCAGAAAGGTACATACTTTTTTTGATACACGCTCCAAAATGTATCAAAATGCGCTGTAACGTGTTAATAATCAGTATAGGATCGATTTCCAACCAGATCACAAAAAAATCATAGCCTCTGTAAGGTGGTGATTATCAAAGAATTAGGAAGGAGACCCTTAAAAAATTTGATACACGCTCCAAAATGTATCAAAATGCGCTGTAACTAGCTGATAATCAGTATAGGGTCTATATCCATCCGGATCACAAGGCAAGGATTCGATAAGTGATTTCGTGAGGTTTATGATAGATTTCATTCAGACACTCAGTAAAGGAATCGTCCAAGGTTTCCGTCAGTTCATCACCAATGACCTGAGCAGTTATGTCCCCCTGTTTATTATTGCGGCAGTTCTGATCATAGCTGTACAGATTAAGAATTGGATTCAGCACTATGACAGAAGAAAGAAGTAACGAGTTTCACCATATGGTGCCGCTGCAGATACGTTTCAACGACGTTGACAAGTTCGGGCACGTAAATAACACCATCTATTTTCAGTTCTACGACTCTGGTAAAACTGACTATGTATCCACCGTATGTAAAGGCTTTGACTGGGGTCGATATGCTATTTTCGTGGTGAAGATAGAGGTGGAATTCTTTGCCCAGATAAGAGGAGCAGACCGAATTGCCGTCCGCACTCGTACCATTAAGCTCGGCAACAAGAGTTTCCATCTGGAACAGGAAATCATTGACACCGATACGCAGGAGGTGAAAAGCCGCTGCCTGTCGATAATGGTGCTGTATGACCTGGAGCAAAAACAGTCCATACCGTTTTCCGACGAATGGCGCAAGGCCATCATCGACTACGACGGACTTTAAAATGCATACACTAATCCGTACTTCTCATGTAGTTTCCGAAGAGAACCATCTGCCTTCATCTGACGGATGGTAGCGTTTACCAGCTGTAGCAGATCCTCCTGTCCCTTCTGCATCAGCACGCCTATTTCACCATGATTAAACGGAGCATTCAACAGTGGGGCTGCAAGTCGGGTATCTGTCTGTACATAATATGGAGCCTCTGTGATTTCTGTTATCATCACGTCGGCCTCGCCCTCGGCAATAAGCGATGGGATTTCCTCGTTCTTAGGGTGAACGATGATGACGGCATGCGTCAGATTCTCGTTGGCAAACTTCTCATTCAGTCCGCCAGGATTCACCATCACACGGACTTCGGACTTATCAATGTCTGCCAACGACTTGTAGCGGTCAGCCTCCGAAGCCCTGCAAAGAATGGTCTTACCGTTAGCCAGATAACCCTCGCTCATGAGCATCGTCTTGCGGCGGGCATCGGTGATGGTGATGCCACCGATGGCAAGGTCGAACTTCTGTGGTTCTGCCAACACATCTGCTGTCAGCGTAGGCCATGAGGTCTTTCTGAACTCCGCACCAACGCCTATCCTTTTCGCAATCTCATTGGCCATCTCAATGCCGAAGCCCCAGTAAGTCCCGTCAGCCTCGCAGAAAGATAAAGGTCTGTAATCACCAGTAGTACCAATGAGGATGGTGCCTCGCTCAACGATCTCCGCCACCTTCCCTTTGACGGGGATAGCCGTGTCTTGTTGCGACACAACAACCAAATGCTGAGTGCCGCATGAGCACAGGAATAATAATTGCGCTATCAGGATAATGATGTTCCGTCTGATCAGTATAATACTCATGTCTCTTAATATCACAAAACATATTAAATCTGGGTGTAAAGATACGAAAAAACGGAGAATATTTCGTAACTTTGTACCCTATTATTACGATACTTTAATGATTTCAGGTGGTAACACTTGGAAGAAATAATAAATTTAATGAGTAAGAAATTTCAATACGGTTACGATGTGAATGCCTCCGGCACATCGTTCCAGAGGCGCTGCTCATTAAAACAATGACATACAGGATTAATCGTTTGACGGGTAAAATATTCCACTTTTTGAACAAAAAAACGTAAAAATTTGGATTTATCAGAAACAATTCGTATATTTGCGCCATATAACAATCTATAAAAAAAAGAGTTATGAAAAAAGTATTGTTTACTGTAGCAACAGTCCTATTTGCTGTCATGTTACTTGAATCATGTTCATTGTTTAGCGAAAATGAGAAAGAACCCTATGCCTATGTACAAGCAACCGCTTTTACAAAAGAGGGTAGCGAGAAGTACGGTATGATGAACCTGAATGGTGAAGTTATCATTGAACCACAATTCGAGAACGAACCTACAGAGGCCTCCTGCGACCGATTCTTTGTGCAAGACGAAGATGATCTATGGGAGCTCTATACTTTGGAAACCACACCAAAACGCATTGGAACTCATAAATTCAAGGATGTTGGTGCTTTTGTAAATGGGCTTTGCCCCGTCACGAGACCTGGTTCGTGGCCAGAATACATTGATGTGAACGGCGAAAAGAAGTTTGATGTTAAAGACTATTTAGACAAAGACGGGAAAACCAAACGTATCATTCAAACATACAACTTCCAGGATGGTATGGCGAAAGTGATGAACGAAGATGGTCTCTACGGTTTTATCAATGAGACAGGAAAGATGGTTATAGAGCCAAAATATGTGGAGGCATGCCCCTTTTACGACGGCAAGACAATAGCTACCCTCCCAATAAAGCTTGGTAAAAATGAAGAATCTCAGGAATGGGAAGTACTTGATCGAGACGGACGCGTGATGTTCTCAAGCAAAATGGGAAAGATGCAGCCAGGACTGAATGGCTTTGAAAACGATCTCACAGTAGTAACGACTAAAGGCGGCGAAAAATACGTGGTTATAAACAGTAAAGGCGAGAGGAAAGTTACTCTTGATGCTTCGAATGTTAGAGCATTGTTTGGTAATTTGATACTATTTACAGATGACGATTTTTACGATGGTCTGATGGATACCGAAGGTAAAATGGTGATTGAGCCAGAATACAAATGGTTAAGATGGAAAGGCGGTCCGATTTTAGCACAGAATGATAGTGAGGATGAATACGACATTCTTAACTATAAAGGGGAAGTCGTTGCAACGGTGGAAGCCAAAGATCTTTGGATTCCCGACGAGACATATATTGGATTCTCCGACAGGCTTGTCTTAAAAAAAGATTCTATTACCAATATTATCATTGACGGCAATGGAAAGAAACTTGAATCGGCTGTTGCTTTTAATAGCTTAAATGGGGACCACATGGTTTTAACACGGACCAATTATGAGTTGATGGAGCTCATCTTGAATCAGCTACAGCTTAATGAAAATGGAATGTTGGGAAAGACGTGTAATAGTCTAAACAAGGAAGACGACACGTTACATGGTAAAAATCTTTTACGTGATTTAGGGGATTTAGACCTCAATCATAACATTAATAGCCAAAAGCTATTTAATGGTAATTTTATGGGAATACCCTATTCATATCTGTTAGGGTACAATAAGGATGTTTTCGATAGCGAAGCAAGTGATGAAGCAAAGTTGACTACTATAATTGCTGGATTTGATGCTGGAGAAGAAACAGACAAGTTGTACGACATGGTGAAAAACAAAATCCAAGGATATACCAAGTTCCTCAGAAAGGATAAGATTTTAGATTCTCCTGGCGAAGTATTTCAGATTACCGAAAATTCTTACTATGTATTTATCGGTAAAAAAGATAAGGAATTCATTATCATATATAGCGCTCAATAAGATTTTTATCCTCATCTATAGCTGGTCACGAGTTGGCCAGCTTTTTTATTTCTCATGAATCCACCTAACTCCTCTGCTAAAGAAACATATTTACGACACACTCTAACCCCACACCCCTACTCTGTCGCAATACGTTCCCCTTGTCGCAACAACTCCGACAAGAATCTGGCTAATTTCTTGGAATCAGCCCAAAATCACCGTACCTTTGCAGCAAGTTCATACATTAATAATTTGAGTTTCATTTGAATAGTTAGTTTTCTCATAATGTTTGGTTATTGGTTAGTAATGTAGCATACAAGGTTCGCTGAGACAGCGAGCCTTTTTGCTGTCAGCACCCCACCCACCAAACTCTTCTGCTAAAAAAGCCAAAAATCCTTGGTGGTTCCAGGATTTTGCAGTAATTTTGCGCCTCGATAATAGTTTAGAGTTGGAAAATGCCAGTAGTGATGCTCGCAGAACTTGTATTTATTAGTCATTGACCGTCGTGATGACGGGTGAATAAATATTTATTTTTAAGTTTTTTAATTTAGGTTGGAGGGGCTCTTCGGAGCCCCATTTTTAATTCCACCCCTCTTCATTATTTTCCATATAACGACTCATGCCGTTATCATCCATACCACTCTTTACTCTACCATATAGATCTTTGCTTCAATCTTCACCCAATAATCATCCCCGAGCTCTACATGCTCCACTCTACAGAAGAATGCTTTGCCAGCATCCATCAGACGTGAGATTACCAGATTCAACTCACGGGGTACATAGCCAATCCTTATCTTCTCATAGAATATGGCTATCGCATTCTCATCATGCTTATTCTGAGGCATACGTTGCATCTTCAAAACAAGTCCCTTTTCCAAATGAGGATAAACCTTATGTATCTTCTGGCAATATGTCGTTCCTGCCACAACGATATCAAGCAAGAAAATCTCCCTGCTGAAAGGCTGAAGGCTGTTAGGCAACTTGGAGCCCATCATCTCCAGCAACTCCGGACTGATCTTAACTATCTGGTTCTCCATTCGCCTGTTTTCTTAAAATCTCCACTATCTTTTCCAGCCTATCCTTCTCTGCCTGAAGCTGCTCTATACGCACTCGAATCTCCTCCTGTTTAGCAGAAATCCACTCTTGATCATACAGTTTCTTACGATAAGTGAAGGGAAACGAGTTTTCTATCTTCTTTATCTCATCCTTAATGGCAGCGATCTGCTCTTTCAGTTTCTTGACCCGCTCTTCCCAATCCTCAATGGTATCACTCTCCACAGACGTAAACGGCATGCCAGCGTTAAGTTCCTCTTCCAACTGACGAAGTTTATCCAGATCCCCATTTCTGTATGCCTCTTGTACCCTAAGGAAGAGTTCCCTTTCCCACTCCGTCTGTTCAGGGTGCAAATCGGGATGAAGCCTATGCACCAATCGTTTATATAATTGCTTCAGCTCCAGTTTCTCTGCATCCTTATCTTTGGTGTTCTCTTCCTTATGTTCCTCGATGTAAGTCTTCGCCTGTTTTATTTTCTCCTCCTGGCGATGAATATTCTCGTTATATGTCTGTGCAGTCTTTTCCACCTGCTCAGTCACGATATCAACATCAGGCTCTTCACCCCTATTAAGAAATGATTGCAGGAGATCACGCTCCAGTTTCAGAAGGGCAATATCATATTGCAGACACAGTTCCTCATATTGAAGCTGCCCAATGGTTTCCATATAAATGGCTTCCAAACGAGGCCCCTCCTGCAGCAGCAAGTCATCACGTTTTGTGATGAGATCAGCATACTGTCGCTGCAGGCGTTCGTATTCCTCCTTCAGCTGCTGCTTCCTTGGACTGATATCTATCTGGTTATTCATATGCATATTTACAAATTAAACAACTAAGTTTTACCAATAAAGGCAACACCGCCAACCTTAAATTTTAATAGAGCCATACCATTATTATTATCTTTAAGGTAATCTTCAAAAGAATCTATTGCTTGTTTGCAAATATCTCGATAGTTCTCCTGTATGTAATTCCACCAAGTCTCGTTTAACAAGATACCTTCTTTATTCAAAGCATAGAGCCCTGAAAAATCTCTCCTATTTGACTCCATAATAACATCATCATCAGAAGTGTACCTAACCCATGGAGAAAGGAATCTATATGGTACATTTTTCAGCAAGGGAGATAATATACGATCAATTCCTTGCGATTGATAATGTTGTGTTAGATAGTTTTCTACAACTTTACTTGTTGCAGCAGGAATCAGCTTTGTTGCCTTCTCAACAGCGGAAAGATATTGGGAAATCATATCTCTTTTTCCCAGATTGATTTCATCTTCAAAAATCATAGGCCATGCCATGGCTGCCATTCTGATTACAATATCCTTGTATGTAACCTTTAATTGGTTGCGTTCATTGGCTAATGATATTATTGATAAGAACCAAAAGTACTTATACGATGATGCCTTTTTTTCAAATATTTCTCCAATTTTGCTATAATCAATAAGTGCATCCGGAGCTTCTTCTGTTTCTACATATGGGTCTGCAGATAATGAATCCACATAAACATGCTCAATTTCAAGATCATCGGAATTATCGACTTTTTCTACGGTTTCCACATGAGAGCACTTTTCTTCCTCCTTTATTTCAATTAAATGCTCTTGGTCGCAAATAATATATTTATAATAGGCCAATTCTGCTTTATAGTAATCCAGAAATTCTGTAGGAACAATGATCCTTTGAAGATTCTTACATTCGATAATAGGGAATTTACCAAAGAGTACTTTCCTCTCGAATCTGATTTCCTTAAGATTATCACAATATGCGAATACAGTATCACCAACGTAATCTATTGCTTTGGTTATTGTAAATTCTTCAATATCACTACATAAGTAGGCATTATTCTTGATGACTGATTTACCATTATATTCCGGATCTTTTGCCATGAGTTTACAATAGTCTTCCAAATGGTGAAATTCAGGACGGATTGTCTTTTCCTCAAATAATTGCTTATTTTTATCATCAACTTTTCCCTTGTCTTTCGTATCTACTATCATTTGATAGATAAAACGGAAATCTTCATCATTGATGCATTCCAGGATGATACGATGAGATTCCCAGGATAGGTATTCCGTCATCGTGAAAAACAAGAGACGACTATCATAGCAATACTGCAAATAGCTCGGGTTTAACATTAAAGCTCGTACAGACAAAGCAAAGCTTAATGATTGAATAACGTTATTGTATGCACTGCCAAAGTTGACTTCCAATTTAAAACCGAAATATTTACCATTAATGGTAAAGGCTTCATATTCTGACAAATCAAAATCTGCCCTCAAAAGAGACCTGCGTACATAGTAATACAAGACCTCCATAAAATATGAGTCCTCGCCATTTGCCTTTATTAGATTATAGACATTACAGTCTTTATCAGCAAACGTCTTTATCAATTTCTGACCTTTCATTACTTTCAACTTTTTTATATGAAGATAAAAGATTATCAAAATCACGGAGAACCACTTCACTGTCATCTTCTGAGACAGAGAGTCCGTAAGCAGTCGTAAGCAGATTAAACAATTTGCCAACCTTAGTCTTATCCTTAACTATTTCTTCTGACCATAAATCAGCATCAGCAACTTTAACATCCGAAAACAGGTTGATAGGAGTTGATATCTGCGAATAAGTACTTCCACCTCCGTTATAAACCAATATCCTATCTTTAAGGGCTTTAATTAAGTTTGATTTAAGGATGCCTCGCTCCCTAACCATTTCAATAAGATTCCTCTCCAGGTTATAAACTATATCTTCTTTCTTCTTATTAAACTTCGCAATAATGTCTTTGTGTGCATTCTTCACGAAATCCTTCTCTGAATAGTCGAATCCAGACATCTCTGCAATATAATTTAATCCACATGGTATGGACCAATATTTATAGATATGAGGTGTTCTGTTTTTAACTATGAAGAAAGAAATATCAGTGGTACCTCCACCAATATCAGCATTAATGCTCATGCCCTCAGAAAGTTTACCCCTCGAAGTTAAGCCTATGAGACTTGCATAGGCTTCTGGAAATATATTAATTCTGTTATACTCCTTTTCATCTTCAGAGAAAGGCAACAAAAACGTTTTCCCTATCAAATCATTGACCTTTTCTTTTAAGAAAGCTCTTAAGTCTTGGTGATACACTTCTTCTACGAGATGGTAAGCAGTCAATAAGATTCGAGTCCCTAATTCTTGCTTTTGATGGTAATTCTTGTCATCTGTGGGTACACCCATATTGATGGCAAAGCCTTCAGGATATCTATCTTCCAACAAGAAAATAATATAGGCAATATACCAGACGCAAAGAACTTCTGGTTCAATTTTGCATTCCCAAGGATATTCGGCAAAAGTAGCTTGTTTGAAATAGCGAAATAGATTTTTATCCTTGTTGTAGGCAGACATTTCTTCGTCGTATTTAGCCTGGGCTTTCTCAGACCGTACTTTGTATGTACTCTTATCAATCTCACATTTATTTCTGAGCATCTCTTTTAAAACAGCTTTGCTCTCATCTTCATCATCTTCTCCTACAGTATACTTTGAATAAAGTTCTTCTGCTGCATCTTCTATATCACCTATATCTACATAATTAACTACTTCCATACGAGGCAAAGGCATACAATCCTTCTCATTTTTAGGGTCCACATACCCATACGACAAAGTATTGTCCTTATTAATTTGAACAACAGAAGGTATAAAATATTGCACCTCACCCTTTTGATCAACAAACTGAAAGAATTCATATTCAGGCACGCCATGACCCTCGTCTGGAATCCTGCTAACACAAATCTTCGTTTGATGAGTGCCAAAATCCAATCCTACCCTAATCTCATCCATAGGCTACACTATTTTTACAAGATTCAAAGACTTCACTTCATCAGTCACTTTAAATTGTACATCTCTATTTATCTTCTCCAACTCATCATCTCGTTGTTGAATCAAATTTTGGAGAGCACCTCTCATAGGTGGCAAGATACGCTCAGCCTTACTCCGCATCTCGACATCATTTAATAATACTGCTGTCTCTATTATCTCCTCCTGATTCTTAATATTCCGTTTAGCATTAGCAATACGCGTCTCATAATATTGTTCTGTCTGCTGATATCGCATTTTCTTATTGTTTTCGATGCGCATAAGTTGGTCTGCGTGGTATCCTTCCACATATTTATCAACCTCCTCTTTCAGATCGTATTCTATGCAGTCGATAACTTCAGGTTCTATCCTCAAATCTTCCGTAAATGGAGCGTACCTACCATATATCTGAGCTTTACCCATAAATTTCTCAGCCAACTCATAGTCTTCAACTATTTTATCCTCATGCAAGTCGTACAATATGGGATAAAGGGAATCAGTTTCCACATTCTTATCAAATACCAACCTGTTCACACAAATCTTAAATATTGCCAGCAGATAGCATCCTGCCTTTATCTCTTCTGGCATTTGCGAGGCATCCATCTCAAAGAAGAATGTTCTACGCGACTTATCTGCTGTCTTTTCATACATTATCACACCAGCCTGGATAATGGGGTGATAGATATTAATGAATGTAAGACTCTTGTCTTTAAAAGCTAACTCCTGATCAAAAGTCAATTTCAATTCTAACCTATCCCTTAGTTCTGCCAGATAACTTGCAAATAACTTCTTGCTGTCTTCATCAGCTGGAATGTTATCGTTTAAAAAACGTCTAAGTGCAGCAGGATCACTTTTGGGTATTCTGAAGTAATAAATACCTTTCTTATCCGATTCTTCCAACGAGCATGTTGTAAGACAATCTTTTACCAGTTGTATGATGAATTTGTGGAGCTCATTGCTGGTAACGTAGGCATTATTGTTTTCGATCTTCTTTATCTGGCTCTGGAAATAGTAGTCATTGGTAAGCGTATTGGTAAGTCCCTTTTCCAACTCTTCTATAGTCTTCTTCTCGTTCTCAATAGCCTGAGCAATGTTCCTTTGTTTCTTTTCGGCTTCTTCTTTTGTAAGTTTATCTGAATAGTAGTCATTCTGGATAGATTTCAAAGCCTGTTTGATTGATATTCTCTTCCCATCCTGTTCGAGTTCTTTGTCGAGAATAGCCTCCAAATCACCAATAGAACTCCTAAAGATACCTATTCTATCGAGCAGACGTGAAAAAATATCCTCGACAATGGTATCCATTACTACGACATTGTAAATATTCACCTTTGGAGACTCTTGTCCAAATCTGTCGATACGGCCAATTCGCTGCTCAACAACCATAGGGTTCCATGGAAGATCATAGTTCACTAAGCAGTTACAGAACTGCATGTCAAGGCCCTCACTACCAACTTCTGAAGACAAAAGCACATCAATGTTTTTCTCTGTCCTAAATTGTTCTAGAATCTCAAACTTATTGATTTTTGAGTCACCATAAATCATCACTGGATTATAACCGGCTTTCTTCAGTCTGATATTGAGATACTTGATGGTTTTCTTGAAGATGGCAAAAACAATAATCTTTCTTTTGCCTTTACTAAAAGCGTCATTAATAATCTTTAATAATGCGCCAACCTTAACATCTTCGTAATCCTCAAATTCATCAATACCACAGTCAAGTTGATTATTATCGCTGATAGTGGCCCATATACTACTTGCCAACTGGCGCTTGATAGTAACAAGTCCCCAGGCTCCTGCTTGTGGCCTGTCGTATTCATCATAAATAATCTCGCCACCTTTGCTTATGATATAATGTTCAATATGCTGATCGAAAAAGTGTTTTTCTGTTTCGCCTAAATCAACTCTCAATGAAACCGTATTTCGCTCTGCTTGCGACCAGTCCTGAGTAACATCAGATTTTCTTGTTCTAGAGAATATGGTACTCATAGGACTCATCTCTGCCAAATTGTATTGAATCTTAGCCCTGAGCGTGTTAGACTCCTCAGAAGAAAGATCTTTAATTATTTCCTGATAAATAGGATAATCACTGAAATAGTCATTGATATTAACTCTAACAGGAGTCGAAACATCGCCAATGGTGTTATAAGTAACAGCCTCTGCCTCTATGAGTTGTTTCTTAATCTTATCCCACTTAACTCCATCTTTTAATTGACTCAAAGCTAATACGAATGGCTCGTTAAGTTGTGCGTTATTCAGAAACACTTCTCGTCTGTCGTAAATATCGGGATCGAGCAGATGAAGTTGGTTATAGAGATTATCTCTATTAAGCATAATAGGAGTAGCTGACATAAAAATCACACTATCGCCAAGAGGCATTATCTTAGCAGCTCCTTTGTACAATTGAGTTCCATCATTACGAAGTCTATGCGATTCATCACATACAATCATACTGAACTTTATCTGTCTTTCTTCAACAAAGGCAATGAGCTCCTTGTTATAAAGTTTCTCGTAATTTATCACAGCCTTAACATAGCCTGGGTGATGACGCAACTCATGGATAAGATGGTCTGTATCGTCGATATTGATAAAATCTAAACCAAACTTCTCATTAAGTTCAGTTGTCCATTTCTCCTTTAGAGCCATTGGACATACAACAAGCGCATTACGGAATTCACCTCTTGCTTTAAGTTCAAGCATGATATGGCCCGCCTCAATTGTTTTACCAAGACCTACTTCATCAGCAATGAGTACACGCCTACTGTCGGAATATAGAAATTTAAGCAATGGCTTGAACTGGTAAGGTTTGAAGAGGGTTTTAGATGCTTTAAGTGAAGAAATTGTGCTATTGTTTGAACTTCTGATCTTAAAAGTCGTATTATCTTTCAGATACTCTGTGTAATGTCCAAATATATTCTGACGCACACGTTCAAAAGGATCGCTAAGATTCACATCCAACATAAGATTAACACTACGCTCTGTGTTCTCTATTTCACGATTGTCATACTTAATCCTATACATCTGGGTTCCACGATGAGGGGGTAATACTTTGACTACGTACCCCAACTCACCAGTGCGAGTATTCTTAACTCTATTACCTACGATGAATTTACTCATGTCAAGTTAGTTAATCGACTATTATTTTTAGTTATTATAATGCAAAGATAGTGCTTTTTTATGAGATACACAAAATTAAGGGGATATTTTTATTATTATCACCTTTACTTCCAACCATATTTAATGGCGACTGCGATCCATAGAATAGCTATAATCCAATTTTCTATCATAACGCTACATTTTTTAAGTTACACAGCGCGAAAATAAGCCCTACCTGTCCCAAATCGCAGGACACTCTCGATTATTTAACTTTCTTTATTATTCCATCGGTTTAATCATCGACTCGATAAATTGGATTTCTTCATCTGTTAGGCCATACTTAGTGTAGAGTTCCTCATCCGTCCAAGATTTGCTAAAGTCTTGGAGAGGGATATAAGCGAATACACTTTGATTAACCTGCATAGTCCCATGTCCAATGAACAACAAAAATCTAAAAAAGTTGGTGTCCATATATCCTGCACAGTTATCCATTTGTTTTTCAGTATCAAAAGGACCTACTATCAAGAATGTTTCTGTACATAACTCCTTTTTATATGCTTTTATATAATCTGGCGGAACAACTGCATCTGAAGAATAGGTGGTAGTGAAAAATATCTTGTATTTATTTAGAGCAAAATATTTATCTGTTACGTCAGCTAATGTAATATGGCCTACCATCCTCTTAGCCCCTCCTTTCTTTCCTTTTACTCCATATACTTTCATTGAACCTTCAAATGGTTCCATACTAAGTTTTGAATTAGGATAATTCTCAGGCGAATTAAAGATGTCTTTTCTTAACCCGAAAGGTCTTGTCTTAGATATTATTGAAGAAAACCTTTTCACTTCGACAACCAATCCTCTTGTGGTAAATATTTTATTAAGAATTGGTTGTATTCTTGCATCTCGGATAATATAGTCAGAGAAATTATTTTTTAATAATCTTTTCTTTCTAACAACATCGCCTCTCATGGTAATATAGGTATAATCGACTTCTGGATCTTTCTTTGAATCGTCCCATAAAAAGTAACAAATGCCTCCATCATTGTGAGCCGTAGGAAATATTGATCTGTCATTACGATAATCTTTTAGGAACGACAAACGAACATCTTCTTTCATTTCCTGAAGAAAAGATGATAATTCGGACCGCCCTCCAACCATCCATTTTGATGGCATAATCATACTTATGTAACATGGTCTTATCTGCTTTGATATGTTTACAAATTTATAATAAACAGGAGCACCTGCATCAGAGGCTGCATTTCCATCATCAATTACCTGATACGGCGGATTGCCTACTATTGCGTCTAATTTCATATTTGGATTATTGTTGATTTTCCAGAAGTGCTTGCCATCACGGAAGGTATTGACAACTGCCTCTGGGCGTTCTGAAATATTTTCTATTAAGTTCTTATAATATTGTGCGTTGACCCTTGTATCACGGAAGCCTGCAAGGGTACGCTTGGTGATACTCTTTGCCATTGGAGTCTTACAGACCACGAGGATGTTTTCTTCTATCGTTGCATCCCAGAGGCTCTTGGCAAAGCCAATACCAACCTCACCATATTTCTTCTTGGCTTCTTCCACTCTACTCCTATATATATTATAGGCTACATAAAGCGGATAGAGACCACTCTTTGAATTGATCTCTAGGATGTGGGCATCCGTACGGAATACATCTTTTGTTACCTGTCCTTGATCTACATAACGAGGAACAGATAGCATCTGTTTGAAGTCCTCATCCCAGAAGCACCAGCCTCCCAAACAATCACTCATGTGCATATTGACCACTCGCCAAGGTGTTAAGACGGTTTCCTTATCGGGATTGCGGAAAGTATTGAAGATGGTGGCAATACGCTCGATACGTTCTTCTATTGTGAATTTATCTGCAGCACGAGCCATCTCGCGAATACGCTTGCCAGCCTCGCGGAATACATCAGGTTCGTAGTATTTCTTGAACTTCTCAAACTTCTCTTTATCTACACCCTTCGGCATAAACTCCTCCCACGACTGGTCATCAATCAGTGAGGCGAAATTATGGATGGTGATTTCTTCCTCGTTCTTCAACTCTGCACCATAGATCAGCAGAGGCATACGAATACTGATACCACGAAGAATACTGATGGCATTGCGACGCTGATTGCTCATGGCTTTCAGCTCATCAAGGCGGGCCTGTTCCTCTGGTGTACGCTCTTTCTTTGGTTTCTTCTCCAGACGTTCTTTCTCTTCGTATTGCTCGTTGGTAAACCCTTGATTATTGACATCAATGTCACCAGTCTTACCCATCGCCTTAGTGGCTCCAATAGTTTTCTTCAGTTCGTCGAAGTCCTTCAGTTCTACTTCCGTCAACTTCAATAACTCGTCATTGTAAAGGGCGCCATCCTCAAAACCACACTGCACCACCTTTTCTATCTGGGCTTTCTTCAGCTGACCCATCATCTTGTTGACATCATAGGGCTTCATCTGAGAGCCGTCGATTGAAATTATTGGGCAGAAGTTCAGGAAGTCGCCTAATATCTTACGATCTTCATCTGTCTGCTTACCCACCTTAGCGCTTACTTTGGCAGTTTCTGCCAATACCCTCAGTGTGCGATCTGGTGCAAAGTCGAAGGCATAGCATTGTTCCTTCATCCGTCCATGACAGGTGAAAGGTGTCTGCACACGGAAGATGGTCTGCATATACTGGGCTGCTGAGGTACTGAATGAACCAGCCATCATAAATACTGCAGTCCAAGGCTTGATACTCACACCTGTTGTAAGGCGTCCGCAACTCAATGTGATGGTATAAGTCTCGTCAGGATCAGGACCTATTTTCTCATTAACCATCTTCAAAGCATCAGCATTCTCTTCATCCTCATCACCATTACCAGCCACATTGACGGTCTCGAATTGGCCAAATATTGGATGAGATCTCAACTTGGCACTCAGGGCTCTTGCTGCCTTCACACCAGGCACTACCCAGAGTGTATGACGGAAAATCTTGCGGAACGCATCGCAGCTGTAGGGATAGAGGCTTTCTTTATCGTCCTTGCAAAGCAGGTCGAGGAAATGAAGCACATCCTTTTCATGAACTAAGGTGTCATCGTCCTTGGTGCGGAAGAACTCACGGAAGTTGAATGCTTTTTCATCCTCTACATACTCACTCATCAGATTACCCAAATCGTAAGTATAGATATTGATGGCAGGCAGCGATTCATAAGGGTTAGGATCGCCCATGTGAGTTAAATCCCATTCTGCTTTAGCGCGCTGTTCCATCACATAATCCCAAGTAAAGATTTCATCCTCACTATAGTCATCAAGCAAGTTGAAGGGTGTTCCTGAGAGGCGTAAGACCTTAGTATTTTGCTTGATGAGTTCATTGACGACGTTCTTACCTAATTCAGTCTGTGTGCCCTCATGGGCTTCATCTACAATCAGGAAGTCCCAAGGCGCATCAAATATCTCAGTATTCTTTTCAAACTTACCACCTACGAGATCAGACCCTCGAAGGTCTTGCATGGAAGTGAAATAGACGTATTTATCACCTTTCGCAGCCAACCGTTCGAGATTTCCGAACAGTTCTCCTTTGTTCTTGGAGCCATAGTGATAATCCTTTCGATTATAGAATATCTTATTGAAGTCCTCAAACCATCCTTCATCCACCACAGGACGATGGGTTAAGATAAGCGTGCGTGTGAATTCTTCACGTTTCACCACCTCCAAAGCTGAGAGCGTCTTACCAAAACGCATCTTGGCATTCCAGAGCATCTGATTGCTTTTCCTGAATTGTTTGATGGTCTGCTCGATGGCTTTTGTCTGTTCAGGACGGAACACAATAGGCGTCTGTTCTGTCGATATATCCCCAGGCTTCAAACTGGTCTGTCCGTTCTTCACGGCACGGATGGCATTCTTGGCTGTTTCCAAGTCACAGCAATACCACTCGTTAGCACCTTTTACCGTATCAAAGACTTTCTTCTTGATACCACTCCGCTCCAACACGGCATGCACCTGCTTATCATTGAATGCACAGACTGTTCCACCTTTGATGTAGATGGTCAATTCTGTATGCAACAGCTGATAGGCAATACCAGCTGTTTTGGTGTATTGGTCAATGCGATTGCGAGCTGCTTTTTGCAGAAGGGGATCATTGGGAGCCAAGAGGTCTCCGTTATCCTCCTCCAAGGTCGTTTCGCCTATCTTCAGACAATCCTTATGCCAGTCATCGCTGATGGCGAAGATGTAAATGAGGCGTGATTTTAATGAGGATTCGAATGTAGCCATAGGTCTTTATCGTTTGATGAGGTCAATAAATCGTATTTTTTTCTTGTTGTTCGGCCAGTCTCGAATGAGACAATAGATACCATTATGTCTGCGCAAATCATCCTGCTGGCAACCAAGACAGTTTACCGTCTGTTCTTCTTCTCCGAAAAGAGTCTGGATTTTCTCTGTCACACCGTTCTTGCAGGAATCAGGCACAACGCCTTTCAGACCATCCATCTGCCAGATGTTCCAGGAAACGATATAGGCAATGTAATTGATACTTTTCACTAATGGAGCCTTGCCAAACTTGGCCTGATAGTTTTCGATGAAAGTCCAAAGCAGTGCTTCACGAGCCAATAGCAGGTTGTCACCTTGCCATTCAAAACCATACGTATTCATATAGGCTGTCTGTGCCCAATCGAGCCAGTCGCCACTTGTCTCTGTATTCTCTGACACTACCCTCAATTTTCTATCAAGTAAGCCTATTCGCTGTTGCAGAGGTATTGATTCGCCTGTGGTTGTGTCATAACGACTTACTAAGTAAGGTGCTTCGCCACAGGTCATTTCCATACGGGTGGCCTTTACATAGTCTTTCCATGTCTTACCGTCTGGGAACTCAATCTTTTCGATTGTTGCTTTCCACGTGTGGTTTTCGCTATCTTCTACATTGAAGACATCCTTTCTGCCAAACCATGCTTCATCTACGAGATTGTTCTGGGCATTGCAGACCCATGAGGGTGTGAACACCTCTGCCATATCCTTGGCACGATCCGTCTGATTCTCCTTTGATTTGAGCACACGAGGACGGATCACCATCCCATGCTCACCTGTAATCAGTTCAGGCAATATCTGGGCATGATAATCGTATGCACTTCCAAGCGCCTCATAGTCATGAGTAGCCCAGAAGATGTTGCGCCCTGTGGTATGATCACGCAAGAGTGTAGCCAATACCTCTGGTGATATAGCCGACAGGTCATCCTCCCTGATATCAATATAGGAAGGACCAGTCTCTTTTTCTGGCATTCTTTGCGCTTATAGCTTTAGGCAAAAGCACTTATCGGAGAATACAGGTAAACCACAAACAAACAGACACGAAAAAAGCGTGGACGCTTATCCGTGTCTGCGGTTGTGAGAGGTACCTGAACGCTGATAAGTGATATGTCCACGCCATAAGCGCAGACATTAGTCATTTATCGTTAGCGTTCGTTTCTAAAACTCTCACATTTCAGACACGCCGAATAACTGCTAATGCTGTTATTGTTTTACCCACAAAAGTCGCACAGGCACCTCCACTGAGGCATTTGCCCGTGTTCATCTGCAAAAGTAAGAAATAAATTGGAATTAAAGAAAGAAAAGGGCGAAAAGTTTGAAAATAATATTTATTTCAAACGGATGATGTCACTCCACCTGGTAGTCGGATTCTTACTCTTGAAATCGTGTTTGATGGCATTTGCAAAGACTTCAGCGCGGCCTTTGCCATTCTTTTGGGTGTATTGCTGGGCGCCGATGACGATGGTTTCGGAGCCATAACATTTGTTGATGCGGTCGATCACTTCGTCAAGTCTTTTCATCTTACCAATCTGTTCGGCGGTGACATCGAAGAGGTCTTGCTGGATGGGGCTGTTGGGACTGATCCCCATCACAATGACACCAGCCCGCTTATACTGTACACCCTGAACGAAAATACGATCCAGCACCTCAGCAGCAGCCTGCACAATAGGAATCGTTGAACTGGTGGGGGTGATAAGACGCAATTCGTCATACTTCCAGTATTGCAGCAGGTCTTCGCGGAAGGGATTACTACTGACGAAGACACCCAATCATCCCGTTAAAAGAGCGACTGGTGCAGATAGATTTCTTCTTTGCCAGCTGTTCATTCGGCACGACATCCTCACCGTTGAGCTCCTGCCAAGTACGGATAATGTTAATATTATTGAAGGTCATTCGCACCCAGTCCTTATGATGCTGCGCGAAGTCGTAAGCCGTTCTGCAGCCCAGGGCATGAAGCTTCTCAGCATATCGTCTGCCGATGCCCCAGACATCTTCCACAGGCAACCATTTCAGGGCGGCGATGCGGTTGGCGTCGTTGTCGATGATGCAGCAATGACGATACACCTCGAATTTTTTCGCGAGTTTGGAGGCGATCTTGGCAAGGGTCTTATTCGGCGCGAGTCCGATGCTGACAGGCATACCGACGGAGCGCCAGATGCGGTTGTGAAGGTTCTCGCCCCACTTTTGAAGTGAGGAGTGAGGAGTGAAAAGTGAGGAGTTCAGATAGACAAAGCACTCATCGATGCTGTAGCGGAAATAGGCAGGAGCCTCCTGGCGGATGATGCTCACTACCCTACTCGTGAGCTCGCCATAGAGCTCATAGTTGCTGCTGAATACGGCGATCTTTTCATGAGGAAATTGCTCGGCTACCTGGTAATAAGGCGTGCCTTCCTTGATGCCAAGGGCCTTTGCCTCGTTGGAACGCGCCACCACGCAGCCATCGTTGTTAGACAGCACCACCACGGGCTTTCCCTCCAAATCAGGACGGAACACACGTTCACAACTCACGTAGCAATTATCACAGTCAACGATGCCGTACATGCGCTATTTCCACTTCTTAATCGTATAGACCACCACGCCCCACACCCTGAAATGATCGTCTTCATTGATGCGGAAGGTGGGATATTTAGGGTTATAAGAACGCAATTCGATGTAACCCTCTTTCTGATGGGTCAGGTCGAGCTGCTTGATATTGAATTCCTCGTTGATATACGACACGATGATGTCACCATGGGCAGGTTCTAGGCTCTTGTCAATTACGGCAATATCCCCTGGATTGATGCCGAGACCTGTCATAGAGTCGCCATCCACCTCAGCATAGAAGGTAGCCTCGGGATGCTTGATGAGGTCGCGATTGAAATCAAGACTTTCACTGAGGTAATCTTCAGCAGGCGACGGGAATCCCGCCTTGATAGACGGCGCGTAGAGCAGTTCCAGCTTCTCTTTGAATTCTCCTTTGATCAGTTTCATCGTATAGCAGTATATTTAGATGTGCTGCAAAGATACAGCAAAATATCCATTCTGCCAAATTTTTA
>CADCBZ010000037.1 GCA_902799765.1 uncultured Prevotellaceae bacterium
GCATCCTGACCATCACCATGCCGAAGACCGAGCCGAAGGAGAAAGTCACCAAGGCCATTGAGGTCTCATAACATGTTGACTCAAAACAAAATCAAAGCCCGACCTGCAATTTGCAAGCCGGGCTTCTATTTTCAAAAATACTCAATTCTGATACCGAAATTCATAGCGGTGGAATAGTTTGTTCAGGACATTTATGTCCCTATCAAAGTGCGACTTTCCCCAAACTGCCTCCTAAGTCGAGGGATGCTGTAGAGAATCCAAGAGCTTTGAATACACGGCTCATGGTGGAAATAGTGATACTGTAGCCTCTCTCCAACTTAGAGATTTGAGCTTTCTTCACACCGATGCGTTCACCCAACTCCTCTTGTGTGAGATTCTGTTCAAGACGAGCTTTCCTGATGGCTTCACCAAGCTTATAGGAATACACAGCCTCGTCGACGCTACTCTCGAATGCGTCGCGCTTCGGAGTACCGACCTTACCGAGATCTCTGTCAAGAGCATCCTCGAAATCAATAAACTTCATGTCTCCTACCTGTTCCATATCTACTTCTTTTTAAAAACTGAAAAAACCGGGGACGCAGGGCACAAAGAAGCCGCTAACTGTTTAAAAGTCAGCGGCTTACATTTTGAAAGGCAGTGGAGCTGGAGGGAGTCGAACCCTCGTCCAAACAGGGAAACCATACGCTTTCTACACGCTTATTCCAGCCTTCGGTTTTCGAGTGCCGACAAGACCTGGACCACCAATCGACACCTTAGCTCCTAAATTTCATCCCTGCATCGGAGCCTACAGAGACTATTTCCGATTTAACCTGCGCCGCTTGATCCTCAGATTCGGAACAACATCCTTGGAGCGACGTCTCGTTTCTCCGCCTTGCAGAGAAATTAAGCTAGCAATCTACTATACTTCGATTAAGCAGCGAGAGCATACTCATTGTTGCCAATTAATTTTTCCTCAGCTCGGATTATGGAGGGAACCAAGAAGCCTCCGCGTGCTTACGTACCATCTCAACCCGCTGTCAAATCCAGTCAACCCCAGGTGTCGAATAACGTATTTTCGACTGCAAATATATAAAATTCTCAGGAAACAACCAACTAATTCCGAAATTATTTGTATTTTTACCCCCAGAAATCCTCAATAGAACGCCATAAAAAGAAAAATTGGCTGAACAAAACAGGGCGTTCGTTGAATAAAATTGGCTGGAGCCTAGTATTTCGTTACTTTTGCAGCAAAATTTTGTAGCATTATGAAAAAGGTATTTATTTTCTTAGCAATCATGACAGCATCCACAGCGATGCTGACTTCATGCTCGAGTGACGATCCGTTTGAGAATTATATGAGCGGTAACAACGGCTTCGGGCCTGAGAACAACGAACCAAGTGGCAACACCCCAAGCGGCAATGGCAGCTCGGCGATTACGGGTGAATTGACAACTTTCGACATCGCATTAGACAAGACAACGGCAGAGCCGACGGATGTGGCTGATGCGTATTTCCCTGACGAGGAAGACATCCTGGAGAACAACGAGTTTACGACGGAGATCGCCATCGACCTGTCGAACCCCGTAGCGAAGACGGAGAACGGGGTGGAGATCACCGTCAACGGCGGTCACATCACGGCCAATCACGGCGACACGAAAAAGATATGCTATGTGCTGAGCGGCTCGACAGATAACGGTTCCTTTACCGTGGCAGGCAACAAGAAGTATGCCGTGGAGCTGAACGGCATCAGCATCACCAATCCCGACTCGGCCGCGCTGAATCTGTTGAGTGGCAAGCGCGCCTATATCATCTTGGCTGAAGGCACTACCAACACGTTGGAAGACGGCGCTGGCGGCAGTCAGAAGGGTGCACTCTACTGCAAGGGCAAACTGCTCTTCAACGGCAGCGGACAGCTCAGCGTGACGGGTAACACGGGCAACGGTATCCACTCGGCTGACTACATCGTCTTCCGCGAGGGCAATAACATCTATGTGAAATCTACTGCCAAGCACGGCATCAAGGCCAACGACGGCGTGTTTATCAATGGCGGTATCCTGAATGTGGAGGTATCGGCAACAGCTGCGAAGGGAATCAACTGCGAGAGTCATATCATCGTGAACGGCGGACGCACCACCGTGCTGACAACAGGCGACGGCACCTACGACACAGACGACCAGGAGGCCAAGGGCGCTGCAGGTATCAAGGCTGACTCGACCTTCACCATCAATGCTGGTGAATTGTACCTGAAGAGTACCGGCAGCGGCGGTAAGGGTATCAACGCCGACGGAGATGCGACCTTCAATGGCGGTCGTGTGATGATCGTGACAGAAGGCGGCCAGTTCAGCGGTAATGGCGACACCTCATCGCCGAAGGGTATCAAGGTGGACGGCGACCTGACCATCAAAGGCGGTAAGATATGGGTGCGCACCAGCGGAGAGAACGGTGAAGGCATCGAGACCAAGAGCGCGCTGAACATCACGGGTGGCGAAGTGGCCAGCTATGCCTACGACGATGCCATCAACTCGAAAGGCGACATGACCATCAGCAGCGGCTACATCTATGCCCACGGACGGAATAACGACGGCCTGGATGCTAACGGCGACTGCTATATCACTGGCGGACTGGTGTATGCCATCTGTTCAGGTACACCTGAGGTGGCCATCGATGCCAACAGCGAGGACAAGAAGAAGCTCTACATCTCTGGTGGTACCATCATCGCCCTCGGCGGACTGGAGAGTGGTGCCCAGCTATCGCAGTCATGTTATCAGGCCTCATGGACACCTAACACCTGGTATGCCCTGACCGTCGGCAAAGAGACCTTCTTGTTCCAGACACCATCGAGCGGCGGTTCAGGCCTCGTGGTTTCAGGCAGCTCGCAGCCTACCCTTCTGTCGGGTGTCAGCGTCAACGGCGGCACCAGTTACTTCGGCGGTATCGGTATCATCGGAACGGTCAGCGGCGGCTCATCCGTGGAGCTCTCATCCTATACTGGTGGCGGCTTCGGACCTGGCGGCGGCGGTTTCGGACCTGGCGGATGGCATTGAAACAATATTCTACTGGTAATAACGTTATTATATATAATAATGTGTTGGATGAAACAATCGAAACAGGAGAATCTGATTTACTTGGCAGCATGGGGATTGCTCTTTGCGTCCCCGCTGCTAAGTATTTATGTGCGGACGGTAGGCGACAGCAGCCAGGTATTCGAATGGTGGGAAGTGTTGGTCGTATGGCGATTGTTCGCCATCTATCTGCTCCTGTTTCTGATCCATAATTTCCTGTTGGCACCTTTGTTCCTTGGCAAACCAAACAGTCATGAGAACAAACGCGTGATGTATTTCAGCATCGTGGTGATGATACTGGCGGCATTCACGGTCTATCAATGTAACAACAGACCTGAGATGAAAGGCCACAGGCCGCCCATGGAACGCCCCGATCATCATCAGCCACCTCATTTTGCCAATCCCCCGAAAGATTTCGACGGCAGACCCGCCCCACGTAATCATCGACCAGAAGACGCCCCTCCTCCCATCGTGGGTGAACAGGATATCCTGGCTATCATCATGCTCATTCTGATGTTTGGCGCCAACCTCGGCATCAAAGGTTTTTATCGTGGACTTGAAGACCGGAAGCGCCTGACCGAACTGGAGCATGAGAATCTGGAGCAGCAGTTGGAGTACCTGCGTTACCAGATCAATCCGCACTTCTTCATGAATACGCTCAACAACATCCACGCCCTTGTGGATATCGATCCTGAGAAGGCGAAAGGCACGATCCTGGAACTGTCGAAGATGATGCGCTTTGTGCTCTACGAGGGAAATAAGCAAGGGGTGTCGTTGACAAATGAGATCGACTTCATCCGTCATTACATCGCGCTGATGCAGTTGCGTTATACTGACAAGGTGCGTATCGACATCGACTTACCTATAGAAGTTCCCGACCGTCAGATCCCGCCGCTGATTCTCATCACCTTCATCGAGAATGCCTTTAAGCATGGTGTCAGCTACCAGCACGAATCATTCATCGAGGTGAAGGTATCGGTAGAGAAGGGCGAATTGTGGTTCGACTGCCGTAACTCGAAGGCCGAGAAACCTCATCAGACCAATGAAGAAAAAGGTGGTGTGGGTCTCGCCAATGTGCGCAAACGGCTCAATCTGCTTTTCGGTCGTAACTATATCCTCCGCATCAAGAATGATCCGGACGTCTATTCTGTCACACTAAATATTCCATTAACATGATCCGTTGCCTCGCTATCGATGACGAGCCGTTGGCTCTACAGCAGCTTGCTGCCTATATTAATAAGGTGCCGTTCTTGGAACTGGCTGCCCAATGTCAAAGTGCGATAGAAGCCCGTGCTTTTCTGGAGCACAATATGGTGGATGCCATCTTCTGCGACATCAACATGCCCGACCTCAACGGTATGGACTTCGTGAAGACGCTCGCTGCCCCACCCCTCGTTGTTTTCACCACAGCCTATTCGGAATATGCGGTCGAGGGCTTCCGCGTGAATGCCGTTGACTATCTGTTGAAACCCTTCGGGTTGCAAGATTTCCAACGGGCTGCCAATCGATTGAAAGAACGTTTATCAGCGGCTCCAACGATGGAGGAGCCAGACATCCTTTTCCTCAAGACCGACTACAGAATCGTGAAAATCAGCATCCCTGCCATCCGCTACGTCGAGGCCATGAGCGAGTATCTGAAGGTATGGGTCGAAGGTGAGCCCAAACCTATCATCACCCTCCTGTCGATGAAGAAGATGGAGGATCGACTGCCCGATACCTTCATGCGGATCCATCGCTCCTATATCATCAACCTCACAAAAATTCAGGAGGTGAACAAGAACCGCGTCATCATGGATGCCGATACCTATCTGCCCATCGGAGATATGTACAAAGATAACTTCCAGGCGTATTTAGACACCAAATTCTTAGGAAAATAAAAGGCCGTCTTAGAACGACTCTTCGTGGTCGTAGCGAGGCATGTGGCGAATCAACTTGTGGACTGCCGCCTGTGCCATCGCCTCGTAGGCACGTTCACTCGGATGCAGATGGTCGCCACTGTCAAAACCGTCGGCAAAGGCCTTCGGATTAGTCGTGCTACGAACGGCCGCATCGAAATCGATACACCCATCGAAGATCGGCGAAGTGCGTAACCACTCGTTAAACTGCTGGCGCATCGCGTCGCGATCTTCGTTATAGGTACGCCAGCCGAAAATAGGCAGCAACGTGCCACTCCATACCTTCAGCCCCATCGCCTTTGCTGGTTTCACGTAGATATCCTCTACCCCACGCTCCATCTCTTCTACCGTTGGCAGGTCGCTCCAAGGACGGAAGGGATTGACATCTTCGCCCACAGGATGGATGATATCGTTGATGCCATGTTGGATGATGACATCCGAAGCACCAGCCACATTCATCTCGATAGGAAAGCGCGTGGCACCTTTCAGACCATAGGCCTGATAGGTAATACAGTCATATTGCCGTAGGATACGTGTGCCGCTGACAGCCCGTCGGATGATTGCCACATGGGAACCGAATGCCAACTGCGCCATATAGTCGGGCCACGACTGAGCCGTGATGGAGTCACCATAGCACACGACAGCACGATTCTCTGGCGAGGTCAGTACATCAACGGTATTGAGGAAGTAGAACCAGTTGGTGTGACGCGACAGGTCGATGGGCAGTTCGTCAGCCTCCGCATAGTCGCCATAGGCATAAAAGCCCTTCGACAAGGGACCTGTCACGAGTGTGCCGCTGTTCATCTGTGTATAATCGACTAGATAGAAGCTCACCTCTATCGTGTCACCACGGTGAACGGGATAGCTGATAGCATCGCTCTCAGTCTCCTTTCCAGGCATCAGACAGACTTTCTTCTCACCCCCAAACGTGATGGGCGTATGACCAACAAAGACCTTCGTAAGCGTGACGGGTTCAGTACCAGTCAGGTTCGAGAAACGGAAACGCAGCATACTGCCGCCGAACGGCATACGGATGGGGTAACGCAACGTGAGGTCCTTGGCATAAACGGCCTCGCGACGGTTTGTAATCGAGGTGGCATTCCCCCAACAAGCCACCCATTTGTTGTTTTCAGTCATCATATTCTCTTCGTTAATCAATCTTTAAAATCCCAAAATCCCGTACCTGTCTCAGGATCAAACTTCCTTCCAATAGCACCGCCGACAGTAGGACGCAGTTCTATCTCGGCAGTATAAAGAACAGTTGTGGCTTTGAGGTGTCCTCCCGCCATTCCATGCTGGCCGTCCTTCTTAAAAGAGAACAGGGCATGAGTATGGTGGAAGAGTTTGCCGTCATCGTCTCTTACAACATTGCCGTTGAGCGATACCAGTTCCAGCATTCCTTCCAACCGTTCAGTCTCAAAGCTGCCTATTTCAGGAATAAACACCTGTAACTCTGCACTCTGACAGCCGCCGATTCCAGAGTAAACGGCTGATGGTATGGATTCCTTTTCACAGATTTCGAGGAGGTTGCTGATAATCTCGTCCCCTCGATCCATACGAACATAATAGTTATCACCTATCTTTCTGTATTCCATCTTAATAATTTGTAAAGAATCCCCGCTAAATCGTTTGACTTAGCGGGGATCTATATTTGAAGTCGAGGTGACAGGACTCGAACCTGCGACAGCCTGGTCCCAAACCAGGAACGCTACCAACTGCGCTACACCTCGTTTTTGCGGGTGCAAAGGTACACATTTTCTGTGACCCTTGCAAACTTTTCCACAATTTATTTTGGGATTTACTTGATAATTCCCTGTTCGACGAAGATTTTCTTCAATGCAGTCACAGAACGATCTACCTGTTCTTCAGTATGCGTAGCCATCAGGGCATAACGTACGAGGGTGTCCTGAGGTGCACAAGCAGGCGGAATCACAGGATTGATAAACACGCCAGCCTTGAAAGCCAATGCCGTTACGAGGAAAGTCTTCTGGGCATCACGCACATAGAGCGGAATGATAGGACTCTCAGTCTCGCCAATCTCGAAGCCCTCCTCGCGGAAACGCTTCAAGGCATATTTGGTCACCTTCCACAGACGCTCGATGCGCTCAGGCTCCTGCTGGATGATGTGAAGTGCCTCCATGGCGGCTGCGGTAGCAGCAGGCGTATTAGAAGCCGAGAAGATATATGAGCGACAGGTATGACGCAGATAGTTGATAATATCCCAGTCAGCAGCAATGAAACCACCGATAGAAGCAAGTGACTTAGAGAAGGTACCCATGATGAGATCCACCTCATCGGTCAAGCCGAAGTGATCACATACACCACGACCCTGACGTCCGAAGACACCAATACCGTGAGCCTCATCCACCATGATAGAGCAGTTGTACTTATGCTTCAGCTCTACGATGGCAGGCAGGTTAGCCAGATCGCCCTCCATAGAGAATACGCCATCCACCACGATGAGTTTGATGGCATCGTGAGGCAGACCCTGCAGCAGACGCTCCAGATCTTCCATGTCGTTGTGCTTGTAATGGAGCTGCTTGGCGAATGACAAACGGCGTCCGTCAACGATGGAAGCATGGTCACGATCATCACAGATGATATAGTCGTCCTTACCACAGATTACAGCCAGCACGCCCTGGTTTACAGAGAAGCCTGTAGAGAAGCAAAGCGCCTCATCCTTACCGATAAACTCAGCCAATTCCTTCTCCAACTTCACGTGCAGGTCGAGCGTTCCATTGAGGAAACGGCTACCGGCACAGCCAGAACCATACTTATCAAGTGCAGCCTTAGCAGCATCGATGATACGCTGATCACCAGTAAGACCTGTGTAGGCATTAGAACCGAACATCAGCACTTTATGGCCGCCCATTTCCACCTCAGTTCCCTGTTTGCCTTCAATCTCTCGGAAATACGGATACACATCAGCTTCCATGAACTTCTGCGGTTCACGATATAGCTTGTATCTTTCTGTTAATTGTCCCATTCCTATATAGGTAACTTTTTAATTTTTTTATTTCAGGGTGCAAAGTTACACAATTTTTATGAATTCGTGCAAGTTTTTATTAATATTTGTCGGATTTTGTTTTTTTTCTTATGAAAAACAGGTTTTCTTCAGCCATTTTTTGTATATTTGCAGAAGATTTATGGCAAATAAGAAAAAGATTGTATTCATATTAAACCCCATTTCTGGTACTCACTCGAAGAAAGAAATACCTGAAATAATAGAGCGTACACTGGACCATGATCAGTTTGACGCAGAAATCAAATTGACAGAATATGCCGGACATGCCTCAGAGATTGCGAAGGAATGTGCTAATGAGGGCGTTGACATCGTCGTTGCCATAGGTGGCGATGGGACTGTCAACGAGGTGGCTCGTTCGCTAGTACACACCCAGACGGCCCTTGGCATCATTCCCTGCGGATCGGGCAACGGGCTGGCCCGTCATCTCTGTCTGCCGCTTGATATCAAGAAAGCCATTCAGATCATCAATGCCTGTAAGATAGAGGCCTTTGACTATGGCGTCATCAACGACCTACCCTTCTTCTGTACCTGTGGTATGGGCTTCGATGCCTTTATCTCGTTGAAGTTTGCCGAGGCTGGCAAGCGTGGCCCAGTGACTTATCTGGAGAATGTGCTGAAGGAGGGGTTGGTCTATCGCCCAGAGACCTATGAGGTGGAAGATGAGTCGGGTACCAAGAAATACAAGGCATTCCTCATTGCCTGTGCCAACGCTTCGCAATACGGCAACAATGCCTATATCGCCCCAGGAGCCACGATGCAGGACGGTGAGTTGGATGTGATCGTGATGGAGCCCTTCAACGCACTCGATGCCCCGCAGGTAGCAGCCGACCTCTTTATGAAGACATTGACGAACAACTCGAAGATCAAGACATTCCGCACGAAACGCCTGCATATCACGCGTCAGGAACCCGGGGCCATCCATTACGACGGCGATCCGATCATGACGGGTAAAGACATTGATGTGCATATCGAGCCGCAAGGAATCCGCATCCTGACGAATCCAGAAAAGAAAGAGGATACCGATGGGGCAAACTTCCTGTTGAACGCTTTCAGCGATTTCTTTAATAATATAAATAATGTACGTGAGGACATTGAGAAGACTGGTCATCGTATGCTGATCATCAACAAGGTGATGCTCCGTAAACTCTCCAAGTTGTAATGCAGGAAATTGCGGTTGTCATCGTGCTTCTAGTAGCCCTTAGTTACGGCGGCAGGCGTATTTACAAGGTATTCCGAAGTGCTGGAGACCCTTGCTATGGTTGTGCAGGATGTCCCTTAAAAGCACAGAAACAAGCCCAAAAGAAGAAAAAAGCAGATTGCTGGCATAAAAAGTAGTCTAAAAATTTGGCTATCTCGAATATTATGCCTACCTTTGCACCCGCATTCGAGGCCACCATACGCTCGAAAGAGCTGATGCAAGCATCGCTCTTTACTCGCTTAATGGTGCCTTGGATGAGTGGCTTAGTCTACGGTCTGCAAAACCGTCCACGGCGGTTCGAATCCGCCAGGCACCTCTTGAAAAAGTAAAAGGCTGATGGAGATTTCCACCAGCCTTTTTCGTATTCTCTACTCGTTGTTTTCTTTGAAGATATCCGTGATGTCACAGATTTCCTCTTCATCAAACCATTTGGCGAGCTTCTCCTTGGCCTGTTCGAGAATCGAAGGATCAACATCAGTCCACACCTTCTTCAGCACATAGATCAGTACGGCGAAGTCGTCGGTAAGACCAGCAATGGGGATGGCATCAGGTATGACATCAAGTGGACTGATCATATAACCCAAGGCACCGATGATGATGGCCTTGTCAGTCTTGCTGACGGAATCGCTCTGAAGCGTATAATAAAGGATCAGGGCGGCATACACCAGCTTCGACCCCGCTCGCTTGGCAATGCGGGAGATTTTTTCTACAAATTCCGACTGAGAGAATTTGTTGGCATAACTCATAAAATCAGGTAATTCCATAATTTCTATCTGGTTAAGTTCTACTTTAAGATTCTGATAATTCTGATACCCGTATGGGTGCTGTGCTGCTGCAGATACTGGTAGAGCGTCATGGGCTCCTCCACCACCTTCTTATGCAGCATAGAGGCATTGAGCAGATGCAGTTTGCCGTCTTTCCAGACAGCAAAACCGAGGTGGGCGATATCGAGACCTGCTTTCTTACAGGTAATGGCAATGATATCGCCATCATTCACGGCTTGACGGAGCAAAGTCTGGTTCTTCACCATCAGCTTGGGGATGTAACGGAAGCGTCCGCCAGAGACTCGCTGTTCCATCTCACGGATGGCGTCGAGATACTCAGGATGCTCTCGGAGTGCCTTATAGCTCTGCGGATGCTGACTCATATAGTTCACCTTGACATTCTGGATAGCGGAGAACGGCGGATCAGGCTCTTGGATCTCTTTCACGATGCCGGCTTCCGTATTCAGCGTAATCCACTCTGTAAAGTAATGAATACGACTCGTATAATCTTCTATCCTACCGTTACGATAACGCATGGCTGAGAGCGCATTCAGATAGTCACGCCAGGTGAAAAGATGACGATAGGCACAGAGCGTCAGGGCTGTGACCGTCTCCACAAGCGTGGTACAATCCAGTTGACGGGTATTCACCACCAGTCGCTCGTCATCATTGACTTCGAGTGTATAGGCCACATAGGGGACACCTAAGAACTTCCTGGCAAAGAAAAGCGGGAAGTTCGTGGTGCGCGGCAGACTATGCGCCTCGTCGAGTAATCGGCAGATCGTTATACTGTCACTCTGCTGATAGCATACCCCACCTTCTTCCTGGGCATAGCCGAGAAGCGGTAAGAGTGTTGTCAACAAGAACAGATATCGTTTCATTTCTTCTTTTGCTTGTATTTATCCTTTAACATAAAATTATAGCCTATATAGGCATTCAGCGAGCCAAACACATTATTGGCCCTGAAACGCGAGGTACGGTAGTTGTTCGTGCGAAAGATGGCACTCGCCCCCACATACCAGCGGGTATTGTTATACACCAGTCCGAGACGTCCGACAAAATCAGGATTCACCTTCCCGATATCAAAGCCACGCTTCTCATCAACCGTCTGTCCATAACTCGTTTTATAGGCAATAGCCAACTGTCCACTCGCACAAAACAGCCAGTTTTTGGCAAACACCCAATTGTAGGCATAGCCGCCTGAGAGCATGAAGTCGTTATACCTGATGTGGTTAAACATCATACTACTGTCAAGTTCCACCGTCTGTCCTTTCGGCATCCTGCTTTCGAGTGCAGCCTTTAATGCCTCGTCATCCAGGTCAAGCGTGTTATGTGTATAACCCGCACCCGCCAGCCATGAGCCGCAGCTGATCTTCTGACAGGTAGATTGACTGAAAGCAGCCGGATAGGAGAAGTGACCATGATTGAAGATGTAATAGGCACTCACGCCAGTGATTCCCAATTTCACGCCCGAGAAAGGCATATCTTCAAAGAGGTCGCTGTTCAGTCCTTCCAGTTTTACATCCCGTATTTTATAGTCACTGCCAGACCGTCGATAGAAGAGATCTACGCCGATCTGTGATGAGTAGATGCTGAGATCGAACTCTTTCCGCAGGCCACCACTTCCGAAACTCAGGTTCTTGATATCGAAAGTATAGCCGAAGAAAAACCAGCGCCAGCCGAAGTAAGGCCCTATCTTTGTCAGGCCGTCAGGCGACAGTCGTATATGCTGGTTGTCACTACTCAAATCAAAACTCTCAAAGGTGCGCGTCACCTGCATCATCACCGTAAACTCATAGAGCTGAGGTTCGATATAGTCATCGTTCGTCCTATCGAAGCCGCGAACCGTTTCCTTGATCGTCTCACGGATCTTCTCACCCAACGCATGGAGTTCACTACGTTTTATCGTGTCAGGAGGTGTTGCTTCCACGGTAGGGATTTTATCTTCCCCACTCGCCCTGGCCACAGAGACAGCAGCCATCAACATCCATATCCACAACCATCTCCTCACCTGTTTCTTCTCAGAGTTTTCCTAATATACGATCCATCACCCAGTTGACTGGCGTTGCCGACACACTCGTACAAGTACAGACAGCCAGTCCCTGCAGATGCTCTATCACATTCTTGATGATCGGATACTGCACATAGGGCGGATTGGGCACCGTCATGCGCTCATCTCCCTCACTGGTCTGCAGACGGATGGGGTTATAGTCGAAGACAGAGAAGCTGACCTGCCCTTCAGTACCGATGATCTCAATACAGTCCTCACGTGCACTCTCATGGGCTACATAACACCACGAGCCGCTGCCAGGCAGACCGTTCTCGAAGCGGAAGCAAGCACTCACAGAGTCCTCTGCCTCATAAAGCATACCACGATTGGCACAGATGCCTCTGGCTTCGAGAATGACGCCAAACATATCCTGAAGGAGATCGAGCTGATGAGGTGCCATATCGTAGAAATAGCCACCACCAGCGATTTCTGGCTGCAATCGCCAAGCCAGAGGTGTACCGTTCTTGATCGCCTCGGCATCAGCTGCTCGTAAAGGTTCCGTATAGCGGATCTGGACATTCAGGATCTTACCGATCCTTCCACTTGTCACGATCTCCTTCACCTTCTGGAAATAAGGCAAATAGCGGCGATAATAAGCCACGAAACAAGGGATACCCGTCTGTTCGGAGATGCGGTTGATACGGGCACAGTCCTCATAACTGGCCGCCAAAGGCTTCTCCACATACACAGGTTTACCTGCTTTCATAGCCATAATAGCATAGGTGGCATGACTCGAAGGAGGTGTGGCCACATAGATGGCATTCACATCAGGATCATCGATGATCTCCTGGGCATCAGTGTACCACTTACGGATGCCGTGCGTGATAGCATAAGTGCGTGCCCGCTGCTCTGAACGACTCATCACAGCCTCGACACTTGAACCCTCAACCTCGCTAAAGGCCGGGCCACTCTTTTTCTCTGTCACTTCACCGCAACCAATGAAACCCCACTTTAATTGCTTCATATCGCAAAATTTTGCTGCAAAGATACGAAATAAAATAAAAAAATAGTAACTTTGCACACAAAAATCAATCAGACAATGGAAAAAGACAACGAAAATATCCTTTTAAAGAGCAGGAGTAGTAGGGCTTGCATTCGCGACGGCTATCGTTTCTACTTCTCCCACTTCAAGCGGATTTTCAAAGCCACATGGCTGATAGCCATTGTGTTTGCCGTCTTGTCGGCAGCCGCCTCAGCTATGCCTGTTCTCCTTTCGCCCAACCTGATGTTACCTGGAGAGCTGTTAGCAACACTGGCGGTGATACTCCTGCTGATCTTTGCATGGCGGAGACTTCGCAAGCGTCAGTTGCTGGAAGCCACAGAGCGTATCACTTTCAAGAACTGGTTACGACACACAGGCATGGTGCTCATCGTCGGCATCGTGTGTTTCTTCACGATATCCATCCTGATCATGCTCACCTCGCTGCCGATGATCATCATGATGGCAGCCAACTGGCAGGATCAGATAGGCGTCCTCATGGGCGATCCCAGCGGTATGCCTGACAACGTGAGATGGTTGACATTGGTGGTATTCCTCATTGCCGGTTTCCTTCAGGCCTACGTGTGGCAATCGATCATTGGCCCCATTTACATGATGCGAGGCGCTATCATCCAGCACGAAAATGAACGACAAAAATTCAATAAGACAGAGGTAAAAGAGACTTATGAAACGAATCTTATTTATAGACCGTGACGGCACCCTCATTGAGGAGCCTGCCGATGAACAAATTGACAGCTTCGAGAAACTGAAGTTTGTCGATGGCGTATTCCGCAACCTCAGTTTCATCCGCGAGAAGCTCGATTTTGAGTTTGTCATGGTGAGCAATCAAGACGGATTAGGCACCTCATCTTTTCCTGAGGACACCTTCTGGCCCGTCCACAACTTCATCCTTCAGACCCTCGCTGGAGAAGGTATCACCTTTGATGAGATTCTGATCGATCCACATTTCCCTGAGGATAATGCACCCACACGCAAGCCGAATGTTGGATTGGTAGAGAAGTACATCAATAATCCCGACTATGACATCGCCAATAGCTACGTCATCGGCGATAGGGAGACAGATAGAACCTTTGCTCGAAACATCGGTTGCAAATCACTGATTTTAAGTGATAAAGGTATTACATGGAATAAGATTTCAGAAATACTATTTGCTGGCGAACGCATCGCAGAAGTCAGCCGGAAGACCAAGGAAACGGATATACACATCAAAGTGAATCTCGATGGAACTGGCAAGTGCGACATCCAGACAGGCCTAGGCTTCTTCGACCACATGCTGGAGCAGATCGGCAAGCATGGCATGATGGATCTCACCATCCACACGAAAGGCGACCTAGAGGTAGATGAGCATCACACGATTGAAGATACTGCCATCGCCTTGGGCGAATGTATCCTACAGGCATTGGGCAACAAGCGAGGCATCGAACGTTATGGTTATTGTCTGCCTATGGACGACTGTATCTGTTCTGTGGCATTAGACTTCGGAGGGCGCCCCTGGTTGGTATGGGATGCCGAGTTCAAGCGTGAGAAGATTGGTGAGATGCCGACTGAAATGTTCTTACACTTCTTCAAGAGCCTCAGCGATGCTGCGAAGATGAATCTGAACATCAAGGCCGAAGGCCAGAACGAGCATCATAAGATTGAAGGCATCTTCAAAGCTCTTGCCCGAGCCCTGAAGATGGCAGTCCGCCGCGACATCTATCACTACGAATTACCTTCAACCAAAGGTATGTTATAAAAATAATGGTGAGCCAAACAGACTCACCATTGTTTTTATTGATAGTATGATTTATACCACTCTGCAAACTTCCTAAGTCCTTCCCTCAACGTGATCTTAGGCGTAAACCCATAGTCACGTTCAAGGGCGGCAGCATCGGCATAGGTTGTGGGCACATCACCAGGTTGCATCGGTACCAGTTGCTTGTGCGCCTCAAAGTCAAAGTCCTCAGGCAAAACACCTGCACGTACCAACTCCTCCTGCAGGATGTTCACAAAGTCCAGCAAGTTCTCTGGCTGACCACCACCGATATTATAGACGGCATAGGGAGGAACAGGCAGACCATCCTCCCCCTTCTTGCGCTCAGGTGCTCCTTGCATCACTCGCACAACACCTTCTACAATATCGTCTACATATGTAAAATCTCGGCGGCAGTTGCCATAGTTGAAGATCTGAATGGTGTCACCCTTCAGCAACTTGTTCGTAAACCCAAAATATGCCATGTCAGGACGTCCGGCAGGACCATAGACGGTAAAGAAACGCAATCCTGTCGATGGGATATCATACAGTTTCGAATAGCAATGTGCCATCAGCTCGTTGCTTTTCTTGGTGGCAGCATACAAACTCACAGGATTATCAACTCTATCATCCGTCGAGAACGGCACTTTCTTATTGCCGCCATACACACTAGAAGATGAGGCATAGACCAAGTGCTCAACAGGATGATGGCGACAGGCTTCGAGGATATTGTAGAAGCCAATCATATTCGACTGGATATAAGCATCGGGGTTCGTAATCGAATAACGTACGCCTGCCTGAGCAGCGAGGTTAACCACCACCTGAGGCTTGTACGTCTCGAACAATCCGTCAATCGTCGCTTTATCAGCGATATCGCCTTTTACAAACTTCCAGACAGTACCTTCAGGTACACAGTTATCCAGTTCCTGCAGTCGATATTCTTTCAGCGTAGGGTCATAATAATCATTCATATTATCAATCCCCACGATGGTCATACCTTTATAGTCCTTAAACAGGCGCTTCACCAGGTTGCTACCAATAAAACCTGCGGCACCAGTCACCAATGTCGTCTTATTATTCAAATCAATCTTTTCCATATTTCTCTACGGCTTCATAATACGTATCCAAACTTCCGATATCAAATCTTCCTGCACTCATCGGCCAGGCATGCATGGTGGTATGCTCCACCATATAATGGGCCAAGTTACCCGGCGCATCCCTGCCACAACCATTCTCAACCGAATGACGCACCAAATCCAAATCCTTCTTCAGATAGATATAGAACGGTGGCACAGCCCAATGACTCTTCGGTACCTGCGGTTTCTCCTCCATACCCAGCACCTTGTTATTGGCATCCAATTCCACCACACCTGTGCGCTGTAACTTCTCAATATTGGGCTGCTCATGACACATAATACAACTCGTCCCCTTCGCTTTCGCAAAATCAACAAACTCCTGGAACGAGAAGAACAGCAGATTATCCGCTGCCACCACCAGCATATCATCATCTATCTGCAACTTCTCCATCGCAAACAGCAGATCACACACGGCGCCTAAGCGAGTCTCATTCGTCTCCGTCCCGTCATCCACAATCCGAATTGGCAACCTATCACTGGGGCCTGGCCCCAGTGATAGGTTTTTCACCCATTCCTCAAAGATTGGTGCGAATTTATGATTCGTCACAATGATATGTTCATCAATGTCAGGGATGGTATCAATATCATCGAGCATTCTACCAAGAATGGTATTATTTCCTATCTTCAGCAACGGTTTCGGGAAGTTCTTTGTCAACTCCCCCAGCCTCGTCGCATAGCCTGCTGCAATCACAATATTCTTCATACAAACCTTGCTCCATCATCACTTTTACAGAAATACACCTTAAACGAGTTCTTGTATTGTGGGAACTGTTCCAGGTATTTCTCCGTAATATTCTTCTCAATCATTTCTTTCTTCGCAGGATCCACCAGCGCGATACAGGCTCCTTTGAACCCTGCACCAGAGAACCTGCCACCATAGATTCCATCAGTCGTCAGCATCGCCTGATAAATCGCAATCAACTCAGGACTACCACACTCATAGTTATGAATCGAGCTCTCACACGATGCTTTCGACAGACTGCCGAACCACTCCAGGTTACCAGTCTCCCAAGCCGTAATTCCCTCTCTCACGCGCTTATGCTCAGAGAAGAAATGCTCCGCCCTACGGGCAAACCTCGGCGGCATCTCATCCCGATGCCGTTTAAACATCGACTCAGAGACATCCCTCAGGAACGTTTTATTCTGCTCTTTGAGTGGTATGTTCTCATAAGCCTGCACTAACCAGGTAGCCGTCTTACACTCAGCCACACGCAGGTTGTAGTCACTACTCACCAGACTACGGGTCAGTCCACTGAAGAAAATGCCCAGTTCAAAGTCCGCCATAGCAGAACTTTTGGGAATCAGGCGATACTCGTTCGATTCACAGTCCAGCATCAGCAGATGGTCTTTCTTACCCAATGCAATACAAGCCTGATCCAGCAGACCGTTGTTCAGTCCGATATACTCCCGCTCCGCTTCACTAGCAATCTTCATCACTTCAAACGGCTCCAGCATAATATGATTGGCCTTCGCAAACGCCATCACATACGCAATCAGCACCGCAGCCGATGAACTCAGTCCACCCACAGGTATCGAGCCTTGTAAAACGCCCGTAATACCATGTTTCAGTTCAAATCGCTTCTTCAGCGCATACTTGGCTCCTCGGGCATAATCGCCCCAATGTCCTTCTTTCACTTGGGTGGGTGCATCTATCTCAAAATCCACTACCCCTTCAAAGGTTTTACTCTCAAGGTGCACAGTTGAATTGGTAGAGGGAGAAAACCAGAGATCTACTCCTTTGTCAATCGCGAAACCCGTCACCAGTCCATGCTGGTGATCCACATGCGCCCCCAACGGACATACCCTATAGGGGCTGAAAATATGATACTGATAATCCATAACTAAACTATTTAATCTCCAAATCCAATATCAACCAGGCCTGCGGATGGTTAGCAGAATCGCCTCTTCGTGTGCTTGGGCAAACTGCTCCGCATTTTCCACAACACAGGCGAGATACCCCCCACCACCAGCACCAGGCATCTTATAGGCTAAGACCTTGTCCTTGAATGCATCGATGTAAGAAGGCACACAACCTTGCACCATGGCTGGGAACATCGCCACCTGAGCCTCGAAAGAAGCCTGATAAGCTGCAGCAAAGTCAACCAAATCACGAGCCATGATGGCGTTCCAACAGTCATCAGCAGCTTTGGCCAATGCTTTGACCTTAGGTTCCGTGATGTCCTTATCCGCCACCACAGAGCACCCATGTCTGCGTGGTTCCATAGGAATCATCACAAGATGCTGTTCCAACCAGCTCAACACTTGCTCATCGTAACAGGTTTCAATCTTTTCAGGCCAAAAACGATTGTTGTAGTAATGCCTACAAAGACCAGGGATGCATATGCCAATACTATCCTGTGCTCCACTGATGATCCCATCGCTACGCTCAGGATCATTCTCAAAACAAAATACCAGCTTCGCCAGGATCTCAGGATCCATGTTAGGCAACTGATAGGGCCAGATCTTCTTAATCATATTACGAGTGGAAGTGGATAGACCACAACGTTCCCTAACCTCAAACGTAGGCTCCAGACTGATGGTAATCGCCCATCCTGGCGCATACTGGCTCACGTAAGGTTGATCAATCCAGGTGCCTGCCAGATCCAGTCTGGTAGGAATCTGCGACGGTGTTTTCTTCAAATCAGTACTGCTCCGAGCCGTCAAACCCTCTTGTGGCACTCGCTGGAGCACAATATACTGCATGCCTCTTTCCTCGCAGATCCTCCGTTTATCATCATTACCCCCATCTTCATTCACCACCAGGATATCAGGTTTGACAATATCCAGCGTTGGCAGGAAGTCCAGAATACCGTCACCGGCATTGATAAACGCATCTTTCACATACCGGATAGCCTTCACCATGAACAGTCGTTCCTGTTCTGAATAGATGGTCTTATGGTGCTTGTACCCTTCAATCGTCTTGTCGCTACCGATACCCACGTACAGGTCCCCATATTGTGCAGCCTGTCTGAAGAACTCCACATGTCCGCTGTGAAGCAAATCATAGCACCCAGAGACAAACACCTTAGCTCTTTGCTGTGTCTGTGGCACCTTCAACCCTTCATTCTGTTGCGATTCCATGTTCATTCTGCCGCAAAGATACGACAAAATTCCAAATAGACCAAAGAATTACTCATAAAAAATGCATTATTTTATAACTCGTAAACCTTAGCCGCACCTTAGCGCTACCTTAGCGTTACCATAGCGCTACCATAGCGCTACACAGTCTCTCACTTATTGCATCGTTTACCAGTTTACTCACAATTCATCTGTAATAAGCAATAAAACTCAAATATAATTTGGTTTTTTCCTATTTTATTCGTAACTTTGCAGCCCAATTACATTAAATAAGGTATAGAAAAGAGATGATTACAGTTACAAACTTGCAGATACAGTTTGGCAAGAAGGTCCTCTACAAGGACGTAAACCTGAAGTTTACAAGTGGCAATATCTATGGCATCATCGGCGCTAACGGGGCTGGCAAATCAACTCTCCTCCGTGCGATCAGCGGAGAGCTGGAGCCCAACAAGGGAACCGTAGAGATGCAGCCAGGCGAGCGCCTGAGTGTGCTCGAGCAGGACCACTTCAAATACGACGAATTCACCGTGATGGACACCGTGCTGATGGGTCACAAGCCCATGTGGGATAACATGAAAGAGCGCGAAGCCCTCTATAGCAAGCCCGAAATGACTGAGGAGGACGGCAACCGAGCCGCAGAACTTGAGATGGCTTTTGCCGAGATGAACGGTTACGAGGCAGAGAGCGAAGCCGCCCAACTGTTGCAGAACCTCGGCGTGCAGGAAGCACAGCACTATAAGCAGATGTCGGATATCTCGAACAACGAGAAAGTGCGTGTGATGCTGGCTAAGGCCCTCTTCGGACACCCTGACAACCTGTTACTCGACGAGCCCACCAACGACCTTGACCTCGATACCGTACAGTGGTTGGAGGAATACCTGTCGAATCTGGAACAGTGTGTGCTCGTGGTGAGTCACGACCGTCACTTCCTCGATGCCGTTTCTACACAGACCGTCGATATCGACTTCGGCAAGGTGACACTCTTCAGCGGTAACTACTCTTTCTGGTACGAAAGTTCGCAATTGGCTCTGCGTCAGGCTCAGAACCAGAAGATGAAGGCCGAGGAGAAGAAGAAGCAATTGGAGGAGTTTATCCGTCGATTCAGTGCTAACGTGGCAAAGTCGAAGCAGACCACCTCACGTAAGAAGATGTTGGAAAAGTTGAACGTAGAGGAGATCACCCCATCTACCCGTAAGTACCCTGGTATCATCTTCTCAATGGAGCGCGAGCCTGGTACACAGATTCTTGAAGTGGAGGGTCTGAAAGCTGTGGATGCAGACGGAACAGTGCTCTTCGATAACGTGAGCTTCACCATCGAGAAGGGGCAGAAGACCGTTTTCTTGAGCCATAACCCCAAGGCGATGACTGCTCTCTTTGAGATCATTAACGGTAACCGTGAGGCGCAGGCTGGTACATACAAATGGGGTGTCACCATTACCACCGCCTATCTCCCACTCGACAACACCGAGTTCTTCCAGAGCGAGATGAATCTGGTAGATTGGCTCTCACAATGGGGTCCGGGCAACGAGGTGACAATGAAGTCGTTCCTCGGTCGTATGCTCTTCAAGGAGGAAGATGTGCTGAAACACGTGAATGTGCTCTCAGGTGGTGAGAAGATGCGTTGTATGATTGCCCGTATGCAGCTAAAGAACGCGAACTGCCTGATTCTGGACACCCCCACCAACCACCTCGACCTTGAGAGTATCCAGGCTTTCAACAACAACCTGATCGGATTTAAGGGCAATATTCTCTTTGCCTCACACGACCATGAGTTTATCAATACGGTGGCTGACCGTATCATCGAACTGACACCAAAAGGTACCATCGATAAGCTGATGACCTATGATGACTACATCTATGACGAGGCCATCAAGGAGAAGAAAGCTGAACTCTACAGTTAATGGCACGATATTTGCATAGAAGTCTTCAGAACGTTAAAACATTGCTATTATGACAGAAAGAGATATCAACATTGAGGGAGAGGAGACTCTGGACGAGGCTCTTGTTGAAGAGACTGCCAAAGAGGCAGCTGACGAAGAAGTGAAAAGTGAGGAAGTGAAAAATGAAGAGGCTGAGGCAGCTGAAGAAGAGAAAGATCCGTTAGAGAAAGCTCAGGAGCAGATTGAGGAGTTGAAGACACAGCTACTCTACAAAGTGGCAGAGTTTGAGAACTACCGCAAGCGCACCTTGAAAGAGCGCGCCGAACTGATCCTGAACGGTGGAGAGAAGGTGATCACCGCCATCCTACCCATCATCGACGATATGGAGCGTGCCATCGAAAACGGCGCCAAGACCGATGACCCCGAGGTGCTGCGTGAAGGCATGACCCTGATTCACCAGAAGTTCATGAAGACACTGGAGTCACAGGGTGTCAGCAAGATCGACACCAAAGATGCCGACTTCGATACCGACGTGCACGAGGCTGTGGCTATGGTGCCTGGTATGGGCGAGGACAAGAAAGGCAAGGTGATCGACTGTCTGCAGGAAGGATATAAACTGAATGATAAAGTAATTCGCCACGCAAAGGTGGCAGTAGGACAATAATATGGCACAGAAACGCGACTACTACGAGGTGCTGGGCGTTGAGAAAAACGCTTCAGAAGATGAGATCAAGAGAGCTTATCGAAAGATAGCCATCAAGTATCACCCCGATCGTAACCCCGGCGACAAGGAAGCTGAGGAGAAATTTAAGGAGGCTGCAGAGGCCTATAACGTGCTGCACGACCCCAAGACCCGTCAGCAGTATGACCAGTTCGGTTTCAACGGCCCGAACATGGGCAGTGGCTTCGACTTCGGCGGCTTCGGTGGTGCTTCCATGAACATGGACGATATCTTCTCTATGTTCGGTGATATTTTCGGCGGTCACGGCTTCGGCGGTTTCGGCGGCGGTTCACGTCGTCCGCAGCAACATCGAGGCAGCGACCTGCGTCTGAAAGTAAAACTCACCTTGGAAGAAATCAACAAGGGTGTCACCAAAAAGTTCAAGGTCCGTAAGGATGTACCTTGTGAGCACTGTCATGGTACAGGCGCCGAAGACGGCAGCGGCAAGGAAACTTGTCAGACCTGTCATGGCTCTGGTGTCATCACCCATACCACCCAGAGTATCTTCGGAATGATGCAACAGCAGAGTGTCTGTCCTGTCTGCGGTGGTGAAGGTCAGGTGATCAAGAACAAGTGTCACGAGTGTGGCGGTTCAGGTGTAAAGAAAGGTGAGGAAGTGGTTGAGATCAGTATTCCCGCCGGTGTCGCCGAGGGTATGGTTGTCAATGTGCCAGGTAAAGGAAATGCTGGCAAACACAATGGCGTCAACGGTGATATTCAGGTGTTTATCGAGGAAGAAGAACATGAGACCTTCGTCCGCGACGGCAACGATCTGATCTACAACCTGCTATTAGATTTTCCCACGGCAGCGCTTGGCGGAGAAGTGGAGATCCCCAACATTGACGGCACGAAGCTGAAGGTGAAGATGGAGAACGGCACACAGCCTGGTAAGACCATCCGGCTGCGCGGCAAGGGCCTCCCAGCCGTGCAGGGTTATGGTAGTGGTAAGGGAGATCTGGTGGTAAACATCAGTGTCTATGTGCCTCGCACTTTGAGTCGTGAAGAGAAAACAGCCATTGAGCAGTTCCGCGACAGTGATAACTTCAAGGGCGATAAGCAGACGAAGGATTCTATCTTCCAGCGTTTCAAGAACTATTTCAATTAAAATAAGGAGAAAGGAGGAAACTGCGTATGACGTATCAGGAGACGTGTGAATATCTGTATAATCAGCTGCCCATGTTTGAGCAACAGGGTGCCAGCGGTTACAAGGAGGGATTGGATAATAGCGTGAAGCTTGATGAGCATTTCGGACATCCCCATCGCAAATATCGCACCATCCACATTGCCGGTACCAACGGCAAGGGTTCCTGTGCCCATACGATATCCGCCATCCTGCAGATGTGCGGCTATAAGGTAGGTCTTTACACCTCACCCCATCTGGTGGATTTCTCTGAGCGCATCCGCATCAATGGCAATCCCATCCCTGAAGAATATGTAATTGACTTTGTACAGAATGAGAAGACTTTCTTCGAGCCGTTGAAGCCAACCTTCTTTGAACTTGTGACCGCCATGGCGTTTAAGTATTTTGCGGACAAGGCTGTGGATATCGCTGTCATTGAGACAGGTATGGGTGGAAGACTGGACTGCACGAACATCATCACCCCTGCCCTTTCCATCATCACCAACATCGGTCTTGACCACACACAGTTCCTTGGTACCACCTTGGAACAGATAGCTATGGAAAAGGCTGGCATCATCAAGCCCAAGACACCTGTTGTCATCGGCGAAACCACTGAAGAAACACGTCAGATTTTTAACGTGATGGCAGGCGAAGTCAGCGCACCAATCACTTATGCAGAGGATCAACATGAGGTTATCGACTGTACCTCTACCCCTAATGGACTGCTCTATCACACCGTGCATGATGGGATGTTGGAAGGAGAGTTGTCCGGCATTTATCAGAAGAAGAACACCAATACGATCCTCTGCGCCATCAGAAGACTAGAAGAGATTGGACTGATGTACCCTGTCCATACGATGCCCGATGAGCCATGTAAGAACAGGGAAATCAGGGAAGGTTTCAAGCACGTCTGCGATCTGACAGGGCTTAAAGGCCGTTGGCAGAAGGTGAAAGACCATCCGTTAACGATCTGTGATACAGGACACAATGTTCCTGGATGGACTTATTTGAGTGAGCAACTGAAGGCTGTACGCTGCAAACATCGCCATATCGTGTTCGGTATGGTGGATGACAAGGACGTTCAAGGTGTGATGGCACTATTGCCTACTGACGCCACCTATTACTTTACGAAGGCCAACAACAAGCGCGCTGTTTCTGAAGGCGTATTGAAGTTGTATGGGGCCGAATTCGGACTTCAGGGGGAGTCCTATCCCGATGTTGTGAATGCCTACGAAGCGGCACAAAAAGCTGCCAATGAAAAAGACTTTGTGTTTATCGGAGGTAGCAGTTATGTGGTCGCAGAGTTCCTCAAAAACTGTATTTAGCGTTTTTTAATACAGAAGAAACATTTTTTTCGTTGGTTTATTCGTCCATTTGATTTTTTTTCTGTTATTTTGCAAAAAATACGTAACTTAAAACATTTAAGATATGGCAAACATAACAGAAACAGCGAATCTTTGTGGCCTGAAGAGAGAAAACTTCCAGACCACTATCAATGGTAAAAAAACCGATTTGTACATCCTGAGAAACCGTAAAGGTTACGAAGTAGCAATCTCTAACTACGGAGGTGCTATCTGCGCTATTATGGTTCCAGGTAAAGACGGTAAAGTAGCTAACGTTATTCAGGGACACGACAGTATCCAGCAGTTGATGAGCGGCAATGAGCCCTACCTCTCTACGCTGATCGGCCGTTGGGGTAACCGTATCTGCAAAGGACAGTTCACCCTTAATGGTAAGGATTACCAGCTGGCCCTCAACGATGGTCCTAACCATCTGCATGGTGGTGCCGTAGGCTTCAACGCCAAGGTTTGGGATGCTCGTCAGATGGGTCCTCGCGCCCTGGCACTGCATCGTATCTCTTCTTACGGTGAGGAAGGTTACACCGGAGAGTTGGACGTGACTGTAGAATTCACCTTCACCGACCTCAACGAGTTGATTATCGAGTATCTGGCTACAACCAACAAGAAGACTATCGTGAACTTGACTCACCACGCATTCTTCTGTCTGGCTGGTGCTGCAGATCCCACTCCCACTATCGAGGATCAAATCTGTGAGATCAACGCCGACTTCTATCTGCCTACCGATGCCACCGCTATTCCTACCGGTGAGATCCTGAAGGTGGAAGGAACACCATTCGACTTCCGTAAACCCAAGACCTTTGGTAAGGAGATCAACGCTGACAACGAGCAGATTAAGTTCGGACACGGCTACGACCACAACTACGTGCTGAACAAGCGCGAGGAAGGTGAGTTGAGCTTTGCAGCAAGAATCACTGAGCCTAAGAGCGGTCGTACGTTGGAGTGCTATACCACTGAGCCTGGCATGCAGCTTTACACAGCAAACTTCGCAACAGGATACAAGGGTGCTAACGGCTGCACCTTCCCATACCGCTCAGCAGTATGTCTGGAAGCACAGCACTTCCCCGATACACCTAACCGTCCTTACTTCCCCAGCGTTGTGCTGAATCCAGGTCAGCGCTACAAGCAGAAGACGATCTATCGTTTCGGCGTAGTAGAATAATATGGTATATACATTATTTATTTATAATATATGAGTAATCAAAAACAAAACGGAAGCATCATTGCGATTATCACAATGATGTTTCTTTATGCCATGATTTCGTTTGTGACGAATCTTGGCGCACCCATTGGAGTCATCTGGAAGAGCCAGCCCGAGATCGGCGGTTCCAACGTGCTCGGTATCATGGGTAATTTCATGAACTTCTTCGCCTACCTGTTCATGGGTATCCCTGCAGGTAAGATGCTTACGAAGGTCGGATATAAGAAAACAGCCCTTATCGGTATCGCCGTAGGCTTTATCGGTGTGCTCATCCAATACCTCTCTGGCTTCTCAGGAGGTATCCCCGGCTTCTGCATTTACCTCTTCGGCGCATTCATCTCAGGTTTCGCTGTGTGTATCCTCAACACCGTTGTCAACCCGATGCTGAACCTGCTCGGTGGTGGCGGTAACCGTGGTAACCAGTTGAATATGATCGGTGGTACGCTGAACTCACTGGCCGGAACGATGACCCCGATGCTCGTTGGTGCACTCATCGGAACGGTGACAGCATCTACACAGATGGCCGACGTGAACCTCGTGATGTATATCGCGATGACCGTCTTCGCCGCTGCCTTCGTAGCCCTGCTCTTTATCCCGATCAAGGATCCTGAGATGGGTAAGGTGACAGCCGACACGGTATTCGAACACTCCCCCTGGTCGTTCCGCCACTGTCTGCTCGGTGTAATCGCCATCTTCGTTTATGTAGGCGTCGAGGTGGGTATCCCCGGAGGTCTGAACTTCTACCTGTCGGATACCACAGCCAACGGTGCCTGGACTAATCCAGAGGCTGTGCTCAATGCCGCCACCATCGGTGGTGCTGTGGCCGCCATGTACTGGCTGCTGATGCTCGTGGGCCGTCTGTGCTCAAGCTTCATTGCCGCCAAGGTATCATCGCGCACGCTGATGCTGATTGCCACCTTCGCCTGCATGATCCTCATCCTGGTAGCCATCTTCACCCCGAAGTCTGTGACCGTCAGCATGCCACTCATCTCGATCCTCGAGGGATCCATCACTTCAACAACAGTACCTCTGACAGCCTTGTTGCTTGTGCTCTGTGGTCTGTTTACATCTGTGATGTGGGCTTCCATCTTCAATCTGGCTACCGAGGGTCTCGGCAAATACACCGCCCAGGCATCAGGTATCTTCATGATGATGGTTGTAGGCGGTGGTGTTCTGCCCGTGGTGCAGAATTTCTTCGCTGACATCTTCGGATACATGCCCAGCTACTTCGTCTACTTCCTGGCAGTAGCCTATATGTTCTACTACGCCCTCATCGGTTGCAAGAACGTAAACCCTGAGATTCCAGTTGACTGATTATTCACCTTATTAATATATATAGAGATGGATATTGAATTTGTAAGAAGCCGTTTCATTAAGCACTTTGATGGCAAGACGGGTAACGTATATGCTTCTCCCGGACGTATCAACCTCATCGGTGAGCACACTGACTACAATGGTGGTTTTGTGTTTCCTGGTGCTGTTGACAAAGGCGTAATGGCAGAGATGCGCGCCAATGGCACAGAAGATACCGTGATGGCTTACGCTATCGACCTGAAGGATCGCGTAGATTTCAAGTTGAGTGATCCTAATGGTCCGAAGACATCCTGGGCTCGTTATATCTATGGTATTGCCTTGGAGATGAAAAAGCGCGGTGTACCAGTAAAGGGCTTCAACATCGCCTTTGCCGGTGATGTACCCTTAGGTGCCGGTATGTCGTCGTCGGCTGCCATGGAGAGTTGTTTTGCCTATGGCTTGAACGACATCTTCGGTGACAACAAGGTATCCCAGTGGGATATGGTGTTGGCAGGTCAGGCTACAGAGCACAACTACTGCGGCGTCAACTGCGGTATCATGGATCAGTTTGCTTCTGTATTCGGCAAGGCAGGCTGTCTGATGCGTCTGGATTGCCGTAGCCGTGAGTTCGAGTATTTCCCATTCAAGCCCGATGGCTATCGTCTGGTATTGCTCGACTCTGTTGTGAAGCACCAGCTGGCAGGTTCACCTTACAATGATCGTCGTAACTCATGTGAGAATGTGGTGAAACACATTCAGGCTAAACACCCAGAGGGTAAGTTTGAGACCTTGCGTGACTGTACCTGGGAGCAACTTGATGAGGTTCGTGCCGAGGTCGGTGAAGAAGATTACAAGCGCGCGAAGTTCGTGCTCGGTGAGAAGGACCGCGTACTGGCTGTTTGCGATGCCCTGAACGAAGGTGACTACGAGAAGGTTGGAGAGATGATGTACAAGACACACGAAGGTCTGTCAAAGGACTATGAAGTATCATGTGAAGAGCTCGACTTCCTGAACGACATTGCCAAGAAGAACGGTGTGACAGGTTCACGTATTATGGGTGGCGGCTTCGGTGGTTGCACCATCAACCTCGTCCGCAACGATCTCTATAACAAGTTCATTGCTGATGCCAAGAAACGCTTCAACGAGAAATATGGCCATGAGCCTAAAGTATATGATGTAATCATCGGCGACGGTTCACGCAAAATATGCTAACTCATACCTGAGTAAACACTATTTTTGTGTTTACGAAAGTTAAAAATGGCGGTAAGGTGTAAAAAATACACTTTTGCCGCTATTTTTTTGTGTTTTTTATTTGTTAGTTCAAAAATAAATTGTAATTTTACACCCAAAATTATAACGCATAATCAAAACAACTTAAAACAAGTAAAGATGAAAGTACTAAAAACTATCTGTATGGGAATCGGTGCAGTTGCATTGTTATTCTCATGTTCGGCTGCCCCAAAGGCACCACAGTTGACAACATCAGGACTCGACGCAGCAAAGTTCGACACAACGATTCAGAACATGCCCGTCAAACTCTACACGCTAAAGAACGCTAATGGGATGGAAGTCTGTATTACCAACTACGGCGGACGTATTGTATCTCTTTGTGTTCCCGACAAGGATGGTAAGCCAACAGACGTTGTACTCGGTTTTGACAACATTGCCCAGTATGCCGATACCATCAATACTCCTTCTGACTACGGATCAAGTGTAGGCCGTTATGCCAATCGTATCAAAGAAGGTAAGTTCATACTCAACGACACGGAATATCAGTTGAAGAAGAACGATGGTCCGAACTGTCTACACGGCGGTGGTAACACCGGTTGGATGCATCAGGTATATGAGGCAGAGCAGATCGGCGATTCTATTCTGCGACTGACCATCGTTGCGAAAGACGGTGAAAATGGATTCCCTGGTAAGGTGATGGCCGTTACCACCTATAAGCTCACTGCCGACAATGTGCTGGATATGACTTGGGAAGCTGAGACAGACAAGCCCACCATCATCAATCAAACCAATCATAACTACTATAACCTGAGCGGTGATTTCACCCAGCCCGGTTATGACATGGAGCTCTATGTGAATGCCGATAACTTCACACCGAGTGACAAACTGTATATTCCTACAGGTGAAATCAAGTCTGTAGAAGGTACTCCTATGGACTTCCGTACTCCACACGCCATTGGTGACAGCATTCATTCAGATTTTGACCAGATCCAAAATGCGACAGGTTACGATCACAATTTCTGCCTGAATACTTTTAAGGATGGTAAAGGTGACGACACACAGGTTTGCGCCAGTCTCTACTCACCCAAGACAGGCATCTTCATGGAGATGTTCACCAACGAGCCTGGTGTTCAGGTATATAGTGGTAACTTCCAGGGTGTAGGTCCAGATGCCAAGATTGCACGCAAGCACGGTCTCACCTACCCTAAGCACGTCAGCGTTTGCTTGGAGAGCCAGAAATATCCTGATTCTCCCAACCATCCCGACTGGGTACAACCCACTCTAAATCCTGGCGAGAAATATTTCAGTCACGCTGCCTACAAATTTTCAATCAAATAATAACACTAAAAATAAAACAAAATGAACTGGAGTTCACATGAATTTATCTGGCTCGATTGGGTTGTACTCGCCGTCGGCCTCTGTGGAGTAATTGCTGCCGTATGGTATGCTATCTGGAAAGACAAGAAATCACAACAAGGAGAAGACTCTTCAGCTTATCTCTTTGGTAAAGGTGAACCTTGGTATGTAATTGGAATGGCCATCTTTGCTGCCAACATCGGCTCTGAGCATCTTGTAGGTCTCGCCGGTACCGGTGCAAAGGATGGTGTAGGTATGGCTCACTGGGAGATGCAAGGATGGATGATCCTGATTCTCGGTTGGCTGTTCGTGCCCTTCTATCAGTTGCTTATCAACAAGATGGGTAAGATCATTACAATGCCTGATTTCCTGAAGTTCCGTTATACTCAGCGCACAGGTTCATGGCTGTCAATCATCACACTGGTGGCCTACGTGCTGACGAAGGTTTCTGTTACAGCCTTCACTGGTGGTATCTTCTTCAAGTTCTTACTTGATATTCCCTTCTGGTATGGTGCTATCGGTCTGATTGCCATCACCGCAATCTTCACTGTCTTCGGTGGTATGAAGGGTGTAATGACCTTGTCAACCATTCAGACACCTATTCTGATTATAGGTTCCTTCCTCGTATTGTTCCTTGGTCTGAATATGCTTGGCGACGGCAGCATCACTGCAGGTTGGTCTGAGATGATGCGTGTCTGCAATGCTGCACACGACGGTTTCGGAACCACTCACATGTTCCATCCCAATCCTGCTGACCCGATGTATCCTCAGTTCCCTGGTTATGTTGTGTTCCTGGGTGCTTCTATTATCGGTTTCTGGTACTGGTGTACTGACCAGCATATCGTTCAGCGTGTACTCGGCCAGGTACCTGGTGAGGACAATAAGGAAGTAATGAAACGCGCTCGTCGTGGAACTATTGCCGCAGGTTTCTTCAAGATTTTGCCTTGCTTCATGTTCTTGATTCCCGGTATGATTGCCTATGCCCTCTCATTGAAGAGTGGTAGCGGTATCGAGATGGATATTATGAACCACGAGAGTACCGATGGTGCTTTCGCCATGATGGTGAAGAACATTCTGCCTGCAGGTATCAAAGGTATCGTAACCATTGGTTTCGTATGCGCTCTCGTAGCTTCTCTCGCAGCCTTCTTCAATAGTTGTGCTACACTCTTCACTGAAGACTTCTATAAGCCGATGAAGAAGGGTATGAGCGAAGCTCACTACGTATTCGTAGGTCGTACAGCAACAGTTGTTGTCGTACTACTCGGTTTGGCTTGGATGCCTATCATGATGAATATGGGTAACCTCTATTCTTATCTGCAGGATATACAGTCGCTGATTGCACCTGCTATGGTGGCCGTATTTACTTTGGGTATCTTCTCAAAGAAGATTACGCCTAAGGCTGGTGAATGGGGACTGATTGGAGGTTTCCTCATCGGTATGGTTCGTCTGATTACCAATGTGGTTACCGATTCAGGTAAGGCCGTCATGGACGGTGCCTTCTGGGATGCAACCTCTTGGTTCTGGCAGACCAACTGGCTTATCTTCGAGTGCTGGCTGTTGCTGTTCATCATCCTGCTGATGGTTGCAGTGAGCTTCTTCACACCTGCACCCTCTAAGGAGCAGATTGACGCCATCACCTTCTCTGCTGATTTCAAGAAATCTATCAAGGAGAGCTGGGGTGCATTCGATGTGATCGGCACATTGGTTGTCATCGGCCTCTGTAGCTGCTTCTATGCATACTTCTGGTAAACCATAACCTATAAGAAAAAAGAAAATGACTTATTATAACGAACATTCCAAAGTCTGGCTGTCTGTTGATTGCATCATCTTCGGCTTTGACGAAGGAAAGTTAAAGATCCTGATTGGTAAGCGCAAGATGGATCCTGGACGCGGCGAATGGAGCCTCTACGGAGGCTTCGTTGGCGGCGAAGAGAGTGTTGATGCAGCAGCATCCAGAACCCTATTCGAACTAACAGGACTACGAAATCTATACATGCGACAGGTAGGCGCATTCGGTAATGTTGACCGTGACCCAGGTGAGCGTGTGGTGTCTATCGCTTATTACGCTCTGATTAACGTCAACGATTATGATGAGGCACTCCGTCAGTCACATGAGCAGGTATGGATGGATATCAACGAAATACCTCGACTATATTCCGACCATAACGAAATGGTAAAGAAAGCCAGAAAAATGATGCAGCAAAAACTGGCTCAGGAACCTGTTGGGTTCCGTTTGCTCCCCAGCCTCTTTACACTCACGCAGCTTCAGAAACTGTATGAGGCCGTGAAAGGTGAGGCTATCGATAAGCGCAATTTCCGTAAACGCATCAAGGAGATGGACTTTATTGAGAAAACCGAACTGATTGATAAGAGCACATCCAAGCGTGGAGCATCGCTCTATCGTTTTAACAAGAGAATGTATAACGAAGATCCAAACTTTAAATTATAACAACAATGTTAGAAGAACTGAAAGAAAAAGTATTCAAGGCAAATCTTGACCTTGTGAAACAAGGATTAGCTAGTGGTCATCAAGCCCTCTGGTGTTGATTATGACGTGATGAAAGCCAGCGACATGGTAGTAGTAGATCTCAATACGGGTGAAGTAGTTGACGGTGATCTGAATCCCTCTTCCGACACGCCTACACACCTTGTTCTTTATAAGGCTTTTCCCAACATCCAAGGTGTGGTTCACACCCACTCTACCTATGCCACAGCTTTTGCCCAGGCTGGTCGCGATATCCCCAACATCGGCACCACACACGCCGACTACTTCTATCAGGACATCCCTTGCACGCGTGACATGACTGAGGCTGAGGTTAAGGGACAGTACGAGTTAGAAACGGGTAATGTAATTGTGGATGAGATCCTGAATATCCGTAAGATCAATCCTGACCACACCCCCGCTGTGCTGGTGAAGAATCATGGCCCGTTCTCATGGGGTACCTCTCCCGACAATGCAGTCTATAACGCAAAGGTCATGGAGCAGTGTGCCAAGATGGCATTCGTTTCGTTCTCGGTTAATCCGAACACCACGATGAACCCCTTACTTGTGGAGAAGCATTATATGCGTAAACATGGACCTAATGCCTACTATGGTCAGAAAGGACAGAAACATTAACAAACAAATAAACTTAAAAACGTACAACAATTATGATTAAAGCATTTGAGAATTACGAGATTTGGTGGGTCACTGGTGCACAGCTTCTCTATGGAGGTGATGCAGTTGTGGCAGTTGATGGACACTCTAAGGAGATGGTAGCAGGTCTGAACGACAGCGGAATTATCCCCATCAAGGTAGTTTATAAAGGTACAGCCAACAGCTCTAAGGAGGTGGAAGCTGTGATGAAGGCAGCCAACAACGACGACAAGTGCGTTGGTATCATCACTTGGATGCACACCTTCTCGCCTGCCAAGATGTGGATCAAGGGTCTGCAGGATCTGCAGAAGCCCCTCCTCCACTTCCACACACAGTATAATGCCGAGATCCCCTGGGAGACAATGGATATGGACTTCATGAACCTGAACCAGAGTGCTCACGGCGATATCGAGTTCGGACATATCTGTACCCGTATGCGTGTACCACGTAAGGTGGTTTGTGGCTACTGGAAGGACGAGGCTGCTCAGAAACAGATTGCCGTATGGGCTCGCGTAGCCGCAGGTGTGGCAGACGCCAAGAACGTTCGCTGTCTGATGTTCGGTATGAACATGAACAACGTAGCCGTTACCGATGGTGACCGTGTGGAGTTCGAGCAGCGTATGGGTTATCACGTAGATTACTATCCCGTCAGCTCACTGATGGAGTACTTCAAAAAAGTGACTGATGCAGAGGCCGACGCCCTTGTTGAGGAATACAAGAAGGCTTATACCATCAAAATCGACGAGAGTGGCGAAGCCGTTTACTGGGAAAAGGTGAAGAACTCGGCTAAGGCTGAGATCGCATTACGCCGCGTGCTGAAAGACGAAGGTGCTACCGCCTTCACTACCAACTTCGACGACCTGGGTGATGCCGACATCAACGATCCTAACTTCGTTGGCTTCGACCAGATTCCTGGTCTGGCTTCACAGCGTCTGATGGAAGAAGGTTATGGCTTCGGTGCTGAGGGTGACTGGAAGACCGCATGTCTCTACCGTACCCTCTGGGTGATCCAGCAGGGTCTGCCCACAGGTTGTTCATTCCTCGAGGATTACACCCTGAACTTCGCTGGTGACCGCAGTTCTTGTCTGCAGAGCCACATGCTCGAGGTTTGTCCGCTCATCGCTGTTGATAAACCCAAACTCGAGGTTCACTTCCTCGGCATCGGTATCCGCAAGCAGCAGACAGCCCGTCTCGTGTTCACCTCTAAGGTGGGTCGTGGTATCAAGGCTACTGTTGTTGATCTCGGCAACCGCTTCCGTCTGATCTCTCAGGAGGTTGAGTGCATCGAGCCGAAGCCCATGCCTAATCTGCCTGTGGCTTCTGCCCTCTGGGTTCCACAGCCCACATTCGAGATTGGCGCAGGTGCGTGGATCCTCGCAGGTGGTACACACCACAGTGCCTTCTCTTACGATATCACCGAAGAATACTGGGAAGACTTCGCCGAGATGGTTGGCATCGAGTATGTCCGCATCAACAAGGACACCAAGACCAGCGAGTTCAAACAGCAGCTTCAGAACAACGAGATGTATTACATGTTGAGCAAAGCGCTCCGATAAAACAATTATGACTATGACAGCAAAACAGACAATCGAAGCAGGTAAGGCCATTCTCGGTATCGAGTTTGGCTCTACCCGCATCAAGGCCGTCCTCATCGACGAGGACAATAAGCCCATTGCACAGGGTTCACACGAGTGGGAAAATCAGTTGGTTAACGGTCTCTGGACCTACTCTACCGAAGCTATCTGGTATGGTCTGCAGGACTGCTATGCTGATCTCCGCAAGGATGTTCAGAAGCAGTACGACTGTGAGATCGAAGCGCTTGCAGCCATCGGTTTCTCTGCTATGATGCACGGCTATATGGCCTTCAACGAGAAGCAGGAGATTCTGGTTCCCTTCCGCACTTGGCGTAACACCAATACAGGTAAGGCTGCTGCCGAACTCTCCAAGCTCTTCAATTACAATATTCCTCTCCGTTGGAGCATCAGCCACCTCTATGAGGCGATTCTCGACAATGAGGAACATGTGAGCAACATTAAGTATCTCACTACCCTTGCAGGTTATGTTCACTGGCAGGTAACTGGTCAGTTTGTGCTTGGTGTAGGTGATGCTTCTGGTATGATTCCTGTTGATCCAGCGACCAAGACTTACGATGCGACGATGGTTAAAAAGTTTGACGAGCTAATCGCACCTAAGGGATTCTCTTGGAAGCTGCTCGACATTCTGCCCAAGTCGCTGAATGCTGGTGAGAGTGCAGGCTTCCTCACGCCAGAAGGAGCCAACCGTCTTGATGTTTCAGGCCATCTGAAGGCGGGCATCCCCGTCTGCCCTCCAGAGGGTGACGCAGGTACAGGTATGGTAGCTACCAACGCCGTGAAGCAGCGCACCGGTAACGTGAGTGCAGGAACCTCTTCATTCTCAATGATCGTATTGGAGAAACCACTGAGCAAGCCTTATGAGATGATCGACATGGTGACCACACCTGATGGCTCACTCGTAGCAATGGTTCACTGCAACAACTGCACCAGCGATATTAACGCCTGGGTGGGATTGTTTAAAGAATATCAGCAACTAATTGGCGTTAAGATAGATATGAACGAACTTTATGGTAAGCTCTTCAACAAGGCACTTGAGGGCGACACCGACTGTGGTGGTCTGATGGCCTACAACTATGTCAGCGGTGAGCCTGTCACTGGTCTGCAGGAAGGACGCCCGATGTTCGTACGTTCTGCCAACGATAAGTTCAACCTCGCCAACTTCATGCGTGCTCACCTCTACGGTGCTATCGGGGTTTTGAAGATCGGTAACGACATCCTGTTCAAAGAGGAGATGATCCGCGTGGATCGTATCACTGGTCACGGTGGTTACTTCAAGACACCCGGCGTCGGTCAGCGTATGCTCGCTGCAGCTCTTAACAGCCCCATTTCTGTGATGGAAACTGCTGGTGAAGGTGGTGCATGGGGTATTGCCCTATTGGCTGGTTACGCTGTGAATAATCCCAACAAACTTTCACTCGCCGACTACCTCGAACAGGTTGTCTTCGCAGGCAACACGGGTACCTCTATCGCTCCTACGGCTGAGGATGTTGCAGGCTTCGAGAAGTACATTGAGAACTACAAGCGTTGTCTGCCTGTAGAGCAGAGTGCAGTAGAACACAAAAACTAACTAAGGTATAAAATGAAGAGACTATTTATCACACTGTCGATTGTCGCCCTCACGCTGCCCGCAATGGCTGATCATGTGAAGGCTACGATCCATGCCGATCAGGCTGGTGCCAAGATCAACAGAGAGATCTACGGCCAGTTCTCCGAGCATCTCGGCTCATGTATCTATGGTGGCCTGTGGGTTGGCGAAAACTCACAGATTCCCAACATCCAAGGTTACCGCAAGGACGTGTTTGAGGCCTTAAAGGCTTTGAAGATTCCCGTGATGCGTTGGCCAGGTGGTTGCTTTGCCGACGATTATCACTGGATGGACGGTATCGGTCCTAAGAATCAGCGTCCCTCGTTGCGTAACAACAACTGGGGAGGTACCATCGAGGACAACAGCTTCGGTACGCATGAATTCTTGAACCTCTGCGAGATGCTTAACTGTGAGCCTTACATCAGCGGTAACGTTGGTTCCGGCACCGTAAAGGAGATGGCCCAGTGGATTGAGTATATGACCTCCGACGGCGATACCCCGATGGCACGTCTGCGCCGTCAGAACGGTCGCGACAAAGCTTGGAAGGTGAAATACTTCGGTATCGGAAACGAGGCTTGGGGCTGTGGTGGAAACATGACACCCGAGTACTACAGCAATGAGTTCCGTAAGTTCAATACCTATCTGCGCGATCAGGGTGACAACCACCTCTATCGTATTGCCAGCGGTGCTTCCGACTACGACTACAACTGGACCAAGGTCCTGATGGACAAGATCGGCTTCCAGATGAACGGTGTCTCTCTTCACTACTACACCTGTACCGGTTGGAACGGTCCTAAGGGTTCAGCAATCAACTTCGACAACGATCAGTATTACTGGGCACTCGGCAAATGCCTTGAGATCGAAGAGGTCATCAAGAAGCATAAGGCCATCATGGATGAGACTGATCCAGAAGGCAAGGTAGGTCTGCTCGTTGATGAGTGGGGCACCTGGTGGGATGAGGAGCCTGGCACCATCGCCGGTCACCTCTATCAGCAGAACGCCCTCCGTGATGCTTTCGTGGCAGCTCTCTCTCTGAACGTGTTCCACAAATACACCGATCGTGTAAAGATGACCAACATCGCCCAGGTGGTCAACGTGCTCCAGTCTATGATCCTCACCGATCAGGAGGGCACAGGTCACATGGTACTCACACCGACCTACCACGTATTTGAGATGTACACACCGTTCCAAGAGGCTACTTATCTGCCCGTTGACCTTGAGAGCGAAGTCGTACAGTGCAGCACTGAGTATTTCAAGCAGAAGGCTAATACAGCCGATAATACCACTCGTCCTTGCCCGTTGCTCTCTGCTTCGGCTGCAAAGACTCAGGATGGTTCCCTCGTACTGGCTATCACCAATGTCAGTCTTGACAAAGACCAGACCATCGACTTCGATATGCCTGGTTACAAGGCCAAGACTGTCAGCGGTCGTATCCTCACCTCTAAGCAGGCTTCCGACTTCAACGACTTCCAGCACCCCAATCTAGTAGCCCCCAAAGAGTTTAAGGATGCCAAGCTGAAGAAGAATGTTCTCACGGTGAAGATTCCAGCTAAATCGATTATAGTATTGAATATCAAGTAATCCTTCTGCAACTTGCGAACAAGATTATTATCCATGATGATGTTCGTACTGGTCACTCAAGCCAGTGCGAACATCATGACGTTAACAGAGGGTTGGCAGGTCAGATTGTCAGAAGCTGACAGTTGGATACCTGCTACTGTTCCCTCTACCCTGATGGGTGTATTGACAGCCAACGGCATGGAACCTAAGACTGTGCCTGCAAGCTGTTGGTATCGTACGACGTTTAACTTGCCTACTCTGAAGGAAGGCGAGTACGTCATCCTCAACTTCGACGGTATCAGTTATCGTGCCAACGTGTGGCTGAATGGGCAACAGATAGCCAACAGTCAGGAGATGTTTGGTACCTTCCGCCAGTTTGAGTTTGACGTCACCAAGCAGGTTTCCCAAAAGAATGAACTCATCGTAGAAGTGATTCGCGCCCAACCTGGTGATCCGAATACGGGATTTGCCGATTGGAACCCACGTCCTGCTGACGAAAGTATGGGCATCTTCCGTGAGGTCAGCGTGAAGACCTGTGGTCCCGTGTCTCTCATCCACTCTGCTGTCCGTTCGAGGGTTAACACCAAAACACTCGACGAAGCGTGGCTCACCATTGCCACCGAACTGACGAACCACAGCGACAAAGCAGTATCAGGAAAGGTGAAAGGTACTGCCGACGGACGTCCATTCGAATGTCCTGTCACACTGGCTGCTGGTGAGAAGCGTTCTTTCTCCCTGCCGGAAGAAATCCATGTGGAGCATCCTCGTCTGTGGTGGTGCCATCAGATGGGTAAGCCTGAACGCTGCGACCTCCATATCGAGTTTGTGGAAGATGGCAAGCTGTCGGATTCAGAAGATATCCGTTTCGGCATCCGAGAGATCCGCAGCGATCTGACCGAAGAAGGCTACCGCAGATTCACCCTCAACGGCCAACCCGTCCTGCTTCGTGGTGCTGGTTGGACTGATGATATCTATCTGCGAGACACACCTGAGACCAATCGCCTGCAATTAGAATATGTACGCGATATGAACATGAACACCGTTCGTCTGGAAGGTTTCTGGGGTACCTCACAGAACCTCTATGACCTCTGCGACGAACTGGGACTCATGATCCTGGTGGGTTGGAGTTGCCATTGGGAGTGGGAAGACTACCTTGGGTCTCCCTGCGATGAGCGCTTTGGCGGTATCAACACACCAGAGAAGATAGAACTCATTGCCAGATCATTCGAGGATCAGGTCATGTGGCTGCGCTATCATCCCTCCATCATCGGTTGGTTTGTGGGTAGTGACATGTTGCCGATGCCCGAATTAGAGCGTCAGTACCAGTCTTTCCTCAAGGACAATGACGACCGCGACTACATCATTTCAGCCAAGGCGATGACAAGCGATATCTCCGGTCCTTCTGGCACCAAGATGGCAGGTCCTTATGAGTATGTCGGTCCGTCCTACTGGTATCTGCCCGATGCCCCAGGTGGAGCTTTCGGTTTCAACACCGAGACAGGTATCGGTGCCCAACTGCCCGTGAAGGAATCACTCGAAAAGATGATCGGCAAGCAGCTCTTCCCCATCGACAACCGTTGGGATCCTTTCTGCACCGTCTCTGCCTCAGCCATGAACTCACTGAAGCAACTCAACGAGGTGATCCACTATCGTTTTGGTGACGCCAACGACATTGACACCTATCTGCGACATACCGATCTGCTGAACTATGAGAGTACGAAGGCGATGTTTGAATCCTTCCGTGCCCGTTGGCCCCACACCACAGGTATCATCCAGTGGATGCTCAACGGTGCTCGTCCAGGTATCTATTGGCAGCTGTACGATTACTACAAACAACCCAACGCAGCCTACTATGGCGTGAAGAAAGCCAATGCCCCTGTGCAACTGATCTATGATTACGACAAGCATGCCGTCTTTGCAGTCAACGAGACATTGCAGCCAGCCGACTTGAAGGCTTCCATGCAACTTATCAAGGAAGGTGTTGCGACACAAGATGAACTGTCTATAGCAGTTGCCCCGGGAACGGTCGTCAAGGTCTTCGACAACGACCTCACCGATACCTCAGCCGCATTTCTGTTCCTCAAGTTGACTGACCAAGCAGGTCAGGAGACACACAATGAATATTTCTTGGTGACAGAGGCAGATACCTACGACTGGGCGAAGTCCAGTTGGGTGAACACCCCTATCACCCACTATACCTCATACGCAATGCTCGACAAACTGTGCACCAGATCCTGTGACGTAACCGTGAAGGAAACTGGCAGCGATTACGAAGTGACCGTCAGCAACCCGAGCGACAAGGTGGCATTCATGATCCGCCTGACAGCCAAGGATGCCAACGACGAGTTGATCTGCCCCGCATACTGGTCGGACAACTACCTGACTTTGGCACCTGGAGAGAAGCGTACTGTCGTGTGCAAACTACACGCATTACCTAAGAATTCTGCTGTCAACATAGAGGCAAGCAACTGATTTTAACAATTAGCAAAAAAAATATTCCGAAACGCACGTTTGTTTCTGAATATTTTTGTATTTTTGCAGGCACATTATCTTAATTATTTAATTAATTATTCATTATGAACGATAACAAAGTTATGAACATGGCAGCGGACAATATCCGTATCCTTGCTGCCTCAATGGTTGAGAAAGCCAAGTCTGGTCACCCCGGTGGCGCTATGGGTGGTGCTGATTTGGGAGGGTCGCGACCGTTTCTTCCTCGATCCTGGTCACATGGCTCCGATGCTCTACAGCCAGCTCGCCCTGATCGGCAAATATACGCTGGAGGATCTGAAGAATCTGCGTCAGTGGGGTTCAGTGACGCCTGGTCACCCCGAGCGCGAGATTGAGCGTGGTATCGAGAACACATCTGGTCCTCTGGGTCAAGGCCACTGTTTCGCAGTCGGTGCTGCCATCGCCGCTAAGTTCTTGAAGGCTCGTCTGGGCGACGTCATGAATCAGACTATTTACGCATACATCTCTGATGGTGGTGTGCAGGAAGAGATCTCTCAGGGTGCTGGTCGTATTGCCGGTAACCTCGGTCTCGACAACCTCATCATGTTCTACGACGCTAACGACATTCAGCTCTCTACCAAGACTGAGGTTGTGACCTGCGAGGACACAGCCAAGAAGTATGAGGCTTGGGGCTGGTTCGTTCAGAAGATTGACGGTAACAATGTTGATCAGATCCGTAAGGCCATCGAGCTCGCTCAGGCTGAGAAGAATCGTCCTTCACTGATTATCGGTCACTGCGTGATGGGTAAGGGTGCCCGTAAGGCTGACAACTCTTCATACGAGAGCAACTGCGCCACACACGGTGCTCCTCTCGGCGGCGACGCTTACATCAACACGATGAAGAACCTCGGCGCTGATCCTGAGAACCCATTCCAGATCTTCCCCGAAGTACAGGATCTGTATGCTAAGCGTGCTGAAGAGCTGAAGAAGATCGTGGCTGAGCGCTATGCCAAGAAAGAGGCTTGGGCCAAGGCTAATCCTGAGAAGGCTGCCCAGCTCGAGGAGTGGTTCAGCGGCAAGGCTCCGAAGATCGACTGGAGCAAGGTTGAGCAGAAGCCTGGTTGCGCTACCCGTAACGCATCAGCCACCGTTCTCGGCCAGCTCGCTGAGCAGGTGCCCAACATGATCTGCGCATCTGCCGACCTGTCGAACTCAGATAACACTAACGGCTTCCTGAAGAAGACTCACGACCTCGTTCGTGGCGACTTCAGCGGTGCCTTCTTCGAGGCTGGTGTGGCTGAGCTCACGATGGCTTGCTGCTGCATCGGTATGGCCCTCCACGGTGGTGTCATCCCCGCTTGCGGTACCTTCTTCGTATTCTCTGACTATATGAAGCCCGCCGTTCGTATGGCTGCATTGATGGAGCTGCCTGTGAAGTTCATCTGGACCCACGATGCCTTCCGCGTTGGTGAGGATGGTCCTACCCACGAGCCCGTTGAGCAGGAGGCACAGATCCGTCTGATGGAGAAGCTGAAGAACCATCATGGTAAGAATTCAGTTCTCGTTGTTCGTCCTGCCGATGCTGAGGAGACAACTGTCTGCTGGCGTATGGCTATGGAGAATATCGACACCCCGACTGCACTCATCTTCTCTCGTCAGAACATCGAGATGCTGCCTGAGGGCAACGACTATACACAGGCTACCAAGGGTGCTTACGTTGTGGCTGGTTCTGATGAGAACTACGACGTGATCCTGTTGGCTTCTGGTTCTGAGGTTTCTACGCTGGAGGCTGGTGCAGCTCTGCTCCGTCAGGACGGCGTGAAGGTTCGCATCGTCAGCGTTCCTTCTGAGGGTCTGTTCCGCAGCCAGTCTAAGGAGTATCAGCAGAGCGTTCTGCCCGCAGGTAAGAAGAAGTTCGGTCTCACCGCTGGTCTGCCTGTAAACCTCGAAGGTCTGGT
>CADCBZ010000038.1 GCA_902799765.1 uncultured Prevotellaceae bacterium
TCGCCGCTCTCCATGACTACGATCATCGGTACGGCCTCACCGGAGGCAATGGCATTGTCCATGATATGCTGCATGTGACCCTGTTTGCTCCAGCCCGTCTCGTCCTCGCCCATGCCATGCTGCAGGTAGAGCACAGGATAGCGCTTCTTGGCATTCTTCTTCAGGTCGTACTCTGCAGGGGTATAGACCATAGCATGACGCCACTCCTTGGTGGACTCAGCGAAGTAGTAGAATGAACGTACCTCACCCGTGGGGACACCGGCCTGTGGACGGTAGTAGTCGCCCTCGGCACCCTCTGGAATCTCGATACCACCCGACTCACGGTTACAGCCGAAGAAGGTCTCTGTGGCAGGGTCGATGAAGTTCACGCCGCCGATGTTCATGAAGTAATAGTGGAAACCTGGTACCAAAGGATCGGTCATACCCATCCAACCGCCCTTACCATCGGACTGCATGTCGTACTTCTTACCGCAGATGTCCACGATGACCTTACGGGCCTCGGGTGCTTGGAGATAGAAGTAAGCACGGTTCTCCTTGTCAACCTTCGGGAACTCATTGCCGGGAATGGTGGTCTCGGCGAGGATGGCATCGGCAGGTACCTCGATCTTCTTGGGCATCTCAATGTAGGGACGCTTGGGCTCGAATCCGAGATGACGGGCCACGGCCTCACCATAGCGACAACCCAGTTCGCGATAGCCCGCAGCATTGAAGTGAAGTCTGTCGGGACCATTGGAACAGTCGTCGGAGGAGATCACCTGAGCGGTATGCAGGGTGTTCGGCAGTTCGTCGATCTGTTTCTTACAGCCGATGCAGACGCCCTGGCCACCTGCCTGTACGATGTTACCGGCATAGAGGTTCACCTCCTCAGGTTTCAGTTTCAGGTCGCTGCAGAGGTTGTCGTAAACCTGCTTCACCATACCGGCCCACTTGGGATCGCCGGTGTTTGTCTCACCCTGGTGCATCAGGATACCTTTGATCACACCGTCCTTCTGTGCCTTCTTAGCGAGCGTCACTAAGCGCTCATACGGATTGTTGTTGTAGGCTTCGAGCATCGGGATCATCCAGCCTGGTGCCTTCTTGATATAGTCCTTGATACTGTCGGGCAGGAATCCCTTGATGTCGATACCGCCGATGGCCACATGGATGACACCGATCTTGATGTTCTCTGGCAGGGAGGTCACGAGGGTACGTCCGAACCAGTCGGCAGGTGTCAGACCCGTGTTAGGACGACAGAGTGGGGGGATCGCCTCGCACCACTCACCCATCTTCCGGGCAGGCTGTGTATCTGTAGCGGGGTAGTCAACTGCGGGCATCCACAGGAACCGTGGGCCCGGACTCTTCAGATCCTGTGCTTCAGGTTTGGCTGCACCTTCCATGTTGGACTGTCCGAAACAGAGGAAGATGTAGAAGTTGGGATCTGGTTTCTGAGCGTTTGCCGTCAGACTTACTAAGCCCATGACGGCAGCAATCATCATTTTCTTCATCATGATTCTTTTATTTCTTATAGGATTTTGGTGATTCTTTACCGAAGAGGTATTGTGGATAGTAGCCACCCAGGTCGATGACGATTTTCTCGAACACGATACCCGGATCCTGCGGATGGATGGTCAGTGTGTGAATGTCACCCTTGCCCACGGGCAGTTCGACGACCTGCTCCACCACGCGACGGGCGATGGTGGGATAGTAGATACTGTAGATGTTCTGCGGCTTCTCGTTCAGGTTGCTGTTGAAGTTCACGCTGACGGGTTGTCCATCGTCGATGCTGACCGTATAGATGAGTCCACCCTTATCGAGGAAATCGAGGGTTGACTTCGTCACGACATGTACCTTTACGGTGGCGGGTGTCTCTCCTTGCCAGCGATATGTCAGTTGGCCGCCATCGGTGCCGGCGGTATAAGGCATCAGGGCAATGCCGCTCAATGTGCGTCCCATATAGGGGATCACCGTCCACTTGGCCTGACTGGCGTCCGTACGGCTGTAGGTGTGTTCGGCCTCGATGCTGATATAGCCGTGACGGGCACTGAAGGTGGGTCCTTCTGTGGGCTCTGCCACTTCTTTCAGTTCAGGACAGACGTCGGCGGGGAACCAGTCGTTCCAGTCCTTGTAACTGATATGCTTCTGGGTCATCATACCGTCCCACTTACCACCGGCGATCTCCTTGTTATACTGCAGGTTCAGCAGTGAGTCGCGCTTGAAGGCCTTGCGGCAGCGCTCTGCCCAGCAGTTGGCCTCTGGGTCACCCTGTGCTGCCAGCTTCAGGTTCATGGCCTGTGCGTAGTACATCTCGTAGATGTTACCCATGGCCTGCACGGGGAAGAGGATGATCTGACGATAGGCATCCTGGTACTCGGGCTTTAGGGTGATGAACTGACGCAGGGCACGGGCCTCCAGGGCCTGGTATTCTGCCACCACACGGGCAAACTCGTCGGTGGTATAGGTTCTGGCGTCGAGCATCTCTGAAGTGATGCGTCCGTTGTATTTGCTCACGAGGTTCAGGATGGAGGCCGCCTCACAGGCCTGATCCTCACCGAAGCTCTCCGCACAGAAGTCGCGGGTGTGGCTGAGCAGATTCCCGACATTGTATTTCTGTGGATTCCAGGCCATGTCCATGAACAGCTGGATGGGATACTCCATCGGTTTCAGGTCGCCTACGTTCAGGATCCAGAGTTTCTGGATGCCACCGTTATAGGCCAGTTGCAGCTGTTCCCACATGTTCTGTGTTGGGGTGACGTTGATCCATTTCGTGTTACGGGGGGCCCCCACATAATCCACGTGGTAGTAGAGACCCCAGCCGCCCTTACGTTTCTGTTCCTCAGCAGTCGGCAGTCGGCGCACGTTACCCCAGTTGTCGTCGCAGAGCAGCACTGTCACGTCGTCGGGCACGCGCAGACCGGCGTCATAGTAATCCTGTACTTCCTTATAGAGGGCCCATATCTGTGGTGTCTCCTTGGCGGGACGCTTCGTCACCTCCTTGATGATACGGCGCTGGTTGTCGATGATGTTCTCCAGCAGTTTCGTGTCCGTGCTGTTGCCCATGGCCTCGTCGCCGTCACCGCGCATACCAATGGTCACGATATCATCGGTGCCGTTCATGCGCTCGATACCCTCACGGAAGAAACGGTCGAGGTTCTCCTTGTTGGTGGAATAGTTCCAGGCCCCCCAACCCTTTCGGTCGCGGGCATACTCCTGGTGGTTACGTGCCATCGGCTCATGGTGGGAGGTGCCCATCATAATACCCATCGCATCGGCGGTCTTCAGGTTCTCCGGGTCATCGGCATAGAAGGCCCAACCCCACATGGCCGGCCACAGGTAGTTGCCTTTCAGACGCAGGATCAGTTCAAATACCTTGGCGTAGAAATGATGATCGCCGTAGTCCGTACCGAAGGTGTTCTTCACCCAGGAAGTCAGACAGGGTGCCTCATCGTTGAGGAACAGACCACGATAGCGCACGGCAGGCTCGCCGTCGGTGAACTCACCTTTCTGGATATAGAGGTCGGCATGCTTCTCCACGGGAACGTCGGCCCAGTAGTACCATGGTGACACACCGATCTGGCGTGACAACTCGTAGATGCCATATACCGTACCGCGCTTGTCGCTACCGGCAATCACAAGCTGGTTGCCGATGGTCTTGATGATGTATTTCTCTGTCTTCCCCTTCAGATTAGGGAGTACCCCCTGCTTTACCCAGGCATCTATCTGTTTGTTGATGCCTACCGTACCGATGAGGATGGTTGGTGTGCGCTCGTCGAGTGTGGGTTTCTGACCTGTCACCTGCTGGAAGTCATTTTGCAGGTTTGCTGCTGCTAGTTGCACACAGGAGTGCTCTCCAGCTACATAGCCGATGGTGGGTTGTTGCAACTGCCATGTCTCAGCCTTGGGCTGGAAGGTCACAAATTGGTCTGCTGCCTGAGCAGTCAGAGGGGCGATGAGACATAGGCTCATCCCTAACGCCATACTAGTCTGGCGGATCGTTTTTCTGTTCATGGGTCCGTTTTAAGTTTGATTTGTCGGCAAAGGTACAATAAAAAATCGAAAGTATATGTACACGGATGTATCATATACTTTCGAAAATGTTTCAGGCCTTCAGGCAGGATGCCTAGTATTCGAGGATGAGACTCTGACGAGGCTTGAGTTCGACGTTCTTGGAGAGGTCGTAGTATCGGCCTGTGAGGATATCTTTGGCCTTCACAGTGTTGCCGATGACCTCTGCATAGCGCTCCACATCCATCGTGGCGGTGTTGCTGGTGCCGTTGAGGATGGTGAGAACAGTCTTACCTTGGTACTGGCGGGCGATGACATAGATGCCATTGTTGGGCATAAACTGTGTCTGTGAACCCTTTGTGATCACCTCATTGCCCTGGCGCCAGTGCAGCAGTCGGCTGGTCCACTGGAACATACTTTGCTCTGCCTTCGTGCGGTTCTCTTTGGTGAAGGCATTATGCGTATCGCCAGGGAATCCGCCGGGGAAGTCCTTGCGTACGTTTCCGTCGGTCTCCTCCTTGGTGCCGTTCATCAGGACCTCCGTACCGTAATAGAGCTGGGGGATGCGGTTCACGGTGAGCAGCAGGGCGAGGCCCTGTTTCAGCGCCAGGGTGTCGCAGCCATTACCCAGAAAACGGTCGGTGTCATGGTTCTCGATGAAAGCCATCACACTCGACGGGTTCGGATAGAGGTAGTCATAGACGAATGAGTAATAGAGGCGGTTCAGACCCTGCCAGAAACCGTCGGTCTCCTCGTTCTTGGCCTGAGTCAGTTTATCGAAGAAGCTGAAGTCCATGACGGTCTTCAGGTAAGAGTTGGTCTTAGCGAGCTTCGAGTCCTTCTGCCAGGTGGCGGTATAGGCGGGCTCGGTCACCCAGGTCTCACCCACGGTGTTGAAGTTGGGGTATTCGTCGTTGAGCTCTTTCATCCACTGGGCCATGGCATCGTCATAAGCATAAGGATAGGTGTCCATGCGGATGCCGTCGATGCCTACAGTCTCAATCCACCAGATGCTGTTCTGGATGAGATAGCGCATGAGGTGGGGGTTATGCTGGTTGAGGTCGGGCATGGAAGGCACGAACCAACCTTCTGTCGTTTCCTTGAGGTCGATCTTTGAGGCATAGGGATCCACGATAGGGGTGAGCTTGTAGCTGGTCTGCAGGTACTTGCTCTTTGCAGGTTCAGAACCGTCGGCATTGGCGGTGAAGCCTGTCATGGGGTCACGGCCGCTGGCATCCTCATTCAACCACTCAGGGGTGTTGAGCCAATCCTTGGAGGGCATGTCCTTCGTCCAAGGATGCTCAAAACCGCTATGGTTGAAGATCATGTCCATGACAATCTTCAGTCCCTTGGCGTGGGCCTCGTCGCAGAGACGCTTGTAGTCCTCGTTCGTACCGAAACGGGGATCCACCTTGTAATAATCGGTGGTGGCATAACCATGATAGGTGGAGAAGCCGTTGTCTGTGTCAGGGGAGTCGTTCTCGAGTACGGGTGTGAACCAGAGGGCGGTCACGCCGAGTTCATTGAAGTAGTCAAGATGTTCGCGGATGCCGTTGAGGTCACCACCATGACGGAGTGAGGGTTTCGAGCGGTCCTCGACATAGGTACGCATGCCCTTGATCTGTTTGGGATGGTTGGCACCTTGTGCAAAACGGTCAGGCATGAGCATGTAGAGCACATCGGCATTGGTGAAGCCCATCCGCTCCTCGCCTTTCTTCTCACGCGCCTTGAGCTGATAGGTCACCTTCGTCTTGCCGAAATTAAGAATCATGGTACCTGGCTGGGCATCGCGAAGGTTCAGATAGACGAGCAGATAGTTGGGTGAGTCAAGTCGTACCAGACTGTCGATGGTGACACCAGGGTAATCGGTGGTGACACTAGCCACGTCGCGGATTCCCTGACCATAGACCATCAACTGTACCTGGGGATTCTTCATGCCCACGTACCAGTCGGTTGGATCGATCCTGTTGACCACATTCTTCTTTGCTGCACTCATTGATAATACGTTTGCCATCAGGATGGCTGTTACAAAAATAATCCGTCGCATAATGTCTTTAGTTTATTCTTTTGGTGCAAAGATAGACATTTTTCCGCTACGTTGTTCTCTCATCTGACGAATTTCTTCAAGGCGATAGGATAAACGTTTGCACAACCCCTTAGCCCTTGTACTCCGTGGGTGTAACACCAAATTGTTTCTTAAACACCACTGAGAAGTGACTCTGGGTACTGAAACCACACTTGTCGGCAATCTCTGACACGGTGTATTCCCCGCTTTTCAACAACTCCGCCGCACGGTTGAGCTTGTAGGTACGGAAGAAGTTTGAGGGTGTCTCACCCGTCAGACCTTTGATCTTGTAATAGAGCTTGGTGCGAGAGATGAGCAGCAGTTTGGTGATGCGGGTCACGTCGAGTTCGGAGTTGGAGAGCTCTTCCTCCATGAGCTTGTAGAGCTCCTCCATGAAGTGCTTGTCCTGGCTGGAGAGGGCATCTTCCACCTGTTCATCTTCCGTGGTAGTGGCTTTTGCCAGCAGTTTGCGGATGCGGGCGCGGTTCTTCAGCTGCGACTGGATCAGGGCAGAGAGAACGGCGGGCTCGAAGGGTTTTGTGACATAAGCGTCGGCACCGACGTTCAGACCTTCGATCTGGTTGTCGGCTGTGATCTTCGCCGTGACGAGGATCACAGGGATATGACTGAGTTGGATGTCTTGTTTGATCTCCTGACAGAGTTGGTAGCCGTCCTTTCCCGGCATGGCGACATCGCTGAGTACCAGGTTCGGCTCTGCTGCCCGCATCTCCTCCAGGGCCGTTTCTGCATCGAGACAGGTGATAAGACGGTAGTCACGTGAGAAGAGTACACGCATGTAGTTGATGATCTCCGTGTCATCATCCACAATGAGAATGGTGGGACGGGTGTCCTCCGTACTTTCTGTTGTCTGAACGGGTTGTGACATGGATGAGATGTCGATGATGCGGTTGTCGGCCACGTTGTCGGTGGCAATCACCTGTCGTTCCGTCTCTGTGTAGGCTGTCTCCTTCATCGGATAGGTGAGCGTAAAGACGGCACCAGAACCTTCCTGGCGGTTGGCGACCGTCAGTGAGCCGTGGTGGAGTTCTGCCAGACGGCGTGAGTAATAGAGTCCGATACCCGTACCCCAGTTGATGATACCTTTCGTCTGGTTATTCAGTTGGTAGTAACGCTTGAAGATGTTCTCCAGCTGATCTTCTGGAATCCCTTTGCCTGTATCGGCTATGCTGACCTTTATCAGATCATCTTCCACATCGAGCGACACGTCGATAAAACCACCCCTTGGTGTGAACTTCAGCGCGTTGGAGATGAGGTTGGTGAGAATCTTTTCCAGTTTGTCACCGTCGGTCCATGCCATCAGCATGTCCTCCATCCCATAGCGGTTGATAGTCACATTGCGTTCGTGGGCGTTGTAGATGAAATAGTCACAGACGCCGTTGACCACCTGGGTCACGTCGAGTTTCTCCACATGTAACCGTAGTGTGTCGTTCTCCAGTTTATTGAAGTCCATCAGTTGGTTCACCAGTTTGAACATCCGTTGGATATTACGTTGCGTGATGCTGAGCAGACCGCGGTCCTCATCGCTGAGGGAGTTGCTCTTGACAAGCTGTCCCACAGGACCTGCAATCATGGTCAGTGGTGTGCGGAACTCATGGGCAATGTTAGCAAAGAAGCTCATGTTCATCTGGTTGGTACGCAGCTCCTGCTCTTTCTCCATCTCTGCCTGACGGGCAGCGCGCCGTGCTGCCACCACATGCCGCGCACTCAGGTAGAGGTAATAGGCGATGGCAGAAGCCAGGGCAAGGTAGATGAGCCATGCCCACCAGGCATTGGATGGGGCAGGATCGACCCTGACACTCAAGGTGCGCTCTTCAGAGTTAACTTCATCGCTGGCATTGTCGGCGGCTTTCACACGGAAGGTGTAGCTGCCTGTCGGCAGGTTGGCATAGCTGGCAGAGTGGGTGTTGCCCGCATCGATCCAGTCGTTGTCGAAACCGTCTAACTTATAATAATAATGTACGCGCTCATATTCGCCGAAGTCGATGGCGGTGTATGAGATGCTGAAACTGTTTTCGCTATGACGTAATCGTACCTCACGGCAACTGTCAAGCAAGGCATTGATAGGTCCGTCTTCAGAGGGCTGTACGAGTTGGTTGTGGATTTTCAGGTCACAGAGACGGATGGGCATCTGTCGCTGTGTGTCGATATCGGCAGGGTTGAACATCGTGATACCGTCGGTGCTACCGAATACCAGACTGCCGTTGGGTAACTGACAGGAAGCGCGGTCCACGAACTCATCGCCACCAATACCGTCAGCCTTGTATAGTGAGGTGATACGTCCCGTCTTCCGGTCCCAGCGGTTCAACCCTTTCATCGTACTGATCCAGAGATTGCCCTGCTGGTCTTCCTCGATGCTTCCTACATCAGAACAGGAGAGTCCTGCGATGCGTGTCATCTCGTTGGTCTTCAGGTTGTAACGCATCAGACCGTTGCTGACGGTGCCGATCCATACATTACCTTTGGAGTCCTGCAACATATCGGTAGGGATGAACACGCTGTGACGGATGCATGCTGCCAGGGAGGGGATGTCGAGTTCGCTGAACTTCCCCGTCTGGGGATTCATGCGGAGGATCTTCTGGTAGAAGGCCGATATCAGCATCTGTCCGTCGTTGAGCTTCAGCAGTGAGGGGATGAAACAGAATTCGGCATTATATGCCTGTTTCACGATGGGTTGGTCGGATCCTTTGGGGAATCCTGCGATGTTGTTGCTACTGGTGGACACCCACACCGTCCCGTCGTCCGTCTGTTCGAAGTCCATCGGTGCAGTGAAGGGCCATTGACTGAGGATGTTAAGTCGTCCGCCCTTATAGCTGCATTTGAGAACCAGACTGGGCGTGGAGAGCCACAGCAGACCGTCGCTATCGCAGAAGATATGACTCACCGCATTCTTCTGTTCGCCTAAGGGCAGACCCTCTAAGGGAACTGCCTCTGCCTTTTGGGAGTCGAGGTGATAGACAAAGAGTCCTTTAAGCAAGGTGGAGATCCAGAGGTTCTGTTGCTGATCGGTGGCCACCGCCATGACTGAGGAGTTGTCGATGACACGGTTCAGATAATTATCACTGCCGCCGAACTTCTCCTTATAAAAATAATCGACGAAGAGTCCTTTGTCGTAGGTGCCCAACCATACATTCTTCCTGGAGTCCTGGAATACCAATGTCACCATTGCATCAGGCATTGGACGTGTGAAGCCTGCATCGCCCTGGGCATGTAACGTCTGCTGAAGCAGGTTCAATTCAAACATACCATTGTGCGAGGTACTCAGTAGGATGGTGTTGTCTTCCAGGAGTCGTGCCGCCTGGATGATACTGTTATGGGCCAACAGACGTTTCTCCATCTCTGGGGCGAGGGGCACCTGCTGAAGCGATTTCGTATCAAAGAGTCTGATATGACCATACCCTGACAGGACTATCAGACCGTTGGAGAGCACTTCAGAGAAGAAAAAAGGTTGATCACCCAACGACATCTCACTTTTCAGTTTGAATGTCGAGGGCTGATACACCAGGATACGCTGGCTCTCGGTGATGAGAATCTGGTCTGAGGCATCGATGACACAGTTACCCCATGCCCATTGTTGTCCAGCCATTTGACGGGTGATGATAGGATGGAAGGCTTGAAGGGCATCGTCATAGCGCAAAACCTCCGTGCCAGTGTAGGCAAACACCTGCCCATGACTGTCCTGCAAGAGTTTCTGCACATTGTAGTTGGTCGTTTTCATGGCGATACGATCAAAGGTGTCCATATGGTTATACCGGCAGATACCGTTTACCGTCGCCACCCAGAGCTGCCCTTTACGGTCGCACAGGATATCCTTGATTTGGTTGTCTGGCAATCCTAACGTGTCGTCAGTACAGAGATACTGGTGATACTCATGACCATCATAGCGGTTCAGTCCACGGAACGTACCGATCCAGAGTTGTCCAGAGGCATCTTCTGCGATACACTGTACACGACTGTTGGAGAGTTCTTGTGCCACCACCACGCCATGTACCTCGTCCTTGTCAAGCTGCTCCTGGGATGCCTGTTTCTGACAGGCTGTCAGGAGTACAGCCAATAAACACAAGCCCCCCAAGATGCTGCGCCCTATTTTCGTTGTCATACCAAATGCGTTTTAGATTTCGGCTACAAAGATAAGAAAAAAAGAAATGAAATGGAAGTCTGAAGTGCGAAAAGTGTAAAAAAAGACAGGGACAATTTAACGAATTGGACAAGTTTTGAACAAATCGGAACGTACTGAAACACTTTTGAACACGGGGAAAAATCAAAAGAACGCCTTGACATGCTTCCTTTTTATAATATTTGTAATTTTGCACCCGAAATTCAAATCATCTTTTTAAAATCTATCATTTAACTTCAATTGAACATGAAAATTATAAGAACAATGATGGTGGCTGCCCTCTGCCTGATAGGTATGGCAGCCAACGCTCAGCAGAACCTGAGCTGGGGACAGGGTCCGCAGGTTGCCTCACCCGATGTCCATGCCGACAACACCGTGACTTTCAATCTGATTGCCCCAGAGGCACAGAAGGTTCAGATCACTGGCGACTTCCTGCCTCCGAAGAAGGTCGAGTTCGGTGGTAACACCTACGATATGCCTGGTGTGGCTGATCTCGTGAAGGACGACAAGGGCGTATGGAGCTTTACTTCTGAGGCATTGAAGCCTGAGCTCTATACCTATAATATGATTGTGGATGGTGTGAAGATCATCGATCCGCTGAATGTCTATAATATCCGCGACATCAACAACCTGTTCAGTGTCCTGCTGATTAGTGGTGATGCCCGTACTGATCTCTATAAGGTCAACAAGGTGGCTCATGGTACTGTCAGCAAGGTGTGGTACGAGAGCCCTACTGCTGATCTGACCCGTCGTGTGACTGTCTATACACCTGCAGGCTACGAGACCAGTGGTAAGGAATATCCTGTGCTCTATCTGTTGCATGGTATCGGTGGCGACGAGAACGCCTGGAGCGAACTCGGTCGTGCTGCCCAGATTCTTGACAACCTGATTGCCCAGGGAAAGGCAGAGCCTATGCTCGTGGTGATGACCAATGGTAACATCTCTCAGGAGGCTTGCCCGGGTGAGACCTCTGAGGGCTTCAAGGTGCCCACCATGATGCTCCCCAAGACGATGGAGGGTAGTTTCGAGACTGCTTTCCCCGATGTGGTGAAGTTCGTCGAGAAGACCTATCGTGTGAAGAAGGATAAGGCGCATCGTGCCATCGCTGGCCTGTCAATGGGTGGTTTCCACAGCCTCTTCATCTCCATCAACAATCCTGATCTGTTCGACTATGTAGGTCTCTTCTCTGCAGCTGTCGATCAGAACCAGCCCGATCCTAATGGTCATCCCGAGATCTATGCAGACCGCGACACGAAGATCGACAACCTCTTCGCCAAGAACCCCAAGCTCTTCTGGATTGGTATCGGTAAGACTGACTTCCTCTACAAGAACAACAACGACCTGCGTGCTTACCTCGATGGTAAGAACCATAAATATACTTACCTCGAGACCGAGGGTGGTCATATCTGGCGCAACTGGCGTATCTATCTCTCAGAATTCACTCCATTATTATTCAAGTAATTAATTAGCAAGATAAAGAAAGCTTTATGAAGAAATCCGTATTATTCATTGCAGCAGCTGTTTTGTTCAGCTGTGCTACAGCCGACAAGCAGGCTCCCAAGAACACGATCAATCAGGAAGAGGTAATCAGCAAGTTGTCACTTGAAGACAAGGCCCACTTCGTGATCGGTGTTGGTATGGAAGGTTTTAGTGGTGACAATGCCGTGATTGGTGCTACCCGTAACCTTGTTCCTGGTGCCGCAGGTACCACTTATCCTCTCGACTCTTTAGGTATCCCTTCCATCGTTTTGGCTGACGGTCCTGCCGGACTCCGTATCGATCCGACGCGTGAGGGTGACTCTGCTACCTACTATTGCACCCACTTCCCCATCGGAACACTGCTGGCCTCTACCTGGAACACCCAGCTCATCGAGGAGGTTGGTCAGGCCATTGGTGAAGAGGTGAAGGAATACGGTACCGATGTGCTGTTGGCACCTGCCCTAAACATCATGCGTAACCCCCTCTGCGGTCGTAACTTCGAGTACTACTCTGAGGATCCCGTGGTGGCTGGTAAGACGGCTTCAGCCTATATCACTGGCGTTCAGAAGAACGACGTAGGCACGAGCATCAAGCACTTCGCAGCCAACAATCAGGAGACCAACCGTATGAACACTGATGCTCGCATCTCCCAGCGTGCCCTCCGTGAGATCTATCTGAAGGGTTTCGAGATCGCCATCAAGGAGAGCAAGCCCTGGACGGTGATGACCTCATATAACTATATCAACGGCACTTACTCTTCTGAGAGCAAGGACCTCGTGGAGACCATCCTGCGTGATGAGTGGGGCTATGAGGGAACCGTGATGACCGACTGGTTCGGTGGTAAGGACGGTGCCAAGCAGATGTGGGCAGGTAACGATATGCTGCAGCCTGGTAAGAAGGAGCAGTTCGACAGCATCGTGGCTGGCGTGAAGAGCGGCAAACTCGCTGAGGCCGACCTCGACCGTAACGTGGGTCGCATCCTCAACCTCATTGAGAAGAGTCCCCGCTACCAGGGTTACAAGTTCAGCAACAAGCCCGACCTGAAGGCTCACTCAGAGGTGACCCGTCAGTCTGCTGCTGAGGGTATGGTGCTCATGAAGAACGAGAAGGCACTGCCTTTTGCTGAGAACATCAAGAAAGTGGCCCTCTATGGTATCACCTCTTACGACTTCATCGCAGGTGGAACTGGTTCTGGTAATGTGAACCATGCTTATGTGGTCTCCCTGCTCGATGGTATGAAGAATGGTGGCTATACCGTTTCTGAGGAATTGAAGAATGCTTATGAGACCTATCTTGTCGAGGCCAAGAAGAAGGCTGAGGCAGAGCTGGAGGCTAAGGCCAAGAAGGATCCGAAGAACGCTATGCTTGTGAAGTTCCTCCCACAGCCGCTGCCTGCTGAGAAACTCTTCTCTGCTGATGAGCTCACTGCCCAGGCTGGCAATGCCGATGTGGCTGTGATCACTCTCGGTCGTCTCTCTGGTGAGTTCCTGGATCGTCAGGTAGCTGACTTCAACCTGAGCGACTCAGAGCGTAAGCTCATCGAGCAGGTATGTGAGGTCTATCATAAGGCTGGCAAGCAGGTGGTTGTGCTGCTGAACATCGGTGGTGTCATCGAGACGGCCTCTTGGAACGCATTGCCCGATGCTATCCTCTGCGCTTGGCAGGCTGGCCAGGAAGGTGGTAACAGCGTCGTTGACGTACTCAGCGGCAAGCAATCACCTTCAGGTAAGTTCACGATGACCTGGCCCGTGAAGTTCACGGATGCTTATAGCTCTAAGAACTTCCCTATCGACGAGGATCCTCGTATCGACATGCTGAACCAGGGTAAGAAGGGTGACGTGAAGAACGTGGATTACACCAACTACGAGGAAGATATCTACGTGGGCTACCGTTACTTCGACAGCTTCGACGTGTCTGTGAGCTATCCTTTCGGCTTCGGCCTCAGTTATACCACTTTCGAGTACAGCGATGCTAAGGTTGATCAGAAGAACGACATTTATGATGTGACAGTCACTGTGAAGAATACAGGTGACCGTGAGGGTAAGGAGGTTGTAGAGCTCTATGTGGCTGCGCCTGACTCAAAGGCTGCCAACAAGCCCGTTAAGGAACTGAAGGCTTTCGCCAAGACGAAGAACCTGAAGCCTGGTGAGAGCGAGACCATTACCCTCAGTGTGAATGCTGCCGACCTCGCTTCATTCGATGAGGCTGCCTCTGCATGGGTGGTTGCCGAGGGCGAATATCAGTTCCTCGTAGCTGCTTCTGCCCAGGACATCAAGGCTACCCTGCCTGCTGCTGTCAAGAATATGCAGACCAAGTGCAACGACGCCCTGAAGCCCCAGGCTCCCATCAACACCCTGAAGCGCTAACAAAAACAGTAACAGCAAATGAAACATTATTCGATTCATCATATTGGTTTAGTAACGTTGGTTGTAGCCCTGTTGAGTGGCTACAACCTTCGTGTATCTGCCCAGCAGTTGCGTGCAGATAATCTGGATGAGGTAGTGAATGCCCTGACACTCGAAGAGAAGTGCCACCTTGTATTAGGTTGTGGCATGCACTTCAACGATGATGCCAAGTTCCCTGGCACCGCTGGTAGTACCTATGGCGTACCCCGTCTGGGCATCCCTGAGACCTATTGCGCTGACTCTCAGCAGGGTCTTCGTATGAACGCCAAGCGCGACTGGGATCACAATGACTATTTCCCCACCGATTTCGTGGCATCACCCACACTGGCTTCGACCTGGGATCGTGAGGCTGCCTACAAGGTTGGTCAAGGCATCGGCAACGAGGTGCGCGAATTCGGTCTCGACTGGATCCTGTCGCCAGCCATGAACCTGATCCGTAATCCGCTATGTGGTCGTAACCACGAGTATTACTCTGAGGATCCTTACCTCTCTGGTACCATCGGCGCAGGCTATGTGAATGGTGTACAGAGTGAGGGTACAGCTGCCAGTCCGAAGCACTTCGTGGCCAACAACCAGGAGACGAACCGTAATAATAACATCTCACAGGTGTCGCAGCGCGCCCTTCGTGAGATCTATCTGAAGGCCTTTGAGATCATGGTGAAGGAGAGCGACCCTTGGACTATCATGACCTCTTATAATAAACTGAACGGACCGTATGCTGTACAGAACCGTGAACTGCTGACCACCATCGTGCGCGACGAGTGGGGCTGGAAGGGTATGTATGTGTCAGACTGGAATGCAGGCGACGATGCCGTTGCTGCGATGCTGGCAGGTAACGATATGTTGCAGCCTGGTCAGCCCAAGCAGTATGACGCCATCCTCGAAGCTGCCAAGAACGGCAAACTGCCGATGGAGGTGCTCAACGCCAATGTGAAGCGTATATTACAATATGTGGTGAAGACCCATAACTTCAAAGGTTACAAATACAATAATGCCCCCAATCTGAAGGCGCATGCCAAGACGGTGCGCGAGGTGGGTGCCGATGGTATCGTGCTGCTGAAGAACAGTGGGATCCTGCCACTGACTGGTAAGCGTGTTGCTCTCTTCGGTTGTACCTCTTATGACTGGATCTCTGGTGGTTCAGGTTTCGGAGGCACCAGTGTCGGCCACTATACCGTATCTCTCGTTGAGGGGCTGCGCAGTGCTGGCTATGAGGTGTACAAGCCTTTACTCAAAGCCTACACCCAGCATCTGGCTGCTGAGGAGAAGCGTCTGTTCCCCAATGGTCGTCCTCCGTTCTCACTGTTACCCCCTGCTCGTGCTGATGAGAAGCAGTTTACTGCTGAGGAGATGGCTGCTGCTGTCGATAGTTCTGATGTAGCTATCATCTCCTTAGGTCGTAAGAGTGGTGAGGCCGCTGACCGCAATGACGAGGACTTCTATCTGAAGGAGGGTGAGAAGGCGCTGATCAAGGCCGTGAGTGAGGCTTATCATGCCAAAGGCAAGCAGGTGGTGGTGCTGCTCGATATCTGTAGTCCCATCGACGTGGCTTCCTGGCAGGATCAGATCGATGCCCTCGTCTGCACTTGGCAGGGTGGTCAGGAGAGTGGTTTCTCTGTAGCTGACGTTCTCTCAGGTCAGGTGAACCCCAGTGGTAAGTTGCCGATGACCTTCCAAATCAACTATGGTGATGCCTATGCCGACAAGAACTTCCCAGCTCATGTGGATGACAAGACCCTCGGTGCGATGTTCATGTGGGGGTATAATAAGGATCAGGCTCCCAAGGAGCGCCAGCCCCAGAAAGATATCGACTTCACGAACTATGAGGAGGATATCTATGTGGGCTACCGTTACTTCGACTCTTTCGAGAAGCCTGTGGCCTATCCTTTCGGCTTCGGCTTGAGCTATACCACCTTCGATTATGACAACATGAGTGTCACGGAGGCTAATGGTATATTTACGATTAAGGTAGATGTGAAGAATACAGGTGATCGTGCTGGTCGTAACGTGGTAGAGCTCTTCGTGGCAGCACCTAACAGCAAGAAACTGAACAAGCCCGAGAAGGAACTGCGCAACTATACCAAGACGAAGCTGTTGCAGCCTGGTGAGACGGAGACGGTCACCATGCAGGTGAAGACCTCCGACCTGGCCTCCTTTGACGAGAAGGCTTCTGCCTGGAAGACTGATGCTGGTCGTTACGCTTTCTTGATCTGTTCTTCTGTCAACACCGTTGAGGCAAAGGCTTCTGCCAATGTGAAGGCTTGGAGCCAGAAAGTTCACAACGTGATGAAACCCAATGTGAAACTAAATCTGCTCAAGAGATAATGAAGAAAATTCTTTCCTTTATTCTGTTAGCATGCTGCGCTGTGCCCATGATGGCACAGTGGCAGATGCAGCCAACTCCCAACGATACGCTCCAGCCTGTCCGTAACCTCGGTGATGGTAAGGTGGCTTTCAGTATCTATGCTCCTAATGCCAAGGAAGTGGGCTTTGGCGGTGATGCGATGCCTTGGGGCAAACCAGTTCAGTTCACGAAGACCGACAATGGCGTGTGGACTACTGTGATCTCTGATTTGAAGGACGGTGTCTATCGTTACAACTTCACCGTCGATGGTGTGAAGGTGCAGGATCCCAAGGGTGCCCTCTCTGCTGAGACCTCTGCCCTCGCCAACATCGGTGATGGTAAACAGTTCTATGATGTGCGTGTTGATATCCCACACGGTGCCAACGCCCAGCGCTATTATTTCAGCAAGACACTCAACTGTCTGCGTCGTCTGCATGTCTGGACACCAGCAGGCTATGAGAAGAGTGCTGACAAACTCCCCGTGCTCTACCTGATTCATGGTGGTGGTGACAATGATGCCTCCTGGCCTGGTGTGGGTTGCGCTGGTACAATTCTCGACAATCTGTTGGCTGAGGGTAAGATCCAGCCGATGGTCGTCGTGATGCCCAATGGTTCTATCGCTACGAAGAACCTCATGGACGAGGTGCCCCTCTTCGAGCAGGATCTCATCACCAGTATCATCCCCTATATCGAAGACAACTACCGTGTGCTGGCCGATAAGGCACACCGCGCGATGGCTGGACTCTCGATGGGCGGTATGGAGACGATGGAGACCATCCTCAACGATTACGATAAGTTCGACTACTTCTGGGTGCTCAGTTCAGGCTGGTTCCCTGCCCAGGCAGAGCAGTTCGAAGGTTATCGTCAGCGCGTGAACAAAGCCGCTGATGGTATCAAGCAGAACGTGCGTCAGCTCGTGTTCACCCAGGGCGACCCTGAGGATATCGCCTATCAGAATGGTCTCGCCACCCTGAAGCTCTTCGATGCCGCAGGTATCAAGTATGAGTTCTATACCGCTCCTGGTGGTCACACGTGGTACACCTGGCGCAACAACCTTTATCAATTAGCACAACGTCTTTTCAAATAATAACAATCGTATGAGAAAAACAATTCTAACGCTTGCCCTCGCAGCGATGTGCTGCGTAGGTGCTCAGGCACAGGAGAAACTCTTCAATAGTGCCAGTGTTCAATCACCTGTTGTCAACAACGACGGAACTGTAACCTTTAACCTCTATGCCCCCAAGGCTGTGAAGGTGGAGGTGACTGGCGACTTCCTGCCTACTCAGCCCATCGAGATTCCTGGTTATGGCAAATATGATGCTCCAGGCGTGGCTGAGCTGAAGGAGGGTAAGAACGGTGTATGGAGCTATACCACCGATAAGCTCGCTCCTGAGCTGTACAGCTATACCTTCAACATCGACGGTATGACAGGTGTGAAGGATCCTGCCAACATCTACGTAAACCGTGACATCGTATCGTTCTCAAACATCTTCATCGTCAGCGACAAGAAAGGCGACAAGGGTGATCTGTATCGCGTGAACGAGGTGCCTCATGGCAATCTCTCTAAGGTCTGGTATCCCAGTCCCACGCTGAAAATGCAGCGTCGTATGACCATCTACACCCCTGCCGGCTATGACAAGGGCGGTAAGTACCCCGTGCTCTATCTGTTGCATGGTGCCGGTGGCGATGAGAACGCCTGGAGCGAACTCGGACGCGCTGCCCAGATCCTTGACAACCTGATTGCCACTGGTAAGGCCAAGCCGATGATTGTGGTGATGCCCAATGGTAACCCCAACTGTCAGGCAGCCCCCGGCGAGTGGTCGTTTGGCATGTACACCCCAGGCTTCCGCGATAGTGGTACTGGTCCTACCGCACCAGCTGCAGCCTCGATCCCTGAGAGCTTTATGGACATCGTAAACTATGTCGATGCCAACTACCGCACGCTGAATGATCGTGCCCACCGTGCCATCTGCGGTTTGTCCATGGGTGGTGGTCACACCTTCCACGTCAGCCTGCTCTATCCTAACAAGTTCGACTATTTCGGACTGTTCTCTGCCGGTCTGCACTTAGCTAAAGGCGGATATCAGGATTCGTTTGCCGATCAGATCAAGGCCAACCCCGAGTTCGCTACCCAGTCTGCCAAGCTCTTTGGCAGCAAGCCCAAGCTTTATTGGATGGGAATGGGTAAGACCGACTTCCTCTACCAAAGCACCGTTGACTTGCGTAACTACTGGGACAGCAAGGGTTACAAATACGAGTATGTAGAGACCGATGGAGGACATATCTGGCGCAACTGGCGTATTTATCTGACGATGTTCGCCCAGAAGATCTTCAAGTAAGGATCTCCCCCGACAGAAATAGCCCCCGCCAATGGCGAGGGCTTTTCATTGATAATTAATCCCAGCCGCCTGGCTGGGATTAATCATATTATGCGAAAGGATTCTCTGTGGGATAGAAGTTACCCTTCGGGAAGTTGTAGTCGATCTCATCCACGGGAATACCCATGTACTTGAGAACCTCCCACAGGTACTTACCCTGATGACCGAACATCACAGCGCAGTGGTGTGGGTAGTGCTTCTCGATGAGGACGTGACGATAGAAGCGGCTCATGTTCTTGATACCGAAGATACCGATAGAACCGAATGAGCGGGTAGCTACTGGGATCACCTCACCCTGTGCGATGTAAGCGCGGAGCTTGGTGTCGGCTGTTGACTGCAGACGATAAACAGTAGCCAGACCTGGCTGGATGTCACCCTCAAGGGTACCGTTGGTCACCTCTACAGGCAGAGCGCGGGCCATAATGCGCTGGAAGCACATCTGGCAGTTGCAAACCTTAGAAGAAGCGGTGTTACCACAGTGGAAGCCCATGAAGATCTCCTTCTCGGTATAGCTGTCGCAAGCGAACTTCTTGCCCTTGATGCTCTCCTCGAACATATCCTGAGGAACGGTGTTGTTGATGTCGAGCAGGGTAACAGCATCCTGGCTGATGCAGGTGCCGATGTACTCTGACAGAGCGCCATAGATATCAACCTCACAAGCTACGGGGATGCCGCGACCAGTGAGACGGCTGTTCACGTAACAAGGCACGAAACCGAACATGGTCTGGAAAGCAGGCCAGCACTTGTTGGCCATAGCCACAAACTGACGAGAACCCTTGTGAGCCTCGATCCAGTCTGTCAGTGTCAGCTCATACTGAGCGAGCTTAGGCAGCACTGAAGGAATCTTATTACCTGTGCCGAGCTCTGCAACCATATCCTTCACCACACCGTCGATGCGGGGATCGCCCTGGTGCTTCTGGAAAGCCTCGAGCAGGTCGAGCTCTGAGTTCTCCTCAATCTCAACATCGAGATCATACAGGGCACGGATAGGAGCGTTACAAGCCAGGAAGTTGTTCGGACGGGGACCGAAGCTGATGATCTTCAGGTTCTGCAGACCAACGATAGCGCGGGCGATGGGCAGGAACTCGTGGATCATCTCTGCGCACTGACCAGCGTCGCCAACAGGCTCCTCAGGAATGTACGCACGGGTCTTGCGCAGGCTCAGTGCCTGGCTGGCATTCAGCATACCGCAGTAAGCGTCGCCACGACCGTCGATCAGGTCCTTCTGAGTCTCCTCAGCAGCAGCGCAGAACATCGTTGGGCCCTGGAACCAGTCAGCGATCATGGTCTCAGAGATCTCAGGACCGAAGTTGCCCAGATAAACGCAGAGGGCGTTACAGCCGGCCTTCTTCACATCCTCCAGTGCCTGCTGAGCGTGGATCTCACTCTCAACGATGGTGATAGGACACTCGTAGATGCCTTCCTTACCAAACTTCTTCTCATACTCAGCGATAACGGCCTTGCGGCGGTTAACTGCTAATGACTCGGGGAAACAGTCGCGACTTACGGCGACGATACCCACCTTAATTACAGGTACATTATTCATATTCATTTTAAGTTAAAAAAGTAATGCTTAGTTCACAGGTTGCAAAGATAGGCATTTTTCTTCATACAATGATACTTTTTTGCCTCAAATTTTAGTGGATTTGTATAAAATTAACGCTGACCGTTGGAACAGAAGCGAAAAAATGGGTAGTTTTTGTGGAGTTTTTGTGGAGTTTTTGTGGACTTTTTGTACCTCTATGCGCTACGAGTGATTATTGCTGCAAGAAGAGTCTGCGATATTCCTGGGGGGTGATGCCGGCTACCTTGCGGAAAAGGCGGATGAAGTAACTGTGGTCACTAAAGCCCAACTTGTAGGCTATCTCTTTCACAGAACTGTCGGTAGTAAAGAGAAGCAGTTGAGCCCGTTCCACCTTCTTCCTATTGATATACTGAATGGGAGACAGTCCAAACTCTTGTTTGAAAAGGCGGATGAAATAGGTCTTGGTGATAGATGCCACATTGGCCAGCTCCTCCAGGTCAATCTCATCGGAGATATGTTCATGGATGTGTCTGAGAACGCGTTTCATGCGCTCATCAGATGTCCAGATGCGCGGCTTCGCCTCCTTGATAAACTGCGACATCATCATCAGCATGGCACCTCTCAGTTCCATCTTCTCCCATAATGCCATATTCCTGTAACGCGCCACGTAATCGGAGGTCTGCGAGGAGGTGTCGTAACTTTTTGGGTCTGCACCAGGTAGCCTGGCATCAGGATAATGCAATGACAAATGCTCGAACAGTTGTTTGATGTCCTTTCCTGCCGGAACCTCAGTTGGCAGCTCGTAGGTTTCATGCAGGTTCAATTCGTTCTTGAACCCCTCGTACATGTGGATGTAATACAGTTTGAACACACCGTGACACTCATACGAATGGATGGTATAGGCAGGAATGATATACATGTGTTCAGGTTTCAGCCTGACATCTTTTTCTGGCAGATGAAGCATGGCCTCTCCCTCTTCGATATAGAAGATACGAATAAAGGGGGAACTCACTTTCTGCCAGTTCCAATCTGCATGATGTGTGGCATAGCCCACGTTCAGCATCATCAGATTCATGGACTCAATCGGTATCTGTATCAATGCCTTATGATGATGGTTCTGGCTACAAAATTACGAATAAAATCTGATTAACGGTTATTTGAATAGGACAAAATTGCGATATAAAGACCGCAATCATAATATTGTCCTATTCTTGGATAATATTTTAAACTACAATCAACTATTTGTTTCGTACCTTTGCAGGCGATATGAAATCAATGTAATACCTTTGTATGAAACCATTACTTATATTGTTGCTGACCACCTTGACTGCTACATCGTTGAAAGCGCAGGTGGAGCCCTGTGGTCCTGTGCCCACGGAAAATCAGTTGCGATGGCAGGATATGGAGATGTATGCCTTTATCCATTACTCACTGAACACCTATACCGATGAGGAATGGGGATATGGTAACGAAGACCCGCAGTCGTTCAACCCCAGCAGTCTGGACTGCCGACAATGGGTACGGGTGTGCAAACAGGCGGGTATGCGTGGCATCATCTTTACAGCCAAGCACCACTGCGGGTTCTGTATGTGGCCATCGGCCTATACGGAGTACTCGGTGAAGAACTCGCCTTGGAAGAATGGCAAGGGCGACGTGGTGCGAGAGTTGGCTGACGCCTGTCGTGAGGAAGGACTGAAGTTTGCTGTCTATCTGTCGCCTTGGGATCGGAATCACCCGGCATACGGGCAACCTGCCTATGTGGCGTATTTCCGCAACCAGCTGCGCGAGTTGCTGACTAATTACGGCGAGATCTTCGAGGTTTGGTTTGATGGTGCCAATGGTGGTGACGGCTGGTATGGCGGTGCTAACGAGACACGGAAGATCGACCGGACCACTTATTATCAATGGCCCGAGACCTACAAGATGATTCGGCAGTTGCAGCCCAATTGTCTCATCTGGAATGACGGAAGCGACCGAGGTGATCTGCGCTGGGTGGGAACAGAGGCAGGTAAC
>CADCBZ010000039.1 GCA_902799765.1 uncultured Prevotellaceae bacterium
CTCAATGCATCCAAGACATCGAGAAATCGACCAAAAGCCTGCATTTTTTCCTCTTTTGTGTGCATAAATCATTAATTAATGTGGCAAAGATACAAAATAATTGAGAATTGAGAATTGAGAATAAGGATTTTTTTATAATTTTGCACCGATTTTAGAGAATAAACATCATATATATATGGAATTAGCTAGTAAATATGACCCAAAAGAGGTCGAAGGAAAGTGGTATCAGTATTGGCTGGACCACAAACTTTTCTCAAGTAAGCCCGACGGACGCGAGCCATATACGATCGTGATTCCGCCGCCCAACGTGACAGGTGTGTTACACATGGGCCACATGCTGAACAATACGATTCAGGATATTCTGGTGCGTCGTGCCCGAATGGAAGGTAAGAACGCCTTGTGGGTACCTGGCACTGATCACGCCTCTATTGCTACTGAGGCCAAGGTGGTGAAGAAACTTGCCGGTGAGGGTATCAAGAAGCGCGACCTGACTCGTGAGCAGTTCCTGGAGCATGCCTGGGACTGGACACACGAGCATGGTGGCATCATTCTGAAGCAATTGCGCCGTCTGGGTGCCAGCTGCGACTGGGACCGTACAGCCTTCACGATGGACGAGAAGCGCTCAGAGAGTGTGATCAAGGTGTTTGTGGATCTCTATAACAAGGGTCTCATCTATCGCGGACTCCGTATGGTGAACTGGGATCCGAAAGCACTCACTGCACTTTCTACCGAGGAGGTGATCTATAAGGAAGAGCAGAGTCATCTGTTCCATCTGAAATATTATGTGGCAGACCTGAAGACTCTTGATAATGAGGAGGCACTGAAGGCTGAGGGCAACATCATCCACAAGGATGAGAAAGGCTACTACGCAGTGGTGGCTACCACCCGTCCTGAGACCATCATGGGTGATACCGCTATGTGTATCAACCCCAAGGATCCCAAGAACCAATGGCTAAAGGGCCGCAAGGTGATTGTTCCTCTCGTGAACCGTGTGATTCCCGTCATCGAGGACCGCTACGTGGATATCGAGTTCGGTACAGGATGTCTGAAGGTGACACCGGCTCACGATACCAACGACTATATGTTGGGTAAGACTCATAACCTTGAGACCATAGACATCTTCAATGCCGACGGAACCATCTCAGAACAGAGTCCTATCTACGTAGGTATGGACCGTATGGACTGCCGCAAGCAGATTGCCAAGGATCTGCAGGAAGCAGGATTGATGGAGCGTATCGAGGACTATACCAATAAGGTGGGCTATTCTGAGCGTAACCCCGATACCGCCATCGAGCCCCGTCTCTCACTGCAGTGGTTCCTGAAGATGAAGCACTTTGCCGACATCGCCCTGCCCCCAGTGCTGAACGATGAGCTGAAGTTCTATCCTCAGAAATATGTCAACACCTATAAGAACTGGCTCGAAAACATCCAAGACTGGTGTATCTCCCGTCAGTTGTGGTGGGGTCACCGCATTCCTGCCTACTATTACAATGAGGAAGGCGACTTCGTTGTTGCTGAGACCCGTGAGAAGGCTCTGAAACTGGCACAGGAGAAAGATCCGAAGATTACGGATGATGACCTGCGCCAGGAAGAGGATGCCCTCGACACTTGGTTCTCCTCATGGCTCTGGCCCATCTCCCTTTTCGACGCCATCAACAATCCTGGCAACGAGGAGATCAAGTATTACTATCCCACATCTGTTCTCGTTACAGGGCCGGATATTATCTTCTTCTGGGTTGCCCGTATGATTATGGCCGGTTATGAGTATATTGGCGACATGCCATTCAGAAGCGTTTACTTCACAGGTATCGTTCGCGATAAGCTGGGTCGTAAGATGTCGAAGTCATTAGGTAACTCACCTGATCCTATCGAACTGATCGAGAAGTTTGGTGCCGACGGTGTGCGTATGGGTATGATGCTCTCTGCACCTGCTGGTAACGATATCCTCTTCGACGAGGCACTCTGCGAACAAGGCCGCAACTTCAACAATAAGATCTGGAATGCCTTCCGTCTCGTCAAGGGTTGGAAAGTGGCAGACATCGAACAGTCAGAGGCTGGCAAGATTGCCACCAAGTGGTTCGAGGCTAAGCTAAAGCAGACCAATGCCGAGATTGACGACCTTTTCTCAAAGTATCGTATCTCCGAGGCCCTGATGGCTGTCTATAAGCTCTTCTGGGATGAGTTCTCAAGCTGGTACTTGGAGATGGTGAAGCCCGCCTATATCAATGGTGAGGCACAGCCCATCGACAAGACTACCTATGACAAGACTCTCGAGTTCTTCGAGATCCTGCTGAAGATGCTGCACCCCTTCATGCCGTTCATCACGGAGGAACTGTGGCAACACCTCTATGACCGTCAGGATGGCGAGAGCATCATGCGTGACAGCTTGAAACTCGCCGCTCCTACTGAGGCTGACGAGCAGCTCGCCGCCCAGATTGAGAGTGTGAAGCAGATTGTGTCAGGTGTACGTATGGTCCGTTCTTCAAAGAACATCGCCCCCAAGGAGCAGCTCGAGCTGCAGGTTATCAGCAGCAACCATTTCGAGGCATTCAACAATGTCATCGCCAAGATGGCTAACCTCAGCGCCATCAACGTGGTAGCAGAGAAGGATGCAACGGCTTCTGCTTTCATGGTAGGAACAGACGAGTTTGCAGTGCCCTTAGGCAACATGATTGACGTCGAGGCAGAGATTGCCAAGATGGAAGCTCAGCTGCAACACCTCGAAGGTTTCCTGGCTGGTGTGAAGAAGAAACTCTCTAACGAACGCTTCGTAGCCAATGCCCCTGAGGCTGTTGTAGCCCTGGAACGCAAGAAGCAGAGTGACTCTGAGGAGAAGATTGCAGCCCTGAAAGAATCTATCGCCGCACTGAAAGGCTAAATAGAAATAGTATCCAAAAGTAAAGCCCCGCTAACCAGCGAGGCTTTATTTTTTATCGGATGCGATCCATTGATCGTACTAACTTCTCATCAGCATTAATAGCGCGACGCGCCATTAAATATAATATGAACGCGATAGCAGGGAACACAGCAGGCCATGTGGGTCGGAAATCAACTGTGCCCCAGGTCTTGTCGCCTACCGTCTGACTGACGACGAAGTAACAAACATACCATCCTACAATCAGCAAGGCATTGAACAGGCAGAAGAGAGCCTGTATCTTACGATTGCGATAGAGGAAGATGGTATAGGTGGCAATCACCGTTGTTGGCAACAGCACGGCAAACAGTGGCCATGTGTCGAAATGATGCTTGCCCAACGGATCGGTGAACCACAGGTTGTACACACGTGCCACCTCAAGACCTGCTGCCTTGAAGGAACCGATCTGCATACAAAGACAAATGACGGTCATCACGATGGCCGCCAAGAGGAAAAGTGTCTGTTTGCGTTGAATCATGACACTAAACTATTAATTCTCTTCAGAAGAGATGTCACGGGTGGGGTCACGCCAATAGACCTTGTCCTCGACAAACTCCTGTGTAGCGAGCAATGTGGGCTTCGGCAACTTCTCATAATAGCGAGAGATCTCAATCTGCTCACGGTTCTCGAACACCTCCTCGAGACTATCGTTATAAGAGGCAAACTCTGCCAACTTCTTACTCAGGTCTTCCTTGATCTGAACACTGATCTGATTAGCGCGCTTTGCGATAATGGCAACACTCTCGTAGATATTGCCCGTGTCATCGCAAAGATCCATGATGTTACGGGTTACGGTATTAACCGGTGCTTTTGATTTCTTATAATCCATACTTTTATTTTGAACTTATATCTTAATCTTTAATCACTTTCTTACACTTGGCAATGTACTTCTCAGCTAGAGCCACGTTCTTCGACTCCGGGAACTCGTTGATGAATCCATAACACTCATCCTCGGCATCACGATAACGCTCCACACGTTTCACATGAGTACTGTTCTCTGCCAACTGGAACTTACTCTTCATGATGAGCAGCATGAACTCCTCACGCAGATTGCAGTAAGGATAGCTCTTCAAGGCATTCTGAGCCGTGACGATACTGGCGGTATAGTTACTCTCATCGTTAGAGTTGATGTTTCCGAAATATCCACCTAAATTGTAATAGAGCTCCGCAGCCAGATACTCCTTACGGATCAGCTTGTCGTAAAGCTCATACAGACGGTCCTGAGCACGGGCACGCAGTTTGGAATCAGGATAAAGATCCATGAACTGCTGATAGGCCGTAATGGCACCATTCGTAGGCGATTGATCCAGACGTGGTTCCGGAGAACTTTCATAGTACGCCTCACCAACATAGAAGGCAGCTTGCTCAGCAAAGTTTCCACGCGGATAGCTGGAACCGTATTTCTTGAATGTCTCTGAGGCAGCCTCATAATCCTGGTTGTTATACTGCGCCATAGCCAACATATACAAACACTCCTGTGCCTCGTCGGAACCTTTCTTAATGGTTACCAGTTCTTCCAACAGCGTGATAGCATGCTGGAACTTTCCATTCGCAAAGCATTCCTTGGCAAATTCGTATTTGGCTTCGTTGTCGCCGTACTTATAAACGGCATTAAACTCCGACTTACAGCCAGTAAGCAGGAGTGCCATACATGAGAGGATGAGGATACATTTCTTCATATCGGGGTGCAAAGTTACATATTTTTTGGTACGTACAACGCGTAAGACACACTTTTTTTCAAAAAATTAATAATAAAAGGCATATTCTACGGCAATTTTACTATCTTTGCAACTTGTTATGGGAAATTTCATTCTTACATCAGACTATAAGCCGACAGGTGATCAGCCCGAGGCAATCAGAGAACTGACAGACGGTATTGAGCGCGGTGACAAGGCACAAGTACTGTTAGGTGTCACTGGTTCAGGTAAGACGTTTACGATGGCAAATGTCATCGCCAACTGCAACCGTCCAACCCTGATTCTGAGTCACAACAAGACATTAGCGCACCAGCTGTATGTGGAGATGAAGGAGTTTTTCCCTCAGAATGCGGTTGAGTATTATGTCAGCTATTACGACTACTACCAGCCAGAAGCCTATCTGCCCACAACGGATACCTACATCGAGAAAGATCTCTCTATCAATGACGAGATTGACCGTCTGAGATTATCAGCCGTATCTAACTTACTCTCAGGAAGAAAAGATGTAGTCGTTGTAGCATCAGTTTCATGTATTTATGGTATGGGAAGTCCTGTAGCCCTGCAGGAAAATGTCATCGAACTACACGTAGGTCAGAAGCTGGATCGTAACGCTTTGTTAAGGAAATTAGTCCAGTCTCTCTATGTCCGCAATGACCTTGATCTGCAACGTGGCAACTTCCGTGTGAAAGGTGATACGGTGGATATCGCGATGGCCTATAGTGAGGTGGTGCTGCGTGTCACTTTCTGGGACGATGAGATCGATGCCCTCGAGGAAGTGGATGCCGTAACTTTCGACCGACTGGCACGTTTTGAAGAATACAAGCTCTATCCAGCCAACCTCTTCATGACCTCTCAAGAACAGACGAACATCGCTATCCATCAGATACAGGACGATCTCGTACAGCAGATTGCTTTCTTCCAGGAGGCTGGCGACCCCATCAAAGCCCAGCGCATCAAGGAGCGTGTGGAATATGATATGGAGATGATCAAGGAACTGGGCCACTGCTCAGGTATCGAGAACTACAGCCGCTATTTCGACGGACGAAAGGCGGGTGAACGCCCCTATTGTCTCCTCGACTTCTTCCCCGATGACTTTATCCTCTTCATCGACGAGAGCCACGTGTCTGTGCCCCAGCTGAGTGCGATGTATGGCGGTGACCGCAGTCGTAAGCGTAACCTGGTGGAATACGGCTTCCGTCTGCCTGCAGCCTTCGACAACCGTCCTTTGAGATTCGAGGAATTCCAGGAGATGGTGAACCAGGTGATCTATGTCAGTGCCACCCCAGCCGACTTCGAACTGGCAGAGGCCGAGGGTGTGGTAGTGGAACAGGTGATCCGTCCTACGGGACTATTAGATCCTGATATTGAGGTACGTCCCAGTCAGAACCAGATTGATGACCTGATGGATGAGATCCAGACCCGCAGTCATCGCAATGAACGTGTGCTGGTAACCACTCTCACGAAACGTATGGCAGAAGAGCTTACCGCCTACCTTTTAGACCATGGGGTTCAAACCAACTATATCCACAGTGAGGTAAAGACACTGGAGCGTGTACAGATCCTCAACGATTTGCGACAGGGTGTCTATGATGTGTTGGTGGGTGTGAACCTTCTGCGTGAAGGACTTGACTTACCAGAAGTATCCTTAGTGGCGATTCTCGATGCCGACAAAGAGGGTTTCCTGCGCAATCACCGCAGTCTGACGCAGACGGCAGGACGTGCAGCCCGTAATGTGAACGGTAAGGTCATCATGTATGCTGATACCATTACCGCCTCCATGCAGCTGACTATCGACGAGACCCGACGAAGAAGGGAGAAACAGATCCGATATAACGAGACCCACGGCATCACACCTAAGCAGATTGTGAAGAACATCAGCGCCGGCGCCCTCCAGAAGGAAGAGCGTGCCGATGTCAGGGAACTGCGTCGTGCCATGCAGGTGCCCAACGCCCAGATGGCAGCCGATCCGATTGTGGAACGTATGACCCGTCCGCAGCTTGAGAAGAGTATTGCAGAGACCACCCGATTGATGAAGGAGGCAGCCAAGAATCTCGACTTCCTGCAGGCCGCCCAGTATCGTGACGAGATCATCAGACTACAGAAAGAACTGGAGTTGAAGTGAAAAAGTATGTTAATCCTTGCAGGGTTATCAGATTTTATTCGTATTTTTGCACACATAATCAAACAATAGTCATTATGAGAAAGTATTTTTTCGCCATATTGATGGCATTGCCTATGCTGGCAACAGCCCAGGACAACACTTGGGAAAGAATAGAGCAGGAACATGTAGAAGCAGCTAATCCCGATGCAAAATATCTGTTACCGGATGCTGTACCCGTTGTTGACGGTAAGGTTTGCTGGACCACTACCATCTCAGCTCCAGGGAAGTCTGCACAGCAGATCTTCGACATTCTGTTGGCACAATTAGAGAAGATGGTTAAGGAGCCTAATCAGATTGCAGGAAGTGCCATCGTAGTCAACGATTCCAAGAAACACGATTTAGGAGCTGTCTTCCACGAGTGGCTGGTCTTCAAGAGTGCTTCCCTCTCCTTCGACCGCACCAAATTCAATTTTACGATTGAGGCGAAGTGCTCCAATGAAAAGGTTGAGGTTATCATGAGCCGCATCACTTATGACTATGATTTGGATCGTGATCCGAAGCACTATACCGCCGAGGAATGGATTACCGACGAGAATGCCGTCAACAAAGACCATACGAAGCTCTATCCCCTTTCTGCCAAGTTCCGCAGAAAGACCATCGACCGCAAGGACTTCATCTTCAATAAGTTTAATACGTTACTCAACGACAAGTAATGAACAAGGACAAGATCCGCAACATTCTGAACATCATCTTCATGATCGGTGCTGTGGTGGGAGTGATTCTTTATCTCTCGAAGAATGAAGAGCGGCATTATCTCGGACTCTATATCATCTTGATTGCCATGTGCTTCAAGATTGCAGAATCATCAATGAGAATGATTAAATGAAGACAAGACTTACACTACTTTTGCTGTTACTGCTGTCGCTTTCAGGTGCCAGGGCTCAGGATGTCTATAACCAGATAGACGAGATGGGCAATGTCACCCAACGACGGGAGAACCAGAACTTCAACAAGCACAACAACGATACAACCCGTAACAGGGAGATTCCCAAGGGTCTCTATGTATGGACCATCGACCGCAAGTTCGGAGATATGATCCCTGCACAGCCCGACACATTGCCCCACCTCTTTATGAACAACCAGTTCAATACAGGTGTTTATGGTGAATACAATACCACGGGAAGCAACTACACCTCCCGTCTGAGCCGTATCTTCATCAATCGTGCCGCTACCGACAACTTCATCTTCACACAGCCCTATAGCTTCGTGGAGAAACGCCCTGAGACGTGGCACTTCATGAACACCCTGTCGCCCTATACCAGTATCCTCTACGACAACTGTGGCGATAAGGTCAATGGTGAGGACCATATCGATGCCAAGTTTGCCGTGAATGCCGGTAAGCGTCTGAACGTGGGTTTCGATCTCGACTATGCCTATGCACGTGGCTATTTCAGTAACCAGAGCCTCTCCCACTTCAACGGAAGCCTCTTCTCGTCATACACTGGCGACAAGTATAATATGCATTTCTTTTTCAATGCAGCCCACCAGAAGATCACGGAGAACGGTGGTATCACCGACGACAACTATATCACCCACCCCGAATCGTTCCAAGACCAACTGGATGAGGACGAGATTCCCACCATCCTGAAACAGAACTGGAACCGCAACGATCATCAGCATATCTACCTCACCCACCGCTATAACATCGGTTTTTATCGGAAGGTGAAGATGACCGAGGCAGAGTTGAAGGCCCGTGCCTTTGCTGAGGAAGCCAAGAAGGACAAGGAGCGACGGGAGGCCAAGAAGAAAGACGGTGAGGAAGAAGAACGCTCCTCTAAGAAAAAAGAGAAGGAACACCAATATAAAGGTCGTCCGGAGGGAGCCCGTATCATGGGAGCAGAACCCAAGCGCGACTCCATCGTCGTAGCCGACAACCGCATCAGTGTTGAGGATCAGGCCAAGATCGACAGTCTGAACCGTGCCCAGGCCATCCAGGACTCCATCGATGCCACGATGAAGCGTGAGTTTGTGCCTGTCACCAGTTTCTTCCACACCTTTGAGTGGAACAACTACAGACACATCTATCAGGCTTATGCGACACCGGCCAACTACTATCTGAACCAGTATTATGTCAAAGGTCTGCAATACGGCAACGACTCCATCTACGACGAGACGAAGCACATGCAGTTGCTCAACACCTTGGGCGTAAGTCTGCTGGAAGGCTTCAACAAATACATGAAGGCCGGTCTGAAGGGCTTCATCACCTTCGACTACAACAACTACCAGATGCCCGACTATTCGGACGAAGGTCTCCTCTTCCGCAACAAATGGACGGAGACCAACATCAGCTTCGGTGGACTGCTCAGTAAGACCCAGGGCAAGACCTTCCACTTCAACCTCCGTGCAGAGACGTGGATAGCCGGTCCCCTGGCAGGTCAGCTGAAGCTCGACTTCAATACCGATGTCAACTTCAAGCTCTTCGGCGATACGGTGCGATTGGCTGCCAATGCCTTCTTCCAGCGCATCGAACCCGTGTTCCTGCAGCGCCATTACCACTCGAAACACATCTGGTGGGACAATGACGACCTGTCGAAGGAGACACGTACGCACATCGAGGGTCGCTTCAGTTATGAGAAGACCAACACCATGCTGCGCATCGCGATCGATGAGATCCAGAACTACACCTACTATGGCATGAGCTATGATGCCACCACTGATAGTCGCACGAACCTGACGGCAGGCGTTTATCAGGCATCTGGCAACATCAATGTCTTCACAGCCCAGCTGAATCAGAACTTCCGTCTGGGTATCCTGAACTGGGAGAATGTGCTCACCTATCAGAACAGTAGCAACAAGGAGGCCCTGCCGTTGCCTTCATTGAACTACTTCACCAACCTCTACCTGAAGTTCCGTATTGCCAAGGTGCTGAATGTGGAGTTGGGTGCCGATGCCTTCATCTTCACGAAATACTATGCCCCCGACTACTGTCCGGCCATCAACCAGTTTGCCGTGCAGCAGAATGAAGCCAGCCGTGTGGAGTTGGGCAACTATCCCTTCATTGATGCCTATGTGAACTTCATGCTGAAGCGGGTAAGGTTCTACGTGATGATGAGTAATGTGAACAGCGGCTCAGGCAATGGCATGCGGTTCCTCGCACCCCACTACCCCACCAACAGCCGTGTGCTCCGTCTCGGTATCTCCTGGCCGTTCTTCAACTAAACAGTTATAAAAGCAGTAATCCCAAGCTCACGCAGAGCCCATAGATAAAGATATTACGCGCTGTTTCTCCCAAGCAGAGATTCAGCGCTTTTCCTTGGTAGATATGCTTTATCTTCAGGTAGGTGAAGATATGCAGCAGCAGATAGATGAGGGGCAACAGTGAGGCCAGCGGATGACCGTGCTGCCAGAACGTTCCCCCGAGGATGATGGCACCGATACCCACGCCCAGATAGAGTTGCAGTCCGGCTTCTGCCCCTAACTTCACGATGATGGTGTTCTTACCTGCCAACCGGTCGTTGTCCCGATCGCGGAAATTATTCACAATCAGCAGGGCATCGATCACCAGGCCACAGGCCATCGAAGCCAGGAACACCTCCCACGTCATGGTATGCAGCTGGATATAATACGTGCAACTCACGGGGATGAGTCCGAAAAACACCAATACCAGCACGTCACCCAAGCCCTGATATGAGAAGAAGGTGGTATAGAGGAAGGCGAACACCACGCAGAGCGCTCCCACGGCAATCATCTCCAGACCGCCATATAAGGCCAAGGGCAGACCGATGACACAGGCCAGACAGGTGGTCAGGGCAATGGCTTTCTTCATGGCATCCAGTGTCACCCACCCCTGGGCACAGGCCCTGCGAGGCCCCAAGCGCGTCTCGGCATCGTCGGTGCCGTTCACGAAGTCATAGAAGTCATTGATGAAGTTCGCATCGATCTGCATCGCAAAGGAGAAAAGCATACACAAGGCGGCTGCGATCCAGTTGAACGCATCATCCACATAAAACTTCGAATCACTATAGGCCAGTGCCAGTCCGATCATCACCGGCACCGCAGCCCCGGAGAGCGTCTTCGGACGGGCTGCCAGCAACCAGGCCTTCATCGAATTTGTCTTGATATTCGTCTCTTCCATCACTATTTTCCGCTAATTTCTTGCAAAAGTAAGCAGAATTTCGTAATTTTGCAAAAATATTTTGGTAGAGTTCATCGAGACTCAGATCCTCCCTCGTTATGCCGCCTTCGACCGTGCCCACAACATGGAACATGTCACCCGTGTCATCCGCAGTTCGCTGGAACTGTCCCGCATCACGGGAGCCGACATCAACATGGTCTATACCATTGCCGCCTATCACGACTTAGGCATGAGCGGCCACCGTGCCGACCACCATATCCGGGGGGGAAAGATCCTGGTGGCTGATGCCCGTCTGAAGAAGTGGTTCTCGCCCGAGCAGATCAAGATCATGAAAGAGGCCGTAGAGGATCACCGTGCCTCTGCCAGTCGTGCCCCCCGTAGCATCTACGGCAAGATTGTGGCAGAAGCCGACCGCGACATCGACAGCGAGACAGTGTTCCGCCGCACCATCCAGTTCGGACTCAGCAACTACCCGCAGTTTGATAAGGAAGGCCACTGGAAGCGTTTCCTGGAGCACATGCACAGCAAGTACTCCAAGGACGGCTATCTCCGTCTGTGGATTCCCAACTCGCCCAATGCCAAGAGGCTCAATGAGCTCCGCGACATCATCGATACCCCTGCCAAACTGCGTGAGGCCTTCGACCGTCTGTTTGAGGAAGAGACGGCTGCTACTACATGAAATGCAGGTAGTAGATCACAGCCAATGCCACGATCAGCGCCAACAGCACCACCGACTTGATCATACACGAGGCCACCTTCTTCACAACGAGGAAGGCCACCATCAGTGCCACCAGCGCGAAAATATAATAACCGATATTTCCCATTATTTGAACATTTTTCTGAATTCCGTAGGTACAGGTGTCTCAAATTCCATCGGCTCACCCGTCACCGGATGATGGAAACACAGGAGCCAGGCATGCAGACAAAGCCGATGCAGCGGATCGTCGCCATTGCCGTATTTCGGATCACCACACACAGGATGCCCCATATCTGCCGAGTGGACACGGATCTGGTTCTTACGCCCCGTCTCCAGCTTAAACTCCACCAGTGTATGCTCCGTGGTGCGGGCCATCACGTGGTAGTGGGTCACGGCATACTTACCGCCATTATCCACCGGCGATGAATAGGTCACGTAAGCCTTGTTATCCTTCAGCCAGTTGGCCACCGTCCCCTCATCGTTCTCCATCTCTCCGGAACAGACGGCCACATAGCGGCGGTCATACACGATGTCGTGCCAGTTGTGCTCCAGAATCTGCTCCGTCTCCATATCCTTGGCATACACCATCAGTCCGCTGGTGTCACGGTCCAGACGATGCACCACGTGGGCGGTACACTTCTGACGCGACTTCTTGAAATAGTCGTCGAGCACCGTCTTCACGTTCAGACTGGAGTGACCTGCCGCCATCGAGAGGATGCCCACGGCCTTCTCCACCACGATGAGCCACTTGTCCTCATACACGATCTTCACATAACGGCTCTTGAAACCCTGCTGGTTGCGCTTGGTCTTGCTCACGGCAATCTTCATGCCCCGCTCCAAGGGGAAGTCAAACTGACTCACGGTCTTGCCGTTCACCTTGATACCTCTCCCCTGCAGCGTCGCCTTGATCTTCGTACGACTCTGCTGCACGTTGGCCAACAGCCATTCCAGCAGTGGCATGGGCTCCTCTACGGTATAGTGGTCGTAGTCGCCCTCACGGTTATATCCTGCGTTGTATCTCATACTGTTAGTTAGAAAACCCCGCCCCCCGACTGGGGGGCGGGGAACATTGTTTTGATATATCTTAGTAGAAGTCAAAGTATCTGCGTGCATTGTTGTACGAGATGTCCTCCACCATACGACCGAGGATCTCCTCATCGTTGGGCAGCAGGCCCTTCTCCACATCATTACCCAGCAGGTTGCAGAGGATACGACGGAAATACTCGTGGCGCGGATAAGAGAGGAACGAGCGCGAATCGGTGAGCATACCCACGAATCGGCTCAGCAGTCCCAATACAGAGAGGGCGTTCATCTGACGGATCATACCATCCATCTGATCATTGAACCACCAGCCGGAGCCAAACTGGATCTTTCCGGGCTCTCCACCCTGGAAGTTACCCAGCATCGTGGCAATCACCTCGTTGGCGCAGGGGTTCAATGTATATAATATGGTACGCGTGAGCTTACCCTTCATATTCAACTTGTTCAGGAAGGCCGACATCGCCTTGGCGGTGTTGAACTCACCGATGGAGTCGAAGCCAGTGTCAGCACCCAGCTGGTTATACATCGCGGTGTTATTGTCGCGGATGGCACCATAGTGGAACTGCTGAGTCCAGCCGGCATCGGCATCCATCTCCGCCATCACGGTCAGGAAGCAGTTCTTAAACTGACGGATCTCCAGCTGCGACAGCTGCTGACCTCTCATGGCCTTCTCGAAGATGGTCTCGATCTGTGAGTCGGTGTATTCCTCGTCATAGAACTCCTCGATACCGTGATCAGAGAGTTTCGAGCCCTGTGCGGCGAAGAAATCGTGACGCTTCTGCAGGGCGTCGATCATGTCGGCAAACTTCGTGATATTCACGCCGCTCACCTCGCCCAGCTGCTCCACATACTTCGGGAACTCTGGCTTCTCGATGTTCATCGCCTTGTCAGGACGCCAGGCGGGCAGCATCTTCGGATCGTTAGCGGCCTTATGCTTGGCATACTCGATATGGTTGTGCAGGTCATCCACGGGATCATCCGTCGTGCAGACGCACTCCACATTGTAGTGGCGCATCAAGCCACGGGCAGAGAACTCGGGCTGCTGCAGCTTCTCGTTACACTCGTCGAAGATCTCACGGGCGGTCTTGGGGCTCAGCTGCTTCGTGATGCCGAAGGCGGTCTTCAGCTCCAGGTGTGTCCAGTGGTACAATGGGTTACGGAAAGTGTAAGGCACGGTCTCAGCCCACTTCTCAAACTTCTCCCAGTCGCTGGTGTCCTTGCCGGTGCAGTACTTCTCCTCCACACCGTTCGTACGCATGGCGCGCCACTTATAGTGGTCACCGCCGAGCCACAGCTCAGTGATGCTCTTGAAACGATGGTCGTTGGCCACCATTTCGGGGATCAGATGACAGTGATAATCGATGATGGGCATCTTAGCCGCATGGTTGTGATACAAGTCCTGAGCCGTCTTGGTCTCCAGAACGAAGTTATCATCATTGAATTGCTTCATAACTATTATTTGTTTTAGAGTTTTGATTTATTTTTCCGCAAAGATACGGCTTTTTTTCCGATAAATATACTATCTTTGCAGAAAATATTCACGTAAACGTTTTATTTTTCATGTCAAGCAAGGTACTTCTCATCTATACAGGCGGCACGATCGGCATGAACCGCAACCCGCAGACGGGTGCCCTCGAACCCTTCGACTTCGAGCATCTGCTCGTCCATGTGCCCGAACTCGAACAGTTCGACACCGAGATCGAGACCTATCAGTTCACGCCAGCCATCGACTCCAGCGACATGACGCCCGCCCGATGGACCGACATCTCGCACTGTATCGCCGACCGCTACGACGACTACGACGGCTTCGTGGTGCTCCACGGCACCGACACGATGGCCTATACCGCCTCTGCCCTCTCCTATATGCTTGAGAACCTCACGAAGCCCGTCATCTTCACGGGCTCCCAGCTGCCCATTGGTCAGCTGCGCACCGACGGCAAGGAAAACCTCATCACCGCCGTCGAGATCGCCGCTGCCAAGGATGCCGAGGGTCATGCCCTCGTGCCCGAGGTCGGCATCTACTTCGGAGGTCATCTGCTGCGCGGCAACCGCACCACGAAGCAGAGCGCCGAGGAGTTCAATGCCTTCGAGTCGTTCAACTACCCCCACCTCGTCGATGCCGGTGTCAATATCACCTATCACCAGGACCGCATCCTGACGCCCGACTGGACCAAGCCAATGACGCCCCATTTCCGTCTCGACAACAATGTCATCATCTTCTCCCTCTTCCCTGGCATCCGCGAAGACCTCATCCGTCATATCATCCACACGCCCAACCTCAAGGCGATCGTCATGCGCACCTTCGGCTCGGGCAACGCCCCGCAGAGCCCCTGGCTGCTCAAAGCCTTAAAAGAAGGTACGCGTAACGGCAAGGTGATCGTCAACATCAGCCAGTGCATGCAGGGTGCCGTCGAGATGAGCCGTTACGACACGGGCTACCATCTGCAGGAGGCAGGCGTCATCAGCGGCTACGACCAGACCGTGGAGAGTGCCGTCACCAAACTGATGTTCCTCCAGAGCCACTACCCCGACGATCCCGACACCATCCGCCGCCTCATGACCCAAAGCCTCCGCGGCGAAATCACCAGATAGAACAAAGATTTCTATTTTGCAGGCCAAACTTTTTAGTTTCCAAATTAAGAACACATGTTTCCAAATTGGAAACACAAGTTTCAAAATTTGAAACACAAACTGATTAAGGAAAGAAATTTTTGTAAGAATATTATAAAGAAAAAGAAAAAGTGAGGGGGAAATGTTGGAATCTGAAAAATAATTCGTATCTTTGCGGCATCATCATTTTTAAACTAGAAACAAATACGATTATGAAAGAACTGAAAGGAACAAAGACAGAGAAGAACCTGCAAGAGGCTTTTGCAGGTGAGAGTCAGGCACGCAACAAGTACAGCTATTGGGCTTCGAAGGCCAAGAAGGACGGCTACGTGCAGATAGCAGCGATCTTTGAGGAGACCGCCAACAACGAGAAGGAGCACGCTAAGATGTGGTTCAAACTGCTGGAGGGCGGTAGCATCAAGAGCACCCCGGAGAACTTAGAGGCTGCCGCTGCCGGTGAGAATTTCGAGTGGACGGACATGTATGCCCGCATGGCCAAGGAGGCCCGCGAGGAGGGCTTCGACGAGATAGCCAGGAAGTTTGAGGGGGTTGCTAAGATCGAGGCTGAGCACGAGGCCCGCTATCGTAAGCTGCTCGACAACATCAAGAAGGAACGGGTGTTCTCGAAGGATGGCGACGCGATCTGGCAGTGTGCCAACTGCGGTCATATCTTGATCGGTAAGAAGGCACCGAAAATATGCCCCGTATGTGACCATCCGCAGGCTTACTTCCAGGTGAAGGCTGAGAACTATTAATTTAACAGAATCTGAACGATGCGCTCTGCCGTGCGACCGTCCCAACGGTCAGGCAGGGCGCATTTTTTCCATTCCCCACGGACCATCTGACCGACCGCCTCACGTAGTTTTCCGGCATCCTCGCCTACGAGCACATTAGAGCCCACACTGACGGTCTCCTGATGCTCGGTGTAGTTGTTGAGCGTGATACAGGGCACGCTGTTGAAGGTGGCTTCCTCAGAGACATTGCCCGAGTCGGTGATGACGCCCTTGGCATGGGCCGTGAGCCAGCCGAACTCGAGGTAGCTCAGCGGCTCGATGATCTGAACCCCAGCACCCAGCTTCTGAACGGTTTCGCGCGCCAGTCCGCGTAGCGGGGCGATGATCGGTGTATCGCCAGCGGCCTCGGTCATGGCCTTCAGCATCAGGGCGAGATTCTCCGTATCAGCCATCAGCGCCTTACGGTTGAGGGTGAACACGATATACGACCCTTCCTGAAGTTCGGGCAAGGCAGCCGGACGACAGAAACGGTTGTAGTTGAAGCGGAGGGTATCCATGAGAATATTACCCACCATATAGGTCTGGGAGTTCTCGGACTGTTCGCGGGTGGCGATGCCCGTGCTGCGGACACCAGCCGTAAAGAGGTAGTCGCTGAGGGCATCGATGACGAGGCGGTTGATCTCCTTCGGCATGTTGATATTGAAGGAACGGGTGCCTGCCACGAGGTGAGCCAGACGGATGCCACGTTTCTTGGTGACAATCGCAGCCGCCATCGTAGAGGCGAGGTCATCGACGACGATCACCACATCGACGGGATGGGCATCGAGGAAGCGGTCGAAGGCAGCCATGACCTGACTGGTGATCTCGTTCAGACTGGTGGAGCTGACACCGAGATAGTACTGCGGACGGGGCATCTGGAGATCGTCGAAAAGCGAGGGTTCGAGGGTGGGATCATCCTCACAACCGGCATAGACGAGCAGACAACGGGCTTCGGGATTCTTCGACACGGCACGCACCAACGGCGACACTTTGACAAAGTTGGGACGGGCTCCGGCTAAGATACAAACAGTCTTTTCCATATATTTCCTTGTTTTTTCCGCAAAGATAGAGATTTTCCGCGGAATTCTTGGCTGTTTTAACGGAAAATAATGTTTTTTGCTATGATAATTGCGATTTTTTTCTTATCTTTGCACCCACATACGGGTCGTGCCGCATAGATCGGGATACTCTACATTAAATTAATTCATTGAGACCGTTTCCCTTGCCAATGGCGGGCCACAGTCCATCCCTCAGAGGGAGAGCAGTAATGCCGGTGGATTACAACAGCAGGGAGCACTCATATCGTGTGAAACAGGAGTTTTCACCAAATCATCGGCACGAACCCGGTTTTTACATTTAACATTAAAGATTAAACATTAAATTCTAGGAGATGTTTTCTGGTATTATAGAGGAGTTTGCTACCGTTGTAGCGATTAAAAAAGACCGCGAGAATATTGATTTCACCCTGAAGTGTTCGTTCGTTGACGAGCTGAGCATCGACCAGAGCGTAGCTCATAACGGCGTGTGTCTCACCGTGATAGCTATCAAAGATGGAACTTATACTGTAACGGCGATGAAGGAGACGCTCGACCGTACGAACCTCGGCTTGCTGAAGGTGGGCGACAAGGTGAACGTGGAGCGTTCGATGCTGATGAACGGTCGTCTGGACGGTCATATCGTACAGGGGCATGTAGATGAGACAGCCACCTGTATCGCGATGGCAGATGCCGACGGCAGCACCTATTTCACGTTTGAATATCCGGAGAACAGGGAGATGGCGAAGAAGGGTTATTTCACCGTGGATAAAGGCAGCGTGACGGTGAACGGTGTCTCTCTCACCGTCTGCAACCCCACCTCCAACACTTTCCAGGTGGCGATTATCCCCTACACCTTTGAGCACACGAATTTCTGTGATATCAAAGTGGGAACAGTGGTGAATCTGGAGTTTGACATCCTCGGCAAGTATATTGCCAGGCTGCAGAGTCTTTAATTAAAGAGATAAGAGTTCTGATGGAGCGGAGATGAAGGTCTCTGCTCCATTTTTTTGTAGGAAGTCGCGATCGCGGAAGCCCCAGAGCACACTGATACAAGGCAGACCGCTATTCCTGGCCGTCTGGATATCCACATCGCTATCCCCCACATAGACGGCAGCCTCCTTACCCACCCCAAGCTGGCGAAGGGCCTCGAAGACGGTATCGGGTGCGGGTTTCTTACGGATACCCTCGGCCTCGTGCTCACCGATGGCTACATCGATGGTGTCGGCAAAGAAATGACGACAGAGTTCCTGGGTGGCAGCATAGAACTTATTGCTGACCACCGCCATGCGGCAGCCTTTGGCCTTGAGGGCAGTCAGCATCTCCAGAATCCCGTCATAGGGCTTGGTGGTATCGAGGGAATGAGCCATATAATGCTGGCGGAAGCTAGCGAAAGCCTCATCGAAACGGGGATTGGCAGCCCCATCGGGCACCGCACGCTCCATCAGCAGACGAACCCCATTACCCACGAAACGACGTATATCCTCGATGGAGTGTTCCGGCATGTCACAGCTGCGGAGGGCATAGTTCACGGAGGCTGCCAGATCGCCCAAGGTATCGAGCAGCGTCCCGTCGAGGTCGAAAATATAGGTATTATACGTCATCGCTTGGAGCGTTGGATCATGGTCTTTACCTTATTATTATACTTATTGGCCTGCAACAGCTCCTCGATGGTGATGTGCATACGATACTTCCAACGGTTATAGGAGTCGCTGGGCACGTTGATCCGTTCCTCACGCACATTCTTGGAGCGCAGTTCGCTATCCATCGCCAACCAATCCTGCAGGGACAGGAGACAGAGCATGGACGGACAATAGAGGTGGCGGGCGATGATCTCCTCAGCCAGATGGGCAGGCAGATGTTCGGGTGCCCTACCCTGTTTCTGGAGCATCGTGGCATAATACCGCTGGGTGCGCTCAGGACTCTCCTCCCACCACAGACGGAGCGGCGCCATGTCATGGGTAGAGAAAGTGGCTACACTGCGATAAGGATTGCCATCCAGATGTGAGAACTCAAAGCCATTCTGCTTAGGCATGGACTGTATCTCGAGCGTGAGGATACGCAGGTGATCCAGCACATGAGACACACAATCGGGCAACATGCCCAGATCCTCGGCACAACAGAGCATCTGTGTCTGACAGACGGTAGCCTTGAGACGATGGACGGCATTCTGGCCCCAGAAGAAGTTATGGCGCTGGTAGAAGAAGTTGTTGTAGAGCCGCATATAGGCATCCTTCTCCTCGGCAGTCAACGCCTCATAGACGGGTTCCTGCCAGGCGCCGATACGAGGATGGTACATCTCCGGCTGTCGGGGATCCTCCACAAACAGCACATCGCTGATGAGCCGGTAGAGTCCATCACGGATCCAGAGGCTGTTCTCATCGTTTCGCCCCTCGAAACAGGCCTGTACCTTCCGCTGGGTGTCGTATTCCGCACGGAGGTCATAGAGTCCGTAGGCACGAGGCACGAGGAAGTTGTCACGCACATACTGGGCATGGACACCAAAGAGGCGTTCCAGCACGCGGTCGTTGATGAAAGGCCGCGTAAAGAGGTCACGACGGAACGGCAGACCGAAGTATTCTATCTCGTTCACCGCAAAAGGCAGGGCCGGTGAGAAATGGCCTAAGATGCCGAAGACCGCCTCCTGCGGAATCTCCCAGATACGGAAGAAACCTAAGACATGATCGATGCGGAAGGCGTCGAAGTACTGTTCCATCCACTTCATGCGCTGCTGGAACCAGTCGGAAAGCGAGACTTGATGACGCTTCTTCCTACCAGGCTGCTCTTCATGCCAGTTATAGGTGGGGAAGCCCCAGTTCTGGCCATTCAGCGAGAAGGCATCAGGCGGTGCTCCCGTCGAACAGTCCATATTGAAGAGTTCGGGATGGGTAGCCGTCTCCACACTGTCACGATTCACGCCGATGGGCACATCCCCCTTCAGGATGATGCCCTTGGAACGGGCATAGTCGGCAGCAGCCAACAACTGCACATGCAACTGATACTGGATATAGTAGATCAGCTCAGCCTCATCCTGGCCACCCAACCACTTGGCATAAGGCACGAGCCAGGACTCATTTTGCTGATACCAGGCCTTGTATTCCTTAGTGTCGAGCGTCTGTTGACCACGCTCTTCAAAAACGTCACGGACATAGGCTGACTTGACACGATCCACTAATTCGTAATCACTATACGGTAGCGCGTTAAGTTCCTGTTTCTGACGATGATACGCCGTCATCTTCGACTTACTCTTTAATTCTCCCAAAGCCTCAACATCGAGGTAATGCGGATGAAGTGCAAAGGCGGAAACGATGTTGTAGGGATAAGAGTCGCACCAGTTTCGGGAAGAGGTTGTATCGTTGACCGGCAACAGTTGGATGACCTTCATACCAGTGGCTTCTGCCCAGTCAACGAAACGCCGCAGATCTCCGAAGTCACCCACGCCAAAGGAATGGGTGCTCCGTAAAGAGAACACGGGCACCACCACACCGGCAGCCCGCCACGTATGTTCCTTCACACGGAGACTCTCGCCATAAAGCACCATGACGGAACCATCCCTGAGCTGAGAGTCAGGGGTAGAAAGCCCCACATTCAGTTCCACCCTTCGGTTGTCGCCTTCCTCCCAGGTCACCAGCTCATTGGTCCGGTCGTCGATAATCACATATTTATATTCCAGTGGCAACAGGATGGCATCGACATTCGCCGAGAGCATCCACTCACACTGGCCCAGGTATTCCATCCGGAGATAACGGGTGGGATTCCAGTCGCCTAACGTGGGGTGACTGCCGATAATCGCCACCGACTGTCCTTTGGTAAGCTGGGGAGCAGACACACGGAAGAGCAGCGTTTTCCGATAGAGCGGCATCCGTATGGGTTGCACCTGCTCATCAACGGCCATGTGGTTCGTGATCCGACAGGCACGGGAATAGAGATGGTGCTGCAGGGGGATATCACGCCACTGATCGGGGAAAATATAACTCTTGGAAGAATCAAAGGGATAAGAACGGGGCACCTGTGTCCACTCCCGTCGGATCACCTGTCCGTCTCCATCCTCTACCTGATAAAAATAGGTAAAAGAGGCAATGGGATGCTGGGCAGACGCCAGGGCTGCTGTCTCCAGTGACCAAAAGGAGCCGTCGTCGGTAGTCATCAGCAGATTATTGCGTTTGATGGTGCCGTCGGTACTGATGAAATGAATAACCACATGCAGGTTTTCACCCCATTGTGTACCGTATTGTATCGAGAATCTTAGTTTCATATTTTTAGCAATTTGATGCAAAGGTAGAAAAATTTTTCGAGTAACCGAAGAAAATAAGCACAAAATGTTGTAACTTTGCACACGATTTATAGATAATGACGAAGTAATATGAAAAAGGTCCATCCAAATTCCTACCTGGCAGGAGCCGTTTTATGCCTGCTCTGTCTGCTGGGAATCATATACTATTGCTTCTTCGCAAGTTTCTCAACTTGCGAGGATACGCAGTATATCTATATTGATCAAGATGACACCACAGACTCTGTCTATGTCAAGCTGAAGCCCTATGGAAACGCAGGAACCCTGACAGCCTTCAGCACCTTGGCAAGGATGACAGGCTATGGCGACAACATCAGGACGGGAAGATATGCCATCCCTGCCAATGAGAATGCCATCACGCTATTCAGGCATATCAAGAACGGTCGGCAGGAACCGATCAGACTGACCATCCCTGAGAGCCGTACGACAGACAGACTGGCAGGTGCTCTTTCGAGGAAGCTCATGCTCGACAGTACCGTTGTGGCTATTCTGCTGCGTGACTCCTCCTTCTGTGCCCAACAAGGCTACAACACGGCCACCATCGCCTGTCTGTTTGTGCCCAATACCTATGAGGTGTATTGGGATATCTCGATAGAGAACTTCATGAAGCGTATGAAGAAGGAGCACGACCGTTTCTGGGAAGGAGAGCGTACCACCAAGGCTCAGGCCCTGGGACTTACCCCTAATGAAGTCTGCACCGTGGCAAGTATCATCGACGAGGAGACAGCCAATAATGCAGAGAAGCCCATGATTGCCGGTATGTATCTGAACCGTCTGAAGACTGGTATGCCGTTACAGGCTGATCCTACTGTGAAGTTCGCCTTGCAGAACTTTGCCCTGAAGCGTATCTATCACGACATGCTGGTATTCGACAGTCCGTACAATACCTATAAGAACACCGGACTTCCCCCAGGCCCCATCAAGGTGGCCTCGATAGCAGGTATCGATGCCGTGCTGAACAGAGTGGATCATCCTTATCTCTATATGTGTGCCAAGGAAGACTTCTCAGGTACACACAATTTCGCCAAGACCTATCAGGAGCATCTGAAGAATGCGGCCCGATATGCCAAGGCACTTAACGAACGTGGAATTAAATAACAGAAAGATAACAATATGGAAGAGATTATTAAGAACGAAAGCGAGGAAAAGAAGAGCGTTAGCTTCATTGAGCAGAAAGTCATCAATGACCTGGCAGAAGGTAAGAACGGGGGCAGAATGCAGACCCGTTTCCCACCAGAGCCCAATGGCTACCTGCATATCGGACATGCGAAGGCCATTGCCATCGACTTCGGCTTGGCCAAGAAATACGGTGGTGTCTGTAACCTCCGTTTCGACGATACCAACCCCATCAAGGAAGATACGGAATATATCGAGAGCATCGAGAATGACATCAAGTGGTTGGGGTTCCAGTGGGCTAACGTCTATTATGCCAGCGACTACTTCCAGGAACTCTGGGATTTTGCCGTATGGCTGATCAAACAAGGCAGGGCTTATGTGGATGAGCAGAGTTCTGAGGTCATTGCTCAGCAGAAGGGAACGACAACCAGTCCTGGTACGAACAGTCCTTTCCGTGATCGTCCTGTCGAGGAGAACCTGAAGCTCTTCGACTTCATGAACAGCGGCAAGTGCGAGCCAGGCACCCTCGTCCTCCGTGCCAAGATCGATATGGCACATCCCAATATGCTCTTCCGTGATCCGCTGATCTACCGTGTGCTGAATATCCCCCATATTCGTACAGGTAACAAGTGGAATGCCTACCCCATGTACGACTTCACCCATGGTCAGAGTGACTATCTGGAGGGTGTCACCCACTCTTGGTGTACCTTGGAGTTCGTGGAGCACCGTCCCCTTTATGACCTGTTCGTGACCTGGATGAAGGAATGGAAGGGAGAAACAGACAATATCGAGGATAATCGTCCCCGTCAGACAGAGTTCAACAAATTGAACCTGAACTACACCCTGATGTCAAAGCGTAACCTGCTGGCATTGGTGAACGAGAAGCTGGTAAACGGCTGGGATGATCCCCGTATGCCGACGATCTGCGGATTCCGCCGTCGTGGCTATAGCCCTGACAGTATCATCAAATTCATTGATAAGATCGGTTACACGAAGATCGACGCCCTCAATGACATGGCTTTGTTGGAGAGTGCCGTACGTGACGACCTGAACAGTCGTTCTATCCGTGTCAGTGCGGTCTTGAATCCCGTTAAGGTGGTGCTCACCAACTATCCTGAGGATCAGATTGAGCATCTGACAGCCATCAATAATCCCGAGAACGAAGCCGACGGCACCCACGAGGTGGAATTCAGCCGTGAGATCTGGATTGAGCGCGATGACTTCATGAAGGAAGCTGATAAGAAGTTCATGCGTCTGGCTCCAGGCAAGGAGGTACGTCTGAAGAATGCCTATATCATCAAGTGCGACGAGACACATCCATGCGATGAGGATGAGAATGGCAATGTGACCACCATCTACTGCACATACGATCCAGAATCCCGTAGCGGCATGCCGGGTTCTAACCGTAAGATCAAGGGCAAGACCCTCCACTGGGTGAGCTGTCACGATGCCGTCAAGGCTGAGGTTCGTCTCTATGACCGTCTGTGGAAGGTAGAGAATCCCCGTGACACCTTGGCAGAGATCCGTGAGCAGCAGAACTGTGATGCCGTAACAGCGATGAAGCAGATGATCAATCCCGACTCCCTCAGTATCTTGAGCGACTGCTATATCGAGCCATTTGCAGCCTCCATGAAGCCGCTCACCTATCTGCAGTTCCAGCGTATCGGCTACTTCACGCCCGACACCGAATCGACAGCGGAGCATCCGATCTTCAATAAGACGGTTGGACTAAAGGATACTTGGGCGAAGGTAAATAAAGCATGACAGACGACCAGGCATATTTTGAGAGTAAAGGCTTTCAGAAAATCCTAAAGAAGTATGAAGAGTCTGCCAAGTCAGGGCATCCTATCTATATGGATGCTGATGACTTGGCCGATATTGCTGATTACTACCAGCTGAATGGAAGAGCTGAAGAAGCCGAAACCGTCATCAGCCAGGCTTTAGAGTATAATCCTGAGGCTGTCGGTCCCCTACTCTACAGAGCTCGTGAGGCCCTGAACCGTCAGGACTACGATACAGCTCAATCCTATGCAGAACGCATAGAGGCCGTTGACAGTCAGGAGGCACTCTACTTCAAGGGAGAGTTATTGATCCGCCAAGAGAAGATTGAAGAAGCCGACGAGCTCTTCAGGGAAAAATATAAGGAGATCCTGCCTGACGAACAGATGGATTATGTCTATGACGTTGCAAGTATCTTTTCCGATTATGCCGTCTTTGACAAGGCATTTGAGTGGATTGCCCGTTCACAAGGTGATGACTCCGACGACTTTAAGGAACTGATGGCCCGTACGCTGTTCGGATTAGGGAAATACAAGGATAGCGAACGTATCTTTAACGAACTGATAGACCACAATCCTTATTCTACTTCATATTGGAACGCGCTGGCCAGTGCCCAGTTTATGAATGAAGACTATCACGCCGCCATTACCAGTAGCGAATATGCCATCGCCATTGATCCACATGATCCAGAGTCCATACTTTACAAAGCGAACGGTCTCTATAATCTGGCGAACTACGAATCGGCTCTCTCCTATTTCAAGAGATATACGGAAATGGTGCCCAATGATGAATTCGGCTATCTGCATCAAGGTACGTGTCTGATCAACCTCGGGCGATATGAGGAAGCCATTGACATTCTTGAAAAGGCCGCGCATGAGACAGATAAAGAGTCGGTCTATTTACCGGATATCTATCAGGAACTGGCTTATGCGTATAGTGAACAGAAGAAATTAGAGACGGCATTATATTATATCGACAAGACAAAGGAACTGGATTGCGACCAGACAAACATGGAGATCGTCAGAGGACACATCCTTCTGGCTAACGGTCAGTTGGAAGAGGCAGAACAGACCTTCAGACATGCCCTTCAATACACAAAAGACGCACCTAGGACCATGTTAAGGATTATTGTGTCGCTCTATGACAACCGCTATATCCGTTCATCATACATCCTTCTGAAGAACTTCTTCAGACATGTTGACGAAGACTGGAAAGAAGGTTATGCCTACATGGCCGTTTGCTGTTTAGACATGAATAAACAGGACGAATTCCTGCACTATCTCAAAATGGCTGTCGAGCGTAACCCCAAAGAAGCCAGGACAGTATTGAGTGGTTATTTCCCAGAGGGCATGGCGCCTGAGGAATACTACGAATACATGGTAAACAAAATAAACAATCAATAGCATATGAATTTGATTACAAACATATTGAATAGTCTCGGTTGGTATCCAACCATCTTTATATTGATGTTGTTGGAAAGTACGGTGGTACCTGTGCCTTCCGAATTTGTGGTGACCCCTGCAGCCTATCATGCCGCCAGTGGTTCTTTGAACGTATTCCTTGTGATTCTTTTTGCCACATTAGGTGCTGACGTCGGTGCCAGCATCAACTATTTTGTGGCACTATATGTTGGTCGCCCTGTCATCTATAAGTTTGCCAACAGCAAGTGGGGTAAGATGTGCCTTTTGAATCAGGAGAAGGTTGAGAGAAGTGAGAAATACTTTGACGATCATGGTGTCGCAGCGACACTTACAGGACGTTTCGTACCTGTCATCCGTCACCTCATCTCCATCCCTGCCGGACTGGCACGGATGCACTATGGCAAGTTCATTCTCTTCACCACTATCGGTGCAGGAGGTTGGCACAGTGTCTTGGCTCTTTTAGGCTGGCATCTGCATGCGATTGTACCAGAAGATCAGTTGAACGATAAAATCAGCGAGTATGCAGAACACATTAAAATAGTGATTCTCGGCTTACTCTTGATAGCTGTCATCTATTTCGGAATCAGGGCTTGGATGAAGAAAAAAAGCAAGAAACACGCATAAAAATGGGATTTTTCTGCCAAAAATTCTTTTTTTATATAAATAATGTGTATTTTTGCAGTTCATTACAAGCACTTTTCTAGTTATGGCAAAGACAAATAATCATCTGGTAATCATGACCGTCCCAAGCAGTTCATCGATGTTCTGGGGGTCGGCAAATCATTACTCCAGTTAACTGTAGAGAGATTCGGCAATCTGATCAAGCCCGAGAATATCTGGGTTGTTACCAATCAGCATTATGCAGCGATTGTCAAGGAGCAGCTGCCTGACATGCCAGAGAGCAATATCCTCTGTGAGCCATGTCGCCGCAACACAGCACCCTGTATCGCTTATGTCAGCTGGCGCATCAAATCAAAGGATCCTAAAGCGAACATCGTTGTCACACCAAGTGATCACATTGTCACTGATACAGCAGAATTCCAGCGTGTCATCAAAGAGTGTATGATATTTACCAGTGAGACGGATGCGATAGTCACCCTCGGCATGAAGCCCAACCGTCCGGAGACAGGCTATGGCTACATTCAGGCAGACTTGAGTATCAGTTCTCTTCGCAACAAGGAGATCTACAGGGTAGATTCCTTCCGCGAGAAGCCGAATCTGGAAACTGCCAAAGAATATATCAAGAAAAACTATTATTTCTGGAACGCAGGTATCTTTATCTGGAATGTCAGCACCATCGTGAATGCTTTCCGCGTCTATCAGCCTACGATGGCACGACTCTTCGAATCACTGCTTCCCATCTATGGCACGGAGAAAGAGCAGGAAGAGATCAACCGTCTCTTCCCTGAATGTGAGAACATCTCTGTTGACTATGCCATTATGGAGAAGGCCGAGGAGATCTTTGTCTGTCCTGCAGACTTCGGCTGGAGCGACCTTGGCACATGGGGATCCCTGCACGAGCAGAGCAAGAAGGATCTCTATGGTAATGTCTGCATCGGTCCGGAAATCAACATCTTCGAAAGTCATAACTGTATTGTGCACACCACCCAAGAGAAGAAAGTGGTGATTCAAGGCCTCGACGGCTATATCGTAGCAGAGAACGATGACACACTTCTGATCTGCAAATTATCAGAAGAACAACGAATTAAGAACTTCTCTGGAAACAATTAAAATCAAAATATGAATCAAAAAGTTGCTCTTATTACAGGTATCACTGGTCAGGATGGTTCTTATCTGGCAGAATTCCTGTTAGAAAAAGGTTATGAAGTACACGGCACGATCCGCCGTTCATCCGTTGACTTCCGTGAACGTATTGCTCATCTGGAGGGAATGCCCCATTTCCATCTGCATTATGCAGACTTGGGGGACTCCATGAGTATCCTCGGAGTAATCGGTAAGGTTCGTCCTACAGAAATATACAATCTCGCAGCCCAAAGCCATGTGCAGGTATCATTCGACTCACCTGAGTTTACAGCGGATGTTGATGCCGTTGGTGTACTGCGTATTCTAGAAGCCGTTCGTCAGTTAGGCTTGACAGAGAGTTGTCGTATTTATCAGGCATCCACTTCAGAGCTTTATGGCAAGGTAGAGGAAGTGCCTCAGAACGAGAACACTCCCTTCCACCCTTACAGTCCTTATGCCGTTGCAAAGCAATACGGTTTCTGGATTGTCAAGGAGTATCGTGAGGCCTATAATATGTATTGCTGTTCAGGAATCTTGTTCAACCATGAGTCAGAGCGTCGTGGCGAGACGTTTGTTACCCGTAAGATTACATTGGCTGCTGCTCGTATTTCTCAGGGATTACAGGATTGCTTGTATTTAGGAAATATGGATTCGTTGCGTGACTGGGGCTATGCTAAGGACTATGTAGAATGTATGTGGCTGATATTGCAGCAGGAAAAGCCCGAGGACTTCGTGATTGCCACCGGTGTCCAGCACAGTGTGCGTGAGTTTACGGACTTGGCGTTTAAGCATGCTGGTATTGAACTGAAGTTTGAGGGCGAAGGTATCAACGAGAAGGGTATTTGTGTAGTAGGCCCTGAGAATCTCATTGGAAAAACCTTGGTCGCTGTAAGCGAAGATTTCTATCGTCCCACGGACGTTGTCAACCTCTGGGGTGATCCTACTAAGGCAAAAGCCAAACTCAAGTGGAATCCCAACAAGACCAGTTTTGAGGAGCTTGTCAAGTTGATGGTAGAGGCCGACATTGCTAAGGTTGCCGCTGAAGGTGCCGCTGCCAAAGTTCGCACCAACCTCGCAGAGTACCTCGAAAAGGGTATTGTGAAATAAAAATCCAAGCCAGACCTTTGATGGTCTGAGCTTACCTTAATGTAAGAGCGACAGGAGGAGCGGTTGCATCCTCCCCATATAGGGGGAGGCCTTGGAGAGGGTGGATGTTTCTTTGCTTCTTTCTTTGCGCCAAAGAAAGTAAGAAAGTATTATGTTAAATAAAGACAGTAAAATCTATGTAGCAGGCCACAACGGCTTGGTGGGTTCAGCAATCTGGAACAACCTGAAGAGTAGAGGTTATAATAACCTTGTTGGAAGAAGTCATAGGGAGTTAGACCTCACGGATCAGAATGCCGTGAAGGCTTTCTTCGATGAAGAACAGCCTGAAGCTGTGGTATTGGCAGCCGCCTTCGTTGGCGGTATCATGGCTAACTCCCTCTACCGTGCCGACTTCATCATGATGAACATGAAGATCCAGTGTAATGTCATCTCTGAAGCTTATGCCCACGGCGTCAAGAAACTGTTGTTCCTGGGCTCTACCTGCATCTATCCGAAGAATGCGCCTCAGCCCATGAAAGAGGATTGTCTGCTGACATCTCCTCTGGAATACACCAATGAGGAATATGCTATCGCCAAGATTGCTGGCCTGAAGATGTGTGAGAGCTACAACCTCCAGTATGGCACGAACTACATTGCTGTGATGCCTACCAACCTCTATGGTCCGAACGATAATTTCCATCTGGAAAACAGCCACGTGATGCCAGCTATGATGCGCAAGGTCTATCTGGCTAAACTGATTCGTGACGGAGCATGGGATAAGATTGCCATAGACTTGGACAAACGCCCTGTAGAAGGCGTCAACGGTTCTGCATCTCATGATGAGATATTGAAGGTTCTTGGCAAATATGGCATAGAGAACAACAAGGTGACACTCTGGGGCACCGGCACCCCACTCCGTGAGTTCCTCTGGAGCGAGGATATGGCAGATGCCAGCGTGCATGTGCTGCTGAACGTCAACTTCAGCGACATCATTGGTATCGAGAAGTATTCATCCGTCCACTATGGCGCCTCCACTGATGGGGCTGTGGACCGTAATCATTCTGCAGGTCGTGGTGGTGCTATTCCCAAACTGGGTGAGATTCGCAATTGTCACATCAATGTCGGCACAGGCAAGGAGCTCACCATCCGAGAGCTCTCAGAACTGGTGGTAAAGGCTGTTGGTTTTGAGGGAACAGTGGAGTTCGATGCCTCTAAACCTGACGGCACCATGCGTAAACTGATTGATGTTTCAAAACTCCATTCACTGGGTTGGACGCACAAAGTCGAAATTGAAGATGGCGTCAAGAAATTATTTGAATGGTATCAAAGCACTTTATAAAAAAGAAGCCCGCCGATTGGCGGGCTTTCTTCTTATAGATTCATCTTATAAATTCTTCTTTAAGGTTTCCTTCCATGCTGCATAAGCACTCAGGTAGTCATCACGGTGCTTAGCATCGGGCTCAATCACCTGTAACTTATCCAGTGTAGCAAAGGCCTCGTTGTTATTCTTATAGATACCGGCACCGATACCAGCGCCCTTGGCAGCACCTACAGAACCATCCGTATCATACAGTTCGATAGTTGCGCCACTCACACCAGCTAAGGTATCACGGAACAACGGGCTCAGGAACATATTGGCCTTTCCTGCATGAATTTTCTTGATATCCATACCCATCTGCTGCATGATCTCCATACCATAGCAGAATGAGAACACGATACCCTCCTGTGCGGCACGAACCAGATGAGCCTTATTGTGCTTATTGAAATTCAGACCGTTGATTGAACAACCGATTTCCTTATTCACCAGCACACGCTCCGCACCATTGCCGAAAGGAACGATGGTGACGCCCTCACTACCAATGGGAACACTAGCAGCCAAATCGTTCATATCTGCATAGCTTACATCCGGTGTGATATTACGATGAGTCCAGGCATTCAGAATACCAGTACCATTGATACACAACAGCACACCAAGACGTGTCTGATCAGCAGTATGATTCACATGTGCAAAGGTGTTCACACGGCTCTGTTTGTCATAGTTCACCTCACCGAGCACACCATATACCACGCCAGAAGTACCTGCGGTGGCAGCGATCTCACCAGGATTCAACACATTCAGCGACAGGGCATTGTTGGGTTGGTCACCACCACGATATGTAATCGGTGTACCTGCCTTCAATCCCATCTCAGCTGCGGCCTCTGCACTGACTACGCTCTGCTCTGCAAAAGTAGGAACGATGTCAGCTATCAAAGAAGCATCGAAACCATAATACTTCATCAGGAAGTCTGCCACCTGATTATTCTTAAAGTCCCAGAACATACCCTCACTCAGTCCACTGACAGTTGTATTCACTGTGCCACTGAGTCGCATGGCGATATAGTCACCAGGCAGCATGATCTTATAAATCTGGCTGTAGAGCTCTGGCTCATTCTCCTTCACCCAAGCCAACTTAGCTGCAGTAAAGTTACCAGGAGAATTCAACAGATGTGTCAGACACTGGTCTGCACCGAGATCATTGAAAGCCTTCTCGCCATAGGGAACTGCACGAGAGTCACACCAGATGATGGCAGGACGCAGCGCCTTCAGATTCTTATCGACGCAAACCAATCCGTGCATCTGATAAGAGATACCAATAGCCTTGATCTCCTCTGCCGTAGCACCCGAGTCCTTCATAATCTTCTGCAGACTCAGTTTGGCATTATTCCACCACATCTGTGGATCCTGTTCTGCCCAACCAGCCTTGACAGCTGTAATTGGAGCCTCCTTTTCGGGGAAGAAAGCTGTTGCCACACACTTGCCGTTATCGGCATTTACCAACGATGCCTTCACTGAAGAGCTACCGACATCAAAACCTAATAGATACCTGTTTGCCATAATTATATTACGTTAATTTCTATTTATAATACGGTTTAAATGCAAATTTCCCCTTTTTTTTTCAGAGAAACGATATTTTTTCCAAAAAAAGCGTTTTTTTTACCATATTTTGTGTTGAATTAATTTTTTTTGTTTACCTTTGCAACGAATAATGTGATTACGAACCGAATAAAACATTCATATATGAAGAAGAAAATATTAATACTTGATGACAAAGAGACCATTGCAAAAGTTCTCTCTATTTACTTGATGAGTGATTACGATGTACAGTGGTTACCCGATGGCTTGCAGGGCGTAAAATGGCTCCAGGCTGGCAACACTCCCGATTTGATTATCTCTGATATCCGTATGCCGGGTATGAGAGGTGATGATTTCCTGGAGTGGATCAAGCAGAATGAGCTGTTCAAGCACATTCCTGTGATTATGCTCTCAAGTGAGGACTCCACCAGTGAGCGTATCCGCCTGTTGGAAATTGGTGCAGAAGACTACATTGTCAAGCCATTCAATCCAATGGAACTTAAAATTCGCGTCAAGAAAATCATTCCCTGATTAGGTATTACTAATATATGATAGGTGTCATTTATTTAGGAAACAATCCCGAAACCCAAGAACGTCTCAAGTACATTCCTGGTCGATTGGTGCAGTTTGCGACCAATTACAAGGATGCGGCTAACATGTGCTCGCCTCATGTTCTAAACGAGCATTTCATTATGTTCTTTGAGCAGAGTGTTCAGGCAGAGGATGTAACCGCTATCACCTATATTAAAAAGAAATATAAGAATGTCTATATCATCCTGCTGACCCATCAGTTGACACAGGATGACAGGAAGAACTATCAGAGGTGCGGTATCAACGATACCATCGATGCAAATGCATCCATCACGGAGATCAATAAGAAAATCCAGTTTATTGCCGACCGTGAGGGCATGCTGTTCGACGATGCACCGTCAAAGCATCGTATCTTGCGTTTTAAGATTCCACTCTGGAAGCGTCTTTTCGACATAATATTCTCTTTATTAGCCATTATCATCCTCTCTCCAGTATTCATCATAACGGCGATTGCTATCCGCTTGGAGAGTAAGGGGCCTGTGATCTTCAAGTCAAAACGAGTAGGTACTAACTATACTATCTTTGATTTCCTGAAGTTCCGCTCGATGTATGTAGATGCTGAGAGCAAATTGAAAGAAGTCGCAAAAGCGGCGGGCAATCAATATGCCAACAAGGAGAAACAACCTGGAGAAGAGCCGCAGAATGTTATTACGGCCCCACTTGGTGCAGAGGCAGAGATGATGATGATGGACATGGGGATGGAGTCCGATATGATGATTAGCGACGACGAGGTGATGCTGGTCGGCGACGACTTCGTGGTGTCAGAAACCGACTTCAACAAAGAGAAGGAAGAGGAAAACGACAACGCCCGTTTCATTCGCAAATATAGCATTGACGAACTGCCTCAGCTCTTCAACATCCTGAAGGGCGACATGTCGGTGGTCGGCAATCGCCCATTGCCATTATACGAGGCAGAAAAGCTCACTGTTGACTCCAGCATTGACCGTTTCATGGCACCTGCAGGTCTGACTGGTCTTTGGCAGGTAGAGGAACGCGGAAAAGGAGGCATGATGTCTGCAGAAGAGCGGAAGCAACTCGATATTACCTATGGTCGGACTTATAATTTCGCTTTGGATATGAAGATCATCTTCCGCACGCTGACCGCTTTTATCCAGAAAGAGAACGTTTAACAAGAAATGCCAAGAAGTCAACATCATGAATAGGTTTAGACGACTTTTGTTGATAATAGTAGCCGCAGGATTAAACGCTACTGCTTTCGCCCAATTTGACGAGAGTGGTATTGCTGCGGGATTCTTTGACTCCAGCAATGAGAAAGATATCAACTTCTCTGAGTTCCACCTGCCGCCCTTGGCCGTCTTATTTGAAAACGCCAAGTCAAGTCCCCAAATTATATCTTTGGAAAAGGCTCGTCAACTGGCAGAGGCAGAAGTCGCCAAACAAAAGAGACATATTTTCTCTTATGTCACAGGCCATGCTAGTTATAGTTATGGTAAGACCGACATGTGGGGCAATAACTCCTCTTCTTATGGTCCGATGGTATATCAATTCCAAGGCAATGAACAAAGTTATTATAATTTTGGCGTAAATCTCGCTGTGCCATTAGAAGATATTCTCGATTTAAGAGCTGCGGTCAAGCGTAAGAGGATTGAAGTTGATCAGGCAGCTATCGCAAAAGATGTCGCATATGATCAGCTAAAATTACAGATAGCTAGTCTCTTTGTAAAGATTACGAACAATCTTGTTACATTAAAGACCTTGGGAGAAACTGCGGCAGCCTATCAGGGTGCAGGTGCTTTAAATCGTGAAGATTTCGAGAATGGTAATATGAGTATTGAAGATTTTGCCTGGACAAAACAACATGAAAGTGCTCAGGTAACCAGCTATCAGACATTACAAACCACAATCACCACAGACATTCTGACCCTGGAGATATTAACACATACGCCAATCATTACCAATTCGACAACAGAGATCACACTGGATACGGTCTTAAAGAAGACAGACAAAGAAATTGCCAAAGAACAGAAAGCCGTCAAAAAACGCGTCCAAAAATCAATAGAAGAAACTGAAAAGAGAGAGAAGGCTTTGGAAAAAGCGGAGCGGAAAGCTGAAAAGGCTGCAGCAAAAGCCTTAAAACGAAATAGATAACCTAAAATTGTAAAATATGGATTTATTCAGATATATTGTCAGGTTTTTATATAAAATACGGTGGTATTTGATCATTTTACCACTCATCGCCCTGATTGTGGCATGGTTTTCGACCCGCAATATGGAGCGTATCTATGATACTAACACGACCATTTATACCGGTATGATTACCGGTTATAATATTGAAGGCACGACAGGTATTGCTGGTGGCAATTCCCAGGTAAATATGACCAACCTGATGCTGTTGATTACAACAGATGCGACGATTCACGAAGTCTCACTTCGTCTGTTTGCCCGTTGTATGATGTATGGTAATCCCAACAAAGACAATAACTATATTTCTGCAGAACATTTCCGTCAGCTCAATAATAGTGTACCGACTGAAGTCAAGGCACTCATAAATCATAATAGTGAAAATGCCACATACGCCAATCTGAAAGCTTACGAGAAACCTTCAGCAGATAATTATATATTCGGATTACTGAATTATCATCCATATTTTGGTATTAATAACATTACTGCTAAATTGAAAGTTTTACAACTTGAGCACAGTGACATCATAGACATTGGTTATACGGCTAATGATGCAGGTATTGCCTATAATACGTTGGACATTTTGAATGAAGTCTTTGCCCGTCAATATGCTCAATTGCGTTATGGCGAAACCAATAATGTCATTAAATTCTTTGAACGTGAGGTGGCCCGTCTCTATCGTATTCTGACGAATGCAGAAGACGATTTGATCCGCTATAATGTGGAAAAACGTGTCATCAATTATGGTGAGCAAACAAAACAATTGACCGTTTTAGATGCTCAACAACAAAATGCTCGAAATGACCGATACCTACATGAAGCAACTACGCGTGCATTAATGGATTATTTGGAGCGTCAATTAGGCGATCGGGCGAAAATTATCAGAGCCAATAAAGAATTTACGAATCAGGTGACAGATATCTCCCGTATCCAGTCACGTATTTCCAACCTTAAACTAATGAGCAGTGAAGGTGGTAGCGGTATTGAAGCACAACAGGAATTAGCTAAGGCAGAGCGTATGCTTCAAAATGCTACCAACAATGTAAGAGGACTCGTAAAAGATATTGAAGCTGGTTCCTATAGCACAGAGACGGGAGTCAAAGCCAATGATATGATTGGCCGATGGTTGGATCAGGTGCTATTGCTTGAGCAGACCAAAGCTGAGGTAAAGGCGCAAGATAAGATGCGTGAAGATTTGGATCGTCAGATTCTCTATTTTGCACCTATCGGTGCTACAATTGACCGAAAGGATCGTCATATCAGTTTCATTGAGGGCAACTATATGGAGATGTTGAAAGCCTTGAATGCTGCTCGTCTTCGCCAGAAAAATTTGCAGATGACAACAGCAACGCTTCGTGTGCTCAATCCTCCCATGTTCCCCATGAATGCACAACCCACAAATCGTGTAATGATTCTGTTAGGAGCATTCTTGCTGGCATTTATTTTAACGGCCATGTACTTCTTTATTGTAGAACTACTGGATCGAACGCTTCGTGACCGTATGCGTTCGGAACGTATTACCAAGATTCCAGTCATGGGATGTTTCCCGAAAGAAAGTACCCTGCGTTACCGCCGTTTTAACAAGACAATTGCCGATATGGCAATGCGCCAACTTAGCAAAGCGCTACTTCCAAACTTTAAGGATGGACAGCAGAATGTGCTCAACCTACTTTCTACAGATGCAGCGAATGGTAAGAGTTATATCGCCCAGGAATTAGAAAACTATTGGATTTCCATCGGCCTACAAGTTCGTCGCCTGACCTACGATGAAGATTTTTTGGCAGAAGATAGTCGTTTCATTATGGCAAAGGATATCAAGGATATCTGCCCAGACTTGTTACCCAATGAAATTGCCATTGTGGAATATCCAAACTTAGATGATCATTCCATTCCGCCAGCTCTATTAAACATGGGAACCATCAATTTGATGGTAACACGTGCCAACCGCACCTGGAAAGATGTGGATCAAAAAGCGCTAAAAGAGTTGGAGGATCAGTTAGAGAACAAGAACTCCCTCTTCATGTACTTAACAGAATGTCAGCGCTATGCGGTTGAAGAGTTCGTTGGCCAGTTGCCACCATACACAAAGTTCAACAATTTCGTTTACCGGATGTCACAGATGGGTCTGACAGCTGTGGAGAATAACCATGCCAAATAAATGACGAATCATATCGTAACATATTCCCGAGAAAACGGAGGAAGAGTATTTTTACTCTTTCTCTTGTTTTTCTTGGCAATGTATCAGTTTATCACAGCAGGATTCCCAGCTTTCGCCATTATTTGTATTCTTCCATTCATTGTATTATTTGGATATTTGACATTCAAATTCAAGATGTTTGCTTTCTGGTCACTCATTATCATAAACTATTTTCTTCAATTTAAATTGCTGAACCTACCTATTCCCACATCAATTCCAAACGAGATGTTGCAAATACTTTTATTAGGTATAGCTATTATAGACGCTCGTCAAACGCCCCATTTTGAACGTTGTGTTAACATAATGCTATTTGCTCTTATTATTTGGTGTACCTATTGTACCTTAGAGGTTTTAAACGACACATGTGGATTAGGTATAAACATTGGAGCTTGGTACGCTGGAGCTCGATTAATTGCATATCAGCTCATATACATTTTATTAGTTTTCTCCATTTATATATCATCTCCAGAAATCCTAATGAGATATTTAAAAATATGGGCATTACTATCACTTTTTTCAGCCATTTGGACATGGAAACAACAAAATATCGGTTTAACTCCTGGAGAAACAGGTTTTTTATATGGAGGAGGAAGAACAACTCATTTAATACAAGGAGGTACGTTGATTCGCTATTGGTCCACTTTTAGCGATGCTGCAGCTTACGGATGTAATGCAGCAGCAGCATCCTTAGCTTTCCTTGTATTTGGAATAACCTCAAAAATCAAGAAAAATAAGCTATTCTTTTTAATTATTGGTGCAATAGTTATCAAAAGTATGTTTGCATCAGGAACACGTACAGCAATATTCTGTATTTTTGCAGGTTTTGCGGTCTATATTGTATTATCAAAATCAGTAAAGATTGCAGTTCCGGCATCAATTATTGGAGGTTTTTTTCTTTTTATTTTGGCTTTTACAAACATTGGCCAAGGAAATCAGCAGATTCGGCGTATGCGTTCAGCTTTTGATAAAAACGATGCTTCAGGCAATGTTCGTAAAATCAATCAGGCAACAATGAAGAAGTATATGCGCGATGCCCCATGGGGTATTGGTATTGGTATGGGGAACAACAATGTGCCTGCCAATAATAAATTCAATAAAATGGCAACTATCCCCCCTGATTCTGAATATGTCTTTATTTGGTTAAGAGCTGGAATAATCGGTATTTCAGTATTCATTATCACCATGTTGATCATGCTTGGAGGAGCCTGTTACATCGTCATGTTCAAGTTAAAGAATTCTTCATTAATAGGTATAGGAGGTGGGCTGTGCAGTGCCTTTGTAGCAATTCAATTAGGTGGATATGCCAATCAGGTTTTATTACAATACCCTAATGGCTTAATATTTTATGGTGGATTATCTATCGTATATATCTTGCCCTATTTAGAACCTGCCTGGATTGAATATGAACAAAAGCAATTAGCAAAGCAAGAAGAGAAAAAGCGATTAAAATTAGAGAAGAAACTTGCCTCAAGAGTGTGAATTATCCATCATCACAATCAATTACAATGGGTTAACAGATACCTGCACATTGATTGAGACAATCCCCTTCAATGATAATTTGGAGGTGATTGTGGTAGATAATGCATCTAAAAATAATGAAGCAGATGTCATCGAAAACAGATTTCCTCAAGTAAAAGTCATCAAGAGCGAGAAGAATCTTGGTTTTGCTGGTGGAAATAATCTTGGCATCATAGCTGCACAAGGTAAATACCTTTTCTTCATTAATAATGACACCATCTTCAAGGAGTTTAATGTCCAGTCTTTGATTGACAGATTAGAATCTTCACCTGACATTGCCGTTGTATCCCCCAAAATCAGATTTGCCTGGGGCAATCATCCGATACAATTCACAGGCTATACGCCTCTCTCAAAGATCACAGTCAGGAACCAAGCTATAGGCTTTGGTGAAGAAGACCTTGGTCAATACAACACAGCCCACCCTACGCCCTATGCTCATGGCGCTGCCATGCTCATTAAACGAGAGGCAATTGATAAAGTGGGGATAATGCCAGAATGTTTTTTTCTCTATTATGAGGAATTGGATTGGTCGATGATGTTTACACGGGCAGGTTACCAAATCTGGTATGAGCCACTCTGCACTATATATCATAAAGAAAGTCAAGCCACAGGACAGAATAGTCCGTTACGCACTTACTACATTGTTCGTAACCGATTGCTTTTGGTCAAACGAAATTGGCTCGGAATCACCAAGTACTTATCTTATGCCTACTTGTTAGGCGTAGTAAGCACACGGGATATTATAAAAAACGCCATCACAGGCAAATGGGATATGCTTAAAGCGACCTTACGTGGCATTCGTGATTTCTTAACATATTCAACTTTAAAATCTTAATGAATTAGGAATATGGATTTTTGGCTGATATTATTTATTTTTGACGGGATTTTATTTATCATCATTGCAGGCACAGTCCTTTACATGGGTGTATTTGCGGTTGCTGCCCTCTTTCATAGTAAGCCAGATATACCTAAAGCAAAAAAATTCAACCGATTTGTAATACTGATTCCAGCTTACAAACAGAATCATGTGATTGAACAGACTGTTCTTGCAGCCCTAAGCCAAGCATATCCCCAACGTATGTTCGATGTAACCGTTATTTCAGATCATCAAGATGAACTAACCAATATGCGATTGGCTCAATATCCAATTACATTACTTATTCCGAATTTTGAGGAAAGTACCAAAGCGAAATCATTACAATATGCCATTTTAAATCTCCCGGAATTCAAAATCTATGATGCTGTTGTCATCTTGGATGGAGACAATATCATTGATCAGGATTTTTTAGAACAAGTCAACAACGCTTTTGAGATTGCGGCGACCAAAGCCATTCAGACACACCGTATTTCCAAGAACAGGGATACGGCTGCAGCCCGAATGGATGCCATTTTTGAGGAAATCAACAACACGATCTTCCGTCGAGGCCATATCAGTTGTGGTCTATCTGCAGCGTTGGCAGGTTCTGGTACAATCTTTGACTTCAACTGGTACAAGACCAATGTCATGCGCACCAAGACATCTGGTGAGGATAAAGAACTGGAGGCTTTATTAATGCGCCAGGACATCTTTGTCGATTACTTCGATCATATCTATGTCTATGGTGAGAAAAAACGAACTACCTCGAAACTGAACGAACAACGAGGCCGTTGGGCTACTCAACAGTTCGCCAACCTGTTCCGAAATATCAGATTCTTACCAGGAGCCATCTTTAGAAAGCAATACAATTTAGCGGATAAATTGATCCAATGGATGCTGGTGCCTAGAACCAATATGATTGGTATTATCATGATTATGAGCCTAATTCTACCTTTTATATACTTGACTATGGCCATTAAATGGTGGATTTTAGGTTCTCTTGCTTTGTTCATCTTTGCACTGGCAACACCTGATTACCTCGTGGATGAAATGTGGGATAAGACATTTCTGCGTTCCCCATTTGTCAGTTTATGGAAAATGTTAAACTTTAAAATTCACAAAAAGTCATGATTTGGACGATTTTACATATATTAGAGATTACCCTATGGGTCATCATTTCATTCTCTGTCTTTTATGTGGCATTCTTTGCCGTCATCTCTCTATTTTATGAGAAAGAAGATCGTGTGGCTATTCATGCGCAAGCCTTATACCATCGGATGGGGCGTTTTCTGGTCTTGTATCCAGCCTACAAAGAAGATCGGGTCATCATCAATGCAGTAGAGCAGTTCCTGCTTCAGAAGTATCCTGCAACCCATTATACTGTAGCCGTTATTTCTGACCACATGCAACCTGAGACCAATGAGAAATTGAGTAAATTACCCATTACGCTGTTGACCCCAGTCTTTGAAAAAAGCTCCAAGGCCAAAGCGATGCAATATGCCATTAACGAGGTGAAAGGAGAATTTGACAATGTGGTGATTTTGGATGCAGACAATGTGGTACGTCCAGGCTTCTTGGACCAGTTGAATGTCCTGAGCACTATTTATGATGCCATCCAATGTCACCGTTGTGCCAAAAATGCTAATAATGACGTGGCGGTTCTGGATGGTGCCAGTGAAGAAATCAACAATACTATATTCCGTAAGGCCCATAACCGTCTGGGCTTATCCTCTGCATTGATTGGTTCTGGTATGTGCTTTAGCTATGAACTGTTTAAGAAGAATGTCTTCCAACTCTCTACCGCTGGTGAGGACCGTGAGATGGAAGCCCTCCTACTCCACCAGGAAGTCTTTATCAAATATGCGCCAGACATCCACGTTTTCGACGAGAAGGTCAGCAACCAAGATAACTTCCAGAAGCAGCGTATGCGCTGGATGACAGCTCAGGTACAGAGCCTCTTAAGTAATCTGCCAAAGATTCCTAAGGCAATTCTTCATGGAAAGGTTAACTTCATCGACAAGACCATCCAACAGGCTTTGATTCCCCGCTCTATTTTAATTGTATTATTAGGTGGTATATCTGTCATTATGACATTGCTATTTCCTTCATGGTGTGAAAAATGGTGGATTCTTTTTGGCATACTGACATTATCACTGTTTATTGCAATTCCAGCACCATTGCGTGTCAGTTCCTTCGCTAAAGTTCTGGCAATCCCAGGACTGGTATTGCGAATGCTGAAGAATATCCTTCACATGGATCATAAAAACACAGACTTCATTCATACTGAACATACCACATGAGTGAACGGGTACATAGAAGCGTCATGAACATCAAAGTGGGAATGATATTCTACATTCTCTCTTTATTTCTTGCATTCTTTTCCCGCAGAGTTTTTCTTGATTGTCTTGGTGCAGAGTTTATCGGACTAACTGGTATGCTCATGAATATCATGAGTTTCCTAAGTGTGGCAGAATTAGGCATTGGAACTAGTATTGTTTATTTTCTATATAAGCCATTACAAGAAGACAACCACGAAAAAATCAACGAGGTGATGTCAATGCTAGCATACCTATATCGATGTATAGGTTTCATTATTGGAGGCATTGGTATCCTCATCAGTCTGTTCTTCCCATGGTGGTTCGATCATCTTTCAACAGGTCTGCCTCTAGTTTATTTTGCCTTCTATTCATTCCTGGCAACATCCATGTCTGGCTACATATTCAATTATAAGCAATTATTAGTCAGCGCAAACCAAAAACAATATATGGTCAGTGCCTATTTCCAGACTATAGGTATCGTGCAAAGTCTCACTCAGATTCTCCTTGCTTATTATTATCGTAATCTCTATCTTTGGGTTGTTGTCGGTTTGTTTTTTACCATCATCGGCATTATCGTTTTCAATTATCGTATTCGGCAACTCTATCCATGGCTTCAGGTTAATATAAATGAAGGTCGCAAGAATTTACGCCAATATCCAGAAGTATTAAAAAAAACCAGACAGGTCTTTGTTTTAAAGATCAAAGATTTTATTCTCAATCGCAGCGATGAGTTATTGGTAGGTGCTTTTGTATCAGTAACTCAGGTTGCTTTTTATGGCAACTACACCATAATTATTAATAAACTCATTTATTTAGTTAATATTCTTGGCGATGGTATGAGCGCAGGTATTGGGAATCTATTGGCAGAAGGCAATGAGAAAAACACCATGAAAGTTTTTTGGGAGATGACGGCTACTCGTTTTTTCATATTAGGAATGATCATCTATCCACTTATTCTATATATACAACCACTCATTTCTTGTTGGGTTGGCCCTAGTTATAGAATGAATACAGTAATAGTATATTTACTCATCTTTAATCTTTTTTTAAAATTTCAATACAACACTGTTTACACTTTCGTTGGAGCAGCAGGACTATATGGTGATGTGTGGACCTCGTGGACTGAACTTATTATCAACATTGTCGTTACACTCTGCTTGGCTCCATTTTATGGTATTATTGGTATTTTATTAGGTAAAATCATTAGTGTTTTTTTCTTCAACGTTTTCTGGAAACCTTACTACTTATTTTCAGAAGGATTCCATAAAAGTGTTTGGGAATTCTGGCGGCCTATGACTACCTATTATACTCTATTCTTCATCTTTGCATTTCTTTCCATAGTCATTAAATTGATGATAATTGATGATTATGTTAACTCATGGACAACGCTAATAGAAATGGGAATCCTTATATATCCGATACTGTTACTTTTTTATTTCATATCACTTTTTATTTTTACTCGTGGAATGAAATTCTTTATTTCACGAAGACCATCATTTTATAGCATAATGAGTAAACTTACATTCCAACCATAATATGAAGATAGCTATTTTAACCTGCGGTATTCTACCTATTCCCGCCGTGCAAGGAGGGGCGGTGGAGAATTTGATTGATTTTTACTTGGAGTATAATAATCAGAAGAGACTTCATGACATTACGATATATAGCCCTTGGGATAAGAAAGCAAAAAATCATCCTGCCCTTTCTTCTGATGTTAATCATTATATTTATATTAATGATAAAAGTCTCAAAGCCAGAATTGCAAGAAGGATATATAAATGTCTCCATTCTAATGAGTATTACAATCACTTTATTGAATATTACTTTGAAAAGGTTTATTCAAGTCTAAAAAATAGAGACTTTGATATTGTTCTATTAGAAAATTGTCCTGGCTACGCATATAAACTATCTCAAAGAGGTTACCATAACCTCATATTACATCTGCATAATGACTTGCTTCATTCCAACTCGCGATATCATGATATCATTTTCAATAGCCTCACAAAGATACTAACTGTTTCAGATTATATCAAAGAAAGGGTTTCCACCATTCAACCAAGTAAGAAGATACAAACCATATACAACGGCATTGACTTGACAAAATTCACGCCAAAAGAAAAGCTTTCTGTCAGTCGAAAGTTCATTGGTTTTTCTGAGGAAGATTTTGTACTGGTTTATAGTGGTCGTATCAATAACGAAAAGGGGATCTCTGAATTAATTGATGCCATGCTTCAAATCAGAGACACTCGAATTAAGCTTATGATACTTGGCAGCTCTTTCTTTGAAAATGCCAGGAGCGAAGACTCTTTTATTCAATCGTTAAGAAATAAAGCGACGAGGATTGAAAACCAGATAGTTTTTACAGGTTTCATTCCATACAATCAAGTTCCTGACTACCTACAATTGGCAGATATAGCAGTCTTACCCTCTATGTGGGAAGAACCTTTCGGTTTGACTATAGTTGAAGCCATGGCTGTTGGACTACCACTCATCACAACAAGAAGTGGCGGCATCCCAGAAATCTGCGAAGGAGTAGCCATAATTATTGAAAGAGATAACATTGTCGATAATCTTGCCTCTGCCATTATTGAACTTTATAAACATCCCGAAATGCGCAAGCAAATGGCTGCAGCTTCCATTGAACGAGCCAAATTATTCGATAAGGAAACGTTCGCTAAGAATTTCTTCAATGCAATAGAAGGCAATTCGTGCTCTATACCTTAAGCAATTTTATTCTGTCTCCAATCATTCGATGGAACTCCATAGTGAAGTGATTGTTCATGCCAGAAAAAGCCGTGAAGGTCATTTCACCAAAATAGATTTTCCCTTTTACATTATAAAGATCAACACGAACCTGCGTGAAACCTTGGCTGATCTTCTCCGCAATCTCTATCATCTTCTCCAAATTCTCTGGACGTGGTACGGGTCTGTATTTAACCCCAGGATCAGCCAGGTATTGAGGCATCTGTTTCCAAGTATTAATATCATAAAGATCATAAATGGTCTTTCCTCCCCCACTTCCACTCTCCAGTTTCCTGTCATAGCAGACAAAGTCATATTGTGCTTTGCCGTCAATACACCTTATCTTATGATCAACTGTTGTCTCCGATGAAAACTCATCTGTGTTATCCATCTCAATTAGACTTTCAGCCATCACACGTGGTTTAATAAAAGTATAATGAGGTTCGCATGAATCATAACCATAACGTACATCCAAATGTTTCTGTAGGAAATGAACGACTTCATGCTTGTTCATCTTACTCTTATCACGTATAATCACGGTACTGCCACAATCATGTGTACACTTTAACACAAACTTATCAGGTAGTTTCTCAAAATCAATATCATCCGCACGATCCCATACGCCATAACATTCTGTCAGTATATCCTTCAGACCAAGGCTCTCAATGTACTTTCGAACCTCATATTTATCAGTATATTCAGTCCACTTGGAGGTGTCAGTCATTACAGCCATCCAAGTAATCTTCTCATTCAAAGTCCGTGGGTTATTCCATGGGAATTTCTCCCTATAGAAACGATTCCATTTCATCTCAAAGGCTTTTTTCGGATTGTTATCAACCAGTTCTTTCCATCTTTCTGTATGTTCAACACAATGAATGAAATATAAAGCCTTTAGAGTCCTGATAGGATGCAAAAAAGATTTTGCTCTCAATCGAAATTTATAAGAAAATAAATCCATAAAATTTATATAATACTCAATATTATCTAATTGATTGCAAAGTTAAACTAAATTCTTGGAACTTCCAAATATTACATAAAAAAATAAACCATAGAATAGTTATCCTGCCCAACAACAGATGTGCATTTAACATTAATTTGCAATATAATTGAAAATAGTTATTAAATATAGATATTAAATTATGTAACTTTGCACCCAGAAAGATATCTTTTGAATAAATCGATTTGAAGTCGAACATCCCATCAATAATAAGACTATTAGGGAGACGGCCTTGAAATAATTGAATTTACACTAAACATAATGTCAACATATTATAATCATTCATATTATAAAAGGCTATCAGAGGCAATCAATTGGCTTAGATTTCCTCTGATATTCCTCATTATTATGTTACATTGCTATTCTGTACAAAAAATAGATGGAAACCACGAAATCTATCAGGGAACAGTATATTCTTTTTCATTATGGCTTGGCGAAACAGGAGTACCTGCTTTTTTCTTTATTTCTGGCTACTTATTTTATATAAGCATGAAAAGCTATGGTCAAAAACTAAAGACTCGTTTTCATACACTCTTTATTCCCTATCTACTATGGAACCTCATTCTTCTATCTATATATATCATCCTATATGCTATAGGATATCCACAAAAGATTAATGGAAAAAGCATGGTTGATTATTCCATTATAGACTATCTACGTCTATTTTGGGATAGAGGTTCTTATGATGATGGAAACTTCGTTCCCCTACTATGTCCATTATGGTATATCCGCAATTTGATTATCATGTCAATATTCTCACCATTGTTTTATATTGTAATAAGGTACACACGAGAACTATTCTTGATAATAATGGCTATATGGTGGTTGTCAACATACCACAATGCCTTTATTCCTCAGACAGTTTTATTTTTCTGTCTTGGATCTTACTTCTCAATTATTAATATGAATCCATTACAAATTGCTACGGAGAACAAAACTATTGTTATTACGCTGTTTGGGATCTTTGCTGCTGGTGATATATTCTCACATGTTGCAATTGGAACACCAATTAATCTCCAGCTTCATCGTTTTGCCTTGATATTCAATATTCCCGCACTAATATTATTGGCAGATTTTTGTGTAAGACATGGGTATACAAACAAATTATTTCCTAATTCGGCATTCATCGTATTCTGCGTTCATTATCCTATTGTTGTTCTATTACGTAAAATCTGTATTTCCAAATTTAGTGGATCTTCTGATTATGTCCATATCCTTCTCTACTTTGTATGCGTGATAATTGCAACTCTATTAAGTATTGGTATCTACTGTATTCTTGAGAAATATTTTCCAAAGTTCAAAAACATACTATCCGGTAATCGATGAGAAATAATATAATCTATATAAGCATATCCTTAGCTACATGCGTCATTGTTGGAGTGGTTTATAGTTTTTATCGTTACTATGCCCCACCCCAACCCAAACAATCATACATGATAAATACAACTCCAGATGACACAATAAGGATTGCTTTTATCGGGGATAGTTGGGCCTTTATGCATAAAGAGCATGAGTGCAAAATTGCTACAATATTACAGGATTCGATTCATACACCAGTGAAAGTTCATTCATATGGTGTATGTGGATTAACAAGTAAGGAAATTTACGAGAATATATTTCGCGATGATAACTTCAGACTCTTTATGTCAAAAAGACAATATCGATATTGTTATGTATCAGCTGGCATCAACGACACATACAAGAAAATGAGCACCTCCTATTATCAACAGAGCATGGATGGCATTATTCGCTTCCTTTTAGCCAACCACATACACCCTATCCTGCAAGAAATACCAGACTATGATATCCAGATATCATTTGAAATGCAGAAACTTTCAAAAAAGATATTACGTCATTTATCCATAATTATCAATAGCACTCCATTGGATTGCAAACAAATATTTCGAGACGCCCTTGATGAGTTAATTCAAGAAAAGGGCTATTCTGACAAATTGAGTATTCTTAGATACAAGTCTTGGAATGATAATGGAAAAAAAGATTTGAACACGCTCTATCGGAATGACAGATTACATCTGAATGACAGAGGATATACTGCATTAGATAGTGCTATTGCAAAGGAAATCCTAACTTGCATATCATCTGGCCATAATAACGAGTTCCAGCTGGAGTAAGATGCATGCCATCATACGTGATAAAATGATCATCTGGTGTAAAGACAGGAACTGTACCATCTGGTTGTAATGTCAGACTGAGGAGATCGATATATTTCCCCTTCCATTCTTCCTTGAGCAAGCCATTAACAGTATGGTATTCAGAACGGATGGGCGTTCGTTGTTCAAAATAGTCTGGACAATAACGTTTTTTGTAAAAGATGCCGTTACTGGTGCCGTGATTCTTGGTCCCTATACCCCATATCTCTGCACCATGTTTAAGATTCTGCCAAAAATCATTTGGAACTTCGTGCTTCCATCCGAAAAAATAGATACGGTCACTTTGACGGATACGACTTAAAGGACAGTCATTGATTCCATAATGATAGGATAGTTGAATGCTGTCACACATGGGAGATTCGAGTAAAATGTTGGAAAAATCACGGGCAAAACTGTTACCAATAACAAGAATCTTCATTTTAGATTCATCTGGAGAGAAGTCTTGATCATATTGATAAACACGATCTGTATAGCGTTCAAATGCTGACGGATCAGCATAACCTTCAAAAAGATCGAGTTCTGGAACATCTCTGACTACTCCACCCCGTTGGTAGATTCCAAAAGCCAAGATATTCACAACAAAAAAAACAAGAATCAAACTCATTCGAGAAACTTTGCAAATGACAAGCCGACGCTCTATTATATAATAGGTAAAGAGAGACAAGATCAATGTAGCTATTATCAGAGCTATTAAAACAGATAGCGATAATTCATCAGCAAAGAAATAGCGATAAAATGCAAATAGAGGTTGATGCCACAGGAATACACTCAAACTCATTCGGCCAAGTGGAGAAAAGACCTTTGAGCGTTGAGCAAACGTTGTAATCTTGTCCTTCCGATCTTTACAGAAACAAAAAAGGATAGTAAGAAGTACAGTCAGTAACAAAATCACTTCTCGTGGCAGGAAACTCTCACGTATCGTATTCGCTCCTCCAACAAGGTTGAAAGGCATTTCTCGCTCACCTATCGTGAAAGCTCCAAAGAAAATCATCAGCAGCAGACAACCTAATGAAAGATAATGCAAAGAGGAAAACCCTTTTCTCAAATTGATTGCAACCAACCCACCAACTGTAAGCTCAAAAAAACGGTAAGGTAACAAATAATACTTATTACCAAAACTATCTATTGGAAGCAGATATAGAAGAAGCGATAAGAGGGTCAAGACAAGAAGCCAAGTCGGCATCCGTCGTTTCAATAGCATCATCAACAAAGGGAATAAGATATAGAATTGCATGAGAACTCCTAAGAACCATGTGTGCATCAGTACTTTATGATAGATGGCGGCCCAATAATTCTGTGTTGTGAAAGCCTGCAGAATATTGTTCATAAAAACAGAGACAGCCATCACCTCTTTACTCAGGTATCGATAGTCTCCTGGCAACATGCCCCAATAACCAATAACCAACGACAATCCACAGATGATCAGCACCAAAGGCAGCAGTCTGTACACCTTCTTTTCCAGAAACAGCAGATATTTGAATCGCCCATCAGAAATTTCCTGCATAACCTTTGGTACAACCAAATAGCCATTCAATACAAAGAAGACATCCACACCAAGATATCCGCTTTTGCACCATCCAGCATGATAAAGCACCACTGCCATAATGGCCAGTCCTTTCAGCAGATCTATATCATGACGGTAATTCATTCACATCATATGTTAACTGAAAATATATAAGCGCAATTTCGATGGAAATTGCGCTTATATATTAGTGTATCATTATTACTGATTAGGTCTGAGATACCAATCCTGATTCGTCGTTCCGCCAGAAATTGACCAATCTAAGAAACCAGGGAAGAACTTGTCAATAGAAATACTTTCATTCTCCCGCTTTAGAATGGTCTCTTCGAATGCGCTGATGTCAGCATTTTTTAGGTAGAAGCCAAATGGATAATTGCCTTGACGTACAAAATACGATCCATCGGAAGGATTAGAGCGATCATCTCCCTTACCGAAGTAACTGGTATTCATTTTTGCTGTAGGTGCCTCCATGGGGATATGAACCTCCCAATTCTGATTACCCTCAGAACGATAGATGAATGGCTGGATAGAAGCCAAGTCTGCTGATGACTCTAATGGATTAGTATAGGTAAGCTCAAGAATATAAGTCGTGCCGAGTTCGCCATTAAAGTCTTCTGTCAAATAATAGACATTACCATCCTTTGTAAAGCTTACTTCTTCTGCCTCTGTTGATCCTGAAGCAACCTTCTTCATAGCAATGCTACTGGGCTCTTTTTTCGTATTGAGCGTTAATGCCAAACCATTGGTCAACTCAACATAATTCTGATAAGTAGTCAGATAGAAAGTCTCCTTGATAATCTTACCCTTATCATTGAATTCTTTCTCGTGCTTGGCATTAACAATTGCATCATTAAGATCATAATCTCCCTTGTTTGGCCATAAATCCTCAAAGGCATATACACCTGTTGTTGAGGATTTCTTGTTTGCGATTTCAGGTAAAGGAGCAAAAACACCAACAGGCTTCAATGCAAAAATCAGATCATCAAAATCTTGATCGTCCATTGCATCCTCAAAAGAGATAATCGTATAATTATCGCCATTTTTAGTTTTGTAACTGAACTTTGCGCCACGGCTATCACCATTAGGATTCAGGAATGTACCCTGATTGCCGATTGGACTGCAGTATGAAAGCCCATCAGTTGTAGCACACCATGTGTTATACTTATTGTTGTAAAATTTATTATTCTTACACCTGATAGAGTAATTGTTGCCTTGCATAGCCCATGCTTGCGTCTTCAAAATAAAACCAATTCTTGTTCCTTTGGGGAACACCGTGGTCGCATCCTTATTATCATTGTTGGCAATATTAGGATAATACATCAGTTGAACAACATCACCACGTTCTACACCAATACCATTATAAGTCTCTCCATTTTTTAATGCATATCTAGCCCATTGACCATCCTGTGTATTGGGGAATAACATAATGATGTTGATATCACTGGGCTTGGTTGGCTTGTTATCATCAGTATAGTAGTAATAACCCAAAGATGATTTCCAGCAGGTACTACCACCAAGAAGGGTAAAGGTCACCTCAGAATCTTGAGTAAGAAGAAGGTCAGGATAAGAAATATATTCATCATTCATGGCACTGCCAGAAACAAATGCAGTACCTACTGCAGCATATAAGCCCTCCATTTCTTCATCACTAATCCACAGATTGGAGTTATTCGTTGTCTTGGTAAGCAAATAGTCTGGGCGACCTGAGGCAGAGTTCCATGTACCCAACCAGTTCTTCCAATCGTTATAAATCTTGTTTTTGCCAACAGTAGTCAGATTGAGCTTTGAAAGATCAGCGGTAGATACACCATCACCTTCAGCACGAGTGCCTCCACGGGCAGCAACCACCTGCTGATTTTCTGCAACAACAGAAGCGGCACCATTCTTCACATCAGCCTCCAACAGCATCATACCAGTGAAGAAATTGCCTGTTGCAATATACAGATGCTGCGCATAGGCTGGCAATTCTACAACGGCATTGAATTTACCGTTTTCACCTGTATAATCTTCATAAATCGGCTTGACATTCTCGTTCCACTGATCATCTGGAGCATCCTCAACTTCAATAAAAGGATTCTCGGTATAAACACTAAAGAAAACAGGTCCGTAAGTCTTAAATGCAGAATAATCTACGTTAAGGTTTACTTTCTGGACAGTTGAAAAATCGAAAGAATTAGCGACTTCCCCAGGCATACTATCACCAGGGTTAATAGACATCTCGTACTTAGATTTATCTACGCATCCTGCCACAGAAACAGCAAGGATAAGTCCCAAACCGATTTTGCCAAGATTACTTCTAAAACTATCTAACCTAACCATATTCTAACTTTTTATGTATATTCCGCCGCAAATATACAAATTAGAAATGAAATATGCAAGTTTTTTGCAATTTCTTGCTTAAGAAAGGCCATTTCTTGACCAAATGCGATGAGATTATTACTGATACACCCTCACATAATCAATGTAATAGCGGAGCGGGAACTGAGAATCATCGGGCTCTCCTCCGTTGGAGCCAATAGCGAGGTTGAGGAGAAGGTAATGTTTGAAACCTGCGACATTGTTGGCGAAGGGATTCTCTGTGTTTCCATCATAACCTTGATTTTGAGTCTTCGAAAGATCGATTTCATTCAGTAACTCATTATCGAGATAGATACGGATGAACGCTTTGTCCCAATCCATGCGCCAAATGTGGAACTTATCTGCCCAATATGGATCTTTCTCCGTAAAATGGCCGAAGGGTATGACAGCTGAATCCCAAACACCCTTCCATTGCTCAGGCGAACCCCAGCAGGCATTGGCAAGAATCGAAGGCTGACCATCCTTGATATAATACTCCATGATGTCGATTTCCCCATTATTGGGCCATTCCCACTTGTTACCCTGTAACCAGATAGCAGGCCAAGCACCTGAAGCCACAGGGATTTTGGCTCTGATTTCAAAACGTCCGTAAAGGAACTGTTGGCTGAATTTTGTCGTCAACGAACTCGACGTGTAATGAATGAATTCACGATTCTTGCGCCAATCGCTGCTACCTTCCTCGTAATGGGGATTGTTGAAGCATTCTTTTTTGCCCTCAATCACCAGGCATCCATCTTTGACGTATGCATTTTCAGACTGGTACCACTGCAACTCTTCATTGCGCACGAAGCCAGATTCATAACTCCATTCTGTAGAAGGCTTACCCTCAACATCGAACTCATCACTCCACACCAATTGGTACTCCTTCTCCTGTGCCGACACACAGAGTACGAAGCCCATTGTGAGCAAAATCGATACAAGAATCCTATTCATAAATTTTCTTTTCGATATTTGCATACACTGCATACACTCTGCATTTATCTGTCTGATATACAGATTATTATTTAAGTGTATGCAGATGAATAACAAGTGTAACCATTATCAGTCACTCCTTCTTTTTTACCAGATACTGCTTGCTGCTACCGACTCTGCGATGCTGGAGTTCTGGCATATTCCAAAGGAAACGACCAAAAGCAGAGACACCATTCGCCTTCAATCCGGAACCTGCTATCTGACGAAGTTGATCGTAAATGGCTGTTGGTGAAAGCCATTTGCCGTCTGTCTCATCCGCAGCTGGCAGATAATACTCATTAAAATACTGTATGGCTGGAGGCGTGAGCTGATACTGACGATTATGATCCATGATTTCTTTCACCTCTTCCGCACTGAACCACCAGTCCATTTCCTTCTTGACCACCATTCTATAAGCTTGTCCGTAGAGTCCCTCATAGTTCGGCTTATAGTCCGTCTTGATGGGTGCCTTGAGGTTCACGCAGATGAACCTTCTGCTGCCAGATGGATCACTCAAAACGTTGGTCTCATTCGTTGTAGCGATGAAGGATGCATAACGTTTGAACTCCTCGACATGTTTGCCATAAGGACGTTTGATCTTTACATTCGGCAGTTGGATGACGTTCTTCAGAAAACCTTCCTGCAGTTTCGGACTGATTGAATTAAACTCGTCAAGGTTAATTAGCAGGAAGTTGTGCATAGCCTGAAGGGTAGCACGTTTCTCGCTCACATCAAGGTTTTCAAGGAAGCCCCATCGCATTTGTGGGGGCAGGATCATACGACAGAAAGTGGTCTTTCCATCACCCTGTGGCGAAATCAGCAGGGGCACCACCGAGTTTCCATATTCTCCTTGGGGCATCACCCATTGGGCCACCATATAGAGGAACCACTTTTTAAACCACGTCTCCCATTGTGGAATATTGCAGGGTACACATCTGGCCAGCATCGCAATATGGTCCGTCTTCCCATCCCATTTGTCGTAGCAATTAGACATATATTCATTGATAGGATCGACTTTGCGTATCATATTCGAATGGACAAAACGACGGATGTCCTTATCTCTCGCATCGAGATTATTCAGACGGGCTTCGATAGTCATACCGTTGATGACATTCTCATCGCAAGGCGCCCAATCTTGCAGCCAAGTGGTGTTAGGCCGATATTCCGTGTAGCCCATCACCTCATTGTAGCGGAACACATATCTGGTATTCAGAAATTCGATCAGTCTGCGTGTCTCCACACTCACCATCTCACCCTCTTTCCTACTTTTGGGTTTCTCTTCTGCATAAACGGTACTGACGATGGCGCGTATGCGTGGGCCATCGTAGATCTTCTTATAGACGTGATGATTACGGATATGGACAAAAGCTTCCTCTTCCGGCATATTCTTTTCGCAGAGCTTATGGGCAAGATCAGTCATATAGGCGTCATAACGCTGTGACTCCACCACATCAGCCGTCTCTTCGAGGGCTTCATGAGATGCCTGCTGATAAATGAGCTCATAATCTTCGTAAAGGCGAAAGTCCATTTCACGCTGTTCGGGCTCTGTATCAACGGTAGGTGTCAGTTCTTCCCTGAACATCTGCACCATCATCGGTGTGGCATGAGGATTGTAATAGGGTTTGTCGTCGAGTGTCATTCTAAAACTACTTCTTGCCGTCATCGTTTGACGTTCAATCGGTTTTGGAAGCACTCCGTTATAAGCCCCAACTGCCACTTCATATGCAGCTTTACAGAATGCGTTCATCTCAACCTCGGTTAGTGGTTTGGCAGAAGTGTCCTTCTGAGATACGGATACCAGAATCTCCACACTCTTACCATCGGCACCCGTGAAGGCAGCGAAGGTAGTGGGCAGAATCTTAGAGGCTTCTTTGACAGCCTTGATCTCTTCTGGTTTCATCAGGCCACTGACATGAAGCCATGTCAAACTGTTGAAGGCGGTGATTTCAAGATTACCATTCTCCGTTTTCGTCATCTCCACCAACGGATGAATCATAGCCATCGGCACATTGTCCTCATATTGCCCCGTATCTCCGAAACGTGCAATGTAATGGCGGAACCTGCCGATATCTTCGGCTTTCGTATCTGTCTTGATTCTCTCCAGAAACCACTCTATGGACTTAACCGTCAAGTGGGGAATGTTTTTCTTGTCTGTTCTTACAATTGATAGTTTCATAATTTAGTTACTTTTTGCGTTTGTCCCATGGGGTGGGACTACTTGTCCCATGTGGTGGGACAAAGTGTCCCAGGCCCTGGGACAAATTTACTTAAACTCTTAAATCTCAGGTTATAGCCCTGTAAAATCATAATCCTCAAACGTCTTATCGAAATTCACCTCCACATCTGGCGCAAAACGATGCACAATGTCGATAATCTCTTGCTGCAACTTAGGATTAATCAGGCGTTCGCCATATTTATAGCGATAGTAGGTGCCTTTACTGCCAAGGTGTGCCGTCAATGCATATCGGATCTGCGAACGGGCCTCGCGAGACTTCACGTTATTATAGATGGCAGCGATACCCTGGGCCATGGTTACCTTCTCCATCTTCTGATAAGAATCGCACCCGCCATCATGATAGTTATTGGGGAGGACACACGTCCATCGCTTATACTTCTGGGGCGTCTGCATACACACTTGATGACGAAGACAAGTCTCCGCCATCTCACAATCACTCTTGGGGCACAAGGCCCACCAAAACGGAATTTTCTCGTAATCAAACATATTGCAAAGGTAATAAAAAAATAGGGGATTTGCAAGTATTTTGTGTGTTTTTTACAATTTTTATTTGTTTGCATACACTTTCGGATTTATTGCATACACAATATTACATCCTGCTAATCAACGAGTTGCGTCTTAGTGTATGCAGTGTATGCAGTTATTAAAAATTCTATTCTTTGGATTAATTTTTCAAATTCCCCATCAGCGATTTTGGAGAATTCAAGGAAATAATGTACCTTTCCTCTATAAAACCGAAATAAATTCTCTCGCCAGAGTAACTAAAATCAAGGATATGGTTAAGAATGGAGCATATAATTACATAACAAACCAC
>CADCBZ010000040.1 GCA_902799765.1 uncultured Prevotellaceae bacterium
GGTACCGCTTGCTACTGCGTACACTACAAGGAGTACTGGGCAGACGGTGAGGAGCACTACGAGGAGATCCTGCTCAGCTGTCAGAAGCTCGAGAACGGTCCCGTAGCTTACGAGAATCCTTGGAAGTAAATTAGATATAAGTATTTGCTGAAAGCAGGCGGTCTCAGGAAATGAATCCTGAGACCGCTTTGTTATTATTTCCCTTCATACCACTGTTTGAGCACGTAGAAGGCGAGCTTCTTTTCACCCTTGTCGCTGAAGAGACCCTTGCGGTTGTAATAATCCTGAATACCAGGCAGTACACGACGGGGCGAACGGAAGTCCTTCAGGATCCAAGGAGTCGTACCTGCCAGGCCATCGATCTTGTCGAGCATAGCGGTGTTCTCGCGATAGAGGTTCTCCTGAAACTCCTCCGTCCAGCGCTGGTTCTTGGCACCATGATAGCCGTACTTCGCACCACCACCAAACTCACTGATAATCACAGGTTTGTCATAAGGAATCTCCCAGGTCATCTTAGGCGCATCGTTCACGTCACGATACCAGCCGATATACTGGTTGAAACTCACCACATCCACATATTCATTCATATTGTCGTTCAAGCGGTTCACGTAATTCGAGGCGCCAGTCACCTCCATCGCCATTGAGATCAGACGTGTACTGTCGAGACTGCGGGCTTGCTTGGCGAGACGACTGAGGAAGGCATCACGCTCAGCAGAGTGAGGTGTCTCGTTGGCGATACTCCAGATGATAACATTCGCACGATTATGGTCTCGATGGATCATATCCGTCAACTGATTGCAGGCATTCTCATAGGTCTTTGGATTCTTCCAGTCGATCGTCCAATAACAGGGAATCTCCGACCACACCAGGATACCCATGCGCTCTGCCTCACGTACCATATACTCATTATGCGGATAGTGGGCGAGACGCACAAAGTTACAACCCAGTTCCTTCGCCCAGGAAAGCAGGATGTGGGCATCCGCCGTACTGTTGGCGCGTCCGCCACCGTTAGGTTTCTCTTCGTGGATACTGATGCCCTTGAGGAAGATCGGCTGACCATTGAGCAGGATCTGCTTGCCACGCGTCTCAATCATACGGAAACCGATGCTGTCACAGATCGTAGAGTTGTCAAGTGTGATCTCCACCTGATAGCGCTTGGGGTTCTCAGGACTCCAGAGTTGGGGCTTGGCCTTCATATTCACAGAAGCAGTCCCGTCAGCAGTGGTCTTGATGGTCTTTTTGATCTTCAACTCAGGGATGTTCAGCGTTATCATGTGGTTAGCCTCAGGCTTGTTTAGTTTCACACTGAAAGAAAGTCTGCGCCCCTCAAGACTCGTCAGTTGCAGGTTATAATCCTCGAGATATACGGGAGGCACCTTGATCAGTTTCACATCGCGGGTGATACCACCATAGTTCCACCAGTCGAAGATCTGGGTGGGTACATCCTCTGCATGCCGCTTGTTATCCACCTTTACGATGATGGTGTTCTCACCTTCAATCAACAGGTCGCTGATATCGTAGTTGAAAGGCGTGAAGCCGCCTACGTGATGACCAGCCTCCTTGCCGTTTACCCAGACATGACAGTCGTAGTTCACAGCACCGAAATAAAGCAGCGTACGATAATCCTGCATCGGCACAGCCTGAAAACTCTTCTTAAACCAGACGGTACCCTCGTAGAAGAACAGGCGTTCGTCCTGGGTGTTCCAGTCACTAGGAATCTGCATCGTTGGCGACCTGTCGAAATCGTACTCTATCAGGTCTTCAGGCCGTTGAGGTTTCGCATTCTGGAAAAATCCCCAAGGATATGGTTTCATACGATAGTCGTAATAACCCTCTTCCTGCACATCCACGATATAGTTCCACTCGCCATTGAGCAACAGACACTCGTAGGCATTCACATTCTGAATTAGCGGCAGTTTCTCAGCCGCCCATGCCTGTGGAAGCATCGCCCCCACCATCAGCATCATTACACTTAGTATAGTCTTCATATTTGATATTGGTAGTTATTCGGCAACAAAGGTAACCATATAATTTCTTATAGACAAATTTTTTTTCATTTAATAGTAAAAATTGCTAGCATTAATGGTAGCAATAATTCCCACCTTGGGAAAAAAAACTTAATTGCTTTTGCCATTTGGTTTTTTTTCAGTAACTTTGCAACGAAATAGAATAACTATGGCAGAAGAGAATAACATCATTGAACCACAGAACGAACAGGTGAGATATGACGATGAGAATATCCGTCACCTGAGTGATATGGAACATGTCCGTACCCGTCCTGGTATGTACATCGGCCGACTGGGCGACGGCTCCTTGCCTGAGGACGGAATCTACGTGTTGCTGAAAGAGGTGATCGACAACTCCATCGACGAGTTCAAGATGCATGCGGGCGACCGTATTGAGGTGAACATCGATGAGAACCTGCGTGTCGCTGTGCGCGACTATGGTCGAGGCATCCCTCAAGGAAAGCTGATCGAGGCTGTATCGGTGCTGAACACGGGTGGTAAATATGACTCCAAGGCCTTTAAGAAGTCTGTAGGCCTGAATGGTGTGGGTGTGAAAGCCGTCAATGCTCTGAGTTCACACTTCGAGGTACACAGCTATCGCGAGGGGAAGGTGCGCAAGGCCGTCTTTGCCCGTGGTGAGATGATCAGCGACGTGACGGAGGATACGCAGGACGAGAACGGCACATACATCTTCTTCGAGCCAGACGATACGTTGTTCCTGAACTATAAGTTCCAAGATGACATCGTGGAGAATATGCTCCGTAACTATACCTATCTGAATACGGGACTGGCCATCATGTATAATGATCGGCGCATCCTCTCGCGTCATGGTCTGGAGGATCTGCTGAAGGATCGTATGACCAACGATGCCCTCTACCCCATCATCCACCTGAAGGGTGAGGATATCGAGATTGCCTTTACCCATTCCAACCAGTATGGTGAGGAGTACTACTCGTTTGTGAACGGCCAGCATACAACGCAGGGCGGTACCCATCAGAGTGCCTTCAAGGAGCATATTGCCCGTACCATCAAAGAGTTCTTCGGCAAATATGAGTATGGTGATATCCGTACGGGTATCGCGGCTGCTATCGCCATCAACGTGGAGGAGCCGATGTTCGAGAGTCAGACGAAGATTAAGCTGGGCTCTCTGACGATGTCGCCCGATGGCGTGAGCATCAATAAGTATATCGGCGATTTCATCAAGCAGGAGGTAGATAACTATCTGCATATCCATGCTGATGTGGCTGAGGTGCTGGAAGGTAAGATTAAGGAGAGCGAACGTGAGCGCAAGGCAATGGCTGGTGTGACGAAACTGGCCCGTGAGCGCGCCAAGAAAGCCAACCTCCATAACCGTAAGTTGCGTGACTGCCGTATCCACTTCAGCGATGTGAAGAACGACCGCAAGGAGGACTCGTGCATCTTTATCACTGAGGGTGACTCTGCCAGCGGAAGCATCACGAAGAGCCGTGATGTGAACACGCAGGCCGTGTTCTCATTGCGAGGCAAGCCGCTCAACTGTTTCGGACTTACTAAGAAGGTGGTCTATGAGAACGAGGAGTTTAATCTGCTGCAGGCAGCCCTTGACATCGAGGAAGGACTCGACGGACTGAGATATAATAAGGTGATTGTGGCTACCGATGCCGATGTGGATGGGATGCATATCCGTCTGCTGATCATCACCTTCTTCCTGCAGTTCTTCCCAGAGCTGATCAAGAAGGGTCATGTGTATGTGCTTCAGACACCGTTGTTCCGTGTGCGTAATCGTCGTACGAAGATCAGGAACAAGCAGGTAATCGCAGATGCCGATGCCAAGAGTGAGCGGATTCAGGGCAACAAGAAGAGCGATTTCATCACCCGTTACTGCTACAGTGAGGAGGAACGCCAGACTGCCATCAGCGAACTGGGTCCTGATCCTGAGATCACACGATTCAAAGGTCTGGGTGAGATCTCGCCTGACGAGTTTGCAGGTTTTATCGGGCCGGATATCCGTTTGGAACAGGTGACACTCAATAAGAATGACCAGGTACAGAAGCTGTTGGAGTATTACATGGGTAAGAACACGATGGAGCGTCAGAACTTCATTATCGATAACCTGGTAGTGGAGGAAGACCGCCCAGAAGAAGAGGAATATGATTAAGAAAAAGATAATACTGGCAATGACCTTGTCGTTGCTGACGTTGACTGCTTCCGCACAGTTTAGGATTAAGGGGAACGAGGAGCCACCCATGCGCAAACTTCAATATGCCGAGGTAGCCATCACCAACCTCTATGTGGATAGCGTCGATGAGAAGAAACTGGTGGAAGATGCCATCCGAGGGATGATCGATAAGCTTGATCCCCACTCCAGCTACCTGACACCAAAGGAGGTGAAGAGCCTGAACGAGCCGCTTAACGGTAACTTCGAAGGTATCGGCGTACAGTTTAATATGATCGAGGATACGCTGCTCGTCATCCAGCCTGTCACCAACGGTCCGTCGGAACGAGTGGGTATCATTGCGGGCGACCGTATCGTGTCTGTGAATGATACGGCGATAGCAGGTGTGAAGATGTCGAAGGAGGAGATCATGAAGAGGCTGCGTGGTCCGAAGGGTACGAAGGTGCATCTCGGCATCGTGCGTCAAGGCATCAAGGATCTGCTGAAGTTCACGGTGGTGAGAGATAAGATTCCTGTGAAGTCGATCGATGCTACCTATATGATCCGTCCAGGTATCGGCTATATCCGTATCGGCAGTTTCGGTGCCACCACGCATCAGGAGTTCGCAGAGAGTCTGAAGAAGTTGAAGGCAGAAGGTATGCAACACCTGATACTCGATCTACAGGAGAATGGCGGTGGTTATCTGAAGGCCGCTGTAGATATCTCGGAGGAGTTTCTGCAGAAGGGTGATCTGATTGTCTATACCGAAGGCCGTCAAGTGCCACGTATGAACTATACCGCCAATGGCAACGGTGCCTTCCAACAGGGAAAGGTGGTGGTGCTGGTGGATGGTTATACAGCATCGGCAGCAGAGATTGTGACAGGTGCCATTCAGGATCAGGATCGTGGTGTCGTGGTGGGGCGCCGTACCTTTGGTAAGGGACTCGTGCAACGTCCTGTCGATCTGCCTGACGGTTCGATGATCCGTCTCACCATCGCGCATTACTACACGCCCTCAGGTCGCTGTATCCAGAAGCCTTATACCAAGGGCGACGGCAAGGATTATGCGATGGATATGATGAAGCGTCTGAAGAGTGGCGAACTGACGAATGCCGATAGTATCCATTTTACCGACTCCCTGAAATTTGAGACGTTGCGAGAGCATCGTACCGTCTATGGCGGTGGTGGTATCACGCCTGACGAGTTCGTGCCGCTCGACACCACACTCTATACGAAGTTCCATCGTGAGTTGGCTGCCAAGAGTATCGTGATCCAGCAGAACCTGCGCTATGTGGATAATAACCGTAAGGAACTGCAGAGCCGCTGGCCCTCGTTTGCCGACTTCAAGGCACAGTATGAGGTGCCTCAGAGTCTGATCGATGCCATCATGGCCGAGGGTGAGAAGCAGGGCATCAAACCCACGGATGAGGCGGAACTCGAGAAGACCTTGCCATACTTGAAGATGCAACTCAAGGCACTTGTAGCCCGTGATATATGGGACATGAGCGAATACTTCTCCGTAGTCAATGAACGGAGTGAGATGGTGAAGAAAGCATTGGAAGTGATCATGAAATAAAAAAGTTTCCCCGAAAGCTGGGGAAACTTTTTTTTATAACAGTTCCTTTGGCATCAGTTCCTGAGCCCGTTGGAAGTCTTCCGGTGTATCAAGCTCATAGGAGAAGTAATGGGTGGTATCCACCACCTTAAAAGTATGTCCCTGAGGGATGAGACGTTCAAAGGCACGCTCATAGAAGATATCAATCAGACCTTCCTGCAGAATCATCTGGTCAAGCTCGCGAGCCAATGCCTCACAGTAATCAGCAGTAATCTTCTCGATACCTACCGACTCACCCATCGCATCTTCTGGACGACAGGTCTTGCTGATCTCCGTGATACGGCTATCCGCATCAACGACGACCTTCATCTCCTCCTCACCCAACTCATGACGATTGACAGCAAGTGCCGATGTCTGTTCCTGGGCGATACGCACAACGGCAGCAGGATCGCACAGGATATCGCTGTCCATCAGCAGGAACTCGCTGCCACGTACCTTCTGACAAGCCATCCAGAGCGAATAGATGTTATTGTTGTGCTCGTAGTCAGTGTTGTCGAGGAAGGTGAAACTGACCTTACAGGTCTTGGCATATCCCTCCAGGAAAGAGCGGATCATCTCTCCACGATAGCCTGTGACCACCAAGAACTCCTGAATGCCAGCCTGGCGCATCGCATCAATGGTGCGTTCCAACAGCGTGCGCTCGCCTACCTTCAACAGACATTTCGGTTTTGTGTCTGTCAGAGGACGCAGGCGCTTGGCCATACCAGCCGCAAGGATCACACCTATCATTTCTTCACAAGCTTTAAGATAGTATCCACAACGGTCTGGGTCTGTTCCTTACGTCCCAGTGTGATACGGAGACAAGACTCCAGACCCTTGTCAGTCATAAACTTGATCTTGTAGTCCTGAATCTTCAAGGCTTCCATCAGGGCATCCTTAATCTCAAGCGGATACTTGATGAGGATGAAGTTGGCCACTGACTTATACACCTTGAAACCAGGCAGGTTGCCGAGTTCCTTCTTATAGAGCTGACGCCCCCATTCCATATCGTCAGCCACACGGCGATAGTGGTCATCAGAGTCGAGGGCAGCCAGTGCGACAGCCTCAGAGAAACGGTTGTAACCTAAGTATTTGTTGATGTAACTCTCAAACTGATCGTGTCCCTTTCCGATGAAGCCGAAGCCGACACGCAAGCCAGGCAGACCATAGAACTTAGACAGCGTGCGAGAGATAATCAAGTTGCTGTATTTGTTAACCAATGGTGCGATATAGTCGGTGTCGCTGGTGATGAAACTAGCATAAGCCTCATCGATGAGTACCAACGTGTCGCTGGGGATATTTTCCATGATTCGGCCAATCTCCTCAGAGTTCAGACCATTACCTGTGGGATTGTTGGGTGAAGCGAGCAGCAACATACGGGGATGCACACGGTTGGTGTATTCGATCACCTCGTCGATGTCGTAGGCAAAGGTGTCGTCCTGCTCGTGAAGGGGATACATCTCAAATGTACCGCCACACTCACTGGCTACACGGTTGTAATACCACCAAGAGAACTCTGGGATCAGGATCTTCTTGTTGTCACCCACCATCAGGAAGTAGTGGATGGCATTTTTCAGCATATCCTCACCACCATAGGTCAGCAGCACTTGTTCTTCTGGAACACCATAAATCTCACTCAACTTAACGGAGATCACACTCTTCTTGCCCTGATCGTAGATGCGGGTATAGAAGCACAACGTTTTAGGATCGAAGTTCTTGATAGCCTCCACCACTTTCTGGCTGGGCTCAAAGTTAAATTCATTTCTGTCGAGATAGTTCATGACAATATATTTTTAATCTTTAATGTTTCATTCTTTCATTTTCATCAGTCCAATGCCGATGATGATCCAGATGATCTCTCGTACACGGCAGATGATGCTCACGAAGATACCAAGGGCTGCAGAGAGCCCCAGGGCAGCAATGGAGAGTACGAATCCACCCTCCTGAACACCCAACTGCATAGGCAGGAAACCAATGAGGTTGGCAAAAAGGGTGGTGAATGCCACAATGAGGATGCTGTGGAGGAAAGTCAGCGTCAGTCCGTCAAGACCACCGCCACAGTCGATGCCAAAGAGCAACAGCATAAACATCACCTCCATGCTCTGAACAACACGGGAGAGGTATTCGAGTACCAGACTCTTGTAGAAAGCCTTTGTATCCTGGGCATAAAGGGCTGCTATCTGTTCGTCTATATTCTTGATGGCCTCTGAATGGCGTGCCCAAAGTTTGAGGGTCCAACGCTTCATACCAGGTATACGACAGAGCAAGCCTAATACATATTTCACCAGACCGTTCTTATAGCCTCTTGAGATAATATAGAAGGCAGTCAGACAGAACACCACGATGATTCCCAGGATCACACCGATGGCAACGCTGATGGGCAGGTCGCCAATCAGAACCAGTCCGAGATAGATGAAGATGCTGATGAACCAGAACCAGAAGTGGGCAAAGAAATGCATCATGGCATAGAGGATGACACTCGACGTAGCATGTTGATTATCGATATCCTTTGAGAGCTCCATGATGCGATAAGGCTCACCACCCAGTCCGCCTACCGGTGTGGCATAGTTCAAGGCATAACCAGTAATCGTGAGACGATAGATACGCCAGAAACTGATGGGAGCCTTACCACCGATATTCCCTTCAATCATGGACTGCCACGCCAGAGCATTCAGCCAATAGACAACCACCCAGATACCGATGATGGGAATCAGCCAGTAGCCTGCATGGCATATGTGATCCCATAACTCGATGAAGCTGACATCAAATGTGAACAGCATCACCACCACGGCTGCAATGCCGAGGAAGAAGAAGAGGTTGTTCAGGCGTTGTTTAGTCCACTTCATGAGGTCTTGTTTAAAGTTTGTCCGCAACCTGTCGGCTGAACGACTCGTGTCTGTGATTGATATACCACGTAAGCAGTCCCATGCCGATGATCTCAAAGAGGAAGTTCATGGCAGGGATGTCGAGCAGACAGAACAGGAAGAACCAGGTCTCGCGGAAGTTGAAGGTGAGCAGACCGTTCCACTTCATTAATGCCAGAGAATGGCGATGGAGCTCCTCACGTACTTCTGCGGGCATATTGTCCGTGCTGCCATATTTCTCCTTCAGCAACTTCATCAGACGCTGGAACTGAGGTGTGGCTTTCTCCTGTTTCCTAGTGTAATCTACATACGACTTCTGGAACTGGCGCTCGTACCAAGGTGCGTCTTTTGGCAACTGGTCGTATAACTCCTGCTGGCGCACGGAGTTGTCGAGTTCACTGCCCTTCTCGCCTTTCAGGAAGAAAAGATGTACCTGTATATAATAGTCGGCCAGACGCTGCTGTCCGCCCATTCCCATAAAGCCGGAGATCACCGACAACACCAAAACGACGACTGTTGCTATCATGGTGTTCTCTGGGGTATCGGCAATACCCAACCAGTTGAATTCGATATCGTGATGATAATAGAAACGATAGACGATGCCCAGATAGATGGGTACGAACCATGTGAAACCTGCCAAACCATCGAGGATACGTCCCATCTTGCTCTTCTTTCCTGTGAGACGTGCCAGCTGACCGTCGGTACAGTCGAGGAAGTCGGCCCACATCAGCAAGAAGATGGCAGCAAGGTTGTAAAACAGACCCGTCCAACCTTCATAATAATAACAACCACTGGCAAAGAGAAAAGTTGTGGCAGCACCAATGATAATCGACCAGATGGTCACGGTGTTGGGGTGGATGTCAAATTTGGCAAAGAGTCGTGCCAGTTGGAAACAGAATGGCCGGATGACATGGAAGTCGAGCCAATCTTCTGTCTCTACGGATTTGAGGGTCTGATAATATTGTTCGTTCATTATCTATACATGATTTAGAATGTCAGCCTGAAGATATATCTGATACCCCATCTCTCGCTGGTGGGGAGATCAAGATAACTCATACGGCGTACATATTCGATATGGATGAGCTTGAAGATATTGTGGATACCTACAACCAGTTCGACGTAGGGGCGCTTGGGATCCATGACATGACAACCCTTAGGGAAGTACATCAGTTTGTCGCTACCTTCGTTCTGAGCCAGGAAGGGATTGTTCTTATCCGTAAGATCACCCCAGAGCATATTCACGGCGAAGTATTCACGCCATTTCAGTTTCTTGATCAGCGGGATACGGTTGAAGAACTTTCCGTTCAGGTCCCAAGAGAGCATCATCGAAGCATAACGGTCGTTCAGGAACTCCATGTTGTTGATGAGGTTGAACATCTCTTCCTCAATGACGAACGACTGGTTAGCTGGTGGCTGGATCAACAGCATATAAGGAACCTGGTTCCACTGGGCACCGGCCTTGAGGAACAGATCGATCTTACCCCAACTGTTCAGCCAGAAACGCTTGTAGATCTTTGCCTCGGTGATATTGTAGGAATACTCGCCCCCCAGAAAGTTCTTGAAACCGAAGGTATGACTCAGACTCAATATGGGCGCGTCATGGTTGATGGCGATACGACGTTGTTTGCTGTTGATCAATGTCTCGTCAGGTGCATAACGCAACTCGGCAAAGAGTTCTGTTGTGCGCAGGAACTCATGATGGGCCACCATCTCGTCATTGTACTCTATCAATGGTTCACTGAGCTTACGGAACGACATGGCACCACAAGCCTCCATCTCTTCTGCCTTCAAGCTAAGTGTGGTCTTCAGACCGCCGTACATTTCATATTCAAAGCCCAGGCGCTGGCGGTTAGAGAGTATCATCTTATCAATACCCGTCCACTTGAAAGCCACAAGGAAGTTATCTTTATCGGTAGGCAGATAGCGATCACTTGGTGTTTCCACATCGTAAGTGCTCTCCAACTTCAGCGTGCGTTTCGGATATTCCCACGGCATATATTGCTTGTCGATAAACGAATAGGTCAAAGAAGCCCCGTAGTAATTGTATTTGCTTCCCCAGCCTCGACCATAATAACCGGTTCCGAACCAGCGTTTATTGAGGTTGGCTGTGGTCTGCAAACAGAACTTACTGCGCCAGCCATCGAACTTGTTGTATGAGAGCAAAGTATTAACTGGTGTGATGTCGAGTTTATTGGGGTTGCCTCCTATCTCAATAGAATTCTCGATCAAGGCATTCAGACCAATCATGATATATTTGAAGCCCTTGATGTTCTGAATATTCTTCACGAAACTACCCATGGAGTCCTCACTCTTCGTAAGCTCCACCTGACGATATTGGTTCCAGAACGACTTGCCTCGCATGCCAGCATCCGGTTCACGGATTTCCGTACGCTTACCTTTGAAGAGTTTCTTAGGGAGTTCGTCAAACGAATAAGCTGACATACGGGTCGTACGAATAGCGATGGCCTTTCCTATAAACTTGGCAAATTTCAGCTCCGTAATCATATCATCGCGAGTGAGCACCCATTCGCCGTTGTCAAGTTGCTCGAACTCCTGTTCAACACGCAGGTTCTCCACGTAGTTGACGGAAGACTGTTTGGGCAACGTCAGTTCGCAGCGGCGCACATGATAGGAAGAGTCCTTCAGGATATAAATGTCACCACGGAAACCGAAGTCCATCTGGTTGTTTGGCAGGAAATGAAGATGGATACACGAGTCACGATCAATCTTCAAGGTGTCCTCAATATAGAAACGGTAGAAGCTGATAGCATCCTTTCCGATAGGCGACGTAAACGGATACTGTAACAGACGGATCTGGTCTTCATAAAGATCGACATCGGTAAACACATCCTTCATGATGACATTCAGGAAATCACCCGTCTGAAACAGATCATTGACACCTGATGACTGCTGACCTTTGATGATAACCTTCTTCGACTGCGGGTCTTTACGATAGACGGTCTCTGAAACGGTCTCATCAACGCTGATGGGCAGAATCATCTTATTATTATAAGGGCATAGCTCCACCTGATCCAACAGCCATGGTGTGCTGGAGTAAGGTTTCTTCTCCAAACGGCTGGGTGTCAGGTCATTGGCAGCCAGTGTCAGCTTCTCATACTTGTCGTACTTATAATAGTCGTGGTTTGCCAGATCTGACAACTTCTTTGCTGCAATCACCTTCTTCATCAGTTCCACGGCCGGATTATTTTTCCGACTGTATTTGCCTTTTGGGGCTCTGATCGTCACCTCAGCTAACTGCTGTCCGTCAGGTTGCAGAACAATGTCCAGTTTGCTGGGAGTCTTGCCATTGATGTTGATAACCTGTGTCTTATAGCCTACAGAACTGAAGGTGATTGCCCATCCTTCATGTCGTCCGATGGTATATTTTCCGTCGATATCAGAGATAACGGCAACATGATGCCCTTTATAGACGACACTGGCATAAGGGATAGTCTCACCGGTTTCTCCATCGGTGATAGTTCCCTTAATCTGCTGAGCGCTCAGAGGCAGACAGGACAGCAGGAAGAAGATGAGACTATATAAATGTTGATGTCTGATCATTTAAACTGGTATCCTGAGAATGTATATTCTGTATAACCTGCTCGCTCGTTCATGCGGAGCGACTTCAACTCTGACGTCTTGGGATCGATGGTCAGGACAAACGAAGAGAACAGCATCCTACGAGCAGCTTTTTTGTTGTCAGCCTTTGGGGTAATGGTCAGCACCAGATTACCACCCTGCTTGTTGACAGTCAGATCACTTAACTTTGAGATATCTTTCTGACCACCAGACAGAATACTTTCAAAAACGGTCTGGAAAGAGGTAAACTGCACATTCTGCTGACTGCTTGTCGTATGTTTCTTGCCTTTCACAACCATGGTGAAGTTACTACCCTCCATTAACAATTGATCTTTGCCACCATCAATAACGATACTGACAGTAGCAGGGCGCTTCATCGTGAGCGTACCCTTACTGGTCACATCCTTGGCTACAGCCTGTTTGTGAGTGGTTTTGGTAACAGCTGCCGTCACGTTGGCGGCGTTTTTAAAACGGGCCACAGCTTTCTGGAAGTCTGCCTGCTGGGCCACACCAATGGTCAATTGACACAGAAGTGTCAGTATCAATAACATTCGTTTCATACGCTTTTTTCCTTTCTTTTTTTATCCTGTTACAATCTTTTTAATATAATCTGTTCCTAAAATCTCTTGACATGTTAAGAGGGCTGTCATACTCACACCTTCCAGTCCATGCAGCATCAGGTTCTGACCTGTCAGCAACAGGTTGGGAAGAGGGGTGCGAGGTGAGAGCATAGTAATTACCAAGTTACGACAATCTCTTCTCACACCATAGGCCGATCCGTTCGGGGTCAGCGTATAGTCACGATAGGTAAGGGGCGTACTGGTATAGGTCTCACAAATCATCTCATGGAGACCAGGAATCACTGTTTCTGCCAATGCGATACATTCGTCGGTATAACGTGCCTTCAGTGTGAGGTAGTCAGCACCACGGTGACCGATACGGGTGTCAACCCATGGCTCACAGGCATGCCAAGGCATAGGTGTGAGCAGGTCAATCTGTGTGGCATATGTTCCATTTTCAGGTACTCGACAGCTGATCATCAGACCACCAACGCTACCAGATTCTTCATAGAATGTCCACACATTAGACTGACGATACACGAACTTATTGTGATTGAAGTATGGGAGTGTATCGGGTTTCAGCACCAGTGAGGCCGTGAAGATACCAAAGGTATTCTCCATGTTGCTCATTCGACGGCGGAAGAGTTTGCGTAATACAGCCGACTCCTTCACCATAGCAAAAGTAAGTGACGGATAGATGTCACTGATGAAAGTATCACCTTCATAGGTCTCACCATTCATACAGTGGGCAGCGGTGATACGGCCATCTTTCTCGATAAGTTCATCCACTTCTGCCTGACAGATGACCTCTCCGCCAAAATGACGGATATCATCAATCAATGACTTAACAATGAGGTTACCATCACCTTGCAGTCGCCAGCTACTCTGGATAAAGCTACTATTACCATGGGCAAAGGTGAAGAGGGGCAACGATGCTTGGCGCAGTTCCATCTTCAGAGCCGAACCCGAAAGTACATTGATCAGTAACGGATCGTTGAAAGTGCGTACCAGATAATCATAGGCACTGACACCGAACAAACGGTAGGCATCATTGGAACCAAAGGTCACAGCCTCAGCTTCCTGGAGCGTCTTCACATATTGTTGTAAGGCTGCTCTCTCCTGAGGGAAACGTGCGGCCAACTTATCAACAAACTGATCGTAGCCTTCTGCGAAGGCAAAGGTCTCATCGCCGATGGTCACCTGGTCGAAGCCCTCCGGATCAAGTCGGTGCCAAGGCAACCGCATCAATCCTAAGTGAGAGAAGATACGGTTCAGTGTCTGACCTTCTCCCAAGCCGCCCACGTAGTGCAGACCTGTGTCGAAAGCTTTTCCTTTGCGCTGGTAACTCTGAATACAACCGCCAGGCTGCTGCTGACGTTCGAGTACCACTACCCGCTTGCCAGCCTTTGCCAGCAGGTGGGCGCAAACGAGTCCGCCGAAACCGCTTCCTATGATGACCACATCGTATCTCATGCCTTTTTATTCTGGTTGAGCCATCGATAAATGGCAGGTTGCAAAACATATGAGAGAATCACGGCCGAGAGTAATCCAACAAGTGTGGAGAATCCCACAGACTTGATGGCGGGATGCACAGCGAGTACCATACTACTCACGGTGACGATGAGGGTGACAGCACTGAAGAAGATGGCAGTCTTATGATAAGCGAGTTTCTGACTGTTGGTATCAGTCAGTCCATTCATGACAAAGATACTGTAATCTACACCGATACCGAAAATAAAGGTAGAGATAATGATATTGATGAGATTGAAGCGCATATCGAACAGCACCATTGCTCCCAGTACAATCATCCAACTGAGCAGAATAGGCATGAAACCAAGTACAGTGTTCTTGATATTGAAACGGAAACTGATGAGCAATACTATAAATACAAACAGCATAGAGATCCATTGGAGCACACTGAAGTCTTCACTCATCTGAATCAAGGTATCTGTCGTATAATAATAGGTGTCGAGCACCAGGAGGTGAGGGTCTTGTGCTATAGCGTCACAGATGCGGATATAGTCGCTCTCGCTACTGCGTACAGAGTCGTTGGCACAGCGTACAGAGGTGAAGCAAAGATAATCGCCATTGTAGCTCTGTTCCATTAATGTTGATTGATAGCCCTCAGGAATGATGCCAGCTCCATAGAGAGAGTCGGGTTCATAATCAGCTTTGACAGCTTCAAAGAAATTCTCAAAGGCATCAGTGTTCAGATCTGCTTGTGGAGCAGTCTCTGTGATGAGACGGCGCACTTTTGCGAGGCGTTCGTCGTTCCAATAGTTTTTCCAAGCATCGATTCGTACCTGTTGTTCTTTCATCGGTACGAAAATCTGACTGGTATGGGTATAGCTCTTCACAAGTCCGAGCTTTTGAAGTGAGTCAAGTTTTTGGTCAAGGATGCCGAAATTCTCAATGGCTTCCTCCATTGTCTTGCCCTCACTGGCAAAGTATTTCTGTTTATCGCCCGTATAGGTCTTGTCACGCAATAGATTCTCAGAATATTCGGTCATCTCCTCCAGATAACCGAGATTGTGCATGTCGGCATCGAAGCGGGTGCCACCATAGAAATAGGCACCGATACAGATAGCCATCACAATGACAATGGCTGCTATCAGTCCTCGCTTGCGATCTACGGGGTAGTTGTTTATGCGGTCAATCAGTGCAAAGGCTTTCTGATTAACCTTATTGTTTTGGGTGTTCAGCAACTGTGGTAGATAAGTCAAGCTGAACAAGGTTGTACCAAGGATGGCAAAAGCTGCAAAAAGACCGAAGTCCTGCAGAAGGTCTGTCTGAATAAAGATGAGTCCTGCAAAGGAACCGATAGTTGTCAGACAGCCCAACCAGACAGGTTTTACCTGGTCGCGCAGCAGTTGTGTGGTATCACCCACATATTTGAAGTGGGTTAATACATGCAGGACATAGCTCAATGCCACACCGAGAACGACACCTCCAATACCCAGTGCCAGCAAAGAGAACTGTCCCTTCAGCCAGTACATCATAGCCAGACCGAAGAGCGTGCCGAAAGCAACAGGCAACAATAGCAATGGAATGGTGTTCCAGTTACGGAAACAGACAAAGAGGAACACTAATACGAGAATCAGTGCACCTGTGATGGTGGTCGTCAGGTCGTGTTTAATCTGTGTCGAATTATAATAACCACTGGCCGGAGTACCATGATAACTGATACGCACGTCGGGATGGCTTTGGGCATACTGTTCCATCTGTGTGTTTAACATCTGGAAAAGCGTAGAGCCCTGTCCGGTATTGGTTGAGGAGAAACGTGGTGTGATGAAGGCAATACAAACGGTTGAGTCGGGTACAAAGAAATGTCCTTCAATGGTCTTATAGGAACCGCTACCTGCATCAAGCAAGGGCATCAGTTGTTCTGCCAACACCGTTCTCATACCGATAGGATCCATCTGAATCAGTTCAGGGAACATCTCTCCGAACTCACCTGTCAGGTCTTCACGGTTTTGTTGCATCTGTCGAAGCATATGCTCACGCGTCAGCAACGTATCGAACCTGGCATATGCCGAGGTATCGATATATGCGGGGAAATGCCCGCTCATGTAATCCACGCCGTCCATCATCAGGTCATCGGGCAGACGATAGAACACGTCGCCGATGGTCTGACTGACGGAATCGCGTAATAACAGCGAATCGATGAAACTGTCACAGGTCTCCATCAGACGCTCAGGATCCTTTCCTTCGAACAACAGGAATGTCTTATCCTTAATCTTCAGATTGGCAAAAGCCAGTTTGGTGGTGCCATCTTCGTTTTTCGACGATGGCATCAACTTGTTGATGTCTTCCTCCAGATGAATCTGCATGGCGAAATAGCCAAAGAAGACAAACAAGGCTACCATCGAGAGCCAGCAGATGGCCCGATGGCTGCGGAAATAATCTGAGAGTCTGATGAATAGCTGAGTCATTATTTCTCGAGATGCTGCTCAATATAATCGTAGAGGTCGTTGAAGGTCTTCATCTTCGGCAGATCCTCTGCGGGGATTGTGATCTTGTAGGTGTACTGTACCAGGGCTACGAGATCCACCAGGTTGATACTATCGAGCTGGAGCACCTCCTTCATAGAGGCCTCAGGAGCAAACTCACTCTTCTCGATTTCGAACTCTTCTTCCAGCAGGTCGTTTACCTGCTCAATAATTTCATTACGTGTCATAATTCTAAAAGTTGTTTATTATAAGTTTTTGATAATCAGTGATGAATTGGTACCTCCGAAACCGAACGAGTTACTGAGGAACATATCGAAATGAGCTTCGCGTGTCTCAGGAATCACGTTGATGCAAGCGGTATCCTCGTCAGGATTCTCGAAATTGAGAGAACCAGCAATGAAGTCATTCTTCATCATCAGCATAGAATAGATCAACTCTGAAGCACCAGCCATCCACATCTCATGACCTGTCTGACTCTTGGTAGAAGTCACGGGCACACGGTAGTCGCCAAAGATATTAGCAATAGCGAGAGCCTCACGTCCGTCTCCGGCATGTGTAGAAGTAGCGTGCGCATTGATATAACCAATGTCACGAGGATTGATACCACCATTCTTCAAGCAGAGCTCCAGTGAGCGGGTCGGACCTGCCACATTAGGTGTAGAGATATGATCACCATTGCCAGAGAAACCCCAACCAACGATTTCTGCCAAGATAGGCGCACCACGCTTGACAGCATGCTCATAACTCTCGAGTACGAGGGTGGCGGCACCACCGCCAGGAATCAGACCATCACGATCTCTGTCGAACGGACGACTGGCCTTCGTAGGCTCATCCTCACGGGTGGAGAATGCCATCAGACCATCGAATGAAGCGACACTGAACATGTTTGCCTCCTGAGCACCACCACAGATAATGCAATCCTGTAAACCATCCTTAATAAGCAGATAACCCAGACCCACAGAGTGAGAGCCAGAAGCACAGGCTGCAGATGCTGTCAAGTTAATACCCCTCAGATGGAGCAAAGTTGCAAGGTTCATCGTCACAGTCGAGTTCATCGACTGGAAGATAGCACCACTACCACAAGCAGCAGTTGAACCAGCCTGACGGAACTTGTCAAGAGCCTGCATGGTGGCCTCAGCAACAGAGTCATTACCATAGATTACTCCCACCTCATTCTGATCGAGGAAGTCCTGATCAAGTTTTGCGTGCTCTAAAGCCTGAATGGTAGCCAAATAGCCATACTGTGCCTCTTCAGGCATCAGTTTGCGTAGGTCACGGCTCAGATACTTCTTCAGATCAGCCTTGGGCACATCGGCACAGAGGGCAGAGCGGAAGCCTGCATCCTTACGGGCCTGACTAAAGATAATACCACTTTTTCCTGAATACAGTGACTGGCGAACTTCGTCGAGGTTCGTGCCTAAGCACGACCAGATGCCCAGTCCTGTGATTACAACTCTTCTTTCCATTTTATTCTCAATTAATTGTTATTTCCTATTTCTTTAGTGAAGCAGCGACGACGCTTGACGTATGTCGGCTTCAAGGGTTTCCATTGTGTCAACTCACGCACATTGTCTTCCAGTTGTGGACCTGTCTCTGCCCATTTGATACCAATTTTATTATAAATAGGTATCAGGTCGTCGAAGAACATAGCGTTCACTCCCAATCCCTGATAGTCAGGACGGATAGCGATCAACAGCATCTCGGCACATTCCTCATGCTTCCACATCAAGGCACGCAGCAGATGAAACCAGCCGAAAGGCAGCAGTCGGCCACGCGACTTCTGGATAGCCTTTACCAGACTACCCATTGTGACGGCAGCGCCAACCACTTCGTCCTTATCGTTGACGATGATAGGAATCAGCTCTGTGTTTATCAGATAGACATATTTCTGGAGGAAACTATCCACTTGTTTAGGTGAGAACTCTGAGAATCCGAAGATTGACTCATAGGCCTGGTTGAACAAACGGAATGCCTGACGACCATATTCTTCCCTAATCTGCTTTTTTGTACCTTTAATCACGCGTAGTCCGATGTTGTCTTTGGCATATTGGGCAACTCTGGCGTAACGGGCGGGAACTTCCTCTGGAATATTGATACGCACCTGTAGCCAATCTACCTCCTTTTTAAAACCCAATGCCTCCATATGATGAGGGTAGTAAGGGGGGTTGTAGATGGCTGTCATCGAACCATCCAGATGGAAATCCTCGATGAGCATACCCTCTTTATCAAAGTCAGTGACACCTAATGGCCCGTGAATGTTTGTCATGCCATAGCCCTTTCCCCAAGTCTCAACGGCTTCGAGTAAGGCGCGTGAAACGTTCATGTCATCGATGAACTCAATCATCGAGAAACGCACGTTGTTAGTCTTCCATTTTGCATTGGCCTTACGGTTGACTATACCCACAATACGGCCTACTACTGTTCCGTTTTGATAAGCCACAAACGGCTGGATGTCGGAAAATTCCAATCCAGGATTAGATTTGATGTCGAAAAGTCCTCGTATATCACTCTCAAATTCTGGCACATACTGTGGACTGTCAACATAGATTTTCTTCACCACGTGGATGAAGTCGTTCATATCCTGCCGACTGCTTACCTTCTTAATTGTAATTTCATCCATCATACGGCCATCTTATGTTCTGTGCGATACTCCATCGGTGTCATCCCTGCCTGTTCGCGGAAATATTGTCCGAAGAACGAGGAATTAGGAAATCCCAGACGATTAGAAATTTCCTTGATACTCAAGTCTGTACTCTTCAACAGGGCATAACAGTCTTGCATCACATACTCTGTAATCCAGCGCATCGGATTTTTACCGCTAACCTTCTTACAAACAGTAGAAAGGTACTTGGGTGAGATGTTCAATTTATCTGCGTAAAATGATACCTGTTGACGTTTCTGCTCCTGCTGGGCCAGCAGCTGTAAAAACCTATTGAAGAGATCCTTATCGTGGGTGGTAGAAGCATCATCTGTAGATGTCATCTCCTTATGTTGAATCAGACCTTCGCAAATCATCAGCAACATAGTGCGCAAGAAGGAGGTCATCATTTCACGGAAGAGCACGGGAGGTGTTGTGGCTTTGAAGAGACTACGGGCATAAGCTTCAATACCTTCTACCCAGCCTGCTTCTTCTACCACATAGATTTCTTTCATGTACATTGCCTTGTTCCAGATATTGATCTGCCCTGCAAGCACTGTTTTAAGCGTCTTGTCTGAAACGAGCAGAACACCTGCATCCACATCGGTGCTCACCATGATAGGTTGTACCATCTTGCCTGCAGGTATCAGCAACAGCTGTCCAGGTCTCACTTTGATTTGTTGGTTGCCACCCACTTCTACCAGGATCCGTCCTTTACGACAATGAATGATGGTGTTATATTCTTTTCTCATCATCGAGAGATTGGCTATCTCTCGAATGTTATCAAGAAAGAGTGCGTCATCTTCCGTTGTCTTCAATAAACCAACGCCAGGAATAGGTATCCCGCCGTCGTTACCCAATAATATCTTGGTATCACCCATACGTTACTTTTATTTTCGGCTGCAAAATTAGATATTTTTATGCAATAATCGACGTCGCATAATTCGCATTTTATGTTTATTATATCAATTATATAACAAAACAAACATAATGAAGGATAAATCAGACTTCCCAAAGGCGACTTTTAGTTATGGATTCTGGGCAAATGTTTGAAAAAAGAAACCGCAGCCCTTTGCTTAAGGACTGCGGTTCTGACTATATTACTATCCAATTTTTACTTCCAAGGATTCTCGTAACCTACTGGACCGTTCTCGAGCTTCTGACAGCTGAGCAGGATCTCCTCGAAGTGCTCCTCACCGTCTGCCCAATACTCCTTATAGTGTGTGCAGTAGCAAGCGGTACCCTTCAGGGTCTTCATAGCTGAACCGTCCTTCGTGTTCTGGAACTCAATCTCCAGGTCATGGGGAGCAGCCGGATCGATCATCCATGCCAGCAACTCTGGGTTACCATCGTTCAGCGCCTTCACGCGGATGGTCAGCTGTCCGCCACGGACGATACCTGCTACCTGACCTTCTGTGTCTGTTGCCTGGTTAAACTTGTAGTTTACCAACAATACCTCACGGGGTGCGAAATCCTTAACTTTC
>CADCBZ010000041.1:0-19321 GCA_902799765.1 uncultured Prevotellaceae bacterium
TCATTCCTCAATCCCCAGCATGCCGACTCGTTGGTACTGATGGCCTATAAACAGGGGGATTTCAAGCGGATGCTGGCGCTGACCGACAGTCTCTCTGCCAGAGGGGAACTGAATGAACTCAGGACGGAAGGCTATCGTGCCACAGTCTATCGGGGCATGAAGGACATGAAGGCTGCCATCGCCGGCCTGCGCCGCGCCATCGAGGTGAAGGATGTGTCGGATAATGACTATTTCCTGATGGTTCATCTGAAGACCCTCTATGCGGAACTGCAGCAGATGCAGGGAAACAGCGAGGGCGCCTTGCGCACGGCACTGGCGCTGTTAGAGCAGTTGCGAAGCGACGGCTATGAGGACAGCGAATTCTGTCAGCGGCCCTATTCGGTCTTAGGTGAGTCGCAGTTGAACCTGGATCATCCTGACGAGGCTGCGAAGTACTTTGAAAGGATGTATGATATTCTACAGAAGAGCATCCGTAACGATTCTGTCGGCGATCATCTGATGGAAGGTGTTGAGGCCCTGAATAATGTCACCTCCACCTATCTCGCCGACCAGCAGTGGGATCAGGCTGAACTGTGGCTGAACCGTCTGGACTCCGTCTTCACGCTTTGCCGGGTTACGCCCTATGCCGCCGACTATCCTGTTTATGTGGACTGGTATCTCGCCAGTGTCAAACTGTCACGCGCCTTGATTGCAGAGGCACACGGACAGCAGACAGAGGCGCTCAGATACTACAACGAGTTTCTGGCCACCGACTTCTCGAAGACCGAAGATGGACGTATGACCGGCAGCAGTTACCTGTTGCTCAGCCATCGGTATGATGAGGCGGCAGAAAACCTCGTCGTGGCCGACCGGGTGATGGACGACTACGAGTTTGAGTCGAACCTGCAGATGATCGGCAACGTTCTGATGCCCAAACTGCGCGCCAACTATTATGCGGGTCGGAAGGACTCGGCACTGCGCGTGGCGATGCAGATAGCCAATCTCTATGATACGGCTTTTGTGAAACAGAAGCGCGACGCGACGGCCGAGATGGCTACGATCTATGATGTGGAGGGTAAGGAGCGTCTGATTGCAGAACGGGAGGCTAAGATCTCGCAGCAGCGGTTTATCGGTGTGACGATAGCCCTCGTGATCTTGATCATCTCGTTCGTCATCTATGCATGGCTGCGCCATCGGATGGCAGGGATGAGGGCTAAACAAGAACGTATGGAGGGTGAACTCAGTGCCGCCCGTGAGATCCAGATGTCGATGGTTCCCTCTACATTCCCTCAGCGCGAGGGACTGGATATGTATGCCAAGATGACCCCCGCCAAGGAGGTGGGAGGCGACCTCTACGGCTACCTGCTTCAGGGTGACAAACTCTACTTCTGTGTGGGCGATGTGAGTGGTAAGGGTGTGCCTGCCTCACTCTTCATGGCACAGGCTACGAGACTTTTCAGAACCCTGGCCACCCAGCACATGATGCCTGCAGAAATCTGCGAACGTATGAACGACGCCTTGTCGGGAGAGGATAATGAACAGTGTATGTTCGTGACCTTCTTTATCGGTCTGTTAGACCTTACTTCAGGTCATCTCGACTATTGCAATGCAGGCCATAATAAACCGGTGATCGATGTCGGCAGCAGTTGTTGCGGCTTCCTCGAAGGACCTTCCTGCGTGCCTATTGGACCAATGCCAGGAATGCCGTTCAAAGGTGCAGAGATTGACAGCATCAAAGGCAGGCCCCTGCTCATCTATACTGACGGACTGAATGAGGCCGAGAACAACGATCGCCAGTTGTTAGGTAATGAGCGGATGCTTGATATCCTCCAAAAGACGAAAGCCAAGAATGCCAGTCAGTTGATTGACGCTTTGGTCGCTGAGGTGGAGAAACACCGTGACGGCGCTGAGCCCAACGATGATCTGACGATGATGGCCATCTACTTGAAATAGACTGTATGGAAGAAACAAACAAGATACCACAGGAGTGGAATAAGTTTTATCTGAAGGATGTGTCGTTTGTGAACCTGATGACACGACGCATCTTCAACGTGCTCATCGTGGCTAACCCTTACGACGCCTTCATGCTCGAAGACGACGGACGCATCGATGAGAAAATCTTCGACGAATATATGGAACTGGGTATGCGTTACCCACCGACCTTCACGCAGGTATCTACCACTGAGGAGGCCAATGAGGTGTTGCGCACGACGGATATTGATCTCGTGATCTGTATGCCTGGTAATGCCGACAACGACGCCTTTACGGTGGCCCGTGAGGTGAAGGCGGCCCATCCCACGATTCCCTGCGTGGTGCTCACACCGTTCTCCCACGGTATCACGAAGCGCATTGAGAACGAGGATATGTCGGTGTTCGACTACGTGTTCTGCTGGTTGGGTAACACCAACCTTATCATGTCGATCATCAAATTGCTCGAGGATAAGATGAACATCGAGCACGATATCAAGGAGGCCGGTGTGCAGATGATCCTGCTGGTGGAGGATAACATCCGTTTCTACTCTTCCGTTTTACCGAACCTCTATAATTATATCCTCGCCCAGTCGAAGCGTTTCTCGACGGAGGCCCTGAACCCCCATGCCGCTGCCCAGCGCAAACGCGGACGCCCCAAGGTGGTACTCGCCACGAACTACGAGGAGGCCATGGAGATCTACGAGAAGTATCACGAGAACACGCTGGGCGTGATCTCTGACACCCGTTTCCCGATGAAGACGGTGCCCGGTCGTCTGTCGCATGTGGAAGAGGGCGACCCGGAGGCGGGCCTGAAACTCCTGCGTGAGATCCGTCGCCGTGACGAGTATGTACCGCTGATCCTCGACTCCTCCGAGACCATCAACCGCGCGAAGGCCGAGGCAGAGGGTTTCCATTTCATCGACAAGAACTCCACCAAACTCAATGTGGACCTCCATAAACTGATTGAGGAACACATGGGCTTCGGCGACTTCATCTTCCGCGACCCCGTGACGAAACAGGAAGTGGCACGTGTATCGTCGTTGAAGGAGTTGCAGGACAATATCTTCAAGATCCCTAACGACTCGATGCTCTACCACGTGTCGCGTAACCACATGAGCCGTTGGCTCTGTGCCCGTGCCATCTTCCCCGTGTCGGCGTTCCTGAAGCATGTCACCTGGCATAAACTCAAGGATGTGGATGCCCACCGTCAGATCATCTTCGATGCCATCGTGCAGTATCGTCGTATGAAGAACATCGGTGTGGTGGCGGTGTTCGACCGTCTGAAGTTCGATGCCTACAGCCACTTCGCCCGTATCGGTGAGGGCTCGTTGGGAGGTAAGGGCCGTGGTCTGGCGTTCCTCGATAACATCATCAAGCGTCACCCCGAACTGAACCAGTACGAGAATGCCCAAGTGACGATTCCGAAGACCGTGGTGCTCTGTACCGACTTCTTCGATGAGTTCATGGAGAAGAACAACCTCTATCCCGTTGCCCTGAGCGATGCACCTGATGAGGAGATCTTGAAGCATTTCATGCATGCCCAGTTGCCCGACTCGCTGATTGCCGACTTCTTCACATTCTTCGATGCGGTGAAGTCGCCTATTGCCGTGCGCTCGTCGTCGTTGTTGGAGGATGCCCACTATCAACCCTTCGCTGGAATCTATTCCACCTATATGATCCCTTATCTCAACGATAAGTATGAGATGCTGCGGATGTTGGCCTGTGCCATCAAGGGTGTCTATGCCTCCGTGTATTACAAAGACTCGAAGGCTTATATGACGGCTACCCAGAACGTGATCGACCAGGAGAAGATGGCCGTGATTCTGCAGGAGGTGGTGGGTAAGCGCTATGGTGAACTGTATTATCCCAATTTCTCTGGTGTGTTGCGCTCACTCAACTATTATCCCATCGGTGAGGAAACGGCAGAGGAGGGTATCGCCTCACTTGCCCTCGGTCTGGGTAAGTATATCGTGGATGGCGGACAGACCCTCCGTGTGTCGCCTTATCATCCCACGCAGGTGCTGCAGACCTCGGAGATGGAGACGGCCCTCTCGGAGACGCAGACCCGTTTCTATGCCCTTGATATGTCGCATGTGGGATATGACTTCAAGGTGGATGATGGCTTTAATATCAAGAAGGTACGTGTGAAGCAGGCGGCCGAAGATGGCGCCCTGACTTATATCGCCTCGACCTATGATCCAACCGATCAGATCATCCGTGATGGTATCTATGAGGGAGGTCGGAAGATCATCTCTTTCTGCGGCGTGCTGCAGCATGGCGTGTTCCCGTTGCCTGAACTGTTACAGATGACGCAGAAGCTCGGATCCGAGGAGATGAAACGTCCGGTGGAGATCGAGTTTGCCTGTAACCTGAACGATGACCGCACGGGAGAACTCTACCTGTTGCAGATCCGTCCGATTGTCGATTCCAAGCAGATGCTCGATGAGGATCTGGAGGCGATACCTGATGAGACTTGTCTCTTGCGTTCTGCCAACTCCTTAGGACATGGTATCTCCGAGGATGTCACCGATGTGGTCTATGTCAAGGCAGGCGATGACTTCACCGCTGCCGAGAATCCTTATATCGCCGATGAGATCGAACAGATCAACCGTCGGTTCCTGGCTGAGGATAAGAACTATGTGCTGATCGGGCCGGGCCGTTGGGGCTCCAGTGACTACTGGTTGGGTATTCCCGTGAAGTGGCCTCATATCTCTGCGGCTCGTGTGATTGTCGAAACGGCCCTGAAGAACTATCATGTCGATCCCTCACAGGGAACGCATTTCTTCCAGAACCTGACTTCGTTTGGTGTCGGCTATTTCACCATCAACACCTTTACGGGCGACGGCATCTTCCAACAGGAAGTGCTCGATGCGATGCCGGCGGTGGAGGAGACCGCCCATGTGCGTCATGTGCGTTTCGACCGTCCCTTACGCATCCTTATGGATGGTAAGAAACAGCAGGGAGTCGTTCAACTGCCCTCATTGTCCGCCAAGGCGTGAGAAGTAGTCGGCGATATCGTCCCAAGTCTTGAAGGTATCTGAACCGAAACGAATCAGTGCCCCCATCCCTTCCGTCTGCTCTGCGTCGATGAGATAGTCACCGTAGAGCAGCGTTTTTTGGTTGGTAAACACGGTGTGACCATAGGCTGGCACGTTGATGTATTCGTAGAGCCATTGGTTGATGTCGGCATAATGCTGAGGCTCAGCGGGGGCTGGCGCTACGAAGAAAAGCTGGTAGGTCTCCAAGAGGGTACGGACCGTCTTCTGGGCGGAACTCTGGGGCTTTCCCCATTTGTCGGTCAGGGTGTTCACGTCGATATAGACGATGGGACGCTCACGCCCCGCCTGACGATCGTCGATCCAGCGGATAACGGGCACAACGGCATGCATAAACGACTGGTCGTTCATGCGGTGCTCACCGTGAAAACGGATGGCCGTCTGGTAGTGGGCATGGAACAGATCGTAGGTATCGACTGTTGTGTCGGCATCACCGAAGAGGCCCCACACGCGTTGCTGGTCCTCGTCGTCGAGTCCCTCAAAACAGTGCTCGGTCATCTCTTTATAGGCCTTTACCAAAGTCTTGGTCACGATGAAGTCCTGTACGCCGTTCTGTCTGGGATTTGAGAAGTGCTGGGCCCCCATCATACCATGTGCCTTCATCGTTTCACCCATCTCCAAAGCGGGGTTCACGATGATGCGGTCGAAGCCGCGCAGCATCTCTGAATACATGCCGCCCATCGAGGTGCCGATGATGAGGTCGGGTTGCTCGCTGTCGCATACCTGTCGCAACAGCGTCATTGCCTCTTCCGGCTCTATGGGCAGGTCGGGTGCTATCACCGTCGCATTGGGTAGGACCTCACGGATACGTGTCACTGTGCCCGACTGTCCGGAAGAACCGAAGCCGTGGACATAAAGGATCTTCTTCCCCTTCATCAACTCGGGAAACTGCTTGATATATTGGTTTGTCTGTTCCATATAGCATGCAAAGATAGTGCAAATCGAGAGAAATACCAAATTTATTTGGATATTTCCGAGATGAAGCCTATCTTCGAGCGAAGCTCAAAGTTAGTGATAAAAGAAGAAAAAGATAAAAAAATTGGAATGATTTGAACAACTTTTCACTTTTTTTCTTATCTTTGCCCCCAGAATCTGAAAATAAACCTCATTACAATAACTTAAAGCATTAAATGATTATGAAAAAGTATCTTGCAGAAATGGTGGGCACGATGGTGCTCGTGTTGATGGGTTGCGGCGTAGCCGTTAGTCTGGGTTGTGATCCTGTGAATAATATCCCCGCTGTGGTGGGTACAGCTTTTGCCTTCGGACTGGCGGTGGTGGCTATGGCTTATACCATCGGTGGTATCAGTGGTTGTCATATCAATCCTGCCATCACATTAGGCTGCTTCCTGACAGGACGTATCAACGGTAAGGACTGTGGTATGTACATGCTGTTCCAGGTGATTGGTGCTTTCATTGGCAGTCTGTTGCTCTTTATCCTGACTGAGAATGTGCCTGGCCTGGAGGGTACGGGTGCTAACGATCTGCAGGCTAACGTGGCCCTGCTCGGCGGTCTGCTGGCAGAGATCATCTTTACCTGCGTGTTCGTATTGGTGGTGTTGGGTGCAACAGCAAAGACCAATGGCGCCACAAACAACTTTGCAGGACTTGCCATTGGTCTGTCGTTGGTGTTGGTACACCTCGTATGTATTCGCTATACGGGCACTTCAGTGAATCCGGCCCGTTCTATCGCTCCAGCCATCTTCCAGGGCGGAACAGCGTTAGCTAACCTCTGGATCTTCATCGTGGGACCCTTCGTGGGAGCTGCCTGCGCCGCTGGTATCTGGAAGTTGATAGATAGCGAGAAATAGGCTGAGAATTAGTTCCAGGGATTCTCGTAGCTCACAGAGCCGTTCTCGAGTTTCTGACAACTGAGCAGGATCTCTTCGTAGTGCTCCTCGCCGTCTGCCCAATACTCCTTGTAGTGTGTGCAGTAGCAAGCGGTGCCCTTCAGCGTCTTCATGGCTGAACCGTCCTTCGTGTTCTCGAACTCTACTGTGAGATCATGGGGCGCTGCTGGGTCGAGCATCCAAGAGAGTAGCTCCGGGTTACCGTCGTTCATTGCCTTCACACGGATAGTGATCTGTCCGCCGCGGACAATTCCTGAAACTTGACCTTCTTGGTCTGTAGCCTGGTTGAACTTGTAGTTAACCAATAAAACTTCACGTGGTGCAAAATCCTTGATTTTCAGCACAACTGGGGTTACATTCTCTGCCATAATATTTTTCCTTTCTATCGTTAAATTGTTAATACTATCTTTATTTGTTGCTGCAAAGTTACGACGGAAATAGACTCATTCCAAATAATTGGAGCTTTTTTAGGTGAAGTTGTTGCGACAGGACAGCCTGGTTGCGACAGACACGCGGAAAGGGGCCTCGCACTGTCGTATCACCAGAAATAAAAATAGTCGGCAGTTATTTCCCACCGGGAAATTTCGACTGCAGGAACTGGTTGAAAGTATCTTTGAAAGCATCGGTGACGTGGATGATCTCGTCACCGATGTATATACAGTCGTTACGATCCACCTTGCGGATCTTATCCAATGCTACGATATAAGAGCGGTTCACACGCATGAACTGCTGTGAGGGTAGCATGTCCTCAACGGATTTCATCGTGAGGTGGGTGATCAGCGGCTTGCGCACATCTTCCAGATAGAACATCACGTAGTCTTTCATGCCACAGACATAAAGGATCTGGGAGAAGGCAATCTGCTGGTATTCCCCATCGACTTTCAGAAAGACCGACTTTGCACTGGTGATATTCGCACTGGGGGCAGATTCCTGTACAGTAAACCACTCGCGGGCTTTCTCCACAGCCTCCATGAACTTATTATAGCGGATGGGCTTCAACAGGAAGTCGAGGGCTTTCACTTCATAACTCTCAAAGGCATATTCCTTGAAGGCTGTCGTGAAGATGACGCGTGTCTCTGAAGGTATCATGTGGGCCAGTTCCATCCCGTTGAGGTCGGGCATCTGGATATCGAGGAAGAGCAGATTGGGCTGCTGTTCCTTGATGGCGTTGATGGCCTCTACGGAGTCGGTGAACGAACCGAGCAATTCCAGTTCGGGGGTCTTGGCCACAAACGATTCCAGGAGTTTGACAGCCAAAGGCTCGTCGTCAACAATCATGCAGGATATTGTCATAACGCTAAACGCTCAATTTAATATAAACGTGGTAAATATCATTCTCGAGCCACTTCTGCCAGGTGTAGCGGCCGGCATACATCAGATCCAAGCGGCGACGGGTGTTCTCCAGACCGATGCCAGAACCGCTGCGGTCTGCATCGTCCTTGGGGTAATTCGTATTGTCGCAGGTAAACATGATACTGTTGTTTTTCTGTTCCAAATGGATGTCAATCATCGAATGCCGGCTGCTGCTCACACCATGTTTGAAAGCATTCTCGATGAGTGAGATAAACAGCAGAGGCGCTATCTCTACATCCTGCTCGACTTCAAAGGTGGTCTTCACCTCCGTCTTCTCGTTACAGCGCAGTTTCATCAAGGCGATATAGTTGCGCATAAATGCCACCTCACCGCTGATGGGCACCGTCTTCTTGTTGGTCTCATACATCGCATAGCGCAGCAGATCACTCAACTGGGCAATGGCATCCTGCGCGGCATCGGGGTCGATTTGCGTCAGACTCGAGATGTTATTCAACGTGTTGAAAAGGAAGTGGGGGTTGATCTGATTCTTTAGCCACGCCAGCTCTGCCTCCGTGTTCTTCGCCTTCTCATCTTTCAGTTGTTGCTTGATGTCGCGGTTGCGGATAAAGTGGCGGATGCCGATGGCAATGGCAGCCACGATGCAGTTGAGCATGAAGAACATGAACGCTCCCGAGAAGAAACCGATCCACATGTTGGGCGTCATTTCCGGCATGTTAGGGATGCTGTCTCTATGCCACCACAGTAAGAAGAATCTGCTGTTAAACAACGGAATCGTTATCAGGTTACACAATCCGAAGATCCAGTAGCGCGTCCGATTGCTCAGTTTGTTATAGACACGGAAGCTACGGGCTTCCTTTTCATTCATGAAGAACAGCAGAGGACCGAACACGTAGAAGTTGACGAAATAGATGAGGAACGGTGACATGAAGATGCCCCATACGACGTTGAGTGAAGTCTTGGCAGCCTCATAATCCTGCGTGCTGAGCCACGTCGCTATGGGGAGTGCCAGTATGATGATGGCCCACACGACGACATTCAACAGCCACGACGTGAGGTGATTTCCTCCCATAGCCTCATAAAGATCATTCCAAAATTCTTTCATACGACTGCAAAATTACGAATTAACCAGTAAAGTACCAAATATATTCCGCATATTTTTACTGAACGTCGCCGACGCTGTTGATGATCTCACCCTGTGAGCGCTGCTCGATGAAGTCGTCCTGTACACGGTTGGTGTGCTGCTTGGCACGGATCTTTGAGTTTCCGAAGGTGTAGCTCACGGTGAAGGTCACACCGTAGATGGGCACCTTGACGTTGGTGTGCGAAGTGAAGTCCTTGCCGCTGCTGTAGCTTTCGATGTTCAGCTTTCCGCCTTTGTTCAGACCCACGACACCTGACACACTCAGGGTGAGCTTGTCTTTCAGCAGTGACTTTGACAGACTGCCTGTCAACAGGTTGAAGCCGCCGTTCCAGCCCTGCAGGGAGTAACTCTTGGTCGAGGTGATGGCAAAGGCACTGAGCTTCAGGTCCCAAGGTAGTGTCTGCTGCAGACCGATCATCGCGTTGGCTGTCCAGCCGCTGTTGCTCTGGGCGAGGACATCGCTGCGCATGTCGGTGTAGTTCAGACCGCCATTGAAGAAGAGTCGGGTGTTCTTGGTCACCAAGTAATTCACATAGCCGCTCAGACCGGTCTGATGACTCTTCACCACATTGCCATAGGTGGTATTCAGCAGGTTGTTGCTGTCGTAGAAGCTGTACTGTGCGATGGCATTGTCCATGAAGTTATGGTGCAGGTTCAGGTTCACCATCAGCTTCGGATTGAAGAGGTTATAGACGAGTGAGAAGTTATGGCTCTTCTCAACGTCGAGTTCCGGATTACCGTAAGTCAGTGCAATGGGGTTGCTCTTGTCAACGTAAGGGTTCAGATAGGAGATACCCGGACGTGAGATACGCATGTTGTAGGTGAGTCCCAGGTTACTGCCCTGTGAGAGCGTATATTGCAGACTGGCTGTCGGCACAAGGTTGCCGTAGGTCTTCTTGAAGTCCTCACCGTTGCCTAAGTGGTATTCCACATCCTGCCAGGTGTATTCGTAACGCAGACCGGCCTTCACGCCCAGTTTGTTGAAGTTGCCTGCATACTCACCGTAGCCGGCGAGGATGGAATTCTTATACTCGTAGTCCGAGCTGCTGGTGGGATCATAGACTCCCTTCAGATAGTACTTCGAGTCGGCGGTGGCATCGTGCAGCTGCAGCTTACCACCCAGACTGAGGGTCTGGCCTTTACCGATGGGCGTGGTGTAGTCCACTTGGAAGGTATGGCTCGTCGTATTGTTCTTGCTGTCAGAGTAGCGGTCCGTCAGGTCGATGTAGTCCGATGTGGAATTGAAGTTGTTGGTCATCTCCGTCTTGGCGGGACTGTAGTTCAACTGATAGGTCAGTGCCAGTGACTTCGTGTGGTCCTGATTGAAGAAACGCTGGTAGTCGAGGCTGCCACTGAAGGAGGTACGCTTGTTCTTCAGCTCGGTCGTACTCCCATAACTGAAATTATTACCGTAGCCGCTCAGCGTCGTCAGTGAGGTGCCCGTGGTCTTGATATTCATACTGTTCACCTGAGCCGTCAGGTTCAGCACACTCATGGAGTCAATCTGATAACCCAGTGTCAGGTTGCCCATCGTGAACGGCGTCTTCAGGTCGTTCTCTGAGGTCAACAGCTGCGTGGCACCGTTATCCTGTATCTGTTCCGTCTCCGTGGTGGTGTTGCCGGGTTTGTTATACGAGGTCATCACGTTGGCACTGTAGGAGAGCTTGCCCTGCTGACCGTTGATGAACACGCTACCACCCAACTGTTTGTTGCCTACTGAGGCACGTACGGTACCGTTGTAGCCGTTCATGCTCTGGGCGGCTTGCGGGTTCTGTTTGTTCATCACGATGTTCAGGATACCGGCAGCACCCTCGGCATCATATTTCGCACCTGGGTTCGTCACCACCTCAATGCTCTTTACTGCCGTTGCCGGCATGCTCTTAAACACCATCGAGGGGTTCGATGAGAACATTACGTTGGGCAGACCGTCCACATAGACCTTGAACGATGAAGAGCCGTTCACGGTGATGTTGTCCTGTCCGTCAACGGTCACCATCGGCACCTTACGCAGCATGTCGAGTACGGTGTACGATTTTGAGTCCTCGTCTTCTGCCACGTTATAGCTCATCTTGTCCACATCCATCTTCACCAATGGTTTCTGTGCCACAATCTCCACACCTTTCAGCATGGTGGCGTTCTCTTTTATATATAAGGTGTCGAGATTCAGGATGCCCTTGCCTTCCAACTCGACAGTCTTCTTCAGGTCTTCCTTACCGATGCTGCTGAACACGATGTCGAATCGTCCTTTGCCCTTCACCTCCTGTGAGAACTGTCCGTTCTCGTCGGTGAGGAACATGGCAACCGGCTTCTCACTCTTACCTGCCTTAAACACGCGGACGGTGGCGAAAGGCTCACTCTCGCCTAAGGTCTCATCCATCAACAGACCCTTCACGGTGGTCTGGGCCATGGCGACTGATGACATCATCATCACTACTACTGCGAAAAGAATTCTAAACTGTTTCATACCCTTATTTTTTATTTATTGTTGTCGCGTTATTGACTTTTGTCGATGCAAAGTTACGATGAGATGTCGCTCGTTCCAAGAAACTTTCGACGAGTCCCCGGCATTTTTTCGACGAATTCCTTAAACCTTAAAGAAGATTAAATCACAAAGATTTTACCGAAGAATAGGGGAATAAAATCTATTAACTGTAACTTTGTATCGATAATGTTTGGGTTTTATCGATAAACTTCGTATCTTTGTCGACGAAAATAAACAATTGATAGATATAGATAGGTCATGAAGAAAGGATTATTATTAATAGGTGTGATGATGCTGACGGTGTCGGCATCCGCACAGAAATGCTGGTCATTGCAGGAATGTATTGATTATGCAATGGAAAACAACATCACCCTCCAGAAGTCGAAACTTCAGAAGAGCAGTGCTACCGAGGACCTGAAAGGATCGAAGGCGGCCCTGTTGCCGACATTCAGTGCTTCGACGAACCAGACCCTGGGTTACCAGCCCTGGAAGGATACGGGGACGGCGTATGTCAGCAACGGTACAGTGAACACGAAAGTGGATAAAACCTCGTATAACGGTTCGTATTCGGTGAACGGACAGTGGACCGTGTGGAACGGTAACCGTAACTTCAACAACATCAAGCGCGACCGTCTCGCCGAGGAGGAGGCAGAGCTCGCAGCACAGGAGACCGCCAACAGCATCCAGGAACGTATCGCACAGCTTTATGCGCAGATACTCTACCTGGCTGAGAATGTGACGGTCAACGAGCAGATGCTTGAGACGAGTAAGAAGAATGAGGATCGTGGACGGGAGATGCTGGAGGTCGGCAAGATGTCGAAGGCCGATCTCGCCCAGTTGTCTGCCCAGCGTGCCAACGACGAGTATAGCATCGTGGAGGCGAAGAGTCAGCTGATGAACTATGAGCTCCAGTTGAAGCAGTTGCTGGAGATTACCGACGAGGAGCGTTTCCAGGTGGTCATCCCGAAGATCGGTGACGACCAGATCCTGGCGGAGATCCCTGCCATGCAGACGGTATATGAGATGGCATTGGTCAACCGTCCCGAGATCAACCGCTCGCAGCTTGCCATCAACCGCAGCGACGTGAACCTCTCTATCGCCAAGGCAGGTTGGATGCCCACCGTCAATCTCACGGGTGGCGTGACAACCTCCACCAACTCACTGAGTGGCACGGGATGGGGCTCGCAGTTCAAGAGCAACGTGAACACGTCGTTAGGTTTGGGTGTGACGATGCCTATCTATGACGGACGCTCGACGAAGACGTCGGTGAACAAGGCGAAAATCCAGCAGCTGCAGGCACGTCTGGACCTGCAGGATCTGCAGAAGGACCTCTATAGCGACATTCAGGAGTACTGGCTGAACGCCTGGACCAATCAGGAGAAGTATAAGGCTGCCTCAAGCAGTGTGGAGAGTGCCCAGCAGAGCTATGACCTGCTGTCGGAACAGTTCCGTTTGGGCCTGAAGAATATCGTAGAGTTGATGGCGGGTAAGGACAAACTCCTCGAAGCCCAGCAGAACCTGTTGCAGTCGAAGTACATGACGCTGTATTACCAGCAGATGCTGAAGTTCTATGAGAGTGGAGAGATGAATTGAGAATTTAGAGATAAGAGTGATAAAAATATAAGGATATGAAAAAGATTAATAAGAAAGTGTGGTATGCCATCGGTGCGGTGGTTGTCATCCTCATTGCATGGTCAATGTTGAGAGGTGGTAAGAAAGAAGAGAAGATCTCGTTTGAGACAGCTAAGGTAGAGAAGTCTGATATCCATACCTCGATTACAGCGACGGGTACGATCGAACCGGTGACCTCTGTGACCGTTGGTACGCAGGTATCTGGTATCGTATCGAAACTCTATGTCGATTATAACAGTGTGGTGAAGAAAGGTCAGGTGATTGCAGAACTCGACCGTACGAACCTGATCAGTGAACTGAACACTGCCAAGGCAAACTTGGCCAGCTCGGAGAGTAGCATGGCTTACGAGAAGGCTAATTATAACAGATATAAGACTCTGTATGACAAAGGTCTGGTCAGTGCCGACGAGTATGAGAGCGCCCTGCTGTCATACAGAAAGGCCAAGGAGGATGTCAGCACCAAGCGTGAGAGCGTGAACAAGGCACAGACGAACCTCGGTTATGCCACCATCACCTCACCGATCGACGGTGTGGTACTGTCGAAGTCGGTAGAGGAAGGTCAGACGGTGGCTGCCTCGTTCAACACTCCGGAGCTGTTCAGCATCGCCCAGGACCTGACCGACATGCGTGTGATTGCCGACATCGATGAGGCTGATATCGGTGGCGTGAAAGAAGGTCAGCGTGTGAGCTTCACCGTCGATGCCTTCCCCGATGATCATTTCGAGGGACAGGTGACACAGGTGCGTCAGCAGGCCACGACCGAGAGTAACGTGGTGACCTACGAGGTGGTGATCTCTGCACCGAATAATGACCTGAAACTGAAGCCCGGTCTGACGGCTAACGTCACCATCTTCACCATGGAGAAAAACGATGTGATGTCAGTACCCTCTAAGGCCTTGCGCTTCATTCCGACTGAGGCTTTCTTGGAGAAGGGACAGACCATCAGCGACTGTGAGGGCGAGCATAAGCTGTGGACACTCGAAGACAACACCTTCAAGGCGCATAAGGTGGAGATCGGTACCTCCAACGGTCTCGTGACCGAGATCATCAGCGGTATCCCCGAGGGAACGGAGATCCTGACCGACTTCAAGATCAGCGGTGGTGATATGCCTGAACAGGCCCAGCAGGGTGGTAACCCCTTCATGCCGCGTCCAAGAAACAACAATAACAACAAACAGGGCAACCAACCCAAGAGATAGTATGGAAGAAGAAAGAAAAGTCGTCATCGAACTCCAGAACGTGAAGCGCTACTTCCAGGTAGGCTCTGAAACGGTGAAGGCCCTGAGAGGCATCTCGTTTAAGATCTACGAGGGTGAGTTCGTAACCATCCAAGGAACTTCCGGCTCCGGCAAATCGACGCTGCTGAACCAGTTGGGTTGTCTCGATACCCCTACTTCGGGCGAGTATCTTCTCGATGGTATTAGCGTGCGTACGATGTCGAAGACGAAGCGTGCCAAACTGCGCAACCGTAAGATCGGCTTCGTGTTCCAAAGTTATAACCTGTTGCCGAAGACGACAGCTTTGGAGAATGTGGAGCTGCCGTTGATGTACAACTCCGAGGTTTCTGCCGCTGAGCGTCATGAAAAAGCTGTCAAGGCCTTACAGGCCGTAGGACTGGGTGACCGTATGTACCACAAGTCGAATCAGATGTCTGGTGGTCAGATGCAGCGTGTCGCCATCGCCCGTGCCCTGGTGAACGATCCTGCAGTGCTGTTGGCCGATGAGGCTACCGGTAACCTGGATACCCGTACCTCGTTCGAGATGCTGGTGCTCTTCCAGGAGCTCTATAAGCAAGGTCATACGATTATCTTCGTGACCCACAACCCTGAGATTGCTGAATACGCGAGCCGTAACATCAACCTGCGCGACGGAAAGATCAGGGAGGATACTGTTAATACGAATATCAAGTCGGCGGCTGAGGCCCTCGCCGCACTGCCGATCCCACAAGATGATTAATTATGAATATACTGAATTTGTTTAAGGTGAGCCTGCGGGCTGTAGCCAACAATAAGATGCGCTCATTTCTCTCGATGCTGGGTATCATCATCGGTGTGGCAGCGGTGATCATCATGATGAGCATCGGTCAGGGCTCCAAGGAGAGCATCCGTGCGGAACTCTCCACCATGGGTACGAACCTGTTGACCATCCGTCCGGGTGCCGATATGCGTGGTGGCGTGCGTCAGGATCCGTCGAGCATGCAGACACTGAAGATGGCCGACTATGAGCGTATCCTCCGTGAGAAGAAATTCGTGACGAAGGTGTCGCCCGAGGTGACTGCCAGCGGTCAGGCGATCTATGGTAACAACAATACCAACTCCACCATGTATGGCGAGAGTGTCGATTACCTCGATATCAAGCAGTGGGCTGTCGAAGAAGGTGAGTGCTTCACGGAGGAGGATATTAAGAAAGCCGCCAAAGTCGTCGTGGTGGGAACCACCATCGTGAAGGAGCTGTTTGGTGAGAACGTCGATCCTATCGGTAAGACCATCCGTTTTAAGAGCATCCCCATGCGTATCGTCGGTGTGCTGAAGTCTAAGGGTTATAACTCTTGGGGTATGGACCAGGATAATGTGATCATTGCTCCCTATACCACCGTGATGAAGCGTATCGCCGCTCAGACCTACTTCTCCAGTATCGTCTGCTCTGCCGTGACCGAGGAACTGTCGGATGCGGCTATCGAGGAACTGACGCAGATCCTGCGTGACAACCATAAGCTGAAGGATGGTGCCGACGACGACTTCACCATCCGTTCACAGGCGGAGATGATGGAGACCATGTCGAGTACGATGGACACTGTGACCATCATCCTCGTGGTGGCTGCCGCCTTCTCACTGCTTGTGGCTGGTATCGGTATCATGAACATCATGCTGGTGAGTGTGACGGAGCGTACGAAGGAGATCGGACTCCGTATGGCAGTCGGTGCCACAGGTCCGGTCATCTCCCTGCAGTTCCTCATCGAGTCGGTGCTGATATCCGTGACGGGCGGATTGATAGGCGTGATCGTCGGTGTCGGCGCCAGCAGTGGAATCTCAGCCTTTGGCATGCCGTCGAGCGTACCCGCCTGGAGTATCTATGTGTCGTTCCTGGTATGTGTGTTCATCGGTGTGCTCTTCGGTTATATCCCAGCCCAGAAGGCTGCCAACATGGATCCGATAGAAGCTATCCGACATGAATAATAAGAGATTATGAATAAGCATTTAGCAGGCTTATGCCATGTGGCCCTTTGGGCATTTCTTTTCCTGTCGCCTCTTACATTCTGGAGAGGCACAGGAATCAAGTTCTTGCAGTATCTGATGTACTGCATGCAGCCTGCCATGCTGATGGTGGTATTCTATCTGAACTATCTGTATCTGGCACCTAAGCTCTTCGTGGCAGGCAAGCATCGCTACGACCTGCTCATCAACGTGGTGATGATTATCATATTTGGTATCTCACTACACTACTGGACCGAATTTGCCAATGATTTATTCGGCGTACGCCCGCGTTTCAAAGATACGATTAGCGACGTTACCAACATCCTGCGCAATTGTCTGAACTTTTGTATTTTCGCTGGTGGCTCCACCGCACTGGCCCTGGCACGCAAATGGGCAACTGCCGAACAGAAACTGAGAGAATCTGAGGCTGCCAAGACGGAGGCGGAACTGAGGAACCTGCGTTCGCAGATCAATCCCCATTTCCTTCTGAACACCCTGAACAATATCTATGCGCTGACGGCCATCGATCAGACGAAGGCACAGGAGGCCATCCAGCAGCTCTCGAAACTGCTGCGTCACATGCTTTATGACAATCAGGAACCGTTTGTGGCATTGCAGGACGAGATCCTGTTCCTTGAGAACTATGTCAGTCTGATGAAGATCCGTCTGTCGCAGGAGGTCGATGTGACGTTCGTCAAGAACGTGAGAGACCCTTATCAGAAGGTGGCGCCCCTGCTGTTTATCTCGTTGGTGGAGAATGCCTTCAAACATGGCATCAGTCCCACCGAGCACAGCTTCGTTCATCTCACGATGATGGAAGATGGCACCCGACTGTGTGTGACCATCGAGAATTCCTATCACCCGAAGAACAAACAGGACCGCAGTGGTCATGGTATCGGCCTGAAGCAGGTGCAACGGCGCCTTGAACTGGCCTATCCAGGCCGTTATGACTGGCAGAAAGGAGTCAGCGAAGACAACAAAACTTATACTTCACAAATAACCATTACTCTATGACAATTACATGTGCAATTATCGACGATGAGCCTCTGGCAGCAGGTCTGCTGGAGAGCTATGCCAAGAAGACGCCGTACCTGGATCTGAAGGGCATCTACAATAGTGCCATCCTGGCCATGAAGGATCTGCGTGACAATCCGGTGCAGTTGATCTTCCTGGATATACAGATGCCTGAACTGAGCGGCCTGGAGTTTGCGAAGATCCTGCCCAGGGAGACCAAGGTGATCTTCACGACAGCCTTCCCGCAATATGCCATTGAAGGGTATAAGGCCAACGCTATTGATTATCTGTTAAAGCCCATCTCGTATGAGGACTTCCTGAAATCTACCGACAAGGCCCTCGACTGGTTGTCTTTGAGCATGAAGCAGGATGCCTATAAGCGTGATCGTTTCATGCTCGTGAAGAACGACTATAAGCTCCAGCGTATCTGTCTGGATGACATCCTCTATATCGAAGGCGACAAGGACTATGTGAGCTTTGTGATGAAGAGCGGAGAGAAAGTATCGACGATGATGTCGTTGAAGAAACTCGAGAACTACCTCCCCCAACCGGAGTTCCTGCGTACGCATCGATCCTATATCGTGCACATGCCGGAGGCTCAGTTGGTTGATCGCCTCCGCATCGTCTTTGGTGATGTCTATATCCCTATCTCAGATCACTACAAAGAGGCTGTTGGGGAATTCTTGGATCAGCATACCTTGGCATAGGAAATCTAAAAAAATATAAAATAATGCAGGTTGTTGGCATTTTTTCTCTTTAACGCTTTTGTCTTTTTAGTTTTTTTATTAACTTTGCACTCTGTTAGGTCTAAATTACTCATTTTTTAAATAAAAAACAATTATGGTAAATTACAAGGATTTAGGTCTCGTAAATACTCGCGAGATGTTTAAGAGAGCAGTAGCCGGTGGCTATGCTATCCCAGCTTTCAACTTCAACACAATGGAGCAGATGCAGGCCATCGTGATGGCTGCTGTTGAGACAAAGTCTCCTGTTATCATGCAGGTTTCAAAGGGTGCTCGTAACTACGCCAACGCTACCATTCTGCGCTACATGGCTGAGGGTGCTGTAGCTTATGCTAAGGAGTTGGGCTGCGCTCATCCTGAGATCGTGCTGCACCTCGACCACGGTGACAGCTTCGAGCTTTGTAAGGATTGCATTGACATGGGCTTCTCTTCAGTGATGATCGATGGATCTTCACTGCCATATGAGGAGAACATCGCTTTGGCTAAGAAGGTTGTTGACTATGCTCATCAATTCGATGTAACCGTTGAGGCAGAGCTCGGCGTACTCGCCGGTGTTGAGGATGAGGTTGCTGCTGCAGAGTCTCACTACACCAAGCCCGAGGAGGTGATCGACTTCTCTACCCGCACAGGTTGTGATTCACTCGCTATCTCTATCGGTACCTCTCACGGTGCTCACAAGTTCACTCCTGAGCAGTGCACACTGGTGAACGGCGTGCTCGTTCCACCGCCATTGGCATTCGATATCCTGCATGAGATTGAGAAGAAGCTCCCTGGATTCCCCATCGTGCTCCACGGTTCTTCTTCAGTTCCTATGGAAGAGGTTAACACCATCAACCAGTATGGTGGTCACCTCGAGGCCGCTATCGGTATCCCCGAGGAGCAGCTGCGTGAGGCTTCAAAGAGCGCTGTCTGCAAGATCAACATCGACTCAGACTCTCGTCTGGC
>CADCBZ010000041.1:19332-39598 GCA_902799765.1 uncultured Prevotellaceae bacterium
AGACTTCGATCCTCGTCAGTATCTGAAGCCCGCTCGTGAGAACATGAAGAAGATGTACATCCACAAGATTGTGAATGTGCTCGGTTCTGATGGTAAGCTGGCCCAATAACAAGTTGGTTTAGTAACATATTAATAATCCCCGGATCAGGCGATCCGGGGATTATTTTTGAAGAAAACACGCGCCCTTAACTATTTTTAAGGGTAGGGTCTCACAAATCAATAAGATTCTTCGTATCTTTGTACCCAATTGAATTAAAAACTGAAACTGATAAACTATGCTGAAAGTTAATTATCTATTAGCTGCAATGTTAGCAGTGCTGACAACTATAAAAGTCAGTGCGCAGGACAATGGGTTGAATCCCGTTTACAAGGTACAAATAGGAGAGATCACCTACCAGAAAGGTGAGGCCAGTAAGAAATTGACAGCGAGCAAGGTACTTGGTGTGGTGGCCGATGTGGTCGAAGGCAGAGTCACTGATATTCATAATGAGGAGTACATACCGCTGGCCGCCAACTGTGTCAAGGAAGGACTGACACATGTCCGTCGCCTACAGACGGTTGACGATGACGAGACAGCGGGCGTCAAGTATCTGGTGACCGCCACGCTGACCGATATCGCAGCCTCGCGTAAGGTAAAGACCTACGACCGCAAGGACAGCAAGGGTCGTGAATATACAGAGACCAAAACCTACTATGGTGCGGTTGTCACGGCAGCGCTGACTTTCAAAAACCTGCAGTCGGGTGAGATCACTACCAGCACCATCTCCGGACGTTGCTCTGAATATTCACTGGCTAAATCGGCCGACGAAGCCATCCGGACGGCACTGGGCGCACTGGCAGAGAATATCTATGAGTATTACAACGAGGCCTATCCGATCCGCGCTAACATCATTGAACGTGGCAGAGAGAAGAAAGACAAGACCAAGGAACTCTACATCGATGTGGGTAGCAGGTTTATTGGCGAGGATGTACATTTCGATGTCTTTGTCATCGGACAGGTGGCCGGTCGTGAGACGCGCAAGCATCTCGGTCGTATCCGCGTCCGCGAGACCTTAGGCGATGATATCTCACTCTGTAAGGTCCAAAAGGGTGGCAAGGACATCAAGGCAGCTTTCGATCGTGGTGATGCCATCGTGGCCATTAGCACAGACTGATAATCTGGATCATTAGCAAAACAACATAAACATGATGACTACAACATGGAAGAAAATGATTTTGTATTAAAAGAAGTAGGAACATCGTTACATATTTACCTGGGTTTTGAACTGTCAATGGCCAATTCCACTGCATTGCGGGAAATGCTCAACAACTATCGGGGACAGGACATCAACAGGATAGTGTTCGACGCCTCCGACTTGGTGTTTCTCTCCAGTAGCGGTATCCGTACTATTCTCTTCGCCAAGCAAGAGGTTGGCCAAGAGCCGGAGATCGTGTTCTTGAACTGCGCCAAAGAGATCTATGAAACTTTTAAGATAACGGGTCTTGTCGATTTCTTCAGTTTTATGGATGACGAACGGAAAACTGGTGATACGGATAAAGGCGAGGCCGAAGACAAAGAATGGGAGAAGGAATACAACGAGCTCCGACAGAAACAACTTGATAACTATGCCGCTCATAACGATGTGGTGGTGTATCAGATGAAGTTGGGACAGGATGAAGATGAGTAAAAACCTAAAATAAATATATTATGGCAGTAATTAAGTTGACAATTCATGCTTTTCTTGCAGACATAGAGGCTGTTAAAGCAGATGACATGTCTCTGGTGACGGGAACAGACTCCGCACAAGTTGGTAGCTATCTTTACTCACTTGTGAAATTAAGCATGAATAAGCAGATGTATCAGCCGACCAAGATTGTCGCTGATATTAGTATCAACAAGACAGAAGGGACGAAATGGGCGCCTATCAAGAGGACCGATATCGTAGAAATGTTCAGGTTTCGTCAGGTATCACTTTATGGCGATAATGATGAGATTGGAAATGATTTCTATGTGCATGAGGTGATTCCTGAATATAAGCCCGACAGCATGCTCATGAGGCTACATATCTTTAGCCTCGACAAGTTGCTGACCCTGAAGCAGACCAGCCGCTCATTTGTGGGAAAGAAACTTGGAGACGACATATTAGAAAATGAACTGTCTAAGTATGCCTTGCCTTACGATAGCAAAACGACACTGGCGTATAATATTAACTTCATGAAGAGACTGAAGTTCAAGAGTCTGGCAACAGAAAAGAAGAAAGACGATAAAGATAAGAAAGACGAGAAGAAGGAAGAGAAGGAAGAGAAGAAAGATAGAATAGTGGAACATATCTTCCCCTATTTGGTACAGTATAACGAGAGTTTCTACGACCTGTTGGCTCGCACTACCAACCGCTGGGGCGAATTCATGTATTATGAGGATGGTAAGTTGCAGATAGGATATAATGCAGAAGATCAAATCAAAGAAGTCAAGAAATTCTATAAGATCACATATTCCTGTAAGGATGCGAGTGGAGACCTGCTGGGAAACGCTAAAGATGGCAACTACGAGGCGGAAGCGGCTTACGACAAGAGCATCTATGATGCGCCGGTGCCAAAGTCACCCCTCTTTGTCCGTGGTGAGCTGGGTAAGTTTAATGGTTATGGCGACAAGTACGCCATGAAGAAGATTGCTTCGTTCTTCAATACCGACCAGAATGTCATATCCTGGGCGGTCAACACACTGGTCGATGATGGTGTGAGTGTATTGCAAGCCATGTCAAGTATCAAATTGCTGAATAATGAAGTGAATAAAAAGTACTTCCCTGAAAAAGACAAGATTGGCACGGCCGAACAGTATGGTACATACACGTTCAACTTATATGATGATGAGACGGAGAGTAAGGATGGCTTCAACGAGTTTACAGAAATCACTTCCGTCTATGCAAACAAGGCTGATATTTATGATGCAAACCGGTATAGTAAGGTTCTCGAATTTGAGCAGGAAGCAGGTAATAACATGGTCTTTATCGACTACGACACCACTTGGCCTGGGCTCAAACTGGGTCAAATCATCGAGGTGGATGGCGAACGGTTTATCGTGGTGAATATCTCTGCAACATACAAAGACAATAAACTGACGTTCCAGGCAAAGGCCATTGGGGCACATGTATCTGAGGTTGGCGGAAAAAAGATCTATCAGTACTATCCTGCTATGATCCCATCTGGTCACGTCAGATATTCCGGCCCGCAGTTGGCCAAAATCAAAGATGCTGACGATCCCACGTTCTCGCACCGTGTAAGAGTGGTCTTCCCTTGGCAGGGAGAGGCGGAAAAAGCGGATAAAAAAGACGCAACGCCCTGGATTACCTTTGCGACCAAAGGCGATGGTAAGACCACGACGGGCAAGCATAATGCGGGAGACGAAGTGATGGTGGGATTTGTCGACGGCAACGTCGAGCGCCCGTATGTGATGGGTGCTTTACAGACTAAAGTGGCCTATGATCAGAATCTCAATGTGGACTTCGACACGCCGGGAGGTCACCACATGCGCCTGACCGACGGCACTGGTGCCGGATTGGCGAAGTTCGTGACTTCTGCCTTGTCGCCTATTGCCGAAACGTTCTTCGATTTTGTTCCTGCACCGATCGCCGGTAAGCTCTTTTCTGACAAGAGCGCATTTAAAGGAAACAAATATTTCGAAGGCGGCTTCTCGCTGAGCGACTATTATGGTATCTATAAGATTAGCGGCTCAACTGATAAGCGTAACATCAGTATCAGTTCGCCTTGGGGTGATGTGAAACTGAATGCCTTCACAGGTATTACGATTTCTGCCCCCAACGGCGATGTGAAGATCAAGGGTAAGAATGTCACGATCGAGGCGGGTAACAACCTGAAACTGGAGTCGGGTACGAACATCGGCTGGAAACTGTTCAACGACAAGAAGTTCGGCGACTTCTCTGCTGCCTCAGTTGGACTGACTGTGGCTGCTGCCATTGCCAGCAAGGTGGCTGAAAAGATCAAGCCGATTGACTTAAAGATCGTCAGATCGATCGTTGAGGTTGTGATGCGTCCGGTAGAGGGTGCGCTGACTGTGAAATCAAACCGCTTCCTGAAACTGGAGGCTGGCAAGACCTCGTGTGAGTATCCCACAGATGCATACAGCATGAAGATTAGGAAGAGAATGTATGATGATAAGGAACCGGAGCTGATGGACAGCGCTGGTAACGCGACCGAAGGTGTTGTGGAACTCTTAAAGAAGACCGACAAATTAGTTCCAGCTATGGCTGATAAATGGGTGAAACTCTACAATGATTGTGTACCGAAGAAAGAAGCATTTGAAGCACTTCTTCCGTCGTTAGATTTTTGGCGAAACGATAGTACAAAACCATCCTGTAAGACTTACATGAAATTGAAAGATACTTTCTGGGCGGCCGGTGATAAAAATGTTACAGAGGCTGATTTGGGATTTGATGATAATGTAAGTGACAGTGAGCTTTCACCACAAGCTATTGTGAAATTTTCTATATTGGATGATCCTTCACAAGTCTTTACAAAGAGGAAAGAAGCAAAGGCCGCTATCCTTCAAGCTGCCAATGAATTACGAAAAGCTATTGTGAAAGTCATGAAATTTGAGATGACTGAAAAGGAGGTTGAAAATGCAATTGGACCGTTCCGATGGATTACGGTGCCTAAGGACTCCAAGAAGAAAGTGACAAATGCCGTTAGTAGGGAAAAATGTAAAGATTTCCCAATGTACAGTGTCGATTTTCTTGATATGTATAATTATAAGAACTTAGAAGAAACAATGGTAATGAACTCGGACTCCCCCAAAATACAAGCATGTAGGAGGATGATCTGTCTGAATTTGATTAAAGAACTGGGGCTTGATTCTCACCGGACAAAGGATGTTAATAAGCAGGAAATTAAAGAGCCTACATTCAAAAACATTATGGACGATAATGTTTGGGCACCTTATGTCAACAGTCTCAATGCGACGTCGGAAAAACTTAAGGGCGCCGTCACTTTGAAATCTGCCCTCAAAGATTCGTTCATAAAGCCAATCAAGGAAGGTGTTACAGTCATGAACCTCAAGAAGGCTTATGATGAAATGTGCTCCTGGAGCGAGGGTAATAAGGGCCAAATACTTATTGGAACAGGGGATGGCACCTATTATGTGGATGATAAAGCCACCATGCAGAAAATTTCGACATTCTACGCATATGATCTGGAAGTGAAAGATCCAAATGCAGTTAATGAAGTTACGACCTTCCTCAAAAAGGTCAAGGGCGTATTATTAAATATTTAAAATGTGATAGGATTATGGCTTATATATTTGAAGAATGGAAGAAAATGCTGGAGAAATTCCAGCAATGCGTGGATAAGGGCGTTGAGGAGATGCACCAACAGAAGGCTGAGGTGCAGCAGATCAAGACGGATATCTTCAACCGTCTGGATCGTGGTGCCTATTATCACGATGATGAGCGTATCGTGATCTCTGCCCCGGAGATTGTGATAGGCAACGTGGACAAGAGCGGTACCCTGAACGGTGGTTGTGTGGGTAGTGTGGTCATCAAGGGCAGCGATGTGTCCTTAGAGGGTGTCGGAGAGACGGGCCGTATCGTGAGCCGTGCCCCCATCATCCATCAGAAGGCCGTGAACCCGGGTATCGACGGGCGTGAGAACGTGGTCTGCGACTCGTCGGAGATTGTATCGCAGGCCTGTGACATCGTGCTCCACAGCAGCGATGCCAAGGATGAGTTCTCACAGATTCCTGTTCACGCCGGTCGAGGCGGCATCAGCCTGCATGCCGACCAGCGATTCAACATCGAGGCAGCCGTCACAGCCGAGCGCCGCAAGAAGCAGATAGAGGCTATTATCAAGGGTCTCGATACGCAGAGCAAGGAGCTGAAGAAGAGTGTGGAAGATCAGAAGAAGGCGGTGGACAAATTCCTGCAGGATATGATCAAACTGGCTGAGAAGGAGGAAAAGCTGAATGCCGCGAAAGATCACAGCACCTTCACCAACCTCACTGACATCAGCGAGATTCATGAGCAGATAGAAGCCTTGTTGCCGTCGGTCTATCGCTCCACCCAGACCTTTATCGACCTCGTGTCGGAGCTGGCAGAGGTAAACCGCCGCAAGAAGGCACTGGAGAAGGAGAAGGGTGCCATCAAGACCGGCGACGACTTCAAGAAGAAGAGCACGGGTGCCTCGATGTCGGTAGTGGCCGAGCGTATCAGCGTGGCAACAGCCGACGGCGACGGCAACCTGCATACAAACCCAGAAGCCGGCATCAGCGTCAGGACTCCGCGCATGGGATTGAACATGCACGACGATGAGGGCGCCCTTGTCAAGGACGGCTATTTCTCCGTCAGTGCGCAGGACATCACCCTCAACACGGTGAATCCTAAGGATAAGGGCAAGGAATGGCCTATGGAGGGCAAGGTGAAGATCCAGTCGAAGGATATCAACCTCGAGGCCATCGACTATAAGATGAACGACAAGAATCAGCTCTGGGAGAAGGAACTCACCAAGGAGGGTAAGATCACCATGAGCGCCAAGACCGTCGAGGTATCGACTGCCAACCCGAAGGGCATCGAGCGTGATGAGAAGGGCAAGCTCACCAAGGGTGAATTCGTGGGTGAGGGCGATGTGATCATACGCTCGAAGACTGTCACCGTCGAGAGCCTCGACTACGAGGTGAAGGACGGTAAGCTAAAGACTAAGGCGCTGACCAAGGATAGCAAACTGGGTATTCGTACGGAGAAGACAACTGTCATGGCAGCCGATGCCGAGGGCAAGGCCACGGGTAGCATCAACCTGAATGCCAAGGCTGTCAGCGTGAAGTCGATGGATGTCGATAAGGAGAAACTCACCGACAACAAGTTGGCTGCAGGCAGCACGATGACGCTCGTCAGCGAGAAGATGTACGTGGGTGCGAAGTCGAAGGATATCAAGAGCAAGAAACTGCAGGCCGTTTCAGAGGAGATCGGTGCCTTTGCCGACAAGACGCTGGAGATCCAGCAGGGCGACGGCAAGGCTGCGGTTCAACTCGACGGTGGCAAGGCCGCTGTGGGTGGTGACAAGACCCAGGTCTATGGCGAAACCACCATCAACGGCAAGACCGAGGTGAAGGACGAACTGAAAGCGCCCAAGGTCGTTGGCGACAGCGTCGAGGCCAAGAGCGCCTTCAAGTCGCCTAACATCAAGGACGGCATGGGCGGCGGCGCCGGTGGTGGCGGCGGCAAACTGAGTACGAAACTGAAGACGGAGGATGCCCCGAAGGAGTGATGTAAAGGTAAAAAAGTAAAAAGGTAAAAAATATGATATGAAAAGAGAAATCATCAAAGAGTTTGATATGCTGGGCGATGCGCTGAGCACGCTGAATGCCCAATTTTCCTATCGCCTGATGAATCTGTGCGTCAAGGCAGAGCCTGTGTCGCTGTTGTCGATAGAGGCCATGATAGAGGGCGAGCCCCAGAAACTGGAAGAGTGTGCTCGGATAGGAAAGGAAGATGACTACAGCTTCCAGATCTTCCCTAACTACGACGACGATATTTCCGCACTGGCTAAGGCCATTTTCATGGATCATCCCGAGTTCAAGCAGGAGATGAGGACGATGCAGGTGGATATTTCCGAAGATGAAAGCAAGCCTGACATGCAGGACGTCTATTATATCCAGGTGACCATGCCAGAGGTGGATGACAACCGTTATGATGTGCTGAAGAACGGTGTGAAAGCTTTCTATGAGGAGAATAAGGCTCAGATGGAGGCCGTCTCCGCCAAGTATGACGCGAAGTTAGCCACGCTCCTGGATAGTGAGAGCCCTGAAGACGTCAAGAAGGTCAAGGAGGCGCGCGATAAGCAGACAAAGACCTGGTATGAGCAGCGCGACAAGATCTACAACGACAAACTCCAGGAGATTGAGGATGCGCATGAGAAGTGGCGGCATCAACAGAAGAGCAATAAGATCAATCGTCTGAAGGATATCAAGCAGTAATCACTCATTGACTCCGTTTCAAGATGGCAGCAATCAAAATATTAAGTGTCGATGACGAGGAACAGATCGAGTTTCTGATGAAGCAATTCTTCAGAAGGAAGATACGCAGTGGGGAATATGAGTTTTTCTTTGCCCATAACGGCGTGGAGGGCCTCAAAGTATTGCAGGAGCATCCTGACATCGAGATCATCCTCTGCGACATCAACATGCCCGTGATGGACGGCCTGGAGATGTTGGCCAAAGTGAACGAGATGCAGAACCCGGCCCTGCGCGTCATTATGGTGAGTGCCTACGGTGACTTGGAGAACATCCGTCTGGCGATGAACGACGGTGCTTTCGATTTTGCCACAAAGCCCATCGATATGGACGACCTGGACCGCACCATCGAGAAAGCCATCAAGCAGATAGACTTTGTACATCAGTCGCAGAAGGAACACAAGAAATTGGAGGGGCTGGAGAAAGACCTGGCCGCTGCCAACGAGATCCAGCAGTTTATCCTGCCGCGCGTATTCCCGCCTTTTCCCGAGGATAGCGACAAATTCGACCTCTATGCCTCGATGGAGGCTGCAAAGGATATCGGTGGCGACTTCTACGACTTCTTCCGCATCGACGATGACCACATAGCACTGGTTATTGGCGATGTCTGCGGCAAGGGCATCCCTGCAGCCCTGTTTATGGCTGTGAGCCGCACCTTCATACGCTCGGTTGGTATGCAATTTGAGCATGTCGGCGAGTGTATGACAAATGTCAACCGGCTGTTGGCGTCATCTTCTGTGGATTATATGTTTGTGACCGTGTTCTATGCCATCTATGACATCAGGACCGGTCTCCTCACGTATTGTAACGGTGGCCATAACCCGCCTTACCTGTTGCACGCCAACGGCACGACCGAAGAATTGCCTGTGTCAGACAATCTGATTGTCGGCGCATTAAAGGGCATCCAGTTCAAAGAAAACGCCTTGCAACTGGAGCATGGAGACACATTGGTGATGTTTACCGACGGCGTGACCGAGGCGATGAGACAGACAAGAGAGGTGTTCGGTACGAAGCGTTTCTGTGATACGCTCAGCAGTTTGAATGGCAAGAGTAGTCAGGAGGTAGTCGAAACCGTCAAGGCTTCCCTGGCCGACTTCGTAGGTGATAGTGAGCAGAGCGATGATATTACGATGCTGGTACTGAAAAGGAAGTGAGCGGGCTCGATGTGAAACATCAGGAGAAAAGTGAAAAGAGAAAAGTGGATAATAGGATGTCTGGGTGGCCTGTTGTTGGCATTGGGCGTGCTGTATTTGCATTCACGCCATCAAGACACAGCGCGCATCCATGAGCTGGAGGCGAAGGTCGTCGTACTCCAAAAACAAGGAGAGACCTCGGAATTAGACCGTAGTGTGAGCGAACAGATGGAAGATATCGCCCACGGTCAGCAGGCACTCTCTGAGGAGCGCAGCCGGGAAGCGATCCGACAGTCGGAGGTCGCACAGGCAGCCACCCTCCGTTCTGAGGCGGAGCGCAGGCATGCACTGAAGGCCCAGGCGGCGGCAGAGACCTCGGCAGCAGAAGCATTGGCATCTTATCAGATGGCAGAACGCCAGCGGCAAAAGGCCGAACATGCCAGGTCGGTGGCCGACACACTGAACTATATCTCTTTAGGCCATACGCTTGGGTTTCAGTCTTATTCCATCTATCAGACAGGTAACACCGAGGTCGGTAACATGTTGGCTTATGCCTCTTACCTCTATACGCACGACTACGGTGGCAACCTCTATGTGCCCATCGTGTTTCAGGCCATAATACAGTCGGCTGGGGGGCGCCATAGTTGGAACATCCACAACGGTAGCATCTCACGCATAGCTATCTCACCACGTGATAATCGTCTGCTGACGGTGAGCACCTTTGGCGAAATTTTCAGTCACCATATTAAGGGGGAACAGCTGCAGACCAGTCGGCTGATGAGCGATAAGCACTTTTGGTTCAACGATTTATATGCAGCCCTCGACGGGAAGGTCTATGCCATCAGTTATACAGGCCAACTGGTCATGACCGACGGTCAGCAGACGCGTGTCATGGTGGTTGAAAACATCAGTAAGCCCTTCAGCCTGCAAAACCTGAACGACGGCAAATCGCTGCTGGTCGTCGGTGAGAACGGCGTCGCCCTGTTCGATATCGCCACTGAAAAGATCGTTGCCACGCGCCGTCTCGACTTCCAGGTCATCAGTACCGGCAGGCGTGATAATAAACCCTTGCTTTTCGACCATCGTGGTCAGATGCACCTCGTCAATAGTCTGGACAAGATGACCAGCGAGAAGGTGCCTGTGAAGGGTAAGGTGACTGCCTATGCCAGTAACCGGAAAGAACATCTGACGGCTTACGGTATGGCCGACGGCACCATCTGGCTGACCGACGGTAGCGGTAAGATCCACCAACTACTTGAACACCTCTCCCGCGTGACCAAACTGATGTTTAATGGCAAACGGCTCTATTCATCCAGTTACGATGGTAAACTATTGTTCTGGCCCATCGAAAGCAACAGCCAGATAAATGCGTTCACACTGTACCAGTCAGCCAATTGGTTGAACGACTTCACCTTCAGCAACAATAAGGACTATATCCTGGTGGGGGAGCATAACGGCTCTGTCACCCAATGTCTGATCTCGCTGTCGAAGATAGCCGAGCGTCTCCGTCAGAATGTGAAACGTAACTTCACCCAGGAGGAGTGGAACTACTATGTAGGGAAGGGTATACCGTATAGAAAGGTAAAAGATTAAAAAAGTAAAAAGGTAAAAAAGTAAAAGAATGAAGCTATACAAGAGATATAGGATAAAAAGTTGGGTAAAAATCGTTTTACCCTTTTGTCTTTTTACCTTTTTACCTTTACCCGTTGCTTCACAAGGGCTTCCTTTGATCCGAAACTACACCGCAGCGGAGTATGGCGGACACAATCAGAACTACGATATCGAGATTGGTGAGGACGGGACGGTGTTCGTAGCCAACTTCGAGGGACTGCTCTATTACGACCGTGCCCAGTGGCGTATGATCCACGCACCCGAACTGAGACGTGTCACGGTGGTCTATCGTGACAGCAAGAACACCATCTGGGTGGGAGGCTATAACTTCATCGCACGGCTGCAGAAGCGCGCTAATGGCGAACTGTACATGCAGCAGATCAGCGGGAAAGACACCTTCAAAGGGGAGGTGATGGAGATCTTCGAAGAGGGCGCGTCGCTGCAGCTGGTGGTCAGCGATAATAATATCTATGAGGTTGAGGATGCCGCTGTGCCCACCGTGAAATTGAAGAGACATACCAATGCCAAACTCCTTACCGGGTTTGAGGCAGAGGTGATATCAGTGGAGGCGTTGCAGGCATCTGCCGAAGATGCTATTCTGAGAGATACCACCCAGACAGAGATCCTGGACGGTGATCTTCAGGTAAAAGTGAGAAGAGGCAATGGACTGATCATATGTGATGGCAATGGACGCAAACTCTATACGATCACCGAAGCCAACGGCCTCTGCTCGAATCAGGTGTCGTATGTGGCTTACGACGGTCATGGTGTGCTATGGGGTGCTACGGCGAAAGGGATCTTTGCCATTGAATTGCCCTCGGTCTATAGTTACTTCTTACCCAAAGACGGTCTGACGGGCAAAGTCCAGGCCATCACAGCCTATAATGGAAAAATCTACGTCGGTGAGACCAACGGCCTCTTTACGGTTGACGCTTGGCAATACAAACGCGTGGCCGACATCAGTAATATCTGTTGGACACTGTGCCAGGGGCGCGACGGACTGCTGGCTGCCACCTCCAGCGGCATTTACAGAATCGCAGCGGATGGCAGGGTAGGCCGACTCACCTCGAATGCCACAACGGCCCTGTTGGTCGATGGCGAGAAGGTCTATGCCGGTGAGCCCGACGGCGTCCATCTCTATCAGTCGGGCCGAAACACGAAGCTTAACGACCTGCCTTTGGTGACGGTGATCTGCAAGGATGCACGTGGTAATCTCTGGTTCAAGAATGTCCATGGTGAAACTGCGACGGTCGGGGATTACAAGGCACCTGCAGACACATCACAAAGTATTTCCTCCCTGTTGACACCTCTCAACAATATAAAGAGTAGGATTCAGTACCAGCATGACGACCGTCTCTGGATCGGAGGCGACGAGATCCTCGCCATTGTCGATATGGGTCGGAAAGACCTGATAAGACTCACTGACAGCCGTCATGTGCGTTTCTGCTCCATGGTAATGGGTAACGACAGCGTGCTGTGGGGCGGATACGGGGATTGCCCCCAGAAGTTGCATCGGTTAGACAGCGACGAGCGTCACCTGCATTTCTTCTATGCCCTTGACTATGCGCCGCTGACGGGAGAGACGCTCTATCGCTACCGTCTGGTTAATAAGAGCATCCTGGGCGCGAGTGGTCAGTGGAGTGAGTGGACGGACAAGCAGGATGTGGAGTTCCTGAACCTGCCCTACGGCTCGTTCACGCTCTCCGTACAGGCACAGTTGGCCAATGGGGAACTGTCAGAGGTCGCCACCGTCGATTTCAGCATTGCCTATCCGCTACCGATGCGCTGGTATATGGTGTTGCTGTATCTCCTCATCTTTGCCTATATCATCTATCTGCTGTTCCGCTATCGCCTGAAGCGGTTGGAGAAGGAGAAGGTGAAGTTGGAACGTATCGTCGAGGAACGTACAGCCGACCTCCGTAACGCCCAGCATGAGCTGGTCCGTCAGGAGAAGATGGCGACGGTGGGTAAACTGACCAAAGGCCTTGTTGACCGCATCCTCAACCCCATGAACTATATCATCAACTACTCCAAGATGTCGAACGACCTGTTGGGCGACCTTAAGGAGAACATCGATCATAACAAGGAGCAGATCGACAAGAATGATTATGAGGATACCTTGGATGTACTCGACATGCTGACCAAAAACCTCACATCGGTCCATCAGTTCGGTCAGAATACCACCCGTATCCTCAAGGCGATGGAGGAAGTGCTGAGAGACCGCACTGGCGGCTACGGCGATATCACATTGCTGCCCGTCCTGCAACAGGTGGAGAAGCAGTTTGCGAAACACCACGCCCAGGAGCAGGAACAGAATGGCATCCGGCCTGTCTTCGACCTGCCAGCCGATCCGATGCCGCTGTACGGCAATCCTGACATGATCTGCAAGGCCGTCACGAACCTCCTGGACAATGCCGTCTATGCCGTGATGAAAAAGGTACAGAATGAACCTTCATTCACACCCGAGGTGTCGCTGACTGTCACTGTCGCCGATGCACATTATATCCTGAAAATCCGTGATAACGGTACTGGTATCGAGGCAAAGAACCTCAACAAGATCTACGACCCCTTCTTCACCACCAAGACCACTGGCGAGGCGGCGGGCGTGGGTCTCTACCTGACTCGTGAGATCATCCAGAACCACGGTGGCGATATCAGCGTGGCATCGGTTCAAGACGAATATACGGAGTTTACCATCACTTTACCAATCCCCGATAAGCAATGAGAAAGACCCTATACATATTGTTATGTGCAGTTGTTTTCTGCGTGAGTACGACCCGTGCGCAGGACGATACGAAAATGCGCGAGGTGTATGCTCAGGCAGAGAACGCCTACAGGATAGGACGCATCGAACAAGCCCGGGAGATGCTGTTGCAGAACCTCAGCACCCTTCAGGGTAATTCACGCCAGAGTGCACTCCGCCTGATCGCCCTGACCTACATGGACGACTACGATATTCCGAAGGCCGAACAGTATGTGACGCTCCTGCTGGAGCAGAACCCCTATTACACACCGTCGTCAAACGACCCGGCGACCTTCGTGGAGATCGTAAACCATATCAAGGCAGGCATGACACCCACCATCACCACCGCCTCCAATCAGGCAGAGACGCTAGCCGAGGTGCCTGTGCCCACGACGCTGATCACAGAAGAGATGATCCAGACCAGCGGGGCTCGCAATCTGCAGGAGGTGCTGGCAGCCTACGTGCCGGGCATGAACCTCATCGACTGTAACGACGATATCAACATTGCTATGCGCGGCATCTACAGCAACACCCAGGAGAAGATACTGATCATGCTCAACGGCCATCGTCTGAACAGCTACGCCACCAATACGGCCGCCCCCGACTTCAGCATCTCGCTGGAGAAGGTGAAGCAGATAGAGGTGCTGCGCGGTCCGGCCTCGTCGCTCTATGGCGGTGTGGCACTGACGGGTGTGGTGAACATCATCACCAAACAGGGTATTGAGGTGGATGGTCTGCAGGCGAAGGTGTCGACAGGCAACTATGGTCAGGTCAAGGTCGATGCCGTCTTCGGCAAACGCTATTTCGACATCGATCTGCTCATATGGGGTAGTGGCTATCGTAACAGCGGCGAACGGTATGGCGACCAGTTCGTCCGTCTGGGTCGCATCGGCGATCATCTCAACTACGACTTCGGACTGCAGGTTGGCTGGAAAGGGCTTCTGTTCATGTACGATACGCATTTCTCACAAAAGGTGGCGCCTTACACCATGACATCGATGACCCAGAGTTATGACCGTGAACGTTACCTTTCCTACAACGGATTGAAACCGAGTTTTAGCAATTACTCCCACCATGCAGACCTGAGCTACAGTCATCAGTTGGGAAACCTGAGTCTCAGGTATGCCCTGACATACGATAAGTCGGATTATACACGTTATCAGGCCATCAGCGACAGCCCGATGCCTAATTTGGCCTATGCGCTCGCCTTAAATGAGGTGCAGGACTCCTTGCTCAATAAATACGGTGGCATCTCGCGCTATATGAATGGTCAGGAGCAGAACTATGGCTTCCAGGTGAAGGGTAACTATGCTTACGACATGGGCAACGGTCATAAGGGAAACATCAGTTTCGGTGCGGAGTATGGTCACTTCCGTTCCGATGACTTCCGCTATCTGATAAACTATGACTTCGGAAGAACAACTGTGGATAATCCTGACATACTTCAGGCGGGGCAGGGCAGTGAGAATAATGCCGACGTCTATCTGCAACTGAAGCACCAGTGGCGGTCGCTGATCCTGAATGCCGGACTGCGCTACGACTATAAGTCGCGTTTTGATGATACCAAAGCCAATGAGTTGTCACCTCGAATCGCACTGATCCTGCTGCAACCCAAGTGGAACCTGAAACTCAGTTATTCCAAGTCGTTTGTCGATGCCCCCTATATTTACCGTAAAGCCAATATCATATCGATGATGATACTCGACGGTGATCCTAAGCTTGTTGAGAGCATCTCGCCCGAGCGTGTCCATTCCTTCCAACTCACCTTCGGCGGTAATAACTGGATCAAAGGCTTGAATGTCGAGATCAACGGTTTCTATAACCGTGCCAATGATCTCATCATGACCCATCTTTTGGATTACAAGAATGCCAGTAAGAACGAGACCTGCGGCGTGGAACTGATAGCTAGTTATAAGCAGCCGAAGTTTACAGCCGACTTCAACCTCACCTGGACGAACACCTTTAAGTCGAACCTCATGGGTTTGACCCTGGGCGATATAGTTGAAGCAATCGATAATACCCATATTGATGCCAATAACAATACACCCGCCATCATGTCGAACCTGGTGTTGGGATGGCAGGTATTGCCCCAACTGAAACTCCATACCCACATCCTTTTCGAGGGTAAACAGACCAGCCACAACACCGACCTTAACAATGTTCTTTTATATTATAAAGAAGTACGCAAAGCCTATAAGTGCGCAGCGGAAGGTGATGAGGAGGGAGCAATGATTGCAAGAGAAGCAGCCTTGGCACTCGCCCCTTACAACATCATGCATAAGGAGATGTCACCCCGTGTCATCATCAACCTCGGTGGCGAATATACGTTGGGCCCTGTCACGTTCGGTCTGAACATCCACAACCTGCTGAATATCCGTTATGACCGCAGTGGCATGAACACTAACCTCATCCCCCAGCAGGGGCTCTGGTTTCTCGCCTCCGTCGGCATAAAAATCTAAATAATTTGCTAGTTTTCAAAAAAAGATTGTATCTTTGCCCCCAAAATTAATAGAAGAATATAAATAATATAAAAATCAATGATGAAAAAGAATCTGATCATTTTAGCTTTGGGGCTGGCTGCAGTGCTGCCAGCCAACGCTCAGTGGACCAATTGGAACACAAGCTCAGCCATTAGTGGCGTGTTTGGCGCTATCAACCACAGTATCGAATCCGCCGAGCGCAAGAAGGCGATGGAGATCCACGCCCGCGAGAAGGTTCAGTACGAACAGAGCTTCAAGGACGCGATGGAAAGTGCCAAGGACTATGAGGGAGGTGAATATTGGGAGGATGCCCTCGGTAAATATGAGGAGGCAGCCAAGCTGAACTGCAAGTATGGTTATACCGACCAGATGCAGATTACCCGTAAGATCAACGATCTTTATGTGAAGACTGGTCGCACGGAAGACGGTCCCAGCATTCTGAACAATAGCAAGACGATTCTGCCCGATTACTCAAGCTACAGATATGTTCGTGAGAACCCCGTCTATGTGAACAAGAAAAGCACGACTACCAAGATCGTGCGCGTGGCATGCTCTGATACGGAGACACGTCTTGAAATGGAGTTTCAAGGCACTTACGTCAATGCAGGTGCTTCCATTAAGGGTACTACCTATATCAAAGGTAACAAGGGTGGCAAGCTGAACCTGGTCGGCGTTGAGAATATCACCATGGCACCTAACGCTACGAAAACGCCCTGGCCAGGCCAGAAGTTACGCTTCGTTTTGATTTTCCCGCCACTGCCAGACAATGCGACAGAGTTCGATCTGATTGAACCTTCTAGCGAATGGAAGTACAAGGATATTAAATGTAGATAAAATATTATAGCTTCCCTCGCAGGAAGCTTTTTTATTTTGTGAAACGGTGTCGGCGGGGTAATTTTTTTGCAAAAAAAACATAATTAATTTGGAAATATGAAGAAAAACTACGATATTTGCGCTGCGTAAAACATGAAGCGTAAAATGCGAAGTAAGATTATGAAGAAGTTGAATAATCCGTTTGTAGTATATGGATACAAGGGTGCAGAATACTTCTGCGATAGAGTATCAGAGACCGAGAAGATCATAAAAGGTCTAAGCAATGAGCGAAATATCACGCTGATTGCCCCACGAAGAATTGGCAAAACCGGACTGATACATCACGTATTTGCCAAGATACGCAAAAGCCAGCCTGATGTCTGCTGCATTTACTTCGACATTATGTCGACTAAGACATTGGAGCAATTTGTGCAACTGATGGCAAGAAACGTACTTGGCCGCTTAGACAGTCCTAGTCAGACTGCCCTCCACAAAGTACAAGATTTCTTCAGCTCATTCCGGCCTACGATGACTTTCGATGCAATGAACGGCATGCCAACCTTTTCGCTTGACATCGTGAAGAATCAAGAGGAGCAGTCGCTTCATCGTATCTTTGAATACCTCAAGTTGTCAGGTAAACGTTGCTATATCGCCATCGACGAGTTCCAGCAGATTACAAAGTATTCTGAAGCCGACACAGAAGCACTGCTTCGGTCGTTCATCCAATTTGTACCGAATGTGTATTTCATTTTTGCAGGTAGTAAACAGCACATGATGTCAGACATGTTTCTGTTGCCAGAACGGCCTCTATACCAAGGAGCACAAATCGTTAATATCACAGAAATCAGCGAACGTGTATATTACGATTTTGCAAATGGTATGTTCAGTGAGCGTGGTCAACAACTACCCGAATCAGTATTCCATTATATATACAATAAGGTGGAAGGACAAACTTGGTATGTTCAGGCAATACTGAATCGTATTTATAGCAACCAACAAGAAACCATCAACGATATCGATGTAGATGTTGCTATCCAGGAACTTATTGACGAAGAGGAAGTCGCATTCGAAAACTATTATCAGTCGCTAACAACAAATCAGGCAGCTTTGCTTTCAGCTATTGCCAAAGAAGTAAATGTGAAGTCGCCAATGGCACAAAGCTTCATCAGCAAATATAATTTGCCAGCATTAAGTAGTATTAAAGCCGCCTTAGCCAGTCTTACTGATAGTCAGTTTATCTACCAGTATAATGATGGTTATATAGTTTACGACCGCTTTTTCGGTATGTGGTTAAGAGAACGAATAGAATAATACCCAAGCATACTGATAAATCATCCAAAAAATTATCTCTATATTTGGTTGCGTCAGTCAGTCGATGGCTGATATGGGGAAACCTTACTCGACCTCATCTACGAACCATCAGAGAAATGCCTGAAAGAAATCGAACATCTCGATTTCTTTCGCAGACGCGATTTACCTGCTTCCAAATACTATTATTACTTTGATATTGAATCAGATGGAGACCGCCCTGCAAAATTCCAGAAACAACAGATCTACGAAGTCTTGAAGAATATTCTTCATTACATTACCGTCAAATATGATTACTTCTATTGGTACATCTCCACACATACCAATTTAGGCAATCTCCAAGCTGTCAAGAAGGCAATGACACGACGTGTAAGTCCTGGATGGGACAAAAAAGTGACATCTATGGGACAAAATAATTTGCCGTGAGACTTTTTCCTTCATATCTTTGCACCCGCAAGATCCGGACTTGCATAGTATTAACATCAAAAAGTTAGAATTATGCAAAAGAAGAAAACGCGCAAGATGTACTTCAACTTCAAGCGCATCCACAAGAAGGAAGTCTATCAGGCCTTCCTCGCCATCTATGCCCATGGCGGCATTGAGTTAACCAACGAAGAGCTGATCAGCTTCTTGGCCCGTTACACCAATCTTGGCAGTGAGGCCAGTATCAAGACGCTTTTCTACCGTTATAAGCAACAGATCCACGTCTGAGTTTACAAGAGTTTACAAGTTGTTGATACAAGGTAGGGATAGTTTCCTTATCTTTGTATCATCCTTACAAGGACAATGATAAGTATCACTATTAAAAATGATAGCAAATGACTAAGCGACAGAAGAAAACCGCCGAGGAGAGCGGCGAGCAGAAAGAACACAAGAAGAACTGGCGGGAGGAATATGCCACCGTTGAGGAGATCAAGGATTTCCTGAGGGCTCACGTCTTTCTGCGGTATAACATGGTGAAGCATCAGGTGGAGGTGCGGCTGCCGACACAGGATACATTCTGCTGTAACGAGGAACTGGAGCAGTTCGCCACCGACGACTGGCAGCTGATGGACAACCGCCTGTATAAAACCCTGCTGTCGACACTTCAGACGGTGAAGCCCGCACGCGAGCGTGACTTTGAGCTGGTGATGGGCTCGGGGTTCGTTCCGAGCTACCACCCCTTTCAGTACTATCTGAACCGCCTGCCGCCCTGGGACGGTCAGAACCACATCCTGCTCCTGGCGGCCTCCGTCACGGTGAAGGGCGGGGGAGAGAAGCAGCTGTTCTTTTACAAGTGCCTCAGGAAATGGCTCGTGGCGATGGTGGCTAGCTGGCTCGACGACGAGGTGGTAAACCAGACCATACTCGTGTTCATCGGAGAGCAGGGCCTTTATAAAACGACCTTTTTCAGTTATCTCCTGCCGCCCGAGCTGCGCAACTATTTCCGTATCAAGGTGAACTCCAGCAGAATGGGCAAGGACGACCTGATCGCCATGTCGCAATACGGACTGGTGTGCTATGAGGAGCTCGACGTGCATGCCGTCGATCGACGAGCGACGCCCCTTTGAGCGCTTCATGGAGCGTATGCCCCATGTAGCCTCGTTCTGCGGCACGGGCAACAACGTGCAGTTCCTCAACGACTCGACAGGTAACCGTCGCTGGCTGCCTTTTGAGGTGGAGCGCATTGATAATCCCCGTGACTATCCGTTCGACTATGCGGGTATCTATGCCGAGGCGTATGCGCTCTATCGGCAGGGCTTCTGCTATTACTTCACGAAGGATGAGGAAGAGATGCTGAAGGCGCACAATAAGACGTTTGAGACGCCGCATCCCGAACAGGAGGCCATCAGCAATTATTTCCGTCTGCCCAACGATAACGAGCGCGGCGATTTCTATACGGCCACTGACATTCTAGGGAAGATTCCCTATAACCCTGCTGTGCACCTGACCATCGAGAAGGTGGGCAGCGCGATGAAGGCTCTGGGTTTTCCTCAGCACCGTTCCAACGGCAGGCGCGGCTATCGTGTTGTGACCTACAAGCCCGATGAGATCGAGCTAAACCGTCATCGGCTGGCGTATGATGCCACACTTGAGGATGATGATGACAGGGTCACCAGGGTCACCTGACAGGCAAAGATTCTCCCGCGTACCGCGCACGCCCACACGGTACGCAGGAGAAACTTTATCATTTAAGTGACCC
>CADCBZ010000042.1 GCA_902799765.1 uncultured Prevotellaceae bacterium
AGCCAGGATCAAACTCTCCACTGTACATTGTATTTTTGGAGATATGCTGCCGTGACACGGCAGCACACTCAACTTTTCTCTGTCTCAGAACGACTATCCTTCTTTTTCAAGAAATTGAAACGGTTTGTTTCTTTTTTACCCAAGTACTTCGAAAAGTACTCGCTTCTTGTACTACTTCTGTCTATGTAAATCTTTCAAAGAACTCTTTAATGCCTTTCGGCCTTGACTTCTTTCATGACTCGGAAAGCCAAGTAAACTTGTCTTTCGCTCGCTACTCAAGAAGTTCTTTTTTAGCTTTGCTCAAATTTTTGGGCGAAAGCGAGTGCAAAGGTATAAAAAATACCAATACCTTCCAAATTTTAAAGCAAAAAAATTCCCGAAAACGCGAAAGTTTTCGGGAATCATTACAAATTCAAGTCTGCCTTATATATTATATATAATCCCGACGCCCAAAGATTCTGAGCAGATAAATGAAGAGGTTCACGAAGTCCAGATAGAGTGTCAGGGCTCCGAGTAAGGCGATTTTCTGTGCGCCCTCTCCGGCATCGGGTGCCAGCTGCAGCATCCGTTTGATCTTCTGTGAATCATAAGCGGTCAGTCCTACGAAGATCAGTACGCCGAGATAGCTGACGATCATCTGCAGTCCTGAGCTCTTCAGGAAGATATTCACCAGGGTGGCGATGATGATACCGATCAGTGCCATGAAGAGGATCTTACCCATGGAGGTGAGATCGGTCTTTGTGGTATAGCCGATCAGGGCCATCACGGAGAACGTGCCTGCTGTGATAAAGAACACGCTGGCGATGCTCGACATCGTATAGATCAGGAAGATCGACGAGAGTACGGCGCCATTAATCACCGAATACAGGATAAACATCAACGTGGCCGTGGTCAGTGACAGACGGTTGATGGCCCCCGTAATACCGAACACGAGTGCAAACTCAGCAATGATCAGTCCCCAGAACAGCAACTGGTTCGAATAGAGGGCTGTCATTATCCCCGGACTCGTTGCCACACCATAGGCCGTCGCCCCAGTGATCACCAGGGCCAGCGCCATCCAAACATACACTTTCCGCATGAGGGCGGGAAAGGCCGTTGACATCGAGAGACCTTGCTCCCTTGTCATCGCATCAAAATTCAATTCGTTATAATTCATACTCATTCTTTTTTATTCGTATTCAATGTACAATCTGCAAATATGATGCCACAAAGGTACACATTTACCTTTAATAAAACATAAAATGCGACGAAAAATACCTATTTATTAGCATTTTTGAATCTTTTTCACTATATTTGTACCCAAGATAAACTATAAATAATACGCCTATATATGAAAATCGGACTATTTATCCCCTGTTATGTCGATGTGGTTTATCCCGAAGTCGGTGTGGCCACATACAAGCTCCTGAAACATCTCGGCCTCGACGTGGACTATCCCTTGAACCAGACCTGCTGCGGTCAGCCGATGGCCAATGCCGGTTTTGAGTTACAGGCCATCCCCCTCGCCGAGTCCTTCGAAGAACGGTTTAAAGGTTTCGACTATGTCGTCTCGCCCTCCGTCAGTTGTACGGCCTTTATCCGCCTGAACTACCCGCGCCTGTTGAAAAAGGATCATGCATGCGAGACTGCCAAAAAGGCGATGGACGTGGTGGAGTTCCTGCACGATGTCGTGAAGGTGAACCAGAAATTAGGCACCTTCCCCCATAAGGTGAGTCTGCACAACTCCTGCCACGGTGTGCGTGAACTGGGTCTCAGTTCGCCCAGTGAGGAGCATGTGAATAAGTTTAATAAGATCAAGGATCTGTTAGCGCAGGTCGATGGCATCCAGGTGGTGGAACCCGAGCGCCCTGACGAGTGTTGCGGCTTTGGTGGTATGTTCTCGGTGGAAGAGACGTCTGTCAGTGCCCAGATGGGTCAAGACAAGGTGGAGCGCCATATCCAGACGGGTGCCGAATATGTGACGGGCCCGGACTGTTCCTGTCTGATGCACATGGCAGGTGTGGCCAAGAAGCAAGGGCTGAAAATTGAGTTTAAACATGTAGTAGAAATATTAGCAGCAGGGTTATGAGTACAGGACATAGTATCGCAGCAAAAGCGTTCTTAAAGAACCAGACATACGCCAAATGGCATGATGCCACTTTCTGGGCCGTCCGCACGAAACGTGACAAGATGGCATACGGTCTTGAGGAGTGGGAGCAGTTACGTGAGAAGGCCAGTGCCATCAAACGTCACACCATCACGCACCTCGACGAATACCTCGACCAGTTTGCCACGAATGCCGAGAAGAACGGCTGTATCGTGCATTGGGCCAAGGATGCCAACGAATTCAATGAGATTGTCTATGGCATCCTGAAGCAACACGATGTCAAGAAAATGGTGAAATCGAAGTCGATGCTGACCGAGGAATGTGAGATGAACCCCTATCTGGAGGCCCGTGGCATCGAGGTGGTGGAGACCGACCTGGGTGAGCGTATCATCCAGTTGAAGGGTCAGAAGCCGAGTCATATCGTGATGCCCGCCATCCACCTGAACCACGACGATGTGGGTGAGTTGTTCGAGGAGAAAGGTATCTCCACGGAGAAAGGCAACCACGACCCCACCTACCTGACCTACCGCGCCCGTTTGAGTCTGAGGAACGAATTCCTGACGGCCGACGCCGGTATGACGGGTGGTAACTTCGGTATCGCGGCCACGGGTGACATCGTGGTCTGCACCAACGAGGGCAACGCCGACATGTCCACCTCCTGTCCGAAGCTGCATATCGCCGCCATCGGTCTGGAGAAGATCATCCCCAACTACGACTGTCTGGCGGTCTTCCAGCGGATGCTCTGTCGCGCCGGAACAGGTCAGCCGACGACCACCTACACGAGTCATTTCCGCAAGGCACGCCCGACGGCCCACCCCATGCATATCGTTCTGGTGGATAACGGCCGTTCGGAGTGGATCGGCAACCCCGAACACTGGGAGGCCCTGAAGTGCATCCGTTGCGGTTCGTGTATGAACACCTGTCCGGTGTATCGCCGCAGTGGTGGTTACTCGTACAGCTACTTCATCCCGGGTCCTATCGGCATCAACCTCGGTATGTTGCGCGATGCCCAGCAGCACTCGGGTAACGTCAGTGCATGTTCGCTGTGTAACAGTTGTCAGACGGTCTGTCCCGTCAAGGTCAACCTCGGCGATCAGATCTACCAGTGGCGCCAGCAGCTTGATGAATTCGGCACCGCTAACCCGCAGAAGAAGCTGATGTGTAAGGGTATGTCGATGGTCTATGGCAGTCAGGGGTTCTACAACCTCGGTACGGCGCTTGCCCACTGGGCCAACCTTATCCCGTCGCCGTTGCTTAACTGCGGTCTGAACCCGTGGGCGGAGGGTCATGATATGATGCAGTTCCCGAAAGAGACGTTCCACTCGATGTGGAAGAAAGGAAAAGTGAAGTGAGAAGTGAAAAGTGAAAAGTGAGAAGTTATGAGTAGTAAAGAAGCGATTCTGTCGAAGTACAGAAAAAACATACGTCAGCAGTTTGACATGCCCTCGCTCGATGACATCCAGGCCATCACCTACCCTGACCCGCTGGTGCAGTTCATCCAGATGACGGAGAGTGTGGGTGGTCATGTGATCGAAGTCAAGGAGGGGCAAGATATTAACGCTATCGTGAAGGAACTCTATCCCAAAGCCAAGGAGATCGCCTCCAACTTGCCCGAGGTGACCATCGCCACGAGGAATCCCGACGAGGTGGGTCGTGCCCGTGACCTGAACGGTACGGATGTCGGTATCATCCGAGGGAAGTTCGGTGTAGCAGAGAATGCCTGTGTCTGGATTCCCCAGCAGATGAAAGAAAAGGCGGTCTGTTTTATCTCCGAGAACCTCATCATCCTCCTGCCGAAATCGCAGATCGTGAACAACATGCACGAGGCTTACAAGCGGATTGAATTTGATGAGACCTACGACGGCTATGGCACGTTTATCAGTGGTCCGTCGAAGACGGCCGACATCGCCCAGGTGTTGGTGATGGGCGCCCAGGCCGCGCGTAGTGCCACGATCCTGCTCCTGCCGGAGTGATCACAGCTGCCATTTATACCAGTCGTAGCAGATGCCCCGGGCGCCAAAGCCCTCTTTCTGATAGATCAGTCCTTCGTTCAGAAAAGTGCCTTGGTTCTCGGTGGAGATGCCGAAGTCGAAATAGGGATGCTGTTCCTGGGCCTGTCGGATGACCACCTGGAAGAGCAGGTCGAGGGCATGGATGTCCCTGCCTCTCGGACTGGCTGCGATATACTGTGCATGCACCACGCGGTCGGTGACGTAAAGCACCGTGCCGCCGATGGTTACACCGTCTTCTTTGGCCACCCACAGCCGGATCTGTTGTGGGAAGCGCTGGTGTAACAAATTTATTTCCTCGCGTGTATGCACGGGCTTCAGGCCGTAACGCGCTTGGAGGTTGTCGGTCAGGATCTGCCAGAAGGGCTGGAAGTCTTCCGTCTCCTCGATTATTACCCCTGCTTGCTGGGCTTTTCGTGCCCCACCCTGTCGGATACGATACCAGGTATTGGGATGCTCCCGGGAGATGGTGGACGACAGACTGCGGGTGAGTCGGACGTCGCAGACCTCCACGATGGCATACAGATCCTCTTCCGCCGGCTGTTGGTGGTAGATCCACGGCACGGGCTTATACACCACCTGTCGGATCCCCTCCTCGCGCAACGTCGCATTGAGTTGTCGGAAGATCTCCACCACATCTGCCGCCGTGGTTTGGTCGCTCATGATCAAGCCGCCATAGGTCAGTCCCTGATGCGAAAAGAGCGTATCCCCCGCCACATTGGCTGGCAGGAGCGCATACAGTTTTCCGCGGCGGTAGATCATCAACGAATGATCCTGGAAGCGGTCGGCATGATAATCCATGTAGCGGCGGTCGAAGAGGAAAGTCCCATTCTTCGACGCCGCTACAAAGCTGTTCCATTCGCCAGCAACCGCTGGGGTATATCGTCTAATCTCTAAGTTTGGCATACGGATCCGTTCCGAGCACGGTCTTGGCCAGTCGCTTCGCCTTATCGCGGAGGGCTGTGGTATCATCGCCCACCTCTCCGTAACAGAGTACGACACCCATGCGGCGGCCCTTGTGTGCCTCAGGCTTACCGAAGATACGGATGCGGGTGCGATCCTCCTTCAGGGCCTCATCGAGGTTGTAAGGCAGGAGTGAACGATCCACCGGTGTCTTCGCCTCCGTCGGTGAGAGGATGACGGCCGATGCGCCGGCATGCTCCAGATGGATGGCGGGGATGGGCAGACCCATCACGGCGCGGAAATGGAGCTCAAACTCACTGAGGTTCGTGGTGTGACCGAGGGTCACCATACCCGTGTCGTGCGGACGCGGACTGAGCTCCGAGAAGATCACCTCGCCCTGTTTGGTGAGGAAGAACTCCACGCCCCAGATACCGGCACCTGTCAGGGCCTTCGTCACCTTGTCGGCCATCATCTGGGCCTGTTTCAGGGCCTCGTCGCTGATCTTATACGGCTGCCATGACTCGCGGTAGTCACCGCTCTTCTGCACATGTCCGATCGGCGGACAGAAGATGGTGGGCCAGCCATGCTGCTGGGTCACGGTGAGCAGCGTGAACTCTGAGTCGAAATCGATGAACTCCTCGATGATCACCTCCTTCACGTCGCCGCGCGAACCCTCCATCGCCTCCTTGAAGGCCTGCTCCAGTTCACCGTCATTGTGGACATAGCTCTGACCGTGGCCAGAGGACGACATCAGGGGTTTCACCACACAGGGGAAGCCGATCTCGTCGGCAGCGGCCTTGAACTCCTCGAAGGTCTTGGCATAGAAATACTTCGCGGTGCGCAGACCCAGTTCCTTGGCGGCGAGGTCGCGGATGGCACGGCGGTTCATCGTGAAATTCACGGCGCGGGCAGAAGGCACCACCTGGATGCCCTGTTCCTCGAACTTAAACAGGCGCTCCGTACGGATGGCCTCGATCTCGGGCACGATGATGTCGGGCTGGTGTTTCTTCACCACGGCCTCGAGTGCATCACCGTCGAGCATGGAGAACACCTCGCGCTCGTCGGCCACCTGCATGGCGGGGGCATTGTCGTAACGGTCGCAGGCAATCACATACTGGCCTGCACGCATGGCGGCAATCACGAACTCCTTACCGAGTTCACCTGAGCCTAATAACAAAATCTTTTTCATACGCTTTATCTGTTGGCATACATGTTATCGTAATACTTCTGATAGTCACCAGAGGTCACATTATCCAGCCACTCCTGGTTGTCGAGGTACCAACGCACGGTCTTCTCGATGCCCTCCTCGAACTGGAGTGAAGGCTCCCAACCGAGTTCACGCTGGAGCTTTGAGCTGTCGATGGCGTAACGCAGGTCGTGTCCGGCGCGGTCGGTCACGAAGGTGATAAGGTCCATGTCCTCACCTTCCTTGCGGCCGAGCAGACGATCCACGGTCTTGATCACCACCTTGATGATGTCGATGTTCTTCCACTCGTTGAAGCCACCGATGTTATACGTGTCAGCGATCTTTCCCTCGTGGAAGATCACGTCGATGGCACGGGCATGGTCCTCGACGTAGAGCCAGTCGCGCACGTTCTCGCCCTTGCCATAGACGGGCAGCGGCTTGCGGTGGCGGATGTTATTGATAAACAGCGGGATCAGTTTCTCGGGGAACTGGTACGGACCGTAGTTGTTTGAGCAGTTCGTCACGACCACGGGCATGCCGTAGGTGTCGTGGTAGGCGCGGACGAAGTGGTCTGAGCTGGCCTTGGCGGCGGAGTACGGTGAATGGGGATTGTACTTCGTGGTCTCGAGGAAGAACTGGTCGCCGTAGGCCAGGTGATGTTCGGCACTCGAAGCGGTGGTGGTGAACGGCGGTTCAATACCTTCGGGATGGGTCAGTTCGAGGGCGCCATAGACTTCGTCGGTGGAAATATGATAAAACCTGCAAGGAATTCTTTCGCCCTTTCCTTCAAGGGTTTCCCCGTTTAACGGGGACACCTTCACATACTTCTCAGGCAGGCTCTCCCAGTAAAGCTTTGCGGCCTGGAGGAGGGAGAGGGTGCCCATCACGTTCGTCTTGGCGAAGGTGAAGGGATCCTTGATGCTGCGGTCCACGTGGCTCTCGGCTGCGAGGTGGATGATACCATCGACCTTCTTGTCCTGCATGAGCTTGTAGAACGCGTCGAAGTCGCAGATGTCCATCTTCACAAACTCGTAATTGGGTTTGTTCTCGATGTCCTTGAGGTTGGCCAGGTTGCCGGCATACGTCAGTTTGTCGAGGTTAATGATGTGATACTCGGGGTACTTGTTCACGAACAGGCGCACCACATGGCTTCCAATAAAGCCTGCGCCACCAGTAATAACGATTGTTCTTTTCATATCTTATAAACTTGTTTTGTTGTCTCCTAATGTGATGACTTCCAGATCTTTGAATTCGCAGCCGTCGATGGTCAGGCGGACGAGGGTGCGGTCCTTGTGCCAGCCTTGGATGCCTGCGGCGCCGGGGTTGATGTGCAGCAGATTCAGCGTCTTATCGAATTTCACCTTCAGGATGTGCGAGTGGCCGGCGATGAAGAGCTGCGGCGGGTTGGCAAAGAGCGTCGAGCGGACGCTGAAATCGTAGTTGCCGGGATAGCCGCCGATATGCTTGATGAGCACATCCACATCCTCGCACTTAAAGCGGTTCAGTTCGCGGTACATCAGTCGCAGGTCGCCGCCATCGCAGTTACCGCAGACCGCGCGGAAAGGTCGGAAAGCTGCCAGTCTGTCAGCCACCTCCACGCTGCCGATATCGCCGGCGTGCCAGATCTCGTCGCAGGGCTCGAAGTAGTGCAAGTACTTCTCATCCCAGTAGCTGTGGGTGTCGCTTAAGATGCCTATCTTTTTCATTTTCTCAACCTCCTCATATACCATATTAGCATCGGGATCGTCATGGCGAACGAGCCGAAATCACTCGCGGGCATCGAGTACCAGACACCGTCGAGATCCCAGAACAGCGGGAACACATACGCCATCGGCAGCAACAGGAACAGCTGACGCGACAGCGAGAGGAAGATCGAGACCTTCACCTTGCCGATACTCTGGAAGAAATGCGTGATGGTGGCCTGCGAACCGACGACGAAGAACACCAGCATGTCGATTTTGATACCGCGGGCAGACAGTTCGATCAGCGTCTCGTCGGTGGTGAAGATACGCGCGATCTGTCTTGGGAACAGCATCGACAAGCCCCAACCCACCAACAGGATGGCAGTCGCACAGGCGATGGCGAGATACAGGCAACGGAACATGCGGTCGTATTGCTTGGCGCCGTAGTTGTAGCCCACGATCGGCTGCATGCCCTGGCACACACCCATCACAAACATAAAGAACATCATCACCACCGAATTGGCGATCGAATAGGCCCCCACCGCCATGTCGCCGCCGTAGCGCACGAACTGGTTGTTCATAAAGATCACGATCACGCACGAGCAGACGTTCATCAGGAAAGGTGAGATGCCGATGCCAATGATACTGGTCACCAGCCGCTGCTTCAGCTTGTAGATGCCACGCTGCAGGTGTAGGATCTCATTTTTGTTCGAGAAGAGCCACAACTGCCAGCACATCGCCATCGTCTGCGAAGTCACCGTCGCCAAGGCTGCGCCGCGGATGCCCCATCGGAACCACCAGACGAACAGCACCACCAGCACGATGTTCATCGCCACTGTTGACAGCACCGAATACATGGCGTGTTTAGGCTTTCCTGCTGCTCGGAGCACGGCATTCATACCAAAATACATGTGGGTCATCACATTACCCAACAGGATGACCGTCATAAACTCACGAGCGTAGGGTAACGTCACTTCGCTGGCGCCGAAGAACAGCAGGATCGGGTCCAGGAACAGCAGACAGATCACCATAAACGAGAAACCGATGATCAGGTTCAGGGTCAGGGTATTACCCAGCAGATTCTGAGCCGTCGGGTAGTCCTTCTGTCCTAACTTCACACTGATAGAGGCACTCGAGCCCACGCCCACCGCCGCACCGAAGGCCGCGCTCAGGTTCATAAAGGGGAATGTGATGCCCAGACCGGCGATGGCTTCCGGACCCACGATCTGACCGATCATCGCCCGGTCAATGATATTATAGAGACTCGACGCCGACATGGCCACGATGGCCGGCAGGGCATACTGCCAAAGCAACTGCCCCACAGGCTTCGTTCCCATTTCCAACGCCGCTTGCTTATGATGATCCATTCTTTTTGGTTTTGCGGTGCAAAGGTACGACTTTTTTCCGATACCGCCATACATTTCCCCTTCAATTTAACATTTTACATGTTACATGCCCAAAAACCTATCACTGGGGCCAGGCCCCGGTGATAGGTGGCGGCAGGGACCTATCACCGGGGCCTGGCCCCAGTGATAGGTTAGATGGGGAGATCTACTGGTGGCAGCCAGGTTGTTTCTAGCTGGAAAGCACTGGTCGCAGTGGCATTAAACAGGGCGCCGATGAGCTTCGTCATCCGATTCCGCTTCAAGGGGACATCTTCCACCACCTTAGTATATAATACCTCGTCATTGGCATCCAGTACCTCGATGGTCACGTCCATCTTCTCCTCATCGCTCGTCAGGAACAGGGAATTACCAATCCCAATCGACTCACCGACGACCGCACTCGGCAGACTCACCGTCACAAACCCGGCATCATCTGCTGCCAGTCCCGTCGTCGGACTAAAGCGCTTGCTGCCACCACCAAACGTGGTCCTGATCTTCGCCGCATTCGCCGGTCGCTTATCCGTTGACACGATCCCCAACCTGGAGATCACACGGTTTAACGTAATCGTACCGAGATCCATCGCCGCCGTACTACTCACCACGACTGGCTGCGTCTTCGCAAACGTCTCGCGCACCTTTTCCGATGTATAGGCCGCCACCGTCGGACTCGTCAGCGTAAACACATCCCCTTCGAGACTGTCACGCGCCACCACTACCATCGTGTACGACCCAAGCGGCAAGCTGCAAGTAAAATCCCCGAAAGTCTCGTAGGTGCTGTGATTGTCCTTCAGTTGCGTCACCTTACAGACCTCGGTCGCACCCTCATAGAACGCCAGCGTCATCGCCTGCACATCTTTGTAACCGGCAGGACTCTCAGCGCTTCTTGTCCCCGGAAAATCTTCCATCGAAACGGAGAAGTCCTTCACATGCACGCTTACCGGTGCACATCTTCTGGTCACTTGATTAGAGAGGTTATCAACTTCCTCAGTACAACTACTGAAGGTTACCACTGCGCTTACAAAAAGCGCCATGCCACAAAGGGCTCTGAAATGTAAATTAAATTTTTTCATTTTTGTCTTCCTTAGTAAGACTTCTTGTTAACTTTGTCACTATTGACTGTGCAAAAGTAAACAGAAATCTAGAAAAGACCAAATGATTTACAGTTTTTAACTCTTATCGGGGATGAAAACCTATCACTGGGGCCTGGCCCCGGTGATAGGTGGCGGCAGAAACCTATCAGTGGGGCCTGGCCCGAGTGATAGGTGATTATTTTGGGGAAAATTTGGTGGTTTCGGAGAAAATGATTAATTTTGCAGCCGTTATCAGTAATTCTATGTTCTATGACAAGACAAATCAGACAACAAAGTTCAACTGGCATCCATCATGTGATGCTGCGCGGTATCAATCGTCAGACGATGTTTGAAGACGAAGATGATTACCGCAAATTCGTGTTTATCCTCAAGGATATGGTTCAGCCTCACGACCAGCTCCGACGGCCATTACCACCTCGTTGTACCATCTACTCCTACTGTTTGATGCCCAACCATGTTCATCTGCTCATTCAAGAAAAAACGGATAAGCTGGCCGCTGTCATGAGGGATGTCGCATCGCGATTCGCAAGGTATTACAATGACAAATACGAGCATTTCGGCCACCTTTTTCAGGATCGGTACAAGAGTGAACCGGTGAATGATGCCGCCTATTTTCTTATACTTATTAGATATATCCACCAGAATCCTATCGCTGCCGGACTGTGTAACGACGTGGAGTCTTATGAATGGAGCAGTTGGTTCGAGTTTACTGCAGACCCGAGGCGTTTGTCTTCTATTTGTGCTGTTGGGGCTGTCCTGAAGAAATACCCGTTGGAGGAGTTGCGCGAACAGGTCAACACTCCGTTGCCGAAGACGCTCAAGATGTTAGAATATGACTCTCGGGGGACTGTTTCCGACGAAGATGTGAGAAACTTCCTTTCGTCTAATTATGGAATAAAACATCCTGCCGACCTCGCTCTTTATGACAAAGATCGTCGCAACGAAATCCTCAAGGCCGCCAAGGATTTTGGAGCGAGCATTCGACAACTGGCACGGCTCACCTCCCTAGGCTATTTTATTGTTCAAAACGCCTAAAACCTATCACTCGGGCCAGGCCCCGGTGATAGGTAGCGGCAGGGACCTATCAGTGGGGCCTGGCCCGAGTGATAGGTTTATAACCGTTCATAAACTAATTTTTAGCTAAAATATTTGGTTATTAGCGAAAGTTTATGTACCTTTGCAGCCGTATGGAAGAAATATTAGATATCAAATCAATGCCTACGGTTCAAATCATCCAGGCATTAGGCAAGCGGTTCAAGGAGTATCGGATTGCAGCAAGAATGACACAAAAAGAAGTCGCTGAACAATCTGGAGTAAGCCTTCTGACTATCAGACGGTTTGAACAGGGCTATTCATACGACATCAAACTTGGCAACCTCATAGCCCTATTGAAGGCTATCGACTTTGCAGACGGCATAGCTGATATTCTCCCTGAATTTCCTGTTTCGCCTTATGCACTGGCCAGGCAAGATGCCCACAAACCCAAAAGAGTAAGACATGGACAACAACATTAAAGTAACTATATGGGGCAAAGAAGTTGGTCGACTCACATGGGACGCTAGCAGAAAACGTTCCATTTTTGAGTATGCGCCGAGTTTTCTCAAAGGAGAACTTGACATTGCTCCTCTGACGGCATCCATTCACGACCGTAGAAGCCGCCTACCCTTTTACGGTGAAGCCAATAATGGCGTGTTTTATGGCCTTCCAGCCTTCATCAGCGACAGTCTTCCCGGGGAATGGGGTGATACAGTTTTCTCAGCATGGGCCTCTGCAAACAATCTTGACGAGGACCATTTGACAGCTGTTGACAAGCTATCCTTCATAGGCAAGCGAGGAATGGGTGCGTTAGAATTTGAACCTTCTCAAAAAATCGGTTCAGGCGAGATGAGCCTTGAACTTGATCAACTGTATCGCAAGGCGCAAGAAATTCTTGAGAAAAGAGAAGAAACCATTATTGACGGCAAGGACCTCACCCTGGAAACATTATACGAAGTAGGAACATCAGCAGGAGGACAGCATACCAAAGCTATCATTGCACGTAACAACAAAACTGGTGAAATCCGTTCTGGCCAGGTCATGTTATCTCCCGACTATACTTACTACCTGCTGAAATTCGCCGAGAAAGACTACTATCCACTTACCAAGGTCGAGATGGTTTACTATAAACTGGCGACAATGGCAGGCATTACCATGATGCCATCCGAATTGATATCGATTGATGGCGACGAGCATTTCCTTACCGAACGATATGACCGAAAGGACGGCAAGAAGATTCACACTCAGACGCTTGCCGCCATGAATCCCAATGCCAGGAACTATGAGGATCTGATGACCGTCTTAGACAAACTCAACATCCCATACAAGGAAAAAGAGGAAACGTTCAGGCGAACTGTATTCAATATCCTTGCCACTAATGTTGATGCACACATCCGTAATTTCTCTTTCATGATGGAGGAAGGTGGAACTTGGCACATCACACCGGCATACGACCTGACATTCTCGTGTTTCAATCCAGGAAACAAGTTCGACCCAGCCCATTATCTGAGAATCGGAGGAAAAACCGTTGATATCAGTTACGAAGACCTGGTAGAATTCGGACGCAAGTTCAGCATCACCAATCCGAATGAAATCATCCAAAGCACAACCGATTGTGTAGCGAAATTCCGCCCTATCGCCCAGGAGATTGGAGTGGATCGCTATTGGATTGACAAAATCGAAGAGCACTTTGTCGAGATGTCGCCAAGGATGCTCTCGATGCTCAATGGCTACAAGCCCCTCTCTTTCGACTACATCATCCCTGAAAAGGGCATCACCGTCAAGAACCTTCATTGGACGGAAATGGGCAATGGCGCCATGCGTCTGGAAGCCGAGCTGAATGGCACACCCTTCAGAGCCACTTTTGCCAAGAAATCCAAGGAATACCCTGCCATCATAGAAAATGGTGGCATCAAAATGCCATTCGAGAAGCAGAAAGAATATGTTGAGAGATTATTCCTGCCTAGAGTAACCTATTAAAACCTATCACTGGGGCCTGGCCCCGGTGATAGGTAGCGGCAGAAACCTATCAGTGGGGCCTGGCCCGAGTGATAGGTAGAGGATGAGGGTGGCAAGGATGCCTGACAATAGGAAGGGGAAATAGACGCTGCGCCAGAAGTATTTCCAAGGGAAGCCATGTCGTTTGACAGCAAGCACCACAGAGGCGATATGGCTTATGGCCTCAAAGAACGACAGACTGGCCAGTACTGTCCAGTAAGGCAACCCTTGCTGCAATAGTAACCACGCCACGGGGATGTTCATCAGCAATGATACCATCTCGATCATCTGATAGTATTTCGGATCGCCGAGGGAAAGGAAATACACATCCACCAGGGCATGCAGACTGCGAAGATAGTAATAGCCGCCCATGGCAAGCGCAAAGGGAATCACATATTCTGGCACCTGACCAAGCCAAAACTGAACCAATGGGCGCGCCAATGCCAGCAAAGGCAGCGTAACCATCAGATAGCATGCAAACGATGCCTGGGCGTTGCGACAGAGAAGACGATGGAAATCCCGTCTGTCAGAAGAGGCTGCAGCGGCATTCGTCTGTGGCCGGAAAGCTGTGCTGACATTACCTGACAGCATGCTACAGCCCTTCATCATCTGATAAGCTATACTGCGCGCAGCATTCACCACGACGCCTCCCGAAAGGTTGAAAAGATAGTTCACACTCTCATGAAGTACGGAATAGCCCGTCCAACCCAGGAAGTTCCACCCGGCAAAGACGCCCATCTCTTTGATCAATGGTCTGTTCGGTCGCCAGGTCATTCTGCATTCAGAGAAATGTCGTCGGCAATAGAGGGCATTCAGGCTTCGTATCAAGAGAGACGCCAAGAACAGCATCAGCGAATAATTGATCAAGTGGTCGAAAGGCCCTGCATCTATCAGAAAGATGATTCCCAAGGTTAGCAGCCGCTCCGCCACTGCCAACACTGAATAGACATCCATCCGCTCATGGGAAAGAAGCAACGCATCGTAGGGAACCGTCAGCATCGATATCAGAGCCGTCGCTATGGCTATTTGGAATATCACCTTGGCCACATTCATCTGTTCAACTGTCAGGTTCAGATGAAGCAAAGCATAGAGGCCAACCGTTTCCAGGAAAAACACGAAGATAGCAGCCATCAGCAACTGCACCAAAACGCCCGTACTGAACACCTGCTGAAGCCGGATCTCATCGCCAGTGCCGCGTGTATAGTTCAAAAATCGTTGAATGGCATTAGAGAAGAACACCCGCAACGACATAAACATCAGCACCACACTGCCCACCACGTGATAGACGCCGTAGTCCTCAATTCCCAGTTTTTTTAGCAAAACCCTGGAAGCATAGAGGCTGACAACGAGCACAATACCGCTTTTGGCGAAAAGCAGTGCCGTATTTTTAGCGATGCGATTGTTTGCCTGATTCATGGGGGAATTACCTTTATGCCATTTTTTAGGGCGCAAAAATAGGAAAAACTTTCTTAACTACCAAATTTTACCTGAAAAAACCTATCACTGGGGCCTGGCCCGAGTGATAGGTGGCGGCAGGAACCTATCAGTGGGGCCTGGCCCCAGTGATAGGTGATGGATTAGTCTTTGTCAAGGTCGTCGCCGCCGTCGCTGTCGCCGGGGTTGTCGCCGGAGGCGGGGGTGGTGGGCTGCTGGTCTCCGCCGGCAGCGTTATCGCCAGAATTGCCGTTCTGCGAAGAACCACTATTCGAATCCGTTGCGACGGTCGCGACTGAGCTTTCGGGCTTAAGATAGACGGCGCGGGTGTTGACGCCGCCGTAGGAATCGTAGGCCGCCTTCTTCGCCGCATCGCTGCGGTAGTAGGTCAGCAGCTCGTTCTCCACGAACAAGCGCTGGCTGCCCACCTTGAGGGCACCGCCCTTATCCTGACGACTGTGTACCCACGCACAGCCCGCATTTGCCAGTGGCTCACGCATACCGAGCACATACTGGCCGTCTGCGCCCGTCGAAACCGATGTGAATCCGAGCGCGCTCACCTGTGTCAGCAGGGCCGTCTCGTCGTTCTTATCCAGCACCACCTTCCATGAATCCATCGTTGCGCGCGGCACACCGCTGAACGCATCGCGCGTCTGCTTCGCATGAAAGAACGTGATCTGGTCATGCTCCTCCCAGCCCGCGTTGTTCGCTATCACAGCGGCGGCCAACTGCGCCACGGTCGTCTCTGCGCCGATCACCAGTCCGCCCAGCGCGATGTCGCTCATCACCACGCCATTCGCCTTCTTCTCCACTGCGATGCTGGTCAGCGAGCCGCGACAGAACTGATAATCCGCCACCACGCACCCGCCGTTCAGGCGCTCCTGTTTCGTGATAAACACGGGGCTCACGCCGTAGTTCGCCTGAATCATCATGTTATACACGCTCACGCCCGAAGGCTTCCCTTCGAATGCCAGCAGCAGTCGGTCGTTATACAGCTGGTGGTTGGCCGCCACATTACTCAGTTGGCAGCGCATAAACATCTGCTTCTCACTGCGTCGCGGCGTACTCGCCTTGCGTGGTGATCTCGCCAGAATCGTCCCATTCACCGTCTGTCGCGTCTGGAAACTGTCATTCAACTTACCTCTGGTCTCACTCAAAAATCCTGATGTCTTTGCCATAATTTAAATCCTCCTCATTTTATAAAGTTAAACAATTTTCAAAATCTTAACGTGTCGATCGTTTCTGGTTCAGCTTATCCTTGACCGGGCACTCTGTCCGATACGGACAATCATACACCACTTCAATCGCCTCCTTCAGATCCTTCACCTCGCTTCTCAGTTTCTTGACCTCTGTTTCTAACGGGCCAATGATCAACTCCCTGAACTTGTTGACGAACTCGCTGCTCAAGTCCAACTTTTTCATCTGGTTTTCGGTCTTCAGACCTTCCACCTCCTGCTTGTGTTTCTTACCTGCCACGAACCAGCCGCAGCTGCCCAGCAGCGTCATCAAACTCAGTAACACTTCTGTCCAATTTATCATTTCAAATCCTCCTTATGTTTTTTAACAAAACCTATCACTGGGGCCTGGCCCGAGTGATAGGTGGCGGCAGAAACCTATCAGTGGGGCCTGGCCCCAGTGATAGATTCTCGGTTAACACCTTGGCGCTTATAGCTGACGTGCAAAAACGTCGGACAAACGATCAACTGGTCAAAATTGCCCAGCTGTTCGATGATTTCAGCCAGCCTTTTGTTGTCTGCACATGTGATGTCGGCGGCTTCGCCTTTCAGATGCTGTGAGTTTTTCACGCCGCCCACGGCTTTGTTGTGCGCCGGACACCTATAGCCGCTATTTACGGTGATCGGCATTCCCAGGCGTTCACGTGCAGGGTCCAAGACATGGTCCACCAGTGCCTGCAGATTCTGCTCCGCCGACGGTGGGAGTTGCCCGCAGCACTTGCAGGCAAACTCCTTCATTTCAAAATACCTCATGATTTCCTCCTTTCATTTAAAAACCTATCGCTGGGGCCTGGCCCCGGTGATAGGGGGCGGCAGAAACCTATCAGCGGGGCCTGGCCCCAGTGATAGGTCATCAGTTTATTAAGATGTGCATTGATTGTGATGCCCCAAACTTTTTCAAATCTTTCTGTTGTTACACGCTCAGCGCGTAGCCCGTCAATGGATTCTATGAGGCTTGCTTCGAGATTTTTTACCTGCTTCACTGTGAGCTTCATCCGCTTCGAGATGCTCCGATAATCCGGCAGCTCGAATGCCAGCTCCACGTATGTGACCATTCGGGGATCTCCACTCTTTCGGGCTGCTGCCCTCGCGATTCTCATCCCCTTGTCACGCTCGCTCTCATAGCGTTCGAGCTCTGCCATCTTCTCCAACTCGTTTTCTATCTGCCAGTTGCCCAGACGCACCTCAGGGCCCACCTCCTCCGGCGCATTTACATCATCAAATCCGTCCTCGTCAACCTCACCGCGCACCAGCTCTCTGGTTGATTTCAATAACGGTTCACCGTTTAAGCGGTAGTCGCGCAACGTGTGCGCCATATCGCTCCTCATCACATTGATCATCAGCGTACTCAGCTTCGTACCCTCCTTCCAATGCCACTTGTTGTTCGGATCCTTCAGCGCCAAATATGCCCGCTTCGGGAAATACTCAATGGCCGACTCGCCCAGATTGGCTTCCGAGAAGGCACCGAACTCCTTGCAGTTCTCCAACTCATCCGTCAGCCAAAAAGAGGCGATCTTAAACGCCTGGCGCCACTCCTCTGGTGTGGCTTCGCTCAGCGGTTTGTAATTCTGTTTAAATTTTATCTTTCGCATAAGTTTTATTTATTAGTTATTATTTTCGATGTCCCTTCACTGAATGTTATCCAATCCAGCGCCCCTCCTGAATCTCAAGCACTTACACATTTTTTCAGTAACGGGAGTCGGAAAAAGGGCACACCCTTTTGATCCTTTTCGACAAAGAACGTAAGCAGTGAGAGGAGAGTGAAGTTAGCTTCAACTTTCCAGAATCGCGTCGCTCTTCGACGTCAGTCAAAGGAGTTTTTTAAGAAATAAAAAAAAGAATATTTGTGTTTTTCAGAATAGAGCAACCTTTTGCTGCTTTTTCAATAGAAATAGCAGACTCTCTTGCTCTAATAATTTCTGCAACTCAGCATAATTAATCTCCCTGGTCTCCCCATAATACCGATAATAAATAGCGCCCTCTCTCAGTATCGGATGATGCGGCCTCACACACATCACCGGCTTCTTCTCAGCCTCTTCCACGCTCAAAACCCCGAAACGCTTCCCCTCATGCGTCACAATCCCCATCTTCCATTTCAACGCTGGCGTAAAGTACTTCAGCATCAGTTCCTCGATATACGCCGGATCAAGCATCTCGAATTTCGTGTTCGTCATTCCCACAGGCACGTTGGGCGAATTCTTCACGCCAAACACAATACGTCCGCCCGTGTTATTCGCCATCCCCACCAGTGTCTTGATATACTTCAGCACATCATCTCCCCGGTGGAAATTCTCCTTATACTCCAGTTCAGTACTCTCCGGCTCTCTCAGATAGCCCAGCTCGTCAGTCTCAAAATCAAACATCATATTTCAGTTTTAAGTCCTTCGTCAACAACAGATACACGAACAGAAAGTCTTTATACGTCCACGCCTCCTTCGGCTCGACGCCGTTCTGCTCCAGGATACCCACCAGTCCCTCCTCGGGCATGTCGAACGCCTTTGCAATCTCCGCCGTGCGCCATGTAAATCCCGACTTCTGCAGGAACCGGTCAAACTGTGCCTTCGCCGCAATATCCCCGTTGGCCGCCTCAAATCCATGGTAGCACGAGCCCCCATACTTCGGCCGGAATTCGCCCACGGGCACAGCTTCTATTTTCAACCGTCCGTCTTCTCCCTTCACGATGCGCGTCTCAAACCTGATCGGTACGTCAAAGTTGTACATCAGCAATTTGTAGGTCGTGTTACAGAACTGCGCCACCAACTGCAGTGTCGTGTCGTGCATCAGCACATGCTGCGTAAAACCCTGCATACACATCAGATAGTCATCGACCTCTTCATCCCGCTGATACGAGAAGCCCTCTATCCCATGCGCCATCAGTTCCTGCACGGCCTCCTCCCACGAGTCGTACACCAGCCTGTACGTATCACTCAGTCGATAGGGAAACACGTCGCCACCCAGAAAAACATCAAAAGTGCGAAGACAGTAGTCCTCGAAGTCCTCACAAGAGGACAATAAAACCTCGTTCTCTTTTATCATATTATTTATAATTTATTATAATAGAATCTAATTTTATTTGTTTTTTCTTGCATATTTCTGGATTATTTCTTATCTTTGCACTCGAATAGCTCCGAAATTCGGCCGCAAAATTACATATAATTGTAATATTCACCAAGAAAAGTAGAAAGAATATTCTATATAGTAGTAAAATTTTAGCAAATTTTAATCATTATGATCACAGAAAACGACCAGAAACCTATGCAGGGCGTATCAGAACGCTTCGTCCAGGCTGCAGAAGAGCTCCGGCTTACGGGCCGCCAACTCTTCCGCGATGGCATTGTAGCCAACGACCAGGTGCTCTCCAAGATAAAGAAGGGCTGGCAGAAGCCCACTAAGAAGGCCATCGAGGCTTTCTGCGAGAAATACGCCGTCAGTGCTGCCTGGATGTACACCGGCGAAGGCTGTCCCTACCTTGGACGGCGAACGGCATTCGAGCCCATCATGGAACTGCCAGACACCCGCCCACTCTACCGCTCCGACTTCACCCTCTGCCTCGATGCCAATGGTCTCCCCGTCACTGGCGACGGCGACTGCCTGGTCTGTTTCCCCTGTGCCGGCGACATCGATTTCTGGTGTATCAACAAGCAAAGCGCCCTCGCCCCCCTCATCCAGCCCGGCGGTCACGCAAAGTGATGATCAGAGTATTGCTTTTATTCAGATGGTCGATGGTAATCCTGTAGAATCAAAGATTCCTAAGAATTTAATATTAAATATTTATAAGGTAGTGGGGGTCTATAGGCAGCAATAGGCATAAAGAAAAAGGCCGATGCGTTTTTTTGCATCGGCCTTTGAGACCTATCGCTGGGGCCTGGCCCGAGTGATAGGTTTTCCTTACGCTATCACTTAGTTTATCATTTTGACTATCATTTTGACTATCATTTTGCTTATCATTATGGTTATCATATACACCATTCACAATCCTCGAAGCCCCGATCTCTGTATTTTATACCACAACAGCTTCCGCTCTCTCCATATACCACGGAATACTCATATCTCCGGTAGAGAAATAATGAACTCGTTCAAGCATCCTTACTGATACTGATTCACATGCTTATACTTCTCTGCGAGTTCCAATAGCTTATTAAACATCTCTACTCTCTCCGGCTTCAATTGTCCTGCATTCAAAAGTTTCCTCTGATGCTTAATCCATTATGTAGTGTAGTAAAATATGTGGGCATGTAATTCGTTATGTTGTAAACAATGAGATTTTGCATCTAGATAACCCAACATAATTATGGGAAA
>CADCBZ010000043.1 GCA_902799765.1 uncultured Prevotellaceae bacterium
GTGACCCTGGTGACCCTTTTAGTAAAAATAACCCATTTAAATCGTTTCTTGATATGACAGAAAAAGCACTGAAAGAATTGTTGCAACTCCTTAACCAGCTTGCCGATATTAAAATGTCGTACCTTTGCAATGCGGAAGGAAATTTGCGGGATTTAATTCTGGAACTTTTTACATTTAAATGTAGCAAGTGCTGGATTTAAATCTAGGAAATCCTCCTCCGAACAGGTCAATTTATTGTTTAACATTTAAAGTTTTAAAAGTATGGCATTGAAAGTAAAAGCCAAAGAGCGAGAAATGAAGGTCGGCAAGAATCCGGGCGAAGACCTCGATAAAGATTAAAAATTTAAATTCTGAAAACATTAAATTTCAGTTATTATGTCGAAAAAAGAGACTGCTAAGTTTATTGTGCAGATCATCGTGTCGATTGCTTCGGCGATCCTGACGGCACTGGGTGCTGTGTCCTGTACCATCTAGTAGGGAGCAAGTATGAGAGTTATGATGCGTATAAAGAATACGCAGACCTACAGCCCAAATAAAAAAAGAATCCCATCCTCTCGGGTGGGATCTTTTTCTTATCCTGTATCTATTTACCTTAGTTATATTTCAGAATCTGACCTGGCATCAGGCGGATGTTCTTGCCGATATGGTTCAGACGGCAGAGGGCATCGACAGTGGTGTGGCACTTACGTGCAACGGCCTGCAGCGTCTCACCCTTCTTGACCTTGTGGAAGTGGGTCTCAGGAGCGAATGAAACAGATGGGGCTGCGATGGCCATCTCTGAATCGTCGTCGGCATCTCCCTCGAAGCGACCGTTACCGTTGTTCTCAACACCGCGCAGGCGGGTAGCGAGTGCAGACTCAGCTGCGTACTTGCTGCGATGGAAGGTGTAGAAGTCGCCTGTGACATCCTGGTTACGGAAGTCGAACATCAGGGCGGGGTTCAGGGCGATACCACAGATACGTGTCTCGAAGTGAAGGTGAGAACCTGTGCTACGACCGGTGTTACCACCCAAACCGATAGGATCGCCTGCCTTTACTTCATCATTCTCATTAACGAGCCAGGCTGACATGTGACCATAGTAGGTCTCCAAACCATTGTAGTGACGGATCACCACATACTTACCATAGCCGCGTGGCTCATATTTCACGATACGTACTTTTCCACTGAAGGCGGCACGGATGGTGTCACCGATATACACTTTCACGTCAAGACCCTTGTGCTGACGTCCCCAACGTGCACCGAAGTTAGAGGTGACAACGCGGCTCTCAGTCGGCATGCAGAAACCACGCAGGTCGATGGTGGTCTCATCAGGAATGGCGATACCCTGATAGTGAGTCAACTCATTGTCCCACTCATCATACAGGTCACCTGCAGGGTTCTCAAACATTTCCTGTTCAATCAGTCTATTGAGTGCTATGGAGTCAACGGCCTTCATCTTACGATCGACGGGAGCCTGACGGGCCAAGAGATCCTGTCCGACTGCAGAAGTCGTGGTAAGCATCATAATCGATAAGAAAGCTGTTGCCTTAAGATTCTTCAAAAAGTTCATTCTATTCTGGTTTATTATTTTCGCGCAACTGTCAGTTAGTTCAGCGCAATTTGTCAAAAATTCGATGCAAAGGTAGTAATTTTATTCCAAAAACATGCAAAAAGTTGTCTGCGTTAACAATCTTTTGTGTTGTTTTAACACTTTCTGACTAAGAAATGGCTGCCCAGTTGATATTTGTCTTACGAAGTTGGCGTAGCCGGTTCCACAACATCTGATAGCGCGGTGAGGTGCATTCGGGGTCGTCTTCAATGATTTTCTGGGCCTCGTCGCGTGCCATCTGAACCAGTTGCCCGTCGCGTGCGATGTCAGCAATTTTTAAGTCGAAAGCCATGCCGCTCTGTTGGGTGCCTTCCAGATCACCAGGACCGCGCAATTTCAGGTCGGCCTCCGCAATGCGGAAGCCGTCGTTGGTGTCGCACATGATGTCGATGCGCTTGCGGGTCTCCTCACTGAGCTTATAAGGGGTGACGAGAATACAGAAACTCTGGTCGGCACCACGGCCGACGCGTCCTCTGAGCTGATGGAGCTGGGAGAGCCCGAAACGCTGGGCGTCGAGGATCACCATCACAGAGGCGTTAGGCACATTCACGCCTACCTCGATGACGGTGGTGGCGACGAGGATCTGGGTCTCACCACTGACGAAACGCTGCATCTCAGCTTCCTTGTCGCTGGGTTTCATGCGTCCGTGAACCTTACTCAGACGGAACTCAGGGAAGGCCTGTTTCAGCACCTCGAAGCCGTCTTCAAGGTTTTTCAGGTCGCTTTTCTCCGACTCTTCGATGAGCGGGAAGACGATATACACCTGACGGCCTTCGCGGATCTGTTGACGGATGCCGTCGTAGAGTGAGGTCATGCGGGTGTCGAAGACATGGGTGGTCCTGACAGGTTTACGACCTGGCGGCAGCTCGTCGATCACACTCACGTCGAGATCGCCATAGAGGGTCATGGCGAGGGTGCGTGGGATTGGGGTGGCGGTCATCACCAGTACGTGTGGCGGGTTCTGGCTCTTACTCCAGAGTTTGGCGCGCTGGGCGACGCCGAAACGGTGTTGTTCATCGACGACCACCATACCCAGACGGGCAAACTGCACCGTGTCCTCGATGACGGCATGGGTGCCCACGAGGATATGGATCGTACCGTCCAGGAGTCCGTCAAGCACTTCCTGACGCCGTTTACCCTTCACGATACCCGTAAGGAGAGCTACACGTACAGGCATGTCTTTCAGAAATCCCATGATGGTCTGCAGGTGTTGCTCGGCGAGGATCTCCGTGGGTGCCATGATACAGGCCTGATAGCCGTTATCGATGGCGATGAGCATCGTCATGAGGGCAACTAAGGTCTTACCGGAGCCGACATCACCTTGCAGCAGACGGTTCATCTGACGGCCGCTGCCAGTGTCCTTACGGATCTCGCGGATCACCCGTTTCTGTGCTTCCGTCAATGGGAAGGGCAGGTGGTTGTGGTAGAAGGTGTTGAACACCTCGCCCACCTGTGAAAAGATATAGCCTCGATATTTGCGACGATGGTCGCTGGCATATCTGACGATATTCAACTGTACGAAGAAGAGCTCTTCGAACTTCAGACGGACTCTGGCCCGCTCCAGTTCCTTGGCGTTCTGGGGGTAGTGGATGGCGCGCAGGGCTTCATCACGTTCCATCAGGTGGAGTGGGGCCGTGATGAAATCGGGGATGGTTTCGGGTAGGGGCGGGAGCTTCTCCAGCAGGACGCGGATGAGTTTTTCGAGCGTGCGGGAGGAGAGCCCGCGCTTCTTCATCTTCTCGGTGGTGGTGTAGTAGGGTTGCATCCCCATGCTCGACAGTTCCAACTCTTCGGCACGATCCATGTCGGGGTGGGTGATGTTGATGCGGTTGTTGAAGACAGTAGGCTTGCCGAAAACCACGTATTTCGTCCCTACCTTATAACTCTGTTTGGCATATTTCCCGCCCTGAAACCACACGAGGTCACAGATACCTGTACCGTCGGTAAAATGGGCTACAACACGCTCCTTGCGCGGTCCCATCTGGAAGGTCTCGAAACTGAGGATATGACCCACGATCTGCACGAAAGGCATGTCGCCAGTCAGTTCGTGGATAGTATAGATTTTTGAACGATCGACATGTTTGTAGGGGTAGTTCTCTAGCAGGTCACCATAGGTAAAGATACCAAGCTCCTCGCCCAGTATCTTTTTTCTGTTCGGTCCCACCCCCGGGAGAAACTGTATGTCCTGATCGAGAATGTCCATTCTTATATTAACACTTCTGCGATCTTCAGGTCGTAGGGAGTGGTGATCTTGATGTTCTCACGATTCCCCTCTACGAGTGTGATGGCATAGCCATAGCTCTCTACCACAGAGGCATCATCGGTAAAGCCGTCGTTATAGGGTTGACGGTTGGCAGCCTTGACCTCCGGTCGAGCCTGCTCTCGCTCGGCAGAACTCAAGTTCACTTGGTTCTGCGCTCGCTTATACGCAGCCTTCAACAGTTGGATATCGAAGGTCTGTGGGGTCTGCACCAGGCGGTAATCATCCCGAGGCACAGTCTTTGAAGTATATTGGCAACGGACTACAGGACTACAAGACTTTTCTTGTTCATTAGTCCTTAAGTCAAATATCTGGCGCACCGTTTCGACGACGGGGATGACGGGGATGACGGCCTTGGCCGTGCGGGCGGTCTCATAGCAGTTGCGGATCACCTCGATACTCGGGAAGGGACGTACGCCATCATGCACGCCGACCACGCCCTCTGCATCGTCGGGCACCAGTGCGAGACCGTTTTGCACGGAGTGGAAACGGGTCTGTCCGCCATTGGCGATCTGATGTTCGACATCGAAGTGATATTCCTCACAGAGTTGCCGCCAGTAGTCCTGTTGCGCCTCGGGTAACACAAGTATGATCTGGAGCGCACTCGAGTACGCCCTGAAGCGTTCCAACGTGCGCATCAGGACGGGCTTGCCGCCGATGGGCAGGAACTGTTTGGGAATGTCACTCCCCATCCGCAGGCCCTTTCCGCCTGCCACTATAATGATATAATCCATATATTGTTAGCAACGGACTACAGGACTAACAAGACTGTGCCATCAAATGAACGAATCTCATTCCTTCGGCGATCTGATCGGCTGTGGCCTGATCAGTCAGGTCGGCCAGGATGGTGTAGGCATAAGGGAAGGCGGCAGCAGGGCCTTCGCCAGTGGTGATGTTACCATCGACGGTGACGAGCGCACCTGTATAGTCGGCCGTTTCCAACATCTTTTCGAAACCAGGATAGCAGGTAGCCTTCTTGCCGTCGAGGAGACCAAGCTGGGCCAGAACGACAGCCGGTGAGGCACAGATGGCGGCGATCTTCTTGCCGGCAGCAGCCTGCAGCTTCAATGCCTGACAGACACCCTCGTGCTCGAACAGATTGCTGGCCCCTGGCATACCACCAGGCAGCATCAGCAGGTCGGCATCGGAGAAATCACAGGCCGTAAACATCATGTCGGCACGGATGCCCACACCATGCGCTGACTCTACAATGAGATCCTCTGTGGTACTCACCGTAATCACATCTACACCACCACGACGCAGCACGTCGATGGGGATCAGGGCCTCAACATCCTCGAAGCCGTTGGCCATAAACACATAAACTTTTGCCATAATTGTCTTTATTTTAGGGTTTCTGAGTGCAAAGATAAATAAAAAACTGCATAATCCGCATAATTCATAGAAAAAAATAACTATCTTTGCCCCCAATTCTATACTTATTACATTACTATTATCAAACTATGATGAAGAGACTTTTAACTTTAGCCATTGTGGCGATGACGGGGGTGAGTGTGTTTGCCCAGACTAAATATCCGTATTTGGATACTAAGCTGTCTTACAAGGATCGTGTTGAGAATCTGTTGAGTCTGCTTACTCCTGAGGAGAAGGTGGGACTGATGATGAACAAGTCGATATCCATCGACCGCTTGGGCATTCCCAGCTACAACTGGTGGAGCGAGGCTTGTCATGGTGTTCGTCAGGGTGGATACACCGTCTATCCTCAGCCTATCGGCATGGCAGCAGCATTCAATGCACAGCTTTTCTATGATGTTTTCTCGCAGGTGAGCGATGAGGCTCGTGCCAACTGGAATCGCACCGACCACAACGATCCTAAACTGTTCAACGTGCCCATGGGTGTAGTTTACTACCCTGGCAATCCTGAACTTACTTTCTGGTGTCCTAATGTGAATATCTTCCGTGATCCTCGTTGGGGACGTGGTCAGGAAACTTGTGGCGAGGACCCCTATATGAATGCCGTGCTGGGTGTGCAGACCGTACTGGGCATGCAGGGCAACAACGATAAGTACTTTAAGACTCACGCTTGTGCCAAACACTATGCCGTACACAGCGGACCAGAGCCACTGCGCCACTCGATGAATGTGGAACCAACCAACCGCGATTTGTGGGAGACCTACCTGCCAGCCTTCAAGGCTCTGGTAAAGAAAGCCAATGTGCGCGAAGTGATGTGTGCTTATCAGCGATTCGAGGGTAAGCCATGTTGCACCAGCGACCGTCTGCTCATCGATATCTTGCGCAACAAATGGGGCTACAATGGTATCGTGCTGACCGACTGCGATGCTATCAACAACTTCTACAACAAAGGACAGCACGAGACTCATAAGGACGGACTCTCTGCATCGGTCGATGCTGTGCTGAATGGTACCGACCTTGAGTGTGGCAAGGTATTCATGTCGCTGATAGAGGGACTTGAGAAAGGACTGATCAAAGAGAGCGATCTCGACAACCATCTGCGCAAGACCCTGATGGGCCGTTTCGAACTGGGTATGTTCGACCCTGCCGATATGTTGCCATGGGCCAATCTTGGTCCTGAGGTTATCAGCAGCGAGAAGAATGACGCAATGGCCATCCAGGCTGCTCGCGAGAGTATGGTCTTGCTCGAGAATAAGGGCGCAGTACTGCCACTTTCTAAGAACATCAAGACGCTGGCAGTGCTTGGTCCTAATGCCGACGATGTAAACATGTTGAATGGTAACTATGGTGGAACTCCAACCGAGGCTCATCAGCACTCACTGCTGTCTGGTATCAAGGCTGCTGTGCCTGGTGCCAATATTATCTATAACAAGGCTTGCGAACTCAATGATGAATACGCCACTATCCACCATCTGCAGGACTTTAACGATGGCAAGGGTGTGAAAGTGGAGTTCTGGAATACGGAGCGCTCCCCGTTCAACGGGGAGGCGGCTTCCGCCGGAGAGGCAATCACGCCAACTAAGACTGCCTATTACAATGAAATAAACTTCTCTACATTCGGTGCCTGGGGCTTTGCAGAGGGTGTCAGCGACAAAAATCTCAGTGTCCGCATCAGTGGTAAGTACACATCGACCTTTACTGGTGAAATGAAGTACACACTAACCACTGATAATGGCTACGTGCTGAAGGTGAACGGCGAGGTGGTAGAAGAGGCTCAGGCTGGTGGCCGTCGTGGATTCGGCTTCGGCTTTGGTCGCAAGCCTGAGTACAAATCATTCCCAGTAGAGGCTGGTAAGACTTACGATGTAGTGATTGAATACCGTCACGGCAACGGACAGTTTGCGTTGCTGCGTGGCGATATCTGCGAGCGCCATCTGATTGACTTTACCGATCTTGCCAACCAGGTTAAGGATGCTGATGCTATCGTGATTATCGGTGGTATCTCAGCCCAGATGGAAGGTGAAGGTGGCGACAAGGAGGATATCGAACTGCCTAAGGTTCAGCAGAAGTTGGTAAAGGCTATGCACCAGACAGGTAAACCTGTTATCTTCGTGAACTGCTCTGGTTCTGCCATCGCATTTGGCAGTGTCGAGGGCGAATATGATGCGCTGCTCCAGGCTTGGTATGCTGGTCAGGGAGGATCCAAGGCATTGGCCGAGGTGTTGTTTGGCGACTACAACCCTGGTGGCAAACTGCCTGTAACCTTCTATCGCTCGAACAACGATCTGCCCGACTTCCTCGACTACTCGATGAAGAACCGCACCTATCGTTACTTTACAGGCGTGCCTCAGTATGCCTTCGGCTATGGTCTGAGCTACACCACTTTCAGCGTAGGCGATGCCAATATCTCTGCCAAGCAGATGAAGAAGAACGATAAAGTTACACTCACCATCCCTGTTACCAACACAGGTAAGCGTGAGGGAACAGAGACTGTACAGGTATATGTAAAGCGTCTCGACGATGCTGGCGCACCTATCAAGGCCTTGAAAGGATTCCAGAAGCTGAACCTGAAGGCTGGTGAGACACAGCAAGCCACCATCACATTGGATGGCGAGGCATTCGAGTATTACGACGAGCTGATCGACGAGCTGTCAACGAAGGCAGGTCGCTATCAGATACTCTACGGAACCTCGTCGATGGACAAGGATCTGAAGTCGTTGGATTTTGAGGTGAAATAAGCTATCGGGTATCAGCACCCCACATCATCTTTTCGCGGAGGGTGTTGAAGTAGCGTTGGTCTGATCGCTTAACTACCTTGATATCATAGGGGGCGCGACGGAGCACAATCTTCGTGCCCTCTTTGCATTTCTCTGATCTGCCATCGATTGCCACTAGGAAATTATGCGAGCGACTCTCCACATCCAGTTCGATAACGGATGAATCGGCCAGTACGATTGGGCGCACATTCAGCGAATGTGGAGCAACTGCAGTCATCGAGAACACCTTGGTTCCTGGCACTATGATTGGGCCACCATTAGATAGTGAATAAGCTGTAGAACCTGTAGGCGTAGATATGACCAGTCCGTCAGCCTGATAGGTGTTAAGGTATGTTCCGTTCACACTGGCACGTATTGATATCATCGATGCCGTATCGCGTTTCAGTATGGCTACATCGTTCAGTGCAAAACTAAAGTCGCCAAGCGGCGCACCGTCAGCCTCAATCTGTATCATCGCACGACTCTCCACTGCAAAATCATCATTATACAGTGCCTTCATACAGTGCTCGATATCATCAGGACTAATGTCGGCCAGGAAACCAAGTCGGCCCATATTCACACCCAGTATGGGTATGTTCTTGTTGCCCACTCTGCTGGCTGCTTTCAGGAATGTACCATCGCCACCCATCGATATCATGAAATCAGCATCAAAGTCATCATCCGAGAAGACCTTGGTAGCCTTCACGTCCAATCGCTGTTGATCCTTCAGGAAGTAATAGTACTCCTTGTCCACATACAACTCCGCGCCATAGTTGGTAATCGTAGAGAGCACCTTCTGTATGCTGGCTGATTTCTTAGCCTGATAAATATTGCCCAACAGAGCAAACCTTAGTTTACGATGTTCCATTCTTATACATCTGTTTTTGCGTGCAAAAGTACAAACTAATTATGAATCGCGCACGCGAGAAGTCTTAAACTATGTTAAGAAAGGAAAGATTTTCGCCAAAAAGCTTGGAGGGTATTGATAATTATCCTACTTTTGCAGTGTACTATTGAAGTGGTACACTATTACATAAGTAATCAAACATTAAAAAATATAAGATATTATGATTGAAGTAAGTAACATCAGTTTCAAGTATGCGGGTCAGAAAGACCTGGTATTCGATGATTTCAGTCTGGCACTGAAGCAGGATAACATTTATGGCCTGTTGGGTAAGAACGGTACGGGCAAATCGACGCTGCTGTATCTGATCTCAGGTTTGCTGAGACCCGCTAAAGGTTCTGTTTGTTTCGATGGCATCGAAACACGCAAGCGTCTGCCGGAAACGTTGCAGGAAATCTTTATCGTGCCCGAGGAGTTCGACCTGCCCGCCATGTCGCTCGATGAGTATGTGAAGATCAACGAGCCATTCTATCCCCGCTTCAGTCGTGAGGTCTTGGAGGCTTGTCTGAAGGATTTTGAACTCACCACCAATCTGAAGCTCAATGCCCTCTCGATGGGTCAGAAGAAGAAGGTGTTTATGAGTTTCGCCCTCGCCGCCGGTACTAAGGTGCTGTTGATGGACGAGCCGACCAACGGACTCGACATCCCTTCGAAGAGTCAGTTCCGTAAGGTGGTGGCCCAGTATATGAGCGACGACCGTACGCTGATCATCTCCACCCATCAGGTGCATGACGTGGAGTCGTTGCTGGATCATATCCTGATTCTCTCGCCACAGAAGCTGTTGCTCGATGCCTCAGTGACAGACATCCAGGAGAAATATACTTTTGAGTATCGCACCCCCAATGAGATGGACGATGTGCTCTATGCCGAGCCTTCGTTGCAGGGTAATGCGGTGATTGCCCCTCGTCATGCCGAAAGCGCTGAGACCCAGGTGAACCTCGAACTGCTCTTCAATGCTGTAAACGAAGGTAAGATTTAGACAGAAGAACATAAGGACATAGTATTATGATTCAGTTTAATATACAAAGATTCGGAAAGTTGGCTTGTTGGACGTTGAGAAACGAGCGCAACTTCCTGGTGAGGAATACCCTGCAGATGTTGGTGGCGATGTCGCTGATCTACCTGTTCTTTACGCTAGGTTTCCTGAAAATAAACGGCTCAACTGCCAACTACCCGGCTTGTGGTATGGCGACCTTGATGATGTTTACCGTGTTCATCACGATAGGTCCTGGTACGATGTTCCACAGCATGAAAGGCAAGTACGACAGACAAGCCCTCCTGCTGCTCCCGGCATCCAACTTCGAGAAGTATCTGATGCGTTATGCAAGTTGGCTGATCCTCCTACCGCTTTTCATCGTCAGTGTGCTCTGTGCCGATCTGATTCAGTATGCTGTGAATTATATGCTGGGAAATGAGAAAACGATGTTTGTAGCAAGCAAGGCTATGGAGTTGTTGAGTAGGAGCATGACCGACATGCCTGCTAAGGAACTGAACGGTTTGATCATCCCCCTGGTGTGTTTTCACGCTGCCTATGCCCTTGGCGGTACCTTCTTCCGCTCGCCCAAGTATGCCTGGGTGTTCACCACACTGGTGATTATCCTGATCGTCATCCTGATGGCCTGGTTGTTGCCTAGCAGCGTGAATCTGAATGAGCAGTCCTCCGACCGACTGTTTATGGCTTGGAATATCCTGACAGTCGTTTGGGTGATACTGGCTTTCTGGCTGTCGTACAAGGTTTTCTGCAGAACGCAGGTGATTGGTAAGTATGTGAACTTTTAATTTCGAAGCAATGAATAGTTTTAGTTTCTATAGATTCGGGAAGGCGCTTCGTTGGGTATGGAGCATGAACTTCCGCAGTCTGATGATGTGGACGACTGGCTTTAGTCTGGTTATCTTTTTCGCAGAGATGATGATCTGGTATTTGAATAAAGGTATGACGACGCAAAATATTGTGGGTATTATTCTCCTGTTCATCACGATATTCTTCATGATCGGGGTAGGAGCCAGCATCAGTTCCATGTTCTTGGAGATCAACAAGAAGCCCAGGCGTGAGGCCTTCCTCATGTTACCGGCCTCTAACTTAGAGAAATTCCTCTCGGTGGTGTTGTATTTCACAGTAGCCTGGACGGTATGCATTTTCTTGTCGATCGTTGTGGGTGACACACTGAGGATGGTGTTTCGCAGTCTGGTCTCTGGTGACGAGTGGGTTTCCTGCCTTCCCCGGTTCGTCGATAGTTTTGCACCCAGTTTCCTCTATCGTAGTATATACGACTATACGTTGTCATACAAGGTGATGCAGGTGGTGGTGCTGACAGCGATGATCCTCTGGACCAACTCTTTCTATACACTCGGTGCCACGTTGCTTCGCAAATATACCTTCGTTCTGACGAGTATAGCCTACATGATTATCGTCGCTATATTTGGAAATGTGGTGAGTTACTACCAGATGGAGATGTTCCATGCGGTATGGATTGGCGATCACTATGTATCACAGGAAGTCGGCACGCTGGGGTATGTGCTTGCAGTGGTACTGCCTCTGCTGGCTGTCATCAACTACTGGGCATCGTTCCATATCTTCAAAGGTTTTCAGTTAATAACTAATAAGTGGACTAATTATGACATTCTCAAACGATAAACCCATCTATATCCAGATGGCAGACCGTCTGTGTGACGAGATATTGTCTGGTGTGTATCAGGACGACGACAGGATTCCGTCTGTCCGTGAGTATGCTGTGCTCCTCGAGGTGAACACCAATACGGCAGTGAAGGCTTACGAGCAACTGGCCCGTGAGGAGATCATCTACAATAAACGTGGCCTGGGCTACTTCGTGACGAAAGGTGCGAAGAAGCAGATCCTCAAGGCCCGTAAGAAGGAGTTTATGAAAGAGCGCCTGCCAGAACTGTTCCGTCAAATGCAGTTGCTCGACATAACGATTGACGACATTGTTGAAGCCTATAAAAGTTTATAAGATGCAAAATACCGTTCATTCATCACAAATATGTGCAAAATATCCCAGAAATTTTGCGGGTATTGCAACTTTTTATACTTTTGCATCGTCAAACAGACAAAATTTAGTTCTCCTAAAGTATTAAGATTGTTTTTATGATACATCTACAAGACATTAACAAGACCTATCAGGGAGCCCAGCCGCTCCATGTGTTGAAAGGCATCTCGCTCGACATCGCCAAGGGAGAGTTCGTCTCCATCATGGGTGCCTCAGGTTCTGGTAAGAGTACCTTATTGAATATATTAGGTATTCTCGACAACTATGATTCCGGTACCTACGAACTGAACGGTGTGCCCATCTGGAATCTCTCGGAGACCAAGGCTGCGGAGTATCGCAACAAGATGATAGGTTTTATTTTCCAGTCGTTTAATCTCATCTCTTTTAAGACCGCCGTGGAAAACGTTGAGTTGCCATTATTCTATCAGGGGGTGCCCAGAAAGAAGCGCCATCAGATGGCACTGGAGTATCTGGATAAGCTCGGTCTCTTGGACTGGGCGGAGCATTACCCCAATGAACTGTCGGGAGGACAGAAACAGCGCGTGGCAATAGCCAGAGCACTCATCACCCGTCCGCAGATCATCTTGGCCGATGAGCCTACGGGTGCTCTCGATTCGAAGACCTCTGTGGAGGTGATGCAGCTGCTCAAGCGTCTGAATGAAGAAGAGGGTATGACCATCGTGGTGGTGACTCACGAGAGCGGTGTAGCTAACGAGACAAACAAGATTGTGCATATCAAGGATGGTGTTATCGGCAAGATCGAGGAGAACCTCAATCACAATGCATCGCCATTCGGTATTAACGGAATGATGAAGTAATCATATGCGAGATGTTTTTATAGAAATATGGCAGACGGCACGGCGGAACAAACTCCGCACGACGCTCACAGGCTTTGCTGTGGCGTGGGGTATCTTCATGCTGATCGTGCTGTTGGGTGCCGGTAACGGACTCATCAATGCCAACCTGAAGCAGAACGAGAACTGGCTCTCGAACTCCATGGAGGTCTGGGGCGGTCGTACCTCGAAGCCTTATCAGGGCCTGAAGGAGGGTAGGGACATCAGTCTCCAGACAAGGGATCTCGAGATTACCGAGAACGATTTTTCTGACCACATCGACCATGTGGGTGCCCGCTATGAGACCAATGCCACCATCAGTTATGGTGATGAGTATATGAGCGTAAATATCTCCGGTGTCTATCCAGTGCATACGGAGATCAACAAGCAGAAGCTCATCTGTGGCCGTTTCATCAACGACATAGACATGCAGGAGAAACGCAAGGTTCTTGTACTGAACGACAAGCAGGCTAAGGAGTTGTGTCCTAAGGATTACAAGTCGCTGTTGGGCAAGCATGTCAAAGTGGGAGATTTCTCCTTCAAGGTGGTTGGCATCTATGAAGATCGTGGCGATGGTGAGCGTGATGCGTATTCAAGTTATGCGGCCATCAAGAATATCTTCGGTGCCAATAATGACAATGTAGGTAGTCTTGAGTACACCTTCCACGGACTGACAACCGAGAAGCAGAACGAAGACTTCGAGAAGGACTATCGTCGCCGTCTTTATGCCAACCATCAGGTGCACCCTGAAGACGAACGGGCCATCTGGATCTGGAATGGCTATACGACGAGTCTGCAGATGGAACAGGGTATCGCCATCATCCGTACGGCCCTCTGGGTGGTAGGACTCTTTACACTTCTGAGTGGTATTGTAGGTGTCAGCAACATCATGTTGATCACCGTGAAGGAGCGCACCCATGAGTTTGGTATCCGCAAAGCCATCGGCGCCAAGCCCTGGAGTATCCTGAAACTGATCATCATCGAGAGTGTGATCATCACCACGTTCTTCGGCTATGTCGGAATGGTACTGGGTGTGGCTGCCAATGAGTATATGGATGCGACTGTAGGTCACGAGACCATTGATACGGGACTCTTCCAGGCCACGATGTTCCTTAATCCTACCGTCGGACTTGATGTCTGCTTCGAGGCGACGATGGTGATGGTGATCGCAGGTACGATCGCGGGTCTGATCCCTGCCTATAAAGCAAGTAGAATTCGCCCGATAGAAGCGCTTCGCGCTGATTGATTAGCAACGGACTACAGGACTCAAGGAATTTTTATATTATGAGATTAGATATTGATTCATACAGAGAAATCCTCGACACGCTGACGAGGAACAAGAGCAGGAGTTTCCTGACAGGCTTCGGTGTGTTCTGGGGTGTGTTCATGCTCGTGGCACTCATCGGAGGCGGTAGTGGCTTGAAGGAGAAGTTAGAGAAGAACTTCGAGGGTTTCGCGCAGAATACCGTCATCGTATGGAGCCAGCAGACCTCGAAAGCCTACAAGGGCTTCCGTAAGGGCCGTTGGTGGAGCATGGACTATAAGGACATTACTCGTCTGCATCAGCGTGTGCCAGAGCTCGACGTCGTGGCACCTGTGCTCTTCGCCCCCTGGGGTAAGTCGAACACGGCTTATTACAAGGATCAGAAGACCACCCCGCGCATTCAGGGATGTACACCAGAATATGCCGAGGTGATCGCACCCAAACTCTACTATGGTCGTTACATCAACGAGATGGACATGAAGGAGCATCGTAAGGTCTGCGTCATCGGTAAACGCATCTATAAGGAACTCTTCAAGGAAGGTGGCGACCCCTGTGGTAAGTCAATCCGTATAGACTCCACCTATTATCAGGTCATCGGTGTGGACTATTCTGCCACGAACATGAACATCAATGGTCGTGCCGAACAGAAGGTCACGTTGCCGTTGACACTGATGCAGGAGACCTATAATAGAGGTAAGGAAGTGGATATGATCGTGGCTACAGGTCGTGAAGGTGTGGTGATGTCAACACTCACCAATCGCATCCGCGAAGCTGTGACAATGGCACACTTTGTGGATCCCACTGACGAGCAGGGTACCATGGTGTTTAATACGGAGGTGCTCTTCCAGATGCTCGACAACCTCTTCAAGGGTGTGAACTTCCTCATCTGGCTCGTGGGACTTGGAACGTTGCTCGCAGGTGCTATCGGCGTGTCGAACATCATGATGGTGACCGTGCGCGAGCGAACCACAGAGATCGGTATCCGCAGAGCCATCGGTGCAACGCCGAAGATGATCCTCTCGCAGATCATAGCCGAAAGTATCGTCCTGACCCTGGTGGCAGGTATGAGCGGCATCCTCTTCGGGGTGATGATCCTGCAGATGCTGGAGATGGGTAATACCGAAGACGGCATCGTGACAGCCCATTTCCAGGTAGGTTTCTGGACGGCTATCTTCGCAGCCCTCGTGGTGAGTGCGATGGGGGTCCTCGCAGGACTGGCGCCTGCAGCCCGTGCAATGACCATCAAACCCGTTGATGCCATGCGCGACGAATGATTAGCAACGGACTACAGGACAAAAAGGACTTAAGATAAGGTCAAATAAAGAATATAAATATATAAAAGATAAAATATGAAAAAGTACAGTAAACTGATTATCGCAGCGATTGTCGCCCTGATTTTCATCGGAACATTCGTGTTCCTCTGGCAGAAGAGCCAGCCCAAGGAAGTTGTCTATAACGAGTTCACGCCGAAGTTGGAGGACATCCAGAAGACAACCATCATCACCGGTAAGATCGAGCCTCGTAACGAGGTGAACATCAAACCTCAGATCTCTGGTATCATCACTGAACTCTACAAGGAGCCCGGTGACTATGTGAATGCAGGTGACGTGATCGCAAAGGTAAAAGTGATTCCCGATATGGGACAGCTGTCGAGTGCCGAAGCGCGTGTACGTCTGGCAGAGATCAACCTGAAACAGGCTCAGATCGACTACGACCGTGAAGAGAACCTGTACAATATGAAACTGGTCTCTGCTGATGAGTATGATAAGGTCAAACAGTCGCTGCATCAGGCCAAGGAGGAGAAGGTGGCTGCTATCGATGCCCTGCAGGTGGTGCGCGACGGTGTCTCAAAGTCCAATGCCTCGGCTTCTTCCACCCTCATCCGTTCTACCATCTCAGGCAGAATCCTCGACATCCCTGTGAAGGTGGGTAATATGGTGATCCTCTCCAATAACTTCAACGATGGTACCACCATTGCCTCTGTGGCAAACATGAACGATCTGATTTTCCGTGGTAATATCGACGAGACGGAGGTAGGTCAGTTGGTCAATGATATGCCCATGAAGATCACCATCGGCGCCCTGCAGGATCTGAAGTTCGATGCCAACCTGGAGTATATCTCTCCAAAGGCTGTCGAGAACAATGGTGCCAATCAGTTTGAGATCAAGGCTGCCGTGAAGTTGGCAGAAGGCAGTCAGATCCGTTCTGGTTACAGTGCCAATGCCGAAATCGTGCTGTCATCAGTCAGCAAGGTGCTCAGCGTGCCTGAGAGTGCCATCGAGTTCAGTGGCGACTCCACCTTCGTCTATATCATCAAGGGTGAGGGTAAGGATAAGACCTACGAGCGTACTCAGGTGACGACAGGTCTCTCTGACGGTGTGAATATCGAGATTAAGAAGGGTGTCACGCAGAAGGATAAGGTGCGTGGTCCTGAGAAGATCAATGATGAAGATAAAAAATAAGGCGCTATGATACGAAATAATATGCTGATGTTGACAGCGCTGCTCGCCATGCAGTTGCCACAGACGGCTGATGCCCAGAAACAGTGGACACTCCGTGAGTGTGAAGACTATGCGATCTCTAACAATATCTCTATCAAACAGAGTGAGGTGGCACGTGTGAAACAGACCTATACGCTCTCCACCGCCCGTAACAAGCGTTTGCCTGACCTCTCTGCAACGTTGGGAGAGAACTTGTCTTTCGGACGTGGACTGACAGAGTTGAACACGTATGAGAATACGAACACCAGTAACACCTCGCTTCAGTTGCAGACGAGTGTGCCCTTATTCTCTGGCTTTGAGATTCCGGAGAATATCAAACTGAGTCGCTTGAACCTTGAGGCGATGACAGAAGACCTTGAGAAGGCGAAGAACGACATCCGTATGCAGGTGGCGCAGGCATACGTGCAGATACTCTATGATCAGGAGATCGCAGCAGTGGCCCATCGACAGATTGAAATCGACTCGATGCAGGTGGCTCGTCTGACGGCTTTCGTTAATAATGGTAAAGCCAGTGTGTCGGAACTCTCCCAGCAGCAATCTACCCTTGCCAGTAGCCGACTCACGGCCACACAGGCTGATAACAAATATCGCATATCAGTCCTTGCGCTGACCCAGTTGTTGGAACTCCCCACACCTGAAGGCTTCGCTGTGGTCAGTCCCGATATGTCGGAGCTGGGCAAGTTGGAGGATATCAGCATCCTCACGCCTGACGACATCTATGCCGAGGCCCTGACCTTCAAGCCTGAGATCCGTTCAGAGCAGCTTCGTCTGCAGGGTAGCGAGCACAGCATCAACATCGCCAAGGCCGGCTATTATCCGAAACTGAACTTCAGTGCCGGATTGGGTTCGAACTACTACACCAGCAGCGCCTACGACTCTGATCCTTTCGGCAAACAGATCAAGAACAATTTCAGTCAGTTCATCGGCTTGAACCTGAACATTCCTATCTTCAGTCGTTTCCAGGTGCGCAACAATGTAAGGAGTGCCCGTGCAGACCGTTTGAATCAGGAGTTAAAACTTGAGAACGCGAAGAAGACGCTCTATAAGGAGATCCAGCAGGTGTATTACAATGCCCTGAATGCCGTCTCCAAGGAAGAGAGTTCACGTGAGGCATTAGTGAGCTCGGAAGATGCCTTCAAGTTGATGCAGGCGAAGTATGAGAACGGCAAGGCTAACATCACTGAGTTTAACGAGGCCAAGAACAAGTACCTCAAGGCTGAGTCGGATCTCGTTCAGGCACGCTACGAACGCCTCTACCAGTGGGCACTGATCGACTTCTATCGGGGTAGGGATCTGGATTTCTAATCATAAAAAATGCGAGGGGATTTCCCTCGCTTTTTTTATTTCTTATGACGATTGGCGCGTTGCTCACGGTACTTCGCTTTCTGGCGGGCAGAGCCGCTGCCATGGGCCCCCGTGATATACTGCTTCTTCTTGGCTTTGGTCTTCACCTTGCCATCATCTTTCGGCTTATCACCTCCACGTCCGAAGTTGATGCCGTTCTCCAATATATTCTGAAAATCGTCCATTAAATCTGAAATTTAATGTTTAATCTTTAATGGTGGAACAGTCTCACGCCAGTGAAGGCCATGGCGATATTGTATTTATCGCAGGTCTCGATCACATTGTCATCACGCACACTGCCACCAGCCTGGGCGATGAACTCCACACCGCTCTTATGGGCGCGCTCGATGTTGTCGCCGAAGGGGAAGAAAGCATCTGAACCCAGAGCCACCTTGGTGTTCTGAGCAATCCAGGCCTTCTTTTCTTCCATCGTCAGTACCTCGGGCTTCTCTTTGAAGAACTGCTGCCAAGCACCGTCACGAAGCACATCATCATGTTCGTCTTCAGAGATATACACGTCGATGGTGTTATCACGGTCAGCACGACGGATATTGTCGATAAACGGCAGGTTCATCACCTTCGGATGCTGGCGCAACCACCAGATGTCGGCCTTGTTACCAGCCAGACGAGTACAGTGGATACGGCTCTGCTGTCCGGCTCCGATACCGATAGCCTGTCCGTCCTTCACATAGCAAACGGAGTTAGACTGTGTATATTTCAGGGTGATCAGGGCGATGATCAGGTCGCGCTTAGCCTCTGGGGTAAAGGTCTTGTTCTGGGTGGGCATATTCTCAAAGAGCGTATCGTCGTCGAGTTTGATCTCGTTACGCCCCTGTTCGAAGGTGATGCCGAACACCTGCTTGCGCTCGATGGGCTCAGGCACGTAGGTAGGATCAATCTTTATCACATTATAGGTACCCTTACGCTTGTCCTTCAGAATCTCAATAGCCTCAGGGGTATAGTCTGGGGCGATCACACCGTCGCTCACCTCACGCTTCAGCAACTTGGCGGTGACGGCGTCACAGGTGTCGCTCAAAGCCACGAAGTCGCCATAGCTCGACATACGGTCGGCACCACGGGCACGGGCATAGGCACAGGCGATGGGCGAGGCGTCGAGATCCTTCACGTCATCCACGAAATAGATCTTCTTCAGGGTGTCACTCAGGGGCAGACCGACGGCAGCGCCTGCAGGACTGACGTGCTTGAACGAGGCGGCAGCAGCCAGACCGGTAGCAGCCTTCAGCTCCTTCACCAGCTGCCAGGCATTGAAGGCGTCGAGGAAGTTGATGTAGCCAGGACGACCGTTGATCACTTCGATGGGTAATTCGCCCTCTGTCATGAAGATGCGTGAGGGCTTCTGGTTCGGATTACATCCGTACTTGAGTGCTAATTCTTTCATTGTTTCGTGAATTTTTTAATTCCGGCTGCAAAATTACAAAAAATAATTGTAAATTTGCACCGCTTTTATATAAATAATATGGAGAAGAAACGTGTTGCCCT
>CADCBZ010000044.1 GCA_902799765.1 uncultured Prevotellaceae bacterium
ACCAGGGATGAGCGGCTTTCCGATAGGGTCAGCCCAAGGCCCTTCCGGACGGTCGGCTACGGCTACGCCGATTCCGTGAAGGTGCTTGGTGGTGTCCTCGGCAGCTACATACCAATACCACTTGCCGTTGCGCTCGATGGCCTGTGAGGCCCATGCATTGTCACCCTGTTTGGCCCACTTGAAGTTGGCAGTGGTCAATACAATACCATGATCCGTCCAGTGCTCCATGTCGGTAGTGGAAAACACTTGCCAGTCGGGCATACGGAAATAAGTAGCAGTGTCCAGGTCGTGTCCTGTAAAGACATAAAGACGGTCGCCCGATACCACTGGAGCCGGATCGGGGTTGTACAGACGGTTATTCACGCGCTTTTGTGCTTGCAATGTGATGGCCAACAACAGTGTGATGGCTACGAGAATGGTTCTTTTCATAATTGTTCCAAATTTTACTTATACAGCTGACCATCATGAGATCCTTTCCATGATCTCAAGGCACATACGACCATTATGGTAGGGACATTTCCAAAAACCGGCCTTATCATCAACGGTATTCAGAGAGCCGTCACGATGGCGGCTCCAATACCATTCGCCGTTCTGATAGTCTATCAGGTTCTGTTTGATATATTGCCAACAATGGAGGGCTTTTTCTAGTGCGGCCTCATCATGGAAATACTGGTAGATGTTGTAAAAACCCACCACTGTCTCGGCTTGTACCCACCAGTGCAGATCATCATCCTTAGTGCCAGCCGTCAGATTGGCTTCGTGAATCATCGAACCATCAGCATTCAGTCCTTTTTCTGAGGCTTTCGCCACCATCTGTACGATAGGTTCTACCTTATTTAATATTTCCTGATCACCCAACACCAGTGCTGCCTCATGCATCAGCCATGAACATTCGATATCATGCCCATAACTCTCCAACTGACCAGCCCCACGCGTCCAGTCCATCTCGAAGAAAAGGTCGAGGTGATGGGTCTCTGGGTTCAGGATCCTGTCGGTAAAGATGCTGATGATATTACGGAGTGACGCTTCCACGCTTACAATAGTCTCCACAGGCACACTGATGCCCACAGGGAGCACCGAGCCGATGGCTGGCACATAGTCGCACGACTCCTGCGAGCGCATCTCCTTGAGACACCTCAATAGGTTGGCATAGGGCTCGATGATATGCAGATGCGTATTCTGCGACTTGGGATAGTTAGCATCAAGTTCCGACAGACGCATATCACCAATGGGCTGCCAGTCACGCGTCAGAGCCTCGATATAACCATTATGCTCTCTATCCAACGCGTGCTCTTCTATGCAGTCATACAAGTCGAGAGCGTACTCCAGAGCCTCTCTATCACCAGTAGCACGGGCATATTCTGACAAGCCATAGATGGCAAAGCCGATGGCATAGAACTGTTTCTTCGTATCCTTAGGTTGTCCCTTATAGTCGAGACTCCAATACACACCCCCATATTCAGGATCGATGAAATGATCGATGAAATAACGCTTGGCGCGATCTGCTATTGCCAGATATTCAGGTTTGCGAAGCACACGATAGGCCGCAGAGAAGGTCCATAGGATACGGGCATTCAGGATGGCACCCTTGTCGGCATCAGCATGCAGCACATGGCCATTATCGATGCGCCCATAGAAGCCACCCTCCTCATCATCCTGCATACGGTCTATCCAGAAGCGCAGGATGTTGTTCTCCAACACCTCAAGCATCTCCTGCTTGAGTGCCACTAACTTTATCATTTCCTAATAGGATAATAGTAGATAAGAACGATCATGATTCCTGCAATGATAGCAGGGAAGAGTGAGAACAGCGCCCAGATCATATTATTCACTGACTCAGGATCTGTTATCGTAATGACGGTCTGACCTGTGGTATCCGTACCAGAAACGAAGCCTGCAATACCTAACAGCAGTGCCACCAAAGAGCCGGAGATGGCAGTACCAAACTTCTGCGACATCGTACCGCTGGAGAAGATCAGACCTGTCGAAGAGGTGCCGTTTTTCTCTGTAGCATAGTCAGCCACATCGGCATACATCGACCACAACAGCGGTGAATAGAGACCGATACCAATACTGGTGAGGATAACGACAGCCACCATCACCCAGATGCTGGCAGCATCCATGGGAATAAAGAAGAAGGCGACAGAAGTAACCACGCAGATGACGGCAGCCCAGATAAAGGCCATACGCTTAGAACCCACCCACTTCGTAAATACAGGTGAGACACCACCGAAGATCATACAGGTGAGTTCGCCGAAGGTCATGAACACCGTATAGTTGATGATCAGTCCACTCACCGTTACGTCACCATGCAGACAATACTCAAACATATAGCCGGCCACGGCATAGCGGAACCCATTGAAGAAGTTCATGCAGATACCAATCAGCGTGAGATACACCCAAGGCTTGTTGCGAAACAGATCAGCGAAGGGCTTCAACGAGAACTTCTCGGCACGTACCGGCTTCAGACGTTCTTTCGTCAACAGACCACAGCCCAGCGTACCAACTGTAGCCACAGCTCCTAAGAGCACACCCACGACGGCATACTGATGCTGGTCACTGCCACCCACCATTTTCTGCAGATAAGGGAACGACAGCAGGGTGATGAATCCCATGGCATAGGCACCAACCATACGGAATGAGGAGAACTGGTTCTTCTCGTTGTCATCATCAGTCATCACACCAAGCAGTGAACCGTAGGGCACGTTTACCGCCGTATAGACCACCATCATCAACAGATAGAAGGTATAAGCCCAGATGCGCTTGCCCGTAAGACCGAAGTCTGGCGTATAGAGCAACAAGGCAAAGATCAAGCCCAACGGCACAGCACCAAAGATCAGCCAAGGACGGTAGGTACCCCAACGCGACTGTGTACGATCCGCCAGTGAACCCATTACAGGATCGGTCACCACATCAAACATACGGGCTATCAGCATCAGCGTAGCTGTATCGGCTACCGTCAGTCCGAAGACGTTGGTAAAAAACAACGGGAATGCAATTGACATCACTTTCCATGTGATACCACCTGCAGCGGCATCACCCAAGGCATAACCTATCTTTTCACTTAACTTGGCCATTTTTATTCTATATCTTTAAGGAACATTACGTTATTTGCTTCTTTGAATTTCTTATAATCCTCACCACAAGGCGTGTTGGGCACAGGACCGAACCACTCTTTCTCGTAGTTGCGCCATAATAGGAAGTAACAGATGGGGTATTTGTCCATCTGGGGCTTGAGCACCCGTGAGAACCAAGTGGAATCTGGGATATTCTTAAAGCCACACTCTGTCATTGCCAGCAGTTTGCCATTATCCTTGGCAAACTGGGTCAGGAAAGTCAGGTCGGCATTCAACTGCTTTACAAAGTCCTCTTCAGTACCCCACTGATAGGCATCCTCACCTATCAGCGTCACACGATCATTACCAGGATAGCGGGCCATGAAACGCTCTGTAGTCCAGTTGCCATCCAAGTTAGGCGAATAACTCCAAAGCAGATTGTCGAAACCGCGACCCGTCAGATAATCCTGCAACAGATTCCACAGGCCCTTGAACTCCTCATCGGAACAGAGCTTCTGTCCCCACCAGAACCACGAGCCGTTGTTCTCGTGCCAAGGACGGAAGATAATGGGAACTAGCTGTCCCTCATCATCCTTCAGCGATTCGAGGAAGTCGCCCACGCGTTGCATCCATGTCTGGAAGAGTTCGGCATTCTGTCCACCAGGTAACACACTCTTCACAACGGTGGTGTCTCTGATATCCCATGCCGTACCCTCTGGGAACGGCTGTCCGTCGAGTCCGCCGTGAGGCTTCGTGGAAATTGGGTTACGCGGATGCCAGCTGATGGTGACGATACCACCACGCTTCACATGGGCTAACAACTCATCATGGATACGGGTAAAAGGCACGCTGTCCAGGTTCTTTACATCAGCCAGTTCGATACCACCCAATTCAAATCCCATCACAGCGGGATAGTCACCTACGGTCAGCTTGACATCGCTCTTGCCGTCTTCGTAGGCCCAACCTATTCCATAGAACGGATCGTCCTGATGGCCAGCCATATAGCCTTTCTTTTGGAGGGAGTCCATTCGCTCCTCCAACTGCTGTGCAAGCGTCTGCTTCTGCTCAGCTTTTTGCTGTGTCGTACAGCTCATCATCGCAATAGTGGCGATGGTTATTGTTATTAGTTTATTCATAATCGGCTGCAAATATATGAAAAGTTACCGATATAACCAAATTTATTGCCCCAATTCGAACACATAACTGGCATTTTTACACTAATAAGTGGTACATACCGCCAGCGAGAGGCTTCACGACGCCCTTCATTTCGAGTTGGAACAGGAGGGCAGTGAGTTGTCCGATAGGCATGGTAGTCTTCACGCTGATGATATTCAGTTGCAGGTCGTTGGTCTTTTGTAGCAGACGGACAATCTGTTGTTCTGGTTCCGTGAGGTCTGGAAAACAACTCCGTTCGATGCCGTCGGAAAGGGCCTGTTGCAGACGAGCCTCATCCTGCCAGCCCATCGCCCTCACAAAATCATCGGCACAGGTAATGAGAGCTGCCCCATTATCACGAATCAGATTGTTGCAGCCTTTGGAATATTCGGCACTCACATGACCAGGGAAGGCAAACACACTCCGACCGTAACTCTGGGCTATCTCTGCCGTAATGAGCCCCCCACCCTTTGCGGCACTTTCAACAATGACGGTGGCATCTGCCATACCTGCTACGATACGGTTACGACGCACGAAGTTGGGCTTATCGGCATTTGTCTGCGTCATGAACTCCGTCAGCAAACCTCCATGACTGAGCATCTCTGCTGCCGTATCGCGATGACGGTAAGGATAGATCTGATCGAGTCCGTGAGCCAGGACACCCACTGTCGGATAGCCATTGGCCAGTGCCTCACGATGGGCATGGATATCGACACCATAAGCCAGACCACTGACAACCAATACCTGAGGACAATAACGGTGCAAATCCTCGATGAAATGGCGAATCAGGTCCTGTCCATAGGTGGTGCAATGACGGGTGCCAACGATACTGACGATCCGCGATTGGTTCAGATCGGCATTACCTTTATAATAAAGGATGATAGGGGCATCAGGACATTCCGACAGACGTTGGGGATAGTCCTCATCAGTCAGCGTGAGGGCACGGATACCATTCGCCTGCATATACTGGAGCTCGGCTTCTGCCCGTTTCATCGGTTCATTCCAGTCTTTCAGGGCTTCCATCAGACGAGGGGAGCAGTCTTGCAGGATGTCTCCAATGTCATGACGATGCTCAAAGATAAGTTGTGCACTACCAACAGCCCGATAGAGTTCGAGTGCCGTTGCATAATTGAAGTTGCTGATACGTGTCAGCGCCATGGTGAAAAAGATTTCGTCGTTGTTCATTGTATTACTTTCTTTTAAGATATTCATAACCAAAGCGACAGCGGAGACAGTCCTTTTTGTCGCAATATTCCCGTTTCAGTTGAATGAGCGCCTGGGAGTCGCCAGCCGTTTCGACAGGCAAGCCCACCTGTTGCCACATCCGGATGATATGGTTGTTTTCGGCTTTCAGCTGTTCGAGGAAGTCGAAGGCACGATCGCAGAGCACCTCTTTGGAACAATGACGCCCATAGGCAAACAACATGGGAATCGCCGTATTAATCATCAGGAGGTTGAGCGAACCATAAGCAAGGTGCTTCTCATTTCTTGAACTGGTAGAGCCAAACGTGTAATGGGTTTCCCAATAAGGGGTGACATGGGAAGAAAAGAGCGTTCTCAGCTGTTCGATGCTGTCACACTCCACCAATTGACTCAAACCCGCTTTCTGTTGATAAAAGAGATTGGCCAACTGCGAGATACGGATATGTGGGAAGTTCTGAGGGCGTAGTCGGAGGAAGCGCCAGAGGTGAAAATCTATCGGTTTCATCGAGAATTTATGCGCCAGATACAAGTATTCATTACGCAGTTTGGCGAAATAACCCTCGTTGAGTGCATCCTTCTGGTAATACTCAGGCACGGCCTCCATCTGAAGCAGACCTGCCTGTCCCATGAAGATGGCTTCTATCTGAAAAAGGTCATCACGATGATGCGCTACTGCGGAAAGAGGGATGTTCTGCGCCCACTGCTCGAACACATCGCCATTGATACCAAAGCCGTAGTTACGGGCCAGCGTCACGAAATAGGCATCCTCCCAAGAACCATTACACAAAGAGACACGCTGTTTGATAGCCTCTGTCTTCTGTTCCAGTCGCTCCGTTTGGAGGGCCGCCATCCAGGCATGTACCATCAGTCGCGACAGATCAGGGATTACTTTATAACAGGGCGGATAGCTGTCTGTCTTCTGCAATTCGTCGTAGTGACTCCTCACAGAATCAGGCACGTCGAGCTGCATCTGACGGACAAACTCGCCATTGGTGTTCATCACCTCCGCATCGAGCACCCCAGCCACATGCAGGATCACATTGTTGTAGGATTGATCTTTGTCGTGACCATGCAGATACCAGTCACTCGACTTGTCGTGAATTTCGACATTACCCACCCACAACGTCTGACCGATCTTTATCTTCGCATTAAAAAAGTCAGGCCCTGCGTTGTGGTTGTGCAATCCTGGGTCGATCACTTCGACGGGGTCACCATCGCTTGTCTTCAGTTCCTTCAGAGGGAACAGTTTGTGCTTAAACACATAATGCAGTAATTGCTCCATAGCATCAAAATTTAGCGTTAAACTTGATGCAAAGGTAATGGTTTTCCCAAAAACAGCCAAATAATTCGTGGATTTTTTTTAATTTTGCAGCCGAAATGAAGATAGGAAACATTGATTTTGGAGATCGCCCCGTGTTTCTGGCACCCATGGAGGATGTGACGGATATCGGCTTCAGACTGTTGTGTAAGCGTTTCGGCGCTGCGATGGTCTATACGGAGTTTGTCTCTGCTGAGGCCTTGATCCGCGACGTGAAATCCACTATCTCCAAACTCACTATCAGCGATACAGAGCGTCCTGTGGGTATCCAGATCTACGGACGCGATATCGAAGCGATGGTGGAAGCAGCTAAGATTGTGGAACAGGCTGGCCCTGACCTGATCGACCTGAATTTCGGCTGTCCTGTAAAGAAGGTGGCTGGCAAAGGCGCTGGCGCTGGCATGCTTCAGAATATCCCCAAGATGCTGGAGATTACCCAGAAGGTGGTAGATGCCGTGAAACTGCCTGTCACCGTGAAGACCCGCCTGGGCTGGAACCACGAGCAACTCATCATCACCTCTTTGGCAGAACAGTTGCAGGACTGCGGCATCCAAGCCCTGACCATTCATGGCAGAACTCGCTCACAAATGTACACAGGCAATGCCGACTGGACATTGATTGGCGAAGTGAAGCGCAACCCTCGCATACATATTCCTATAATAGGTAATGGTGACATCCATTCGCTCGACGAGGCCGATCAGGCTTTCGACACCTATGGCGTGGATGCCGTGATGATCGGACGCGCCACCTTCGGCTGTCCTTGGATCTTCAGTCGCGAAAAACTCGATTTCAACGAGAAACTCGACATCCTCGAAGAACTCCTGCGCATCAACGTAGAACGTATCGACGAGAAGCGAGGCATTCTCCACACCAGAAGACACCTCGCTGCTACTCCTATCTTCAAGGGCATCCCCGATTTCCGTCAGACCCGCATCGCCATGCTTCGCGCTGAAACCATGTCCGACCTCCTCACCATCCTCGAAGACATCCGCCAACGGTTAGGGTAACAATCCATTCGCTAAATTGTTAATTCTGCATAAATTATAACCTCGGTTATTATAACCTTGATTATAATTGTTTATCTTTGCCCCAAAATTGAATGCGTATGGTACCATTTATGTATGGCTTAATAGCCGAAAACGAAAACTTCATTGATCGTGTAGAAGATCGCAGACAGTTGAAAACATTTCTTGGTGGTGGCATCAACGTCATGCTGATCTCACCGCGACGCTGGGGCAAGTCTTCTTTAGTTAAGGCCGCAATGGAAGAACTTAAAGAGGAAGACAAGCTGGTCAGAGTCTGTTACTTAGACGCATCGAAAGTTATTTCAGAAGATGAATTCTACAATAAGTTTGCGATGGCAGTCATTGAGTCTGCCTCTTCCACATTGGAGAAGAAATGGGCAGATTTCAAGCAATATGTTCAGGCACTCATACCTGGCGTAAAGTTGAAAGCCTCAGCTTTTGATACTGTTGAGATGGAGATGGAACTGAATTTTGCCCCTCTGAAGGACAGTGCAGAAAAGGTGTTACAGTTGCCAGAACAGATTGCTAAAGATAAAGGTTTGCATATTATCGTATGCATCGACGAATTCCAACAGTTGTCCTTTCTTCCTAATTGGAAAAAGATGGAGGCAACGATGCGTTCGGTATGGCAACACCAACATCATGCCAACTATTGCCTATATGGCAGCAAGCGCCATATGATGATGGATATCTTTAACGACAGCAACAACCCTTTCTATCGTTTTGGACAGGTGTTACTGATGAAGAAGATCGAGAAGAAATACTGGCTACCGTACATCATGGAAGGATTTACGAAAACTGGCAAGCATATCTCTGAGGAACTGGCTTCAAAGATATGCGACACTGTAGCCTGCCACTCATGGTATGTCCAGCAATTATGTCTCTTTGTATGGATGAATACGGAGACGGAAGCGACAGAAGACATTTTTAATCGTCAGCTGCAGGTTGTGATTGACACGAATGCAGATATGTTCGTCAACGATATTGAGAGCCTTGCAGCCTCCCAAGTGGCCATGCTTCGTGCCGTATCAGCAGGAGAGACTCAGTTTAATGCCAAGGAAGTGGTAGAACGCTATGGACTTGGTGCACCTCGTACCATTACTCTCAATAAGAAGACACTCATCAAACGTGATATTATTGAAGTCAGTGGCGATAGCTATCAATTTGTTGATCCCATTTATGCACTATGGTTTAAGCGGGAATATATGTAAACCCTTCCCTTCGGAACTGCAATCCGATGCGGTATTCATAAATCCTGCTGCTTTCTGTTGCAAAGATAAGAAATATTCTGATACGTTCAAAATATCGATAATCATAAAATCAATGATAAAACACACTATCATTCTCATCCTCATCATCTTTAAAGAAAAGGGATAAGAATGCAAATATTGACGTAAATAGGCAAATAAGTGCCTGAATTATAAAAATTGACTTTTTCATTTCGTTTTCTTTGTATTTATCTATTAATGATGCCAATAGTTTTTCCAGCCTTTCATTTTTGCATATTCAGCCTCAGTTACCTTCTCGAAAATTTTTCCATCTTTTGTGTAAAAGCGAATGTCAAATTCTTCCTTAGTACGCGACCAACGATCATGAGTCCATAACCAAAATGCTGGTTCTCGTTTAATTGCTGCCTCTAATTCTTTCATATAAAATTCTGTAAGTTTGAAATCAGGAGTATTCTCTGGGTATGGTTCTATCAATTTGAAATCACACTCATAATAACCTCTTCTTATGCGACGTACATCACCATAGAAAAATGCCTGATGGCATTGTTTTATTATACGTTCGGAACCAGTAAAGACTGGAGTATCATGATTTAAGAATGTTGTCCAGAAATAAATATTTCGCCAATTAGGTTTCTGATCGGCTATATAGCCTATAATCATCGGACGATTCTCTTGCTGGTATCTTACTAAATGGCGCAATGTTTCTTGCATCGGAATACATATACTCCCAAAACGCTGACGTATATAAAGAAACAAACGGTTAAAATCAGAATTCTCAATTGGATGATATAACTCTGCACATATGCCATGAGCTTTTATGGACAAGGGAAGAGTAGTTATCCATTCCCAATTACAATAATGTCCCAACATGACGCCACATGATTTCCCCTCGTTTACAAATTTGTCTATAATATCTGTCCCTTTAAATACCATTCGTCGCTTAATCTCTTTACGATTTATGCTTATTAATTTGATTGTTTCTACAATGTAATCACAAAACCAATGATAGAAATCCTGTTCAATTTCTTTTATTTCTATCTTACTTTTATCGGGAAAGGATGTCGTTAAATTCTCATGTACTATCTTACGTCGATATGCAAACACTATATAGACTATAAAGTATAGGCCATCAGATATTAAATATAAAACACAAAAAGGCAACAAAGATATTAAGCCAAGAACAACAAAACTACAGTATGCTATAATTTTGGCAAAGAAACTTCTCATATAATCTAAAAATATCTTCATTCTTCAATCGTAATATAGTATTTCCAAAAAGTATCCCAATAACGATTATTCATATTATGACATCCAAACGGAAACACGTCATTAGTATATTCCATACACCATTCCGGAGCTTTCTCAAAGGAAAAATATAATGCAAAACGCCAATCTGGTATTTTTAGATGTTCTTTTTCTGCCAATAGCATTGAAATAATTACATCTTCCTGACGTTCATGCTTGCCTGTTAGAGAAGCTATAAATTCCTTATTCTTTTCCATTATCTCTTTCATCTTTGATACTCGTCTCAAACAAAAGCCTCCATTCCCCACTTTTTGGAATAAATGAGCAGAATGGACATGATGGTTGTGCATTGGTATTTTCTGTAAGAGACGTGTCACCCATTGTCCTATTATCCGTTGGTATAAATTATCGTTAAGCATCCATGGGGCACCAATATAATCATAACCTAAAGTTGTCCAATAATCGAGTTGATCATTAAACACATAGGCATCTAACTGATAAATCAGCATATATTCATAATTTTCAAATAAATTATAGAACCATGAACTAAGCATCATTTTATTATATGATTCTACACTCGTAAAATTTTCATCAGGGAGGGCAAGAGTAGATATTGTTGGATACTTCTGCTTTAAATAATAAACAGAATAACTTTGCGGATGCACAACCACAAAAGGATGAGAACCAAGAATTTTGTATCCTTGATTAAATGAGCATCGCTCCTTCTGATTCATTTCACGCCACACAAAGGTGACAACAACTGCTGATTTTACGCGCTTTGAATACCACTCATAATATTCCCTAAAGCCCACCTCGTTACAAGTACGTTGGGTAGGATCATTAGCGCTAGAATTCAATTCGTTCATTTGGTCGTTTTTTGAGTTAAATTCTTCTTTCTTAAAGCCATAAAAAGAGTAGGCATATCCTTCGCAATTGCTCTACCAACTCAAGGAAACGACCAAGTAACCTGTAACAGATAAAACAAGGCAAAGCATACGCCCACATAAGGACGTACCTGAACCCAGTTTCTCTATTACGTTGCTCAGCAATTTGGTCGTTTTCTGAGTTGAGAAACATGAATGCGACACGCTTGTCTCATAAATATGTCTTTGCATCTACGCCTAAACGATAAATGCACTGCAAAAATAAAAAAAAAAACTGGAAGAACATGTCCTGCTCTTCCATTTAACTTTTATTTAACTATCAGGCGTAAGTCGATTCTCAGTCATACGCTCCATATATTGTTGAATAATTGCTTTCAATTCACGTTCCATTTGTTCCTGCTGTTTAACTTTTCCACTAATATTGTTTTTCATTAAGCGATCCTTTAATGAATAAACTGCCCGAGTTCTTTGTCCATCAAACTGTAATACATGACCATATTTGACATATTGATAGATACCATTCAGATAATTCACTGCCCATGTACTATCAGGTTTTGTCGCAAAGAGGTCTTTCCCAAAACTAACATAAGGGTGGTTATAGCCTAAATAGTTCAGAATCGTAGGCATGATATCTGTTTGTTGAGCTATACCATCAACCATGCCTTTTCCCATTTCACCACTTGGATCATAAAATATGATAGGAGAACAAAAGCCACCCAGATCTGTTTTATATTCATCTATAGCAGACATATTTGTATGATCGCTTGTAATGACAAAAATCGTTTTACTAAACCAAGGTTGATGTTGAGCCTTTTCGAAAAAATGACGTAATGCCATATCTGTATATCGAATAACTTTATAGACTGGCATTTCTGGATTCTCTTCTTTGAATATATCTTTATATGCATCAGGTACACGATAAGGATGATGACTTGAAAGAGTAAATAGAGCTGTCATAAAAGGTTGTCGCATCTCAGACATCTTCATACAAAAATATTGCATAAATGGTTCATCAGAGATCCCCCACCAGCCATCATAATCTTCATCACCATGAGTTCGTGAATCTTTTACGAAATCTTCACGACCATAATAGTGATTGAACTTTGTTGCTCGTGCAAAAGCCATAAACCCCATTGATCCACGTTCTGCGCCATGAAAGAATGCAGATTCATACCCGATTTTATTCAAACAATCTGCCAGCCCAGATACATGATTCACGCTATAAGGAGATAAGAAGAATGGCTCTACAAACATCGGAATTGAAGATAGAATACTTGGCATTCCGTCTATAGATTTTCGCCCATTACAATAGGAATATCGGTATGTCAACGCTCCATTGTAAATAAGAGAATCCACAAATGGAGTAAATCCATCGTAACCAGGAATATGCTTGTTATAAGCTCCAATATATTCTCGGCCAAAGCTTTCAACAATGATAACAACAACATTCTTGTTCCTTTTACAGTTATTGCTATTGGGAATATGTATTGGATTAAAGAGTGAGTCAAGCATCTTTTTACTATCGAAATATTTCACTACTTCAAAATTATTCTTCCCTATTGTCCGAATAAGTGAGAAGGGGGTATTTAAAACTATACCAGCCTCGGAAGGTCTATCGCAATAAACTGTTGCATTAGATATTGTGATTGGGCGAATATCACGTGTCCAACCTCCACGCATACCTGCAACACAGAAAGGACATAATAAAAGAAGTGATAACAACATTATTATATAATACTGTTTGATCGAAAAATCTTTGTTTTTCAATTTGTCAAAATAGCATTTGGGACCGACATACAATTTCAGAAGTAAAATAGTCAATACCACTATTAATATGAAATAATACCAATGGGCCAATACCTCTTCATAAAAGATTTTACCAAGATTACCTTCATTTGAGAACTCTTGGAAGATTGTAGTTGTTGTACGCCGTATTGTATAGCGAAAATAGACAGTATCAATGAGGTTTATTGTCAAGCTTGTCATATTTATAATGACGAAGAGCCATCGGCAAATCTGATACCATAATTGGGTCTCTTTATAATGAAAGGGTAGTAATAGCAAGACAATCCAAACCGCATTTGTATAAAGAATAGCTGAAGTATCAAAAAGAATACCTCCTTTAAACAATTCCAGCATATGGCCCAAAGTCATCTCTGTGAAAAGATCTCGATTTTCCAGATAGAATAAAACACGTGCAATAAAATAAATCAAATAAGCTATAATCAGCCCCCACAAGACGGATGCAAGGGGATGCAATAAGATAAAAATCTTTTTTTTCATTAAGTTGTTTTCTTTGTAGACTTTCATTGGGGCGTTTTTGGGGTTATATTCAGCATTCTTAAAGCCATTAAATAAGTAGGCTTTTTCGTCGTAATTGCTCTACCAACTCAAGGAAATAACCATATAGATATAAAACAAGGCAAAGCATACGTCCACCTAAGGGCGTATCTGAACCCAGTCTCTCTATTACGTTGCTCAGCAATTGGTCGTTTTCTGAGTTGAGAAACATAAATGTGACGCGCTTGTCTTATAAAAATGACTTTGCATCTGCACGACAAAATTAAAGAAATTAAGTTGAAGATCATCATTTGTACGTTAGTTTAACTTTAATTTAACTATACAAGACGTTAAACTACACAAAGATTTATATTCCCAGTGTGGGAATGTTTGGTTCCCAGGCTGGGAACATTTCATTCCCAAGGTGGGAATATGTTGTTCCCGTAATGGGAATGATTTTCGAGATAGAAGAGGCACCTGCCAACACCTAACGTATCACCTAACAAACACCTAACAATCATCTAACATTCTCCTAACATACACCTAACATCGGGCTTTCATCTTATTACTATAGTAAGGGGATAGAAAAGCACTTTCCCTGCAAAAAAACTGGTAAATAATTGGGGAAAGATTTGGATTTGGCAAAAAAATTTTGTAACTTTGCACACCGAAAGCAGAAGAGATTCTGCACACAAAAACGAAAAACGCTGTGGAAAGCGCAAATCGTACTAAGGAAACGGAAATAAGGAAGTAATTTATTATCGACAATATCACTATGAGTAAGAAGAATCTTATCATGGGAGGGGCTATGAACGCCTCTCTCGAAACGACGCTCGCCATCGAGCTGTTTCTTAATGACAACTACCTCTTCCGTCACAATGTGCTGAATGGAAAGGTGGAATTCTCTGCCAAGTCTGCAGACGATGAGCCTGATTTTCGTCCACTGACCCAGGAGGCCCTCAACAGTATCATCCGCAGGGCCAAGAAAGAGCAGGTGTGCGAGAAAGGCAGTCCGAAGACGGAGATTATGGAGTTTGTGCATTCTGAGGATGTGCCGACTTATAATCCCATTGGCGACTATCTTGCGCATCTGCCCAAATGGGACGGACAGAACCATATCGCCAAGCTCTTCAACCGTCTGCCTGGCATCACTTCTGAACAGCAGGGGTTTCTGACCATCTGGCTGCGATCCGTTGTGGCCCACTGGCTTCAGATGGATCAGCTTCATGGTAATGAGTGTGTGCCCACGCTGATTGGTGCTCAGGGTTGTGGCAAGACCACCTATTTCCATCGTCTGCTGCCCCCATCGTTGCGCCAGTATTATCTGGACCATCTAAACCTTTCGAACAAGTTCGATAAGGAGATGGCGCTGACGAACAATCTGCTGGTGAACCTCGATGAGCTCGATGCCATCCGTCGATCTCAGCATGCAGCCCTGAAGCAGACACTCTCGAAGAGCAAAGTCAACGGACGGCCTATCTATGGCTGTGCCCAGGATGACAGGCCTCGTTTTGCCTCGTTTGTGGCTACGACCAACAATCCCCATCCGCTGACGGATGCCACAGGTAGTCGTCGTTACATCTGCCTGACGATTCCTGATGGGCAGTATATCGACAACGCTAGCGAGATCGACTATGGGCAGCTTTATGCTCAGGTGGTTTACGAGCTGACAGTAGCCAAGACGCCTTATTGGTTTGACAATAGCGAGGTGGCACGTATTCAGGATCTGAACCAGAACTATCTGGAACAGAAGGACATCGCTGAGATGGTGGAAATCTGCTTCCGCAAGCCTCATGAGGGTGAGGTTGCCAAGTCGATGAACTCAAAGATGATGCTGAAGTACATGCAGAAAGATTATCCTTCAGTGGAGATCAACCACAGTAACCGCATCAAGGTAGGATTGGCGATGAAGTCGCTGGGCTACGAGTGGACGGATCACAGCAATGTGCCTTTCTACAAGGTGGTACCCATCACAGCCGCCTAAGATGTTAGGTGAGATGTTAGGTGTTTGTTAGGTGTTTAAAAGCGCCTGCGAACCCTAACATTCACAATATGAGATAGTTAGCAGATGCCGATGTTAGGTGTTAGGTGTTTTATAGAAAAAATCAATAAAAAAAGAAAATATGGAAAATAAAGAACTGAAATCAAAAGACATTCCTTGGGGTTATGCCCTGTGTTTTAACGATGCATGCGGTCTGAAGGACAACTGCATGCACTATCAGGCCCGCCAGCTGATGGCAGAGGGGCGTTATGCCGGACAGGCCGTGTATCCCACAGCTTGGCAGGACGGCGAGTGTCGTTGTTTCTGTGAGAAGAAACTGGTGAAAAAGGCGTGGGGCTTCTCAAAGCTCTATGATAAGATCCCCAGTCGCGACAGGGCTGAGGCGCGTCATTGTGTAAGGAGTTACTTCAGTAGTGGCAACGGACCATACTACCGAGTCCATCATGGTGAAAATAAGCTATCGCCCCAGCAGCAGGCAGACATCATGGCAATCATCGCCAAGTTCTGCCCTATCGAGGGCGTGAAGTTTGACCACTATGTGATGGACTGGGATTTCGATTAGAAAAAAAACGCAGAGGGGAGCTCCCTCTGCGTTTTAGAACCAGTTCATCAGCGAACGGAGATAGGCTGTGAGTTCGCCTGCCATCTTCTCATCCTGATAAACGTTGGGATGCCAGTCGTTACCATACCACTCGTTGCCTGAAATGGGTGCCATGTCGAAACGATAGACCTCCTTATCGCCTGCTTTCTGAGCCTCAGCAGCCACTTCGTCGAGCAGTTGCTTGACCTCCTTCAACTCTTTGTTGTAGAGCATAGAACCCGTCAGAAAGACAATCTTCGCCTCCGGATTATGGTCTCGCACCTGCTTCAGGAGCTTCTGATAGCCCTGTTTCAGGAGCTTCAGGTCATAGTTGTCCGTTGAAGTATCGTTGGTGCCAAGATTGATGCAGACCACATCGGGCTGATAGCGGCTGAAGTCCCACTTCTCACTGAGGAATGTCGCCTCCTGACGGAGTTCAGGTTTCCAGGCATAGCCCGTATATTCGTATTGCATAGGCATGCAAGAACCTGGCGAACCCGTCTTGGCCGCTACGAGCCACCACCCAATGCTGCGCCTCGAGGTTACGGGCTGTGATAGAGGCGTAAGAATAATAGTGGTTCTCAGTAGCGTAATCAAAACCTTCCTCCTTTTTTAGGCCTTCATTACCATAGCCACAAGTGATGGAATTACCGATGAATTCGATCTTTCTAGAGGGAAGAGCGGGTGTCTCCACCAGCTTTTTGTCCTTGTCGAGTACAAAGCCCCAGAACTCCGGGAAGAACTCATAGCCCTCGATAGCATACATCAGTCTGACTGTATGCACGCCATTCGTAAGTGCTGTGGCAAGAGTGACTACAGAGTCACGCTCCCCACGGAAGGCCACCTTGAATGGTTCGGCCTGATCGATCTGAGCCATAAAATAACCACTACGGGGTTTGGCTATCATGCGCAGCGAGGTGCCCTCGAACGACGCCACAATCTGAATACCAGGGAAGATACGCCCTGTGTATTGGATGAATGGGTCCGTAGGACTGATGATACTCCCCTTGATGGGTACGGTCTCAATGGCAAAGGCACCTAAACCTATCATGGTCAGCAGCGCCGTTAATAACATTTTTCTCATGTCTTCTTATCTTTTATTATTGTTTTCTGAAGATGCCTGTCCAACCACCACCACTTCTCAGATGAGCCTGCAGTTGGTCACGTCCTGAAACAGAAAGCTTCGTGCGCTTATAATCAGTGGCGTCCTTCTGAGCATTCATGCCATCAGCAAAGATATCAGCAGCAAACTGTCCTTCTCCAAGGAAAGAGAGGTCGATGGCCAGGTCGCGTGGTGTCCAGTCTGTCATAGCAGCCACATACCATGTCGTGCCCTTGCGACGGGCAATCACAGTGTATTCGCCAAGTTGGCCGTCGAGGGCTACTGTCTCATCGAATGTGGTGGGTATTTGTACGATGAAATCGGTACATTCCTGATTCTGCATATACTTTGTCGGACTGTCGGCCAGCATCTGAAGCGGCGCCTCAAAAGTGGTGTACATCGCCATCTGGTGTACGCGTGTACCCTGACTCATGGGATGATCGTTATTGCCAAAGAAGTTATCCTTCATGGCGTTCATCATCGCGCCAGGGGTATAGTCCATCGGACCTGCGAGCATACGGAGATAGGGTGCTGTCACATCGTAGCGGGGCTGGTTGTGGAGCGGACCATCGCCTACACGGGGTTCCCATTTGGAGTTTTCAAGTCCTTTTACACCTTCAAAATTAAAGATATTCGGATAGGCCCGTTGGATACCAAAGGGTTTCAGCCCGTGGAAGTCAAGGTAGAGATGATGACGAGCCGCACAGGCTGCCAGCTGATAGGCAGAGGCGATCACCTGCTGGTCATCACGATCGAAGAAGTCAACCTTAAAGCCTTTGATACCCATCTCAGCATAATGTTTCATGACGGTCTCAGTAATGGCAGTACCTTTATCAGGATCATTGCCAATGAGATTCCGCCAACTGGACCAGAGGATGATACCCACTCCCTTTTCACGTCCGTATGCTATCAGACGAGGCAGGTCGATGTCAGGACTAAGGTCTTCCATCAGCGACTCCTTGCCACTCCAACCTTCATCGATAATGATGTATTCGATCTTATTTTGGGCTGCAAAGTCTATATAATATAAATAGGTATCAGTGTTCATGCCCGACTTGAAGGCAACACCTGTCACATTACAGTTATTCCACCAGTCCCAAGCCACCTTACCTGGCTGGATCCATGAGAGATCAGTGATACGACAGGCTGGGGCCAGTCGCTGTGCCATATCGCTGTTGAGGATATCCGCATCCCGTTCGGTGATGACGACAGCACGCCAGGGAAGGGCCTGTTCGCCATTCAGTTTAGCGATGAAATCGGCGCGTTTTGTCGGCACAAGGTTCAGTTGATCGAAGCCACCTACCTCCTGAGCGAGGGGATAAGGGGCAAACTCGGCCTTTAACGCATGTTGTGATCCTTTTTTCAAGAACATGCCAGGATAGTTCTCTACGCCGGCATCCATCACGATAGCCTTCATACCGTCAGGCAGGCAGACGGCCAACGGGGTGATGGCCAATGAGTCAGGGTACATCTTTGACAGGGGCACCTCATCATAATAGGACTCGAAGGAATAGCAATAACGCTCACCGCCACGATTGTCGTTGACGTATGGGATAAAGGCGGGATAATCGTCAGCAAAACAAAATTCTACGGTTTCATCGGTCACTAACGACAATTTTTTCTCCTTGGATATCAGACGATAGGCAGCCCCATCGTTATAGGCACGCACCTCGATGGTGAACTTCTGGGTGGTATAGAGCAGCAACTGTCCATACGCATCGCTGACGTTCAGGCGCTTATAGAAAGGATTCTTAAAGCTACTGTTCACAGAGAGTCTGGCCACCTTCCCTACCGTTCCCAAACCAATGGTCTTCTTGCCTTGCACCAAGCGGATATCTATCGTTGAGGGCAACAGCACCTGACGGCCGTCATAATCAACCGACCACCGCACTGCCGCATCAGTATTCACCGTAACTTTTACCTTTCCATTGGGTGAGCTTACCTCATAGTTCCCTGCAGAGACAGCCATCGTCGTCAAGCAGAAAAACAACATCATTTTAGTTCTCATGTTTCGTACCTTATTATAAGTTATTCAGCGAATTTGGGTTATTGTCGGCGCAAAGTTAAGGAAAAAAATCATAAAATAGTTTTTTTATCAGCAAAATATGCATCTTTTCATTTAAATTGTTTATCTTTGCATCGGAGAGAAATAAATAAAGATGGAAAGGAACGTACTAAAAGCCTTACAACTGTGCCCACTTTTTGTGGGGTTTACTGCCAAGGATATTGAGCAGATGATGGGCAGTATTTCTTATCAACTGATCAGAATTGACAAGAAAGAGGTGTACCTATCGGCAGGCACACCTTGTAATTTTGCAGATATAGTTGTAACTGGTGAAGTCATCGCCCGAATGGAGGGACCATCAGGTAAATATATGCAAATCACGTCAAGGGCTGTAGGTTCGTTAGTAAACTCCGCTTTTATCTTTGGCAAGAACAAGAATATTCCTGTCAATATGATAGCCAGTAAGCCTACAACGATTCTCAGGATGACACCAGCCTCCATGCAGATGCTGATCAATATCGATGAACGTTTCAGATTCAACTTCATTCAGTTCTTATCTGGATTCTGCGACGGTTTGGGACGTAAGGTCAGAATGCTGACGCTTCATACGATCAGGGAGAAAGTGGCCATTTTCCTATTGGAGCAGTCCAGAATACACAAATCCGATGACTTTATGTTGCAGAAGTCGCGTCAGGAGATTGCTGAATCGTTCGCCATCCAGAAATTCTCATTGCAAAGATGTCTGAAAGAGTTTGCCGCTGATGGTATGATCCAACTCAACGGCAAACAGATTATTATCCTGGACAGAGACAAACTGATGGCCCTGGCCAAAATGACTGAGAAATAAAGATTATCTTCGCCAGAAAAGCGGGGTGATATCCTCGAAAGTGCCAGTCTCGTTCTGACGATAGAGCCGTTGGTTAGTTGTCGGCTTCTTCAAAGGACCAAGGTGCTTGATGAAGGGGCCTATCTTGATATAGTCGAAATCCTTTTTATTCACCATCGGCGAAATAATGGTTTTTCCACTATACCAAGCCACTTTAAACTCAGGGTGCTCTTCATGGATATACTGAGCCAGTTGGTTAACACCCTTAGGATCGCTGTCGCCACCCATGAAAGAGATGCAAGTGATGTCTTTACCATACTGATCGGCAAAGGCATCAATGGCATCCGCATTCAGCGGCAGTCCGATATCTTCCCAAAGATAATGACTATGACACCCAGGACAGTGACACGGGCAATTAGAAATATTAATTGCCAGTGTCACCTCGTTGGGTATCTCCTGAAATACTATACCTGTATTGACGTACTTCAGCATCTGTTAGTCAGCCATTGCGTAGTAACGACGTGAAGCTTCCTCCTGACGGGCCTGTGAGAAGTTGCTCACACGCTTCAGATAACCGATGATACGGGTCATGTAATCCACATTCTTTGAATGGCAGTGAGGACACTCCTTCAGGTAGCGCTTGTCGATATGACCACACTCGTTACATACCGTATTGGGGATGTTGAAGGTGAAATAGTTACAGCCTTCCTTGGCAGCAACCTTCAACAGATGGGCGTACTGCTCTTTCGAGAGGTGCTCCTCGAGGTTCATGTGGAGAGCCGAACCACCCGTCAGGTGCTCGATATAAGGTGCACCATGCAGCTTGAACTTATCCAAAATGGTCAGTGAGTCGTCCTCAACCACATAGAAATAGCTGTTGTAGCAGTCACGTGGTACGAAATAGCCGTCCTCGCGATCCCACTTGGCATGCTTGACACCCACATTCTCTGCAGGAATCATCTCACAGTTGAACAACACGTCCTTAGTGCGGTACTTCTTGTTATACTGCTCTATCAGACCAAGGATACCCTGTACGAAATGCAGATAGTCATCGTTTGGCGTAATTTTCAGACCCATGAACTCTGCAGCCTCAACCAGACCATTGATACCAATAGTAAGATACTGACGGCCGATGTTGATATAACCAGCATCAAACAACGGCAGCATGCCGCGTGTCTGCAGCTCCTTCAAGTTCTCATTATAAGCCATCTGCACCTTATGACAGAGATCGATCACGCTTCCCAGATACTCCAGATAGTCGAGCTCGTGGTTGACAGCATATTGGATACAACGGTTCAAGTTGATGGTCAGCACACTCTTAGAACCAGTACTTACACCACCTGCACCAAGAGTATAGCTGAAGCCATTGTCGGTAATCTCATTACGCAGACGGCAGCAAGAGCTCAGAGAGTCAGCATTATTACTCATATAAGTAAAGAACGAATGTCCCTCAGCATACATCTCAGCGGTAAAGTCGCCCCACTCAGGATCCTTACAATCGCCATTCTCGTCGGTGAGCAATGCCATGGTCTCTACAGGGAAAGTGAGCAACGTCTTGGTACGCTCTTTATTGAACCACTTCATGAAGCGCTTCTGCAACCAGGAAAGTCCCTCCCAGTCGGGCTTTGATCCATCGGGGAAATAGAAATCACCAAAGATGCTCTCAAAATAATACTTATCATAGTAGGCGATGTTCCAGAACACGGCCTGATAGTTACGGGCACCAGTCGGCTGATTCAGCGTATAGACGATCTGCTCGAAGTAGTCGGTAATCACCTTATCGATCGTACGTTTCTTCAGACTAAGGTCTGCCTGCTCATCAGCACGCTTGTAGTAATCAAGTCCGTATTCCTTGCCGATAAAGTAGTTCATATACATTAAGAACTCGGGTGTAGCACATGCACCACTCAGCATGGAGCTGACCATAAACACCATGTTGACGAAGCCACCAGCAAACGACTTGAGGTTGGTCGGTGCCGTAGAGTTACCACCGATAGCCACCGTACCACCAATCAGCCAAGGATACATGGTGATAGAAGCACAATAATTAGCCAAAGAGGTCTCGTCGTTCTTATATATAAAATGGTGTGTCAGTTTATTAATATATTCATCTGCTAACTCCTTGCCGTACATTTTTTTGATACGGTCAGTCAACAGACGGCGATTCAAACGGATAAAGTTCGACTTCGGCGTATTTTGAACCTGTTGCTGCGTTCACCGATTCTGTGTATTCTGAGAGGAACATCATCTTCTCCAAAGTGTCGCGATCCTCAGAGTGCAACTGACGATAGAGAATGAATGACTTGGCAACCTGATAGAAACCTTCACGCATAAGAGCCTCTTCCACCTGATTCTGAATGGTTTCCACCGTGATATCATCGTGGATATCCAGATGGCTGAGAATCTTAGAAATGGTTCCTAGATCCGCAGGACAATTAACACTGTCGAATGCCTTTACGATGGCATTCATAATCTTGTCTAATGAGAACTGGTCTTTCGATCCATCTCGCTTGGTGATAGTAAAGTTCTTAATCTCCATTTGTATTGCTATTGTTAATGTTTAGGCACCGAATTTAGTCAGCAAGTTGTCCGTTTGGGAAAACTTTTTTGTTTTTTGTTCTTCGAAAGTTATCCGTTTTGGAAAACCGAAATCGGTTGCAAAGATACAAAATTATCCGAAAAACATCAAAACCTTACCTAAAAAATTTAAGCGTAAATTTATCATTTAACTCATATTAACGCTTCGTTTTTTGGACTACCATACCTTTTTTCTACCTTTGCAAACCAAAGTTATATTTAAAGAATGAATAACGAGAAAAGAGCTATTCTCATGACGATGAAACCATTAAGCATTAAGATCTGTCTGTTGCTGGGTATGTTGGTATCAGCAACAAGTATTTTTTCACGTCCAACCCTTCATGATCTTAATATCAAAGTGGTATTAAGCAAGAACGGTGATGCCCGTATTACAGAAACACGTCTGATGACCATCGACGACATGGGCACAGAGTGTTATATCGGCTTGGCCAATATGGGCGAGAGCCAGATCAAGGACCTGACCGTTAGCGACGAAACAGGAACCCAGTTTTTGAATGTGAACTGGGATATAGATGAGACACGTGCTTGGAAAACATACAAGTGCGGCATTGTGACGACACGTCGTGGTTACGAACTGTGCTGGGGCTTAGGTGCTGAGGGTGAACGTACCTACATCACCAGCTACACGATGACTGGTCTAGTACACGGCTATCCTGATGCCGACGCCATCCGCCACGTATTTCTGGATACATCGGTTTCGCCCAAACCCGACCACGCCAAGATCACCATCATGACCACTGATTCGACCATGGTTATCAATCCGGACAGCTGTGGTATCTGGGGATTCAGATTCGAGGGTGAGCTTTGGTTTGAGAACAGCACCATCGTAGCAGAGACAACCAAGCCGATGAGTTCTGAAGCAGGACTCTACGTGATGGTACAATTCCCTAAAGGTATGTTTGAACCTACCATCTGGGAGAACGATACGTTTGAGAACAAGAAAGGTGAGGCCTTTGAGGGAAGTGATTACGTGAGCAGTGATGACGATGATGAGGAAATGACTTGGTTTGAATGGGTGATCTTTATCCTGATTTACGTGGGTTTCAGCATCGTACCTGTAGTATGTTTCATCTGGCATCTGTTCAGTGTGTGGCGTGCCCGTCGCAGAGCCAACAAGGATCTGATATGGTATCGCGACATCCCTTTGAACGGTAATCTGCAGGAGGCTAATAATATGCTGAACGCTTACAAATATATGCATACAGATTACAACAATCTGATGTCTGCCTGTATTCTGAAACTCATACAGTTGGGCGCCATCACCATTGAGACGCGTCCTAACATGAATGGCAAAATGGAACCGAACTTTGTGATCCACGAATTGAAAGACTTTAATAACCAGCCTGTGTTGATGCGAAAGATCTTCAACATTTTCAAGAAGGCAGCAGGCAATGACACCGTGCTAGAGCCAAAGGAACTGAAGCAGTTTATGAAGAGTACTTGCAACCAGAGTATGACCGACTCGTTTATCAACACACTGCACACCAAGACCTCTATCTCTATATATAAGGATCGCGAAGACGAGGTGCGCCAACTGTTCGGCCTGCGTAAGTTCTTGAAGGAGTTTACGTTGCTCGACGAACGCGGTGTAGGTGAGGTAAACCTGTGGAAAGACTATATGGTATATGCCACCCTGTTTGGTATTGCCGACCGTGTTATCAAAGAAATGAAGAAGGTGAATCCTGAGTACTTCAACATGGATCAGGTGGCAAATCAGATGGCTGATAACATGACACTGCCATTGATTTACTCAACGTTGCATCGGAGTACATCAAGTGCTGTGGCTGCCAAGGCTGCACGCGAACATCGTTCCAGTGGCGGTGGTGGACATTCGTCTTGGGGAGGCGGCGGAGGCGGCTTCTCAGGCGGAGGTGGCGGCGGAGGAGTGAGATAAGAAGAGCCCCGCTAAGATGGTACCACTAATGCTATGCCAGGCACATGAAATAGCACAAGGCAGCACTGACAGGGGTTGCGCCGCGAAGAATGTGCCCGCCAGAACGGTGGCCAGTCCTGCATTCTGCATCCCCACTTCAATGGAGATCGTGCGTTTCTTAGCTGTATTAAAACCAGCCAGTTTGCCTGACATCCAACCCAACAGGTAGCCTAACGAGTTGTGACAGAATACCACTGCGAAGGTCCAGACGAACAGCAGCAACCCGCGAGCTATCAAAGCATCGTGAACGGTAGAGATAACACCACCAACGATACAAGCCAGACAGATAACACTCATGCCTGGCATCAGTGACTGGATGACAGGGAAACTCTCTTTATGAGAAAAGTTGTAATTCAAAAAACAGCCAATTCCAACGGGGATGATCGTTACAATCAAGATATTCAGGAACATACCGATTGTATCTATCTCAATGATGGCACCTGCTGTCAACTCCATCAGCAACGGCGTCATGACGGGTGCCAACAATGTTGAAGCACAGGTCATGCCCACGGAGAATGCCACATCGCCATGACAGAGATATGACATGATATTGCTCGATACGCCCCCAGGACAGCAGCCAACAAGCAGGATACCTAACGCCAGAGCAGGTTCGAGGTGGAACACCCGCACTAACAACCATGCTACACAGGGCATAATCAGGAACTGTGCACAGGCACCAATAAGAATATCCCAAGGCCGCTGTGCCAGAATCTTAAAATCTTTGGTGGTCAGTGTGAGGCCCATTGTCAGCATAATCATTCCAAGGATGACGGTCTGCGTGTTCCCCCTCACCCACCCGAACACATCGGGAAGAAAAAAGGTGAATACGGCCACAGCGATGATAAAAAGCGAGGCGTTCTTTGCCAGCCAACGGCTCGACAACTGCATTATCTTGAGCATATCAATCAGTTTTTTTATTTCAGCGGGCAAAATTACAAATTTATTTCGTACTTTTGCAACCGATAGCGAAAAATCATCATGATGGACGAAGATTTTGACATACGCCAAGAACGGTTCTCCCAAGGTGAGAAGGACTTTGAGAATGCACTACGCCCTTTGAGTTTCTCTGATTTCAGTGGACAGAAGAAGGTCGTGGAAAATCTCGAAGTGTTCGTTGAAGCAGCCAAGTACCGTGGCGAGCCGCTTGACCACACTCTGTTGCACGGTCCTCCAGGACTGGGCAAGACCACACTTTCGAATATCATTGCCAACGAGTTGGGCGTAGGATTCAAGATCACCTCGGGCCCTGTGCTTGATAAGCCAGGCGATCTGGCAGGTATTCTTACCTCACTGGAAAAGAACGATGTACTCTTTATCGACGAGATACACCGTCTATCGCCTGTCGTAGAGGAATACCTCTATTCAGCGATGGAAGACTACCGCATCGACATCATGATCGATAAAGGTCCTTCTGCCCGTTCGATACAGATTGACCTGAACCCGTTTACGCTGGTAGGTGCTACCACCCGTAGCGGTCTGCTGACAGCCCCGCTCCGTGCCCGTTTCGGCATCAACATGCACTTGGAATATTATGAGCCTAAGACCCTGCAGGCCATCATCGAGCGCTCAGCCAATATCCTTGGTGTACCCATCACAGAGGACGCTGCCCTCGAGATTGCAGGCCGAAGCCGTGGTACACCTCGTATTGCCAATGCCCTGTTACGTCGTGTGCGTGACTTTGCCCAAGTGAAAGGTAACGGAAAGATCGACACGAAGATCTCGAAGATAGCCCTGACAGCCCTGAATATCGACCAGTACGGACTCGATGAAATTGACAATAAGATTCTGCTTACCATCATCGACAAGTTCCGTGGCGGTCCTGTGGGTATCACCACCATTGCCACTGCCATCGGTGAAGATGCCGGTACCGTTGAGGAGGTCTATGAGCCATTCCTGATCATGGAAGGCTTTATCAAACGAACCCCTCGTGGACGTATGGTGACAGAGCTTGCCTACCGTCATTTCGGACGTAACCCCTACAGCGGAAATACGATGGAACCAAACCTTTTTGATTAATAGGCAACAATATGGAAAGAACAGGAATATTCGTTGGAAGTTTCAATCCCTTTACTATCGGCCACGATTCTATTGTACGCCGTGCACTTCCCTTGTTCGATCGTCTGGTCATCGGTGTTGTGGGAGACAATGTGCATAAGCCCGATATGCCCTCAGCTGAAGAACGGATACAAGCGATTCGTGACCTCTATGCCGACGAGCCACGCATCAGCGTGAAACCCTATCATGGACTGGCGATGGAATTTGCTAAAGCAGAAGGTGCCCAATTCATCGTGAAAGGTGTGCGTAATGCGAGTGATTTTGAATATGAGCAATGGCAGGCTGACTTCAATCGCCGTTTAGGCGGTATTGAGACCATTCTACTCTATACAGAACCGGAACTGGCCAGCATTTCATCCTCTGCTCTGCGTGAACTGTCTCATTTCGGTGTTGATGTCAGTCCGTATTTACCCAAGAAGAAAAGATAATAGACAGATGATAACCTATAGTTCAGAAGGGGTCAAATTCCCCAATATCAAAAAACGTGAGACTTCCAATTGGATTCACCGTGTGGTAGATTCCTACGGAAAGAAAGTTGGCGAGATTGGCTATATGTTCGTCAACGACGAGAAGATTCTCGAGGTGAATAACGAATACCTCGGCCATGACTACTACACAGACATTATCACCTTCGACTATTCGGAAGGCAAGGTGCTTAATGGCGACCTTGTCATCTCGCTCGATACTGTCTTTACAAATGCCGACAAGTTTGGTCGTCCTTATGATGAGGAGCTCCATCGTGTCATCATTCACGGCATCCTTCACCTCTGTGGTATCAATGACAAGGGGCCTGGTGAACGGGAAATCATGGAAGCTGCAGAAGAAAAAGCGTTGGCCATGCTCTAAGCATCGCCAACGTTTTTGTTTAGATTCATTTATGGCAGATCAACAATTGATGTCCTTTGTCTGCCACCGTTGTAGCAAAGATATAAGTATCTCCGCCATCCTGAAGTTTCAGACGTTTGCGTAGCTCTGCCACTGAGAGCGGGAAGTTTCGCACAGCTATATTCGCCTGACGGATACCCTTCAGCGCCTCCTTCAGTTCACGTTTGTTCATAGAGGTCATCTTCTCTATCACAAAACATCGGCCAGGAAAATCCTGTACCTCTCTGTCTGAGACAAAAAGATGACTATTTCTATCAAGTGGTGCCACTTGAAAACGCTCTGCCAATTCCTCAAAACAACCAGCCTTCATGATAGAAGCGTTAGGAACATAAAGAAACTGGAAGGACAAAGGCAAAGCCGGAAGAGAAATCCTTTGAGTGGAAGCAGGCACAAAGGTGAATATCTGCCCATCATTAACGCAGAAGACCTGCAAAGGCTTGGCTTCTACTGACAGAACCAGTAGCAACTCCTTACACTCATTATCCACTGACACAATATGTACCTCGTTCACGGTCTTAAGATCTTCAACAGCTTTGCGCCAGTCTAACATCGGCGAGAGCTTGATCATCACCCGATCTGCCTTGGCTAACAGTTCCTCCCGCAGTTCAAGCACATTTGGCGTACAATCTGCAATGCCATAGGTGCGTCCACCGTGTTCATCACGACGAGCAGGATCGATAAAAATGAGGTCGGCATGTTCCATCGTATGCAAATATTCGACGCCATTGCCACAAAGTACCTCTACCTGATCCAAACCAAGTTGCCTATAATTCCCAGATGTAATAGCACACAATTTCTCTTGCTGTTCGATGATAATCGCCTGTTGAAAACCGTTGGCAATAAAGGCAGCATCGACCCCAAAGCCTGCCGTGAGGTCAACAAAGCGCTGTCCCTTACCAGCAATCTGAGCTTTATAAATTGCCGTCGCCTCACTAGAGCATTGCTCCATCGAGAGATGTGGCGGATAGATGATTCCATCACGAGCAGCCCAAGAAGGCAACTTTGTACGAGCCTTTTGCCAGCCAGCAATCTGTTCCAGTGCATAGGTCATGTCAACCTCAGTATGCTTTGCACCCTGAAGTGCCAACTTTCGCACGTCATCAGTCCTGTGCTGCTGGATAAAATCAAGTGTTGCCTGATTGACTTTCATCTGGTAGTCTTGTCTGAACGGGCTTTATCCACACTACCAGCCTTTAACAAGCGCTGTTGAGCCTCATCATAGTCGATTCCCAACATATCCTGAAGCATCCGCGTGCCACGATCCACCAATTTAGCATTCGTCAGTTGCATGTTTACCATGCGGTTACCCTGCACGCGTCCCATACGGATCATGAGAGTGGTGGAGATCATGTTCAGCACCATCTTCTGCGCCGTTCCACTCTTCATCCTGCTGGAACCCGTCAGGAACTCAGGTCCCACGATAGTCTCAATAGGATAATCAACAGCTTTCGCCAACGGACTATTCGGATTACTGGTAATACAGCCCGTCAACAGCCCATTCTCCTTAGCCAACTTAACAGCTCCCAACACATAAGGTGTGGTGCCAGAAGCAGCAATACCGAGTACTGTATCATTAGCAGTGGGAGTATGAGTCTGTAGATCTTTCCAGCCTTGCTCAGAGATATCCTCTGCCCGTTCCACCGCATGACGCAAAGCCCGATCGCCTCCTGCAATAATACCTATCACCTTTGTATCGGGCACACCAAACGTGGGTGGTAATTCGCTGGCATCCAATACGCCCATACGACCACTGGTGCCTGCCCCGATATAGAAAAGTCGTCCGCCCTGGTTCATGCGATCCTCAACAGCCTTTACCAAGGCTTCTATCTGAGGGATAGCCCTGCGTACGGCATCTGCCACCCTGCAGTCCTCCTCGTTGATATGACGCAACAACTCTAAGATCGACATCTGTTCGAGATGATCGAAACGTGAGGGCTGTTCTGTGATTTTATCTACTTTATCCGGCATTGGCTTATTTCAGAATCTGTTCTGCATGCTCTTTGGTCTTCACCTGCTTACCTGCAAAGATTTGCTCAATCACACCTTCTTCATTGATAATAAAGGTAGTGCGGATAGTGCCCATGGTCTTTTTACCATACATCGTCTTCTCGCCCCAAGCACCCATCGCCTTCATCAACGTCTTATCCACATCGGCAATCAACGGAAAAGGCAACTCATGCTTTTCCTTGAACTTCACGTGCGAGGCAGCAGAGTCCTTACTTACACCTACCACCTCATAGCCTGCACCCTGCAGTTCCTGATAGTGATCTCTCAGATTACAAGCCTCTGCCGTACAGCCGCTGGTATTGTCCTTCGGATAGAAGTATAGAACCAGCTTACGACCACGATAATCACTCAGACGGATATCCCGTCCTTGCTCGTCCTTGCCCAGAATCTCAGGCGCCTTGTCTCCAACATTCATAGCTTATCTGTTTTTAGTCTTCTAAATCTAAACTGTCTTTCTTCTTACGGTTTACCAATCCATCAATAAAGGAGAACACGATATACGTGAAGAGGCCGGCGATGATACCATCGGTAATACTGCTAGTGACAGGCATCAACAAGATGGTCAGGAAGGCAGGCATCGTCTCAGCAGGCTTCGACAGATTAATATGGCTGACAGAACCAAAGAGGTAGAAACCAGCCATAATCATCACAGGAGCCGTAGCCGCAGCAGGTATGGCAAGGAACAAGGGAGCGAGGAAAAGACTGACCACGAAACATAACGCAATCACAAGGGCAGTGAGGCCCGTTCGACCTCCCTCGGCAACACCTGTGGCACTCTCTACATAGGTGGTCACTGTGCTACACCCAAGACAAGCGCCAGCCATCGTACCTAAGGCATCACTCAGCATGATATTCTGCATATATGGAATACGACCGTTCTTACGGATGAGTCCTGAACTAGCCATCACACCAACGATAGTACCAAGGCTATCGAACACATCGAAGAAAAGCATGGTGAGTACACAGACCCAAAGGTCTGGTGTAAGCAGGTAGTCCCATGAGAACTGGCAGAAAAGCGGGGCTGGCGACGTAGGCATATCAAAGAGATGATCAGGAATCATTGTTACACCCAAAGGAATACCGATAAGGGTGGTTAGAACGATACTCAGAAGAAGGCCACCCTTCAGGTGCATGACGGCAAAGATACCTGTCAGTACTATACCGATGACAAACAATATGGAAGAAGGACTTGCCAGTGTCTCCAGATGATTGAAAATAGTACCTTCAGCCAAGATGCCACTATTCTTAAAACCAATCATGGCAACGAAGAAACCGATGCCTACAGCGATGGCATGTTTCAATGATGTTGGCACCATCTCGAAAATAATCTGTCGTAAGTTGCTCAGACAGAGGAGTACAAAGAGCAGACCTTCCAAAAGAACTGCAGTGAGAGCAAACTGCCAAGGATAACCAAGTGAAATGCAGACGGTCTCGATGAAAAACAGATTCAGTGTCAGTCCTGGGGCCTGTCCAAAAGGTCGTTTGGCCAAGAAAGCCATCAGCAACGTGCCTACAATCGTTGCAAGTGCTATGGCAGTAAACAACGAATCGACAGGAAAGCCTCTTGAACCAAGGGGCGCAAACATCGCAGGCAGAAGGGCCAGAATGTAAGACATCGTAATAAAAGTAGTAAGGCCGGAAACAATCTCGGTCTTCAGGCTATGACGCTGTGCAGAAAAGCCTACAAGTGCTAATATTTTCTCTTTCATACTCATTTGATAGGCAGAATCAAGTCAAACTTAGAACCGTTAGTATAATCGGTATCGAGGGTCAGCGTACCACCAAGGCGCTCTGCTATCATACGGCCTACGGTCAGTCCGAGACCAGTACCCTGGGCAAAACTATCAAGTTTAGCGAACCGCTCGAAGATATATTCCTTCTTGTCTGGGGGAATACCAGGACCAGTATCCTCTACAGAGAAGTGGAGCATAGCGTCCTCCTGACTCACCTTGAGGGTGATGCTGCCTACAGTCGTGAACTTGGCTGCATTATCAAGCAGTTTGGAGAGGACGATATGGATCAAACGCGGATGGGATTCAATCGTCTGATCAGCAGGCAACGTACATTGACAGTCGAGCGTTACAGTCTTTGCCACAATAGAACGGATTGTATCTGCAGCCTGATCGACGATGGCAGAAACAACACACGGTTCTGCTGGTGGCAGTTCTGAACTGCTCTCAAAATCGGAAATTAGGAGAAGGTCATCAAGGATGGTCGTCAGAAGCCGGGTGTTCTCCTGGATACGCTCGCAGAAGTCCATCCGCTCGGCATCAGGCAGTTCGATATCCTTCATGGTGAGCACCTGCGTGAAACCACTGATGGCATTCAACGGTGTACGAATCTCGTGGGTCATACTCTGCATAAACGAGGTCTTGGCCCTTGAAGCCGCCTCTGCATGATCTCGCTCTATAGCCAGCTGTTTATTCTGTGCCACCACCACATTACGTTCACGCTGCAACTGCGTATTCTTGATCTGTAATCTGCGATTCCATCGGCTATTCAGCACGAGGAACACAAGCAAGGCAATAACACTCAAAATCATCGCCACACCACCAGTAGTAAAGCGGGAACGTTGCTTCAACAGATTGTTTTGCGACTGAAGCTCATTCAAAGAGAAACGCTTGTTCAACTGATTCAGCTGCTCACGGTTACTTGTCTTGATGATAGAGTCCTTTAGCAAATCATAGGCTCGCATGTCAGCCAGTGCCTCACGAAAGTTGCCAAGCTTCTCATATACCTTTGCACGATTATTCAGAGCGAGCTTTTTGATACCCAAATCATTGCCAGCACCTTTTAGATATCCAGTGGCATAGTACAATGCAGCTTGATAGTTACCTTGTGCCATCGCCAGTTCACTACGATGGGCGAGCAGATTGTTTTGTTCAACAAGTTCATTGCCAGAAGCCTTCATGTAGTACTCAATCGAATCAATAAGCTGCGCAGCTTTAGCCACACTGTCCATTCCAATGAGATACGTGAATTTTGCCCTGTAATAGCTCAAATGCCAACTGGCATAAGCCTGCAAATCATCAATATCTGTAGAGGCAGGCAAGTCACTCAGTAAGATAACCCAATTTGTTAATAGCGAGTCGTAAACGGCACTGTCCTCAGGAAGCGACAAGCAATCAGCATAACTACCATAAGTACTCACTAACGGCCCTTTTCTGCCACCTTTCGGATATATACTAATACTCGTCTTGTAGCATCGCTTAGCCTCATCTTTGACATCCTGCATCACATAAGCCGTACCCTGCACGTCATAACTCAAGGCGAGACCAAAGGAGTCGTTGCGCTCAATAGCATCCTCCTGCATGGCTTGTGCCTCCTCTATAGCATCTGCATATTCATTGAACCACACATGATCTTCAGCCAGATATTGCCACAGGATATAATAAAGCTGCCAATTTTTCTGTTGACGAAGGAATTCAAGTGTCTTAGGAGCAACCATCAACAGAGAGTCATGCTGATCGTTGTTATAGTACCTTTGAGCTACACTAAACCTTGCATACACAGAATCATAGCTCACGCCAGAATGACGGGCAGAAGCGCCGTCACGCTTACATGAGACGGCTGTGGTAATGAGCACTGCAAGAAGCAGCAGAATGGGGAAAAATCGAGTTTGTTTCATGCTAGGCTGACTAATGCGTTATCAGGGTGCAAAGGTAAGCAATCTTTTTGAAAAACACAAATTTAGTGTTGATTATTTCAGATTCACTGCCCAGGGAACTGCTGGTAGATTCTCAGACCGTACTTCGAACAGGCACCATAGATATACTCCATCACCTCACTGGTGTCATGCTCATAGTCGATAGCCGCCTGCGAACGCAACCAGAACATAAACTCCACACAGCAGCCTGCCTGCGTAGCCTCAGCCTGACGCACAAGCACAGGTTTCTCGCTGATCACCTTCGGATGCTTCTGGAGCCATTGTTCGATATGCTGCCTGAACTTAGTGATATTGGCTACAGCATCATCATCAATGGTAATCGAACGGAAGTCAAAATAGACTTGGCGCACCTGTTTACGACCCTCACGCTGTTCCATTCCCAACCAATTCTGGAAAGAGCCATCAACCAATGTCTGAGGCGTCACAGTGATGATGGTATTATCGAAGTTGCGTATCTTCACCGTCGTCAGACTGATCTCCTCCACCCTTCCGTTGGCACCAGCAGTAGGTACAGTCACCCAGTCGCCAATATGAATCATGTCATTATTGGTGAGACGGATACCTGCCACCAGTCCCTTAATCGTATCTTGGAAGGCCAGCATCAGTATGGCAGAAGCAGCACCCAGACCCGCAAATAAGGTGGTAGGATCCTTATCGATGATGATAGCCACAACCACGATAACTGCAATGAAGATCACGATGATCTTCAGAATACCACAGATAGAATAGAGATACTGCTGACGCGCTGTTCGAGGCCCATCCTCCAGCAGTTTAAAGGAGTCTGCGAATACGATCAACGTTCGCACAGCCATCACAGTGATGTAAATGGCAGTAAGACGAGCCAGCACTTCATGAACTGTTGGAAAATCGTAGAACGTCCAAGGCAGCAATAACCAGATGACGATGGCTGGTACGATGCTACAAGCTGAAAGCAGTACCTTACGATTGAAAATGACATCATCCCACTTAGCCCCAGTCTTTTTTGTCAAGCGCAAGACAATGGGCACCAGTATCCTACGACACAACAGACCTGCCACAACGGCAAGCAAAATAGCAATCAACGCCAGAACCGCATGACTGATATACGCCACGCAGTCTCCCTCTAAACCAAAGGTCTCCAACAAATGATCGACCCATAACTGTATCTTATCCATAATGTATATTGTTAGTCTTATAATCTATTTCACGAAAGCCCGCCTCGTTTGAAGGAGAACACTGAGCAGAATCAGGCTGATGCCGATATAGAAGGAGTAATTAAGCTCACGCCCCTCGCCAAAGATGAGGAAGGCAAGGATGATGGTATAACAAGGTTCGAGATTGTACGTCAGATTGACGGTAAAGGCAGAAAGGCGCTTCAACGCCTGGATCTGCAGCAGATACATGCCAACCGTACAGAACAAAGCATGACAAAGCATCAACCAGAGGTTTGAACCCTCAGGGATGACGACGACAGGCTGAGGACTGGGGAAAAAGAGGAGATAAATCGGAATGATGGCCGACATCGCCACAAGTCCTCCTGACATCTGATACATCAGCACCGTTCGACTGCGCACACCCACACTCGCCTTCTTGTTGCAAATGGCATAAAGGGCACAGACTGCGGAAGACACCACACCGATGGAGATGCCATAACGATAACGCGCATCGAAGGAGAAGATACAGAACACACCCAGCACCGTAATCAGCGAAAAGAACAGTTCAAGCCAAGAGAGACGCCGCCTAAAAATGAGAGGCTCGAACAGCGCCGTAAAAAAGCCTATCAGCGAGAAGCAGATGACGCCGATTGAGACATTCGAAGCCTTGATAGAGCCATAGAACAGAATCCAGTGGAATCCCAACAAGGCACCACAACCACAAAGTTGCAGGAACTTACGCCATCCGACGCGAGGCAGACCCGTAAACACCAGCAGAATCGCGCTCGTGAACAGCATCCGATACCACACGATATCCACCTCGTTGAGTGTAATCAGCCTGCCAAACAAGCCCGTAAAACCTGCCAACAGCACACTCAGGTGCAACTGCACAAAGCCCTTCTGAGTCTCGTTCATCATCGGCTATTGTCTTTTCTTAGGCTTGGGCTCAGGCAGGACTTTGCAAGTCTCGCGGACAATTTGCGAGAGATAATCACGATCATCGACATCTGCGATATAGAAATAATCCTTTGCCCCTTCGTAAGGCGGACGCAGATCCTCGGCTCGTAACAGCCTCCGAGCCTCCTCCGTAGGCTTCAGATAAAAGCAGTCGTCGCAGATGAGTCCGAAGATCTTCCCGTTGCAGTAGATGCCATATTCACCAAACATCTTCTTCAACGTAATCTCCCCAGCCCCACCGCACTGATCAGCGATGTACTGCACAAAGTCAGAACTACAAGCCATATCGCTATTTGTTTTGATAACGCAGCTCGATAACATCCCAGTCGATGATCTGCCAAAGGGCGGCGAGATGGTCAGGACGACGATTCTGGTAATCGAGGTAGTAAGCGTGCTCCCAAACATCAAACGTCAGCAGTGGTTTCAGGCCTTTCTGAACAGGATTAGCCGCATTCGGCTCCTGAGTGATGACAAGTTTGCCGTTCTGATCTGCTGAAAGCCATACCCAACCGCTGCCAAAGAGGGTTGCACCCTTCTTCTGGAATTCTTCTTTAAAAACCTCTAACGAACCAAAATCGCGTACGATAGCCTCAGCGAGTGAACCTGCTGGCTCTGCCTTTGTTGGCTTAGCGGCAAACTGTCTGAAATACAATTCGTGGTTTAGAACCTGTCCTGCATTATTCAAGATGCCACCAGTCGCTTTGCAGACGATCTCCTCCAGCGTTGCTTCCTCAAAACCGCTGCCAGACAACAGTCCATTCAGGTTATTCACATAAGCCGCCAAGTGCTTTCCGTGATGGAAACCTATCGTCTCACGGCTGATCACTGGCTCCAAAGCCTCTGCTGCATACGGCAGCGCCATTAATTCAAACTTACCCATACCTTATTTATTATGTAGATTTCGCCACAAAGATACGCATTGTTTCGCAAATAAGCAAGAAAGAATAGGGAATTTAACCGATATAAATAGGGATTTTCCCTCTCGGATTACAAAAATTATTCTCACTTTTGCAACGTCAAATCATAAAACATAGAAAGGTATGAAAGAAAATCGGATTATTGCATCGGCCCTTATAGCACTGGGCATCTTGTGTATGGGATGGTTTATCAAGGCTGGCATCGACAATTTTGCCAACAAGGACCGTAATGTAACTGTAAAAGGACTGGCAGAGCGCGAAGTGCCTGCAGATAAAGTGACGTGGAGCATCGGCACGAAGGTAACTGGCAACGATCTGCCCATACTCTATGAAAACATCAATATCCAGACAGACAAGATTAAGAGGTTCTTGCAACAAAACGGTCTTGAAGAGAAGGAAATCACGGTGAATCCGCCAACAATCAGCGACTTGGAGGCTCGCGAATGGGGCGACAACCAGAAGAACTTCCGCTATATCGTCACCACCACGATTACTGTGGCGACAAATAAGGTGGCGGAGGTCAACAAAGCCATATTCAAGCAGGCAGAGTTGCTGAAACAGGGTGTAGCCATCGATAACAGCAACCCTCAATACGAATACGCCTCATTCCAGCAGATGAAGCCAGAGATGATGGCCGAGGCTATCAAGAACGCACAGAAGACTGCCGAGCAATTTGCCGAAGCCAGCAAATCGGAGCTAGGTCAGATACAGACAGCCGGACAAGGGCAGTTCGAAATCGAAGATCGCGACCAAAACACCCCTTATATCAAGAAGCTGCGCGTCGTGACCACCATCACCTACTCGCTGAAAGACTGATCTATAAGTCCAAAAAAAGAGCTATCTTTGAAAATTAATTTGGCTATTCAAGAAAAAAGTATTATCTTTGTAGCAAATTTCCGTTTCAAAGTTTGGGATGCAGGTTTCAAAGTTTGGGATGTAAATACCAAAGTTTGGGATGGAGATTTCAAAGTCTGAAACGAAAAAAGATAAGAATAGTATGGCAAATTATGTAATCAAGGAAATGCCCGCAGGTATGGGCAACGGCAAAAAAGGAAGAACCTTCCCTAAAATGCAGATCTATACGGAATTCGACTACGAAAAGGTGGTTGAACTCATTCACACCAACTCGCCAGCCTTCAGTCAGGCAACGATTCGTGGCGTACTTGACACATTAGGAGTCGTCATGAAGAACTATCTCCCGATGGGTCACACGATGAAGATCGATAATCTGGGCATCTTCTCACTGGCCCTTGAATTTGCCGATGAAAAGGCGGAAAATGTCGCTCAGCAGGAGGCATCAGAGCCAAAGACGAAATATCATCACGTAAAGGTAAAGGGCGTGAACTTCAAGGTTGACAAGAAGCTGATTAAGGCCATCAACAAGGAGAACACCTTCGAACGCACATCGGGCAATGCCGCATCCCGCTCACCTTACACCCCAGAAGAGCGTCAGCAGCGCGCCCTGCAACATATCGACAAGCATGGCTTCATCACTCTCCAAGACTACGCCAACCTCAATCACCTCAGTCGCAGCGCAGCCTCGCGAGAGCTCTCCAAACTAACCTCTTCCCCCACCTCCCCCATCGCCCCCAAAGGCTCCGGCTCCCACAAATTCTGGGTGCGCAGAAAATGAAGGATTTCTTTATAAAATAATGTGGAGGTCAGAATGCCTCCACACATTTTTAAGAAACCAAAGATCTATACCTGTGATTACTCATTTGAAAAATCCGTCTATCCATTCGGTCTGCTCCTTGCTGAGCCGCTTGTATTGAACATATCGGCTGATGCCGTGAGCTTCAAGTTCATCACGTCCAAGACCCTCGCCGTCGAATTTTGCCGCAGTATTTGTCAGGACAAAACAATGCATATCTGGAACGAAAGTCTGTCTCCAGTATTGTTTATCCGTTCTTTCGCAATCTGTGTCAGTAACCTCAAGACGATACATGATTTTATCATGCTCGTGGTCGGAAATAAAAAGATAGACGATATCACCACGTTGCATCTTCTTATTCGCTTTCTTCCAGAAAGCAATTCCTCGATCGCGGATACATCCAATGTGGTCGATGAAGTCCTCCAAACCAATGAGTAAGTAGTAGTTCATTCCGCAACCTCCTTTCCGTACTTCGTGCGATACTTCATGCAATCATTATAACATGAGTCGGCAAAAAGCTGATGTATAGCTGCGTTGCCGTGCTGACGATAAATCAACAAGAGCTGAGAATCCTTCTTGTAGTTACTTGCGTCAAGCTTCCTGTCTAGAGCATCAATTGCCTCCCAGAGCATTTTATCCTTCTCGGCCATTTTTGTTGCTTCATTTAACTTCTTGTTTATCGTTAATGGGGCAAATATACGAATAATTTCCGAATAATGGCATCATTAAGCATAAAAAATACAGAATGTGTTGGAGTTTAAGGAAAAAACAACTACCTTTGCTGCATCAAATCTTAAATAAGTATGAAAGACCAGCGAGCAAAGTTTGAAAGCAGGAAAGCATTTGCGGGGGAGAAGAAAGCCTCGATGCAACGACGGTGTTTGGATCATGACTACACCGCTCGGCGTATGTATATGGTTACAATGGTGACGGAGGGGCGGAAAGCGCTCTTTGGTAAGGTGATGGGGAGAAGCGAGGCTATTGAGCCTTCGCCAGAGGCGCCTCATATAGAGTTGTCGCCGCTTGGAGAGGCTGTTGCAGGGATATGGAGATCGATTAGCAGTCATCATCCAGAGGTGAAGGTGGTGGCGCTACAGATGATGCCTGACCATCTGCATGCGATACTATTTGTAAGGGCGCAGATGGAGAAGCCGTTAGGGAAGGTGCTGCTGGGGGTTAAGCAGGCTTGTAATCAGGCGTTTAGGGAGCTGATGACGGAGGAGTTTGTTGCTGTGGCACAGCAACATGCACAACAGAGCCGCGACAATGGGCTGCTGTTTGCGAAGGGCTTTAATGATCAGATTTTGCTGAGGGAGGGGCAGCTGGAGCGATGGCTAAATTATCTGAAGGATAACCCAAGGCGATTACTGATGAAACGCGAGAATCCAGACCTCTTTAGAGTACAGAGGGGGCTGACGTATGCGGGGATTAGCTTTTCGGCTATTGGAAATCGGTTTTTACTCCAAAGGCCGTTAAAGCTGCAAGTGCAATGTTCGAGGAGCATCAGCGAGGAGGAACTGAAGGTTAGGATTAAGGAATGCCTCTGGGCTGCAAGGCAAGGAGCGGTACTGGTGTCGCCAGCTATCTCTATGGGTGAGAAGGCGATTATGAGAGTTGCTTTTGAAAAGGGATTGCCGTTGATTTATCTACAGGAGAATGGCTTCACGGATTTAGCAAAGCCTGGGGGAATGAGGATGGATGCCTGCGCCAGAGGGCAATTGCTGATACTGGCCCCTTGGGAGCACCATAATGAGAGAATTCTCATTAAGAGGGGGCAATGCTTGGAGCTTAACGAAATGGCGAGAGCGATTTGTGAAGGTTGAGCGTTGGGTGTGTTGCTGTGGCACAGCAACATACAGAACAAAATAGCGCCGCAGATCTCTTACCTGCGACGCTATTTATTAATAAGGTGAATCGTTAATTAGCCAATGTATGCTAAAATGACATTGACGGCCTCTTCCTCAGTCTTGCCATCCATAGAAATGACCAGATCGTAGTTACGAGTGTCGTAACGAGAGGTGTGGGCGTTGTTCTTCATATACTCCTCTCGCGTCTCGTCTACCTCCTTGATGACCTTCTTTGCTTCCTTCTCACTAAGACCCTGCTTAGCCATAACACGCTCCAAGCGATGCTCCATAGAGGCCTGAATGAGTATGTTCAGACGATTATGATTGTCATTCATAACAAAGAAAGCAGAACGACCAGCTATGACACACGACTCCTCATTGGCAATACTATGTAAGATTTCCTTTTCAGCCTTCAACACAGCCTCGGAAGTCACATATTTTTTATTTTCCTCATCGTAATGCTCGGAAGAGTTGGCTGCTGCTTCTCCCAAAATCAACACACGTTTGATTTCTTCCCACCAACTGCGGTTATTGCCTTTCAGTTGCTCTATTTGATCTAATGTCATATCAAACTTCTCTTCCAAAGGCTTAGCAAGCGCCTTGTCATAGTATGGCACACCCAGCTTTTCAGCCAATATGCGCCCGACGGTACGGCCACCGCTGCCCAACTCACGATTAATAGTGATAACAAATCTTTCGTTTTTATTCATAATATTTATAATTTTCGTTATTCCTATATAATAAATAAGGTAATGGGGACACGATAGCCCCCATTACCGATAGATGGTTTTAGTCGGCAAGCTTAGCCTTGATCATCTCGCGGTTGAGGCGAGCGATGTTGGCGATGGTCTCGTTCTTCGGGCAGACGGCCTCGCAGGCGCGAGTGTTGGTGCAGTTACCGAAGCCGAGTTCGTCCATCTTGGCGATCATGTTCTTCACACGACGAGCAGCCTCTACGCGACCCTGCGGAAGCAGAGCGAGCTGGCTGACCTTCGATGATACGAACAGCATGGCTGAACCGTTCTTACAAGCAGCGACGCAAGCGCCACAGCCGATGCAAGATGCGCAGTCCATAGCCTCGTCAGCATCCTCTTTAGGAATCAGGATAGCGTTGGCATCCTGAGCCTGACCTGTGCGGATTGTAGTGTAACCACCAGCCTGGATGATCTTATCGAAGGCATTGCGGTCAACCATACAGTCTTTAATCACGGGGAAGGCAGCTGAACGCCAAGGCTCAACAGTGATCACATCACCATCGTTGAAGCGGCGCATGTAGAGCTGACAGGTGGTAGCACCGCGCTCTGTCTTGCCGTGAGGCGTACCGTTAATATACAGCGAGCACATACCGCAGATACCCTCGCGGCAGTCGTGATCGAACACGAAGGGCTCCTTGCCTTCGTTGATGAGCTCCTCGTTCAGGATGTCGAGCATCTCGAGGAACGAGGTATCATCGGGAATATCGTGCATCTCGTGGGTG
>CADCBZ010000045.1 GCA_902799765.1 uncultured Prevotellaceae bacterium
GCCGTCCTTATCGAAGTAGGAACAGAGTAGCGACACGGTGGGTATCTCAGCAAACGGATCGACGAAGGCCGTGCGGAAACGGGGCAGCACATAGAGATCGCTTGAGCCGGCCTGGATAAAACTGAACAGGCTCGAACCGTCCACACGCTCGCCGCAGGTGAGGATGGTCTCGAGGTAGTCGAGGTCGTTGATGACGAAGTTCAGCGTCTTTAACTTACCGTCGCCGCCAGGATACATGAAGTTCACCATGCGGATGTCGTTATTAACGATGTAGTCGATGATGTCGGCTTTCGTAAATTCCGAAGCCGGTTTCTGAAGTGCCGCTACAATGAGATTAGCATTCAGTTTTAGATGTTTGTTGTCCATAATTATTTGAAAAATATTGTTCAATATAACATTAGTTTTGCCCAAAAGCACGAATTAATAATTACTCTAAATGTCAATTAATTTAATGCTATTCTTCATCCGGCTGCTGGCCGTCGTGAGCCTTCCAGGCACACTCGGTAATCTTCATGTCTGAAAAGAGGGCGGTGAATGATGATTCCTCGGGCGAACAAGCATAGATGCCGAACTGGATTTCATCGGCTGCGGCATACATGTGGCAGATGCGCATCTGACTGAAGTTCTCGCCGTCCGTTGAGCACTCTACGCAGTAGTCATCCTCGCGGCGCGAGAAACGATACCACATCGTCTTGACATCGGCAGGGATGGCTGTCGTAGCCCAATCGGAATAGCCCTTGTTTGTAGCCACACTGCCTAAGTGCTGGAACTCGTCGTTCTCGTATTCCACAGACCCTTTCAGCCAGTTCTCGCTGTCGAGATACATCACGATGCCGCACTGGTCAAAGCGCTGATGGCTCTGCGTGAAGTCGGTCTTCACAACGAAGCTGAAGAATTTCTCCTTTGTCTTCATCTGCAGCACAGGGGCATTGTCGTTCTGGAAGTGATAGTACGTGCGCTGCCACAGGTCGGTATGCGGAGCGGTGGTGATGGCAATGGTGTCACCTTTGACCTCAAAGGCTTTAACTCAGGTCGATGCGCCCACTATCGGCAAGTGCCACCTTTACATCGTCCACGAAGTCGGTTGTCTCGACCTTACTTTCTTTACTGCCGCAACCTGTCAGAGTTGTTGCTACTGCTGCCATAAACAAAATGTCTTTTATCTTCATAATTGTATTTGTTTTATTTCATTCTCTTTTGACTTTCGTCCAAAATGCTCACGCTCGATATAGCTTAAGCAAGCTTAGCTCTGTGCTCGCTTAAACGCATTTTTCAAACTTGAACAGTCCATCTTCCTGGTCACGCTCGGCTCTGCCGCTTGGCTTGTCCAAGAACTGCTCGGGCATGTGCGGGTCTGGATGATGCTCATTGAAAAACTCAACGGCATGGAATCCTAAGCGGTTGATGTAGAAGTGGATGTTGCGACGGTCGAAGTACGGGGTGTAAGTTTCCCATACCTCCGTCTCAGGATGCAGCGACTCAATGGCTTTCCAAATTGCCAAAACAGTTGTGAGTGTACTCATATTTAAATTATCGTTATTATTTTTTGCCAAAGGATGGAATTACATACACAGGCTTCTCTTCATGGTGAGTACAATCATGATGGTCGCAAGATTCTAAAGAATCCTGTAGTTCTCCGTTTTGATAAGACCTGAGCACATCATCCACTTTACCATGACAACCTCTGATGACGGTAATACCGTGGGCTGACAGCTTGTTATAGGCACCCATGCCCATGTTACCAGCAAGCATCAGAGTGATTCCTATTTCCTGCATGAAAGAGGCAATATTCGATTTGCATCCGCATCCTTCTGGCGAATCCAGACGTTCCTGGTTCACAATCTGATTCTGCTCATCAAGCGTAACTACGGTATAATAGGCACAGTGGCCAAAGTGGTCATCGACCATATCCTCACGTGTTGGAATTGCTATCTTCTTCATCATTATTTCTAATAATTCTTCTTAATTCACTTTGCAAAGATAGTCAAATATCTTATATTTTTTGTACCTTTGCACCGAATATTAGGATAGTTTAGGATTTATGGCAAAACGAGAATACATACAGGCCAACAAGGAATGGCTGGACCATTCAGCAGATGCACATCAGCGACAAGTGGGAGATTTACATCCCTGCTGAAATGGGCTACGGCAAGTTCTCTCAGCCTTATCTTTGCCAATATATTTGGAAAGTTTATGAATTGTAGCAACGAGACGATGACTGAAAAAGAGAGAATGCTGGCGGGTGAAATATATTCCGCCGTAGACCCGCAGCTGATAGAAGAGCTGACGGAAGTGAAGGAGGTAATTCATGACTATAACCTGCTGCGTCCGTCAGAGAAAGAATTACTCATCTTTACTTGAATTTTAAGTTGTTATTTATAATGTGTATGGGGACTCTTGTTTTACACAAACTCCAGTCAATCCACTCGCAATCTATTTTCTTGACATTTTTGGCGTTTTGAACGGGAAATGACCGTATTTTTACTGAAAATACGTTAAGGTAGTAGGGTTCAGAAATATCCCTCGTAGTTTAAGGATGTTAATATGCTTTTAGCGTCCCCAAGCAGCGTCCCCAAAGGGTTTCCGCTATTAAGGACTACTGTTTATGTTGTACCAAAATGTCCTGTAGATCGTATTCCTAAGAGACGGCTATTTAGACACCTTGTGAGAATGTCCCATGTCAATGAGTCGGAATAGAACCGTATAGCTTTTTCGTCTCAAAATGACAAGCGTCCCCAAGAACTTCTGCAAAGTTATAGGGTTCATTTTTATCTTGCAAAAGCAAATAAAACTTAAAAAACCATCTTACTTGACAAAAATGTGCCAAATTTGAGCTATTTTTGCAAAAACAAAAGGAGTGAAGGTATGACCTTACATGCTTTTACAAGGAATTGCAGAGTTTAGTTTGGCTGCCTCCAGCTCCACCAATTTGAAAATTAATAAGACTAAAACAACTATTGACCATCTCATGAATCAAGAAGTTGAGAATCAAAAACAGAAGGCTCGTTTGGCGCTGATCATGAAGACCAGTAAGCTGCGCCTTTGGTTTTACGACCCTACGACACGCCATTGCTGTTACCTGTCGGAGGCAGGCGACTACGAGCGTGAATACAACCCTGCCGATTTCGCCCTTTTCTTTCATCGTGACGACCTGGATCAGATGCGTGCGATGGTCTTCGCCATCTGCGAAGGTAAGATGGATACGGGGAAGGTGAGCATACGGAGTAGGGCGGGAAGGGAGTCGGACTGCAAACATTATGAGATCTCCTTCTCGGTGATGAGTCGAGGTGTCGATGGCCTGCCCACCTCGTTGATGGCTATTCAGCACGACGTGACGGAAGAGTATCAGCGGCAGGAGAAGATCAACCAGTTGCTGGCGCGTTATCACACGATCTTCAACTCGTCGCTGCTTGATATGCTCTACTACGACAAGAACGGTGTGCTGACCGACCTGAACGAACGGGCCTGCAAGTCGTTCAACGTGAAGAACCGTGAGCAGGTGCTCGACGGCAGCTTCCTCCTGAAGAACAACCCCTTCTACAGTCAGATACCGCTGAATGAGATGACGAACACGCTGACGGGCAGCATCATCGACTTCAGCGAGTTTGGTCTGCCGGAATACCGGCTGGAGGAGTTCGGCCTGGAGGGAAAGATGTATTATGAATCCACCATCAACGCCATCCGCAACCTGCAGGGTGAGCTGGAGGGCGTCTATATGTCGGGCCGTGACATCTCGGAGATGGTGAACTCCTACCACCGCCAGCAGGCCGGCATCAGACAGCTGCAGCAGGGCACGGAAAGCATCCAGCAGTATATCTCCAACATCGACTACGCCCTGAGCGTGAGCGGTGTGCAGCTGGTGAACTATTATCCCCACTCCTATACGTTTGAACTGATCAACCGTGAGACGAAGAAGACACTGCGTATGTCGCAACTGCGCTGTATCCGCCTGGCCACGCTGCGCTTCCGCAGAACGGTGAACAGTGCGCTGAACAGGATGGATCACCTGACGAAGCGCGGCATCATGCAGGCTATCGAGATAGAGATACGCGACAAGAAGGGCCGACAGATATGGCTGCTCTTCAACATGGTGCCGATGCTGAATGAGAAAGGAGAGGTGGATCGCTACTTCGGCACCTATCGTGACATCACCGATATGGTGGCGACGGAGCAGCAGTTGGCTGTGGAGACGAAGAAGGCACAGGAGACGGAGTTGCTGAAACAGGCCTTCCTCACGAATATGAGTTATGAGATCCGTACACCGCTGAACAACATCATCGGCTATGCAGGACTCTTTACCAGTGATCATGACGAGAGCGACGAACCTTTCTTCATCGACCAGATCAGAAACAGCACCAACGAACTGTTGCTGGTGGTGAACGACGTGCTTTATATCTCGCGCCTGGAGGCCAATATGGAGGAATACAAGAAGGAGTCGGTGGATTTCGCCTTTGCCTTCGAGGGGTATTGCCAGAACGGCCTGTCGAACATCAAGCCAGGTGTGCAGTCTGTCATCGTGCAGCCCTACAACAAACTGCTGGTGGATATCGACAGCAGTCATGTGTCGATGATCATCCAGCGTCTGTGCAATCTTTCCACCCTGATGACCACCCACGGCTCGATCACCGTCAGTTACGAGTATCATCGTGGGGAACTGACGATCCGCTTCGAAGATACGGGTTCCGGATTTACGGCAGAGATAGCGCCTCACATCTTCGACCATTTCGCACGTCATGAGGATGGCGGACTGATCGGCTCAGGCCTCGACCTGCCCATCGTGCAGCTGATGACCAAGCAGATGGGCGGTTCCATCGAGATACAGTCAGACTACGGTAAGGGCACGAGTATATGGGTGTCGATACCTTGCACGGCCTCTGTCATTGAAAAGAAAAGGGAGAATTGAGTATGAAGATGAATATCATGTTTGACGAGCAGCAGGCCATGACGATGGCGCTCAACATCACTGGCAACCACGTGATGTGTTTCGACTTGAAGGAGAACCGTGTCTATGACCTGCACGGCAAGGCGATGTTCGGCAATAATGTGGGTATAGAGGTGTGTTATAACTATGTCCATCCCGACGACTGCGAGAAGTTCCGCTCCTTCATCCGGCGGCTGAGCGACGGCACCGACATGGAGGCCGAATGCCATTACCGCTGGAACTACAACTATACGGGACAGGGCGAGCCCGACTGGCACGATTTCTATCTGCGCGCCATTGCCGAATATGAGGACGGCAAGCCCGTGAACATCATCGCCACCATTAACGACGAGACGGAGACGAAGCGGAAAGAGCGCGAGGTGGAGCAGGTGTCGGAGCGATACAGGTCGATCTTCGAGAACTCTATCATCGGCATGTCGTTCTACACCCCCGACGGCTGGCTCATCGACGCCAACCGCATCATGCGTAAGATATGTAACTTCGACAGCGATACGGGCGATGCGTTCTTCTCGAAGGTGAACCTCTTTGATATGACGCCCTTCAACGAGGTGCTCGATCATGTGCATCCTGAAGACTACTGGGCCTGTTCGTTGAGTGTCATTCCAGAGCGTAACATGCGTGTGTATCTGGAGATCAGCGTCCACCCCATCTACGATGAGCATGACAAACTGATGTATATCTCGTGACGGAGGAACGTAACATGTACCTCAACGTGCTGGACAATGATGCCCGGATGAAGCAGATGAACGAGGCCATCCAGAACTACGAGGCCGAGCTGCGCTATATGTTGGAGGCCTCGAAGATGCAGACCTGGCGCATCAGCCTCGAACGCGATACCTTGGAATTCTATAATGGTCTGAACACTGTGGTTCGTTCGTTCAACCTGCAGCAGATGCAGAAGATCTTCGTCGATCAGGATAATGAATTCGTCAAGGCCCTGTCTAACCCCACAGAGGCCCTGAAGAAACCGCAGGTCTATGTGGGTCAGATGCGTCCGATGGTGACGCAGAGCTCCACGGAGAATCAGTGGGTGCAGATCAACTGTATCCCTGAATACGACAAAGACGGAAAGCTGTTGGGTGCCTTCGGCGTCTGGCGAAACATCAACGACCTGATGCACAAGCAGGATCAGCTGCGCAAGGAGACGAAGCGCGCGCGTGAGTCAGGAGAGATGAAGACATTGTTCCTGGCGAACATGACGCATGAGATCCGTACGCCTATCAACGCGATTGTGGGCTTCTCCGAAGTGCTGTCGTCGCTGCCTGGTGTAGAAGAGAAAAAAGAAGTCATCCAGATCATTAAGAACAACTGCGACATGCTGCTGCGCCTGATCAACGATATCCTGACGGCTTCCTCGCTCGAGTCGGGTCACATGGATATCCGTCCCGTTGAGGTCGATTTTGCCAAGTCGTTCAATGAGCTGTTTGAGTCGTTGCGCCCCAGGGTACAGGAGCCAGGCGTGGAGTTCATCAAAGACAATCCTTATACCACGCTTCCGATCAAGGTCGATGTTGATCGCATGGCGCAGGTCATCACCAACTTCGTGACCAATGCCGTGAAATATACCCATCAGGGTCACATCAAACTGGGCTACCATACTGAGACCAGAACCGTTGAGGGTCAGCAGCGTGAGGGCTTATATGCCTACTGTGAAGATACGGGTGCCGGCATCTCCCCGGAGTCTCAGCAGAAGATCTTCGAGCGCTTCTTCAAAGTCGATGACTTTGTGCAGGGTACCGGTCTCGGCCTCTCCATCTGTAAGGCCTTCACCGATGCCTGTCATGGCGACATCGGCGTGATATCAGAAGGCAAGGGTAAAGGCTCTATCTTCTGGATGTGGATTCCGCTTTAGGGCTCGAATTATTCGACCTAAGATCTGTCATTTGCGGGATTTAATTCTGGAACTTGTTACATTTAAATGTAGCAATTGCTGGAATTAAATCTGGGAAATTTTGGTATTTTGCTCGCTTATTCGTATCTTTGCACCCAAAATAAATAAAATTAGGCTGTTATGATGGACAAGAAACAGGTGAACGACGTGGTGCGCCAGAACGTGGCGCTCTTGTCGAAACTGTCTGAACAGGAGGTGGGTATGATGCCGGCCACCGAGGCGCCGTTGCCCTCTGTGGATCAGGTGAAGCAGATCATTACGCTGGCCAAGCGTATCATCTTCCCCGACTATTTCAATAAGCGTCAGCCCGACGAGGCGATCCGCTCCTATTATATCGGTGTGCACATGGAGGAGCTGGTGACGCTGCTCACGAAACAGATCGCACACGGACTGCAATTTTGTGAGGACTGCGAGGCCATCCGCACGAAGGAACAGGTGTATACGGAGGCAGAGCGACTGGCATTGGCGTTTGTTAACACGCTGCCGGAGATCAAGCGACTGCTTTATACCGACGTGCAGGCGATGTTTGACAATGATCCTGCTGCACCAAACTATGGTGAGGTGATCTTCTGCTACCCCTGTATGAACGCCATGACGCATTACCGTATTGCCCATAAGCTGCACGAGCTGAAGGTGCCCGTGATACCGCGTATCATTACGGAACAGGCCCACTCGAAGACGGGTATTGACATCCACCCGGGCGCGCAGATCGGCGAGTATTTCGCGATCGACCACGGCACAGGCGTGGTGATCGGAGAGACGACGATCATCGGCAACCACGTGACCTTGTATCAGGGTGTGACGCTGGGTGCCAAGAGCTTCAAGTATGATGAGCAGGGTAATATGCTGAATATACCGCGTCACCCGATCATCGAGGATCACGTGACGGTCTATTCAAATGCTTCGATCCTGGGACGTATCACCATCGGACATCATTCTACGATCGGCGGTAACATCTGGCTGACGCATAGTGTGCCGCCCAATTCCAGGATCCTGCAGTCGAAGGCTATAGATGCTGACTTTATTGACGGGGCGGGCATCTGAGCTTATTCATCTTCTTCGTCGCCCAGGTGCATGCTATGGGTAACGTCTAAGTCGCCATCTTCCGCATCAGTCTGTGGATGGTCTTCCTGATATTTCGCGTAGGCTTCTTCGATCTCGTCGAGTTTCTTGTCGCGCAGTTCCTGAATGTCGCTGACGGCATCGCTGTGTTTCTTGTTGATCTGATCGACCGTTTCCTGGAGGCTCTCCGGATCTTCGGCGAGCAGTTCAACGAAGATTTTCTTCTCTTCGAGCAGAATGGCATCCATGCGTGCCTTGCACTCTTCGTAGAGGCTCTTGGTGGCCTCGGTCAGCAGGTCGTGACGCTTTTTGTCAACCGGCGGCATCTCGCAGAGCAGGAACTTGCTGTTGGCATCGTCTTCTTCCATCTGCTCCTGGCTTGTCTTGAATTCCGGATGGGCCTCGAAGATGCCTTCCTGCACGTCGCGGATCACGTCCATGCGCTTGGGCATGACAGCCAGATGGAAGTCGTCCATCTGTACCACCTCGGCCACATCCTCGATGTTACGCTCCATATTGCCCACGGTGACGGTTACCGGCAACAGCGACATGGGGTCGGCCTTGACGCAGAGGTTTGAATAACGGAAGGTGAGCAGGTAATGGTAGCTGCCTAACTTTTTCTCAAATGACTTGATCTCTGTTTCTGAAAATTTATTCATATGTCTTTTTATGCTTTACCTTGTTGATACTATGATTTCCGTTTCACTCTTTGGGGGCATCCTCCGTCTTCAGCTTGGCACTCAGGTTACCGCCTGAGCCTGGGGCACCTGCGCCCATGCCGTCGCTGATGTTGGGTGAGTTGAACGATGACTTGGCCTCCAGGTTATCCACGGTAGCCTTGGGCACCTTCAGGCTGCACTTGATCTCGGTATCGGCATTGATGGTGGTCTTGCCGTAGAGGTTGGTCTCGCTGCCGCTGACGGCTGTCTTTCCGTCGGAGAGCTGAACCACGGCCTTGGCTTCGCCCTGCTGGGCCTCGAGTGTGTTGTCGGCAAAGAGGCCGATCTCCTCGCTCTGAGCCTGCAGCTTCTTGCTCTTGAGGTCTTTCGAGAAGGCACCCACATACATCTTTTCTGCCACGGTCTTGATGACACCGCCCTCAGCCAGCTTGCTGTCGGTTCGCTTCTCTTTCTCCACATCCATCGCCTTCACGTCGATAGACTTGGCGTTGATACTCATGCTGCCGGTAGCCTTGCCTTCGGTGTCGGTGGCGGAGAAGCTGTTCTTCTCGGCACGGACGCTGAAGCTGCTGTCCTTCGTGAGGGCCGTCTCCTTGGTTTCGCCGCCGTCGAGCTGCGTGTCAACAGCTTTCACGGAGACGGTCTTGGAGTTGATGATGACATCGCCCTCAGAGGTGTAGGTGGCCTTGGTCAGCTTACCCTTCTCATCGACATCGACATCCTTGGCGTTGACGGTCGAGGCCTCGATGGTCTTGGAGCGGAGCAGGATCTTGCCGTCGGCGGTAAGGCCCTTTTCCTTGTATTTCTTCTCGGCAATCTCGTAATCGACGCTCTCGAGCGTGATGTTCTTGGAGCGGATAATCACATCGCCCTCGTTCTGGTATTGCGCCTTCGTGAGTACATCCTTGTCGTCGGCCTCCATGTTGGTTGCGCCAGAGGTGGTGATATCGACATTCTTCATGTTCACCTTGAGACTGTTGCCTTCGAGCAGGGAGCCTTTCTCATCGTGGTCGCCCATGATGTTCATGGTGTTCGTCAGGATGTTGATACCGGCTTCGGGATTGGTGCGTACGTTACCGTCGCCGTCCATGGCCGACAGGTTTACCGTCTCGCTGACGATATTGACGGAGGAGAAGGTGGAATCTTTCTTGAACTGGTCGTCGCTGGTCTTGGCGATCTCTTCCTTCCTGGCCTGGAAGTACTTGAGCAGCCGCTGGGTCTCGCCCTGCATCGACAGCAGGTTGGAGTATTTGTAGATGCTCTCGGAGAGGGCCTTTGAGAGATCCTCGATCTCATCGTTCAGCGAGTCCATGTCGAGATAGTCGGTACGTATGCAGTCGTCGCCATCGCCGAGCTTGCTCTTCTTCTCCAGCAGTTCATCGATTGCCTGACGCTGGGTCTTGAATTCCTCTTGGGCAGTCTTCACTTGTGCGTCGATCTGCTCTTTGGAGCCCTTGAGCGTCTGGATCTGTTCTTCGATCCGGGCTTTGAGTCCGTCGAGGCTTTGGATAGCCGTCAGATCCACCTGGGAGTCGGAGTTGATCCGGATGCCGCCTTCCGTGATGCTGTTGACAGCGGGGAAAGCTCCGTCTTTCTGCACGCGGTCGCTCTGGATGGTGATGTTGGCTGCCTGGGAGATGAGACTGGATACGTCGCCGATGATGTGCTCGTTGCCATCGATGCCGGGATTCTCGGCTATCTGTTCAATGATAGGTGCACGCATGTCGATCTTTCCCAAGTTGCCGGCACCTTGCATGCTGACATCATTGCCCTTGATGATCACGCTCGAATGGGCGTCAGGGTTCAGCACACCTCCAAAGTTGACGTCACCGATGATAATCTCGGGGGCGGAGAGGACGATGCGCTTGTCATCGCGGATCAATTTGCCCATCGACTGGTTGAAGTTATCGACCTTGAGGTTATAAATCTCGTCCTTCAACTGGCGAATGGCTTTCAGAACGCCTTCCTTGAAGTCGCCTGAGGTCAGTTCGTCGATTTTCTCATCCCAACTCTTATATACTGAATCTGCCATAATCTTTACTATTTATTTGGTGTTGATAATTGCGTTCTTGAGCATGCCCTCATTGCCGAGGTCGGCATGAACCCAAGTCTTGATGCTTTCTTTTTCAAACCTGCAAGTGGAACCCTTCTCGTCGGAGAAGATAATCTTTCCGCCTTTTCCGTCCCATACTCTTCGATCCCATCCCAACTTGGGCTTCTCGGTATTGAACATCTGTGAATAGGCCTGCTTCACACCGACAGCGTCGATCAAGCCATTGGCGATTTTCGTCATATACTTGTTGATGATGCTCCTTTTGGGGGCGAGACGGGCTACTTCGGCCCAATTCTCATCGACTAGTTTGAGATCAACCTTGTCGTAACAGATGGTGATGAATTTGCCTGGCTTACCTTTGGCTACACCCAATTGAGGCGGAAGCAGGTTCTCCTCACTCTTGAAGAGTTCAAGGAGGAACAAGGCCACGAGCCAGCGCTTGAGGCGCTTGGGATTAATAAATGCATCGAATCCGGCAGGACAGCTGGGCTTGAGGAAGAGCGCTCCGGGGCCTTTATTGGTATCGCCAAAGTTGTTATGCCAATTATGGATCAGCGTCTCCAATTCAGATTTGTTAGCGGCGAAGATGGCCTTCTTGAACGCGTTGTCGATCCACTTGGTAGCCTGATCCTCTTTGCGGCCCAATGTGGCATCATTGATGGCCTTGATGGTATCGTCGTTGATGCAGTTCTTGAAGTCGAGCACATGTTTGTGGAGTGCCCAGACGGCATGTCCGAAGTGATCCATGGCGGGCTTCATGTAGAGCTCAACATCTTTGACGGTTACCAGTTTCTCGCCATTGATACCCTTGATGGGTTGGCGGTCTTTCTCCATACCTTTCAATTTCGTATGGTTGAACACATCGAGGTTGATGGTGCCGCCCTGGCCTTTCTCGTCGTTATACTTGAATTCACCAGCAGCAGCCTTGAAGCCCTGTTCCCTGACTTGAGGCTTACCGTCAGCGCCTTTCTTCCATACAGAATTCAGGTAGGTGTTATAGCTCGTCTGCGACTTGAGGGCCTCCTCACGCAGTTTGGCGTAGTCGTTGCAGAAGTTGCCAACCTTCTGGTTGATACGACTGATGTAGGCCGAAGTCTTGGCATAGAAGATCTGTTTCTCCGGGTCTTTCTCCACCACCAGACGATCCTGCCAGGCCTTGCTGTATTTGTCAACAGGCACCTCGGCTCTGCCTTTGCCTGCCTCAAGCATGAGGTAGTTGCGTGACTTAACCAAGAGTGTACCTTCGATGGGGCGGAGGAATACATCAGCCAGACAGCGGAGCAGATACATATCCACCACCTGGAACTGGCCCGTGGCTTCTTTGGCTTTGCTCTTGGCGGTATCTATGGCATTTTCCTTTGCCATCTTGGCACCGTCGGCAATGGCACCTCCAACGGCGCTTCCAGCTTTCTTTGTCCAGCCCCAGAGTTTTTTCCCGAAAGTAGGATCCGGGTGCTTGAAGCCGTCGCCATCATCAGCTCCGTGATTGTCGTTATCCGGCTCGGGTGCGCTGTTCTCATTGGTCACGTTGGTGCCTGAGATCAGTCGCAGGTTATTGCCGGCTTCGATGGATACGTTCTTACCCTTGATCTTGACATCACCATTAGGTGCGCTGATGGAGATACCTGTGAAGGCGTTGATGCCTACCGTACCAAAGGGGGAGGAGATATTCACGCTACGTTTAGTGGATGACATGTTGACAGAGAACATGCCGAACTCATCGGTGATATTGATACCGCCACACAGTTTGCGGGCATCCTTACCAAACGTGAGATTCTTGCCTAAGCCGGGGATATAGGTACCCAGTTTGCTGAGCATTGGGGTAAGGGTCTGAACGAACTTACCGTCGTTTTCTGCAATATCGAATGAGATTCTCTGGCCGCTGGGCGACTTGATAACCATACTCTCATCGGGGCGGACGTGCTCCTTTGAGTAGAGGCTACCCGTGACGTAGGGGCGCTCAATATTGTCGCAGTCGAAGTTCACCATCACCTCATCACCTTGACGCGGCTTGAAATATACACCGCCTTCCTGGGTGGCCATAGGCATGGCTACGCGTACCCAAGGTGAGGCCACCTCTGAGAGCAATACTTCCCATTTCTTGGACAGCTTCTTGACAACGGCTTCCGACTCGTCCTGAGCTTTCTGGGCGGTACAGACTTCCTGCTCAGCATCTTTCAGGAGGCTCTTGGTCGTTTCGATGCTATTTTCAGTTCTTTTCTCCTGTCTCTTTCTCAGGAATTCCATCGGGGTGTCGGAACTACTGCTGCTATAAGCTTTCAGGTCCTCTTCGGCGCCTTCCAGCACCTCTTTTTCAACTTTCAGCTTCTGACACTCTTCCTCCTGCTGGACTTTCTCTTTCAAGAGAGCGTCCTCTTTTTCCTTTTGATCCGGGTCTTTGGCAGCAGCCTCCAGTTTGCTGGCCAGCGAGTCGGGGTTCGTATCGTCAGTCAGGTTATCGTTGATCTTGTTGATACGCTTGGTGATGGCCTCCAGCTTGGCCTTGTTCTCTTCATGTTTCCTCTCGAAGACCTCTTTCTGCTGCCTGACATCGGTATACCACACAAGTGATCCCTCAATTCTTGCCAATGTCCTGTTTTGATTTTTCTGCATTTCCAGCTTCTGTTGCAGCTGTTCCTGCTTGGCCTGGGCCTTTTTTGTGATGTCGGTCTTCTTTTCCAGGTCATCCTTTGCCTCTTTAAGGTCATGCTGCAGTATAGGATCGCCAACGGCCTGCCAAGGGAAGGCAATACGTACACGACCCTGATTCTTGGGATCCTTGTTCTCGACGATAAATGCCGTCTGTGGGCCAGACTTCCTGACGACAGGCTCTTCGATGACTGGAGGGAGTACACGGTCTTTTTCTTTATCTTCTGTCTCAATGACGGGAATGACGTCGATCTGCTGCGATTGCACGATCTTGGTAGTTGTGCTGCCAGGCACGGTTCCTGTCTTCTTGCTGATGTTCGACTGTTGCTGGACGCGTATGACGATAAATTTGCCTGAAATCTTATCGATGGTCACCAGATCGCCGAGTTTGGCAGGAATGATGTTGGTGCCCATATCGATGTGCATGATTTTCTTCTGCTGAGCCTCTTCGCCTTTGCGAATCTGAGAATAGTAGGCCAGTTTCAACCAACCTTCTTTCGCGGCTGTTCCGAATTGGACAGCTGAGGTGCCGTCATACTGCTGTGGCTTGTTCTTATAGCAATCCACCCAAGCCTTGTTACCACCGGCATTGGCTTGGGAGGCATTATATTTGGCAAACGCTAAATCTATGCCATACTTAACCACCGTACTTTTAGCGATGCCTTTGGGTCCCTCCCAGGCATCATCGGAATTAGAAACAATCTGCGAGAAGATGTCGAGAGAGATCTTCCTGATGGCGCTCTTGGCGTCGTACATACCGATGACTCTTCCAAAGTTTGAGAAGTTGTCCTTGAACATCGGGAAGATATAGTCGTCGTGAGCCAGCTCAGAGTTGTAGGTATAATCAGTACCGAAGGTGCCTACCGGATAGCCAGTCTTGTCTTTTTCTACAGGACTGTTGTTGAGTTCACCTTTCTTCTCACTCTTGACGCTGTCGCGAGTGAAGGCTTTGATGTTGAGTGGGGCGGTTGACATGTTCTGATAGGACACCGAGGCGTAGTTCTTGATGAGTTGCGGCTCGGATTTCTTCGGCAAACCCAATATCAGCTGTCCGTCCTCGAACATCAGGAACTCGCCGCAACGGTTGGCGACGCGGACCATGAAGTCGTAGAACGACTCGTTGTACTGCACGAGGTAAGGCTGGATGAATTCATTGTTCGTACCTGGTTGAGCAGCATTGGGGTACACCAGGCTTTGCATGTTTTCGGTATTGACCTTTACCAACGGACTCTTGAATCCGAAAATCTTGCTCTCAGCGGTCAGGATATCTGCGCCCAGTCGCTTCGTGACGTAAGCCTTGCTATACTCGTTGAGCGTCATGAGTTTGTCCATGCTGAACATGTTCAATTTCACAAAGAGCATATTCTTCTTGGAATCCCTGACCATCTGAGGGACGATCTCATGCACATAATAGTTCTCGGCAATGGTGGTAGCAGCTTTCGGATCTGAGACAGGCATCAACGTGAGTGTCACTCTGCGCTGCAGCAGGAGTTCCTTCAAATCGTCCTGCGAAATGAATGAGGATGACTCAGATACCTTGTCAGACTGGAAACTGATCTGTATGTTGGCGACGATACAACCTGGCTGATAGATCTTCCTCTCAAACAACAGCTCGTCGAGATTGATGTCGAACGACTCTCCATTCTTTGTCAAGGTAGTCTTTGTGCGCTGGATGATCGTCAATTCAGGAACTTTCTTCCCAGGATCTTCAATATTTTCGTGAAAAAAGAGCTTGTAGATAAACTCTGAGGCGTTTTCGTAAATGGCGTTTGACATAATCATTTAATTTAATCGTTGGTGATATTCAGTTCGTGCATATTCTCCATGCCGAGGTATGAAATCTTATTCAAGGCCAAGACGATGCTGACTTCCAGTTGCTCGTCGCCTGTTTCATCATCATTCTTACATGACTCCATGATATCGACGACATAGCCTTCTACCATCATACCGTCCTTGTAGCTCGTCATGCGCTGATAGGCATTGAATACGGGGTCGAAGATGATGGAGAACGGGTGACTTCTGTTCTCGTCCATCAGCTTGTAGAAAGTCGAACAGTCATTGAGCGAAGAAGCCTTGACTGTGAAAATCAGGTTCTCTGTCAGGAATGAGCCGTAGGGGTTGTTGAAATCATCGCGCTCGCGATAGCAACGGTATTTGTAGTCTATCACGCTCAGGCAATTTGTCTTGAGCACATTATCTGGCATCTCAAAGAAATTCTCCGGAAAGAGAACGGCTTTCAGATTTTGTGGATTCCTATTCAAATTCATCATTGTACACAATTGATTGTTACGCCGTCGATGGTCTCCTGTTCGGCAACGATGGAAATTCTTAACTTACGGACTTTGTCTGTATTGAAATGAAACTCCTCCTCGATGGAGTAAATCATGGCATTCTCAAAGAGAATATCCTTCGTCTCGCCTTTCTGACTGGCACTTGGCGGCAATTCAATATGAATTCTGCCTGACTCAGCATCCTGAGAGATAAACCACTGGTAAAGAGAAATGTCTTCACGTCCTGGTGCCACGATGGTCATGTCGATCCGTTCGCAGAACTTGTCTGCGTCTGGTCTGAGCTCATTGCAATGTCTGCAGGTGTGACACTTGTAATCCATCAGTAAATAATCATTTGTGTATTTGCCGATCTCGTTGTTGCCGATTTGTAATTTCTTTAATAATGACATATTCTCTTCTTTTTAATTTTCAGATATTGCTTACAACCTTTTTATGATTGATTTCGGGTGCAAAGGTATGATGTTTTTCCGATATAAATGCATGATTGCCAAAAGAATGCTCAATTTATTGTGACATGAAGTCGTTTTTGCGTCAAATCCGTTCCATCGTGTCGGATTTTGTCGTTTCAGAGTTTATAAACGAATCATCCCCGCTGGTTGGCGGGGATGACTGTTTCTATTCATTTTCTATTCTTTGGCCATTTTCTTGAGGGCCTTGGCGAATCGGCCTGTAGCGACACCGCAGCCATTGTTGCTGATGTAGGTGCTGTCGTTGTCAACCTCTGAGCGGGTGTAGGCTCCGCCATAACGGTAGCGATCCCAGTCCCAATAGCCGACGTTGGCCAGATCGAAGTCATAGATGCGATCTTCCCAGTCGTACATCGTCCCGCTGAAATAGCTGGAGTTGATGGAGTAGTCGCGCCAGTCGATACGTACATTGTTCCATCCGGGAGCATCGTAATAGATGTAGATGTTGCCGTTGTTGACTTCCCAGCGGAAGGAGCTGTAGGCGTACTCACGCTCATCATAGATGTTGTAATCTACTTCGTAGCCAATACCGCTTGTTACATAACCGTAACTGTCATATACGCCACCATCGAAGCGCCAAACGGTGTAGAACTCGCCATCCAGGAACTCATCACCCCAGCGGTTGGTGTAATAGGTATCAAGGCTACCTTTCCAGTTGCCGTTGATGAGGTAGTTGGCTATCTGCTGGTCTGTGTCACAGCTGGTCATTGTGAACAGTGTGGTCATCATTGCGAATGCGTAGTAAAGTAACTTCTTCATAATCGTAACGTTTTAAAATTGATTTCTGGTGCAAAATTAAGGAGAATCCTCCGCCGTAGCAAGAGAATTCTCCTATTCTTGGGTAGGACTTTCCCTATTCTTGTTTCTTCTTTCCGAATTCGGGATCGATCTTCAACAGGGCCGTGACGATATAGGTCATGCTGCAGGCTACCACCACGATGAGGAAGAAGGTGGGATAGCCTACTGTCTCCTGGAGGGCTCCGGCAAAGAGTCCTGGAATCATCATCGAGAGGGCCATGAAGGCGGTGCAGAGTGCATAGTGGGCCGTCTTGTGTTCACCCTGACTATAATATATAAGGTATAGCATGTAGGCCGAGAAGCCGAAGCCGTAGCCGAACTGCTCGATGAAGATGCAGACGTTGATGATGAAGAGGTTAGAGGGCAGGGCATAGGAGAGATACACATACACGAGGTCGGGTAGGGTGATAGCCATCACCATCGGCCAGAGCCAACGCTTCAGACCGTCTCGGCTGGCTACGATACCGCCCAGGATGCCGCCTAAGGTCAGTCCGATGACACCTACCGTACCCTGCACGAGTCCGTATTCCGCTGGTGAGAGCCCGAGTCCGCCCTGGGCTGTGGTGTCGATCAGGAAGAGGGCGCTGACCTTGGCCAACAGACCCTCCGGCATGCGGTAGAACAGCATGAAACAGATGCCTGCCCACACCTGGGGCTTCTGGAAGAAGGTCTTCAGCGTATGCCAGAATTCCTGCAGGATCTGCTGACCGTTCATCTTCTCTAAACCCTTGTCTTCAGAGGGGCGCGGCAGGATGTAATGATGCCAGAGCCAGAAGGCGATGAAGAGACCTGCCATCCCGTAGAACATGATGCTCCAGGAGTATTTGATGTTGCGTGTCACCACTTCGAGGTTACCTGCCAGCATCACCAGCAGACCCTGTCCCACAATCGTGGCGATACGGTAGAACGTGGAACGGATGCCTACGAAGTAAGCCTGGTCGTGCTCCTCCAGTCCGAGCATATAGAAGCCGTCGGCAGCGATGTCGTGGGTGGCACTTGAGAAGGCCATCAGCCAGAAGAAGGCCAACGACCCCTGTAGCCAATACGGCGCAGGAATGGTGAAGGCCACGCCGCCCAACGAGGCGCCGATGAGCAACTGCATGGTGACGATCCACCAGCGCTTCGTCTTGATGATGTCGATAAACGGGCTCCACAGCGGTTTGATGACCCATGGCAGATAGAGCCACGAGGTGTAGAGCGTGATGTCGGTATTGCTCAGGCCCAGTCGTTTGTACATGATGAGTGAGATGGTCATTACCGCCACGTAGGGGAGACCTTCAGCAAAATAGAGGGTGGGCACCCATGCCCAGGGAGATTTTTTATTCATACAGTCGTTTGATTTGTGCGTTGCGATAATAGAATAGGAGGATCTCATCGTAGGTCTTACCCTGCTCGCCCATGACGGCAGCACCTATCTGACAGAGACCGACACCATGTCCCCAGCCCTTGCCGTTGAGGATGAACTTGTCGCCCTCCTTTGTCACGTCGAAGGCAGAGCTGTAGAGATGGGTCTCGCTGAGGGTTCGACGGATCTCGAGTTCCTTGCCAATGGTAAGGGTCTTCTTGCTGCCCACGATCTTCAGCTTCCAGATGCGGCCGCTCTTGCCGCGGGCTACCGGGATGAGGTCGATGATCTCGCCGAAGTCATCCTTCAGCTTGCTGTTCACGAGCTCAGAGAGTTCGGCCTGCGTATATTCCACCTTCCAGCGATAGAAGTCGGGTGTCTCCTGATCAAAGTCGTTGAGCACCTGCGAGAGGATATGCTTGTCGTTGGTGTTGCAGTAAGGATCGTGGAAGCTCACGAGATAAGGCTTGGGCGTGTCTTCCCAACAATACTGGAACTCTTCCGTCTCTCCGCCACAACACTTCGAGAAGCGGGCATCACAGATCTCGTCGCCATAGGCGAGAATCTGTCCACGGGTGGCGCTGATGGCCTCTACCACATGGGCGTTGCTGGCCTTGGTGATACCTTGATAACGCTGACAATGATCATCGGCGCAGACATCGAAGATGGTATGATCCTCGCGGTCGTACCAGCGGATGATCTCATCGTCTTTCTTGATGAATGAGAAGAAGCCGTCGCTACCGTTCTCGCGCTGCTGACGCTTCTCCATCTGGGCAAGGAGCCACGAACGGGAGATGACGGCGTGGGCCTTCAGGAACTCTAATGAAGAGGTGGCCGACATCTCGCTGGAGATGACACTCGTGAGGTATTTCTCTACCGGCAACTCGTTGATGGCAACAATCTGATCTGCCTCTACCACCAGGTGGAGCGTTCCCTCGAACACCTGTGTCTCCTTACGTTCCCAATGGAAGTTCACGCCGATGGTGACATCGTGGAGTGAGAATGAGGCGTCGGGGGCCTGAGGCGTGAAGTTGAGTTCGCGATACTGCGTACCGCGCCACAGGATTCCACCCTCGGAGAATTCTACCGTCTGCTCACCTGTGATCACCTCGCCCTTGGCGATATAAGGACTGTTGAGGGTAAATGAGATCTTCTCTGCCGAGACGATGCCTACATTGACATCAGGCTCCTTCTGGAAGTGAGAAGTGAGGAGTGAGGAGTGAAAAGTCTGGGTAGAGGTCTTCAGCTTGTCGATGACCTGCTGGAACTCGTCCTTGGTGAGCGACACCTCATTCAGGATGCCAAGTGCCGTTTCAGGCGTCAGCCGTTCGAAGTCCTCCTGTCGTGGCGTGATGATCAGACCCGACATGTCGAGGGCGCCCGGACTGATGATATATTGGTCGTTGCCCGTTGCATAATAGCAGTCGGGACGGTGCTTCCTGCGTGGGAACACCACAGAGAGGAAATCGTCATTGCGGCGCCAGCTCACGATGTTCATCATGGGCTCTGTATCGTCGTCCTGCATCGGCAGGGCCTCGTAAAGTCTCAGGAACAGCTGTTCGTCACCATATTGTGAACGGCTTCGGATCAGCAGGGCAGGACAAGGATACTCCTCTATCACAGAGATGTCCTCGTGCTCGTTCAGGCTCACGATCTGCGTCATGTTACGACTCAACCGCTGCCACGACAACTGCATGGGCAGCACACCGCTCGTACCAGCCTGGAAATGGGCATGATCAGGAGCCGACGCGCCACACTTCGGACCATTATAGAAGACCAGCATCTCCGGGTATTCCTCCAACAGCTTATGGATCTGTCCGTAGCTGTTGTGGATTAGCTGCGGCTCGTGCTTCACGCTGGGAATGGTGAAGTGGATAGGCAGGATGGGGAAGGGGTTCACCAGCAGGTCATATTGATTGCCGATGTTCTTCTTCACCTGCTCCTTCGGACGGTTCTGTTCGCAGAGGAAACAGGGACGTGCTGCCACCGCCTGCTTGTCGATGCTGGCACCTGTAGAGACGATACGCGCGGGATTCCATTGTACTTGCATCGTCGAGGAACCCACAGCCAACTCACGGGTCTTCACGTTACGCAGCTCCCGATAGCGACGACGGGCATCGTCCCATTTCTCCAACTGACGGTTGAAGAAGCGCAGCAAAGGCGAATCCACCATCTGCTCCTGACGTCCTTGCAGCATCTGCTGACGTGCCAGGATCTCAAGGGTGCGCAACTGGTCTTTATAGAGGTTGTTGGCGTTGATCTTGTCAATGCTGAGGGCTGCATCGCTGTTACCTCCCCAACGGCGACACAGATAGAGCTCCGTGAAGATGCGTCCGATGCGATAATGGCGCGAGAAGATCAGTCCCAAGGCATAGTCCTCACCATACGAGGTGTTGGGGAAGCCGATCTGTCGCAGCAAGGGGGTGAAGAAGGCACGGGGAGCACCTAAACCATTGATGCGCAGGGCGTTGTTGGGGCCGTTCTCATCCGTCCACTCCTTGTGGTCGATGAGTCCTGGCGGCAAGGTGTTCAGGTCGAAGTCGCACATGCGGTAACTACCGATCACCATCGCTGCATTCTGCTTGTGGAAGGCATCCACCACCTGCTGCAGGGTCTTCGGCGAGGAATAGAGGTCGTCGGAGTCGAGCTGTACGGCAAAGCGTCCACACCGGTCATCATGGATGGCAGTATTCCAGCAGCCGCCAATGCCTAAGTCCGTACGTTCTGGGATGATATGGATCAGTCGCTCGTCATGGATGCCCTCCAACAGCTCCGTCGTACGGTCTGTAGAGTGGTTATCCACCACGATGACATTATACTTGAAGTTCGCCTTCTGATTGAGGGCGCTGTTCACGGCGTCGCAGATGGTCTTTTCCCGGTTATAGACGGGAATCACGACGGAGGCCTCGACGTCAAACTCCTGTTCGTTGAAGTCAGGACGACGGTAATAGGAGGGGTCGATCTTCGCGCCGATCTCCGCCAGATGGGCGGTAGCGGCCTGTTCCATCTCGATCTGCACCTCACGGTTACGTGGGTTCACGTAGTCAAACTGCTTCACGCCAGAGGCACGGGTATCGGTCTCTTCCTCGGTATAGAGCTTCTCGTTGATGTGGAAGATACGTCCGTTCCTGCTCAGGAAGAGGCGAAGGGCATAGAGTCCTGCATGTTGATAGGGGTGCTCCTCGGCCTGTGAGGCAAACGCCTGCAGCAACGCGGTCTTCACGAGGATCAGCGAACCGAAGTCGAAGTCATCGCGGATACTACCCAACTGATAGTCGATGACGGGGTGGGGCTTACGCTCCCCCTCGATGATGTCGAAGTGGTCGGCATACACCATCGCTGCATCGGCATCGAACGCCACGCGCACCAGTCTGTCGAGGGCTCCTAAGCCGATCTCCAACTGGTTGGGCTTCGTCTGCAGCAACACGTAGTCGGCTTTGGCTTGTTCGGCAATGTTTGCCAGCGTCTGACTACTGGTTAGGTTACCTGCCTCCACCTGTTGGCAGTCCTTGAAACTGTCTGCTTCTTCACCTGAAAGCGGTTCTGAAACTAAAAGGAATATACGTTGGATTGACTTGCTGCCCCTCAACTGAGCCACAATCTGCTGTGTGACCTGGATGGAACCGCAAGGCAAGAAACAATCAATTTTTTCTCTCATTGGGATTTGATTTCTGTTTTAATTAGGCGCAAAATTCGCAAAAATATTTGAGAATACCAAATAAAACGGGTAAAAACTCAAATTTATTTGGTTTTTCGCTCAGTTTGCACTATCTTTGCAGCCAAAAAGAAACAGATGCAGCAGGATAAGAGAGTTTTGCTTGGTATGTCGCTCGACGAATTGAAGACTGTTGTGAAGGAGCTGGGGATGCCCCAGTTCACGGCTGGTCAGATAACGAAGTGGCTCTATCAGCAGCACGTGAGTAGCATTGACGAGATGACCAATATCTCTAAGGCGAATCGCGAGAAGCTGTCTGAGCAGTTTGTTATCGGGGCGATGCAACACATTGATTGCCAGCGTTCTATTGATGGAACGTTAAAGTATCTCTTTCCCGTTGGCGATGGCTCGAAATTCGTCGAGACGGTCTATATCCCCGATGGCGATCGTGCCACGCTTTGTGTGTCTTGTCAGGTGGGCTGTAAGATGAACTGTCTGTTCTGTCAGACGGGTAAACAAGGCTTTGAAGGCAGTCTCACGGCAGGCGATATCCTGAATCAGATCTATGCCTTGCCGGAGCGCGAGAGCCTCACGAACATCGTGTTTATGGGTCAGGGAGAGCCGATGGATAACCTCGACAATGTGTTGCGGGCTACCGAGGTGCTCACGTCGGATTGGGGTTATGCCTGGAGTCCCCGTCGCATCACGGTAAGTAGTGTGGGTATCAAGGGCAAGCTGAAGCGCTTCCTTGATGAGAGTGAATGTCATGTGGCCATCTCGATGCACTCGCCCCTGCCCGAACAGCGTCAGCAGCTGATGCCAGCCGAGCGTCAGATGTCAATCACCGAGGTGGTGGAGCTGTTAAAGCAGTACGACTTCACCCATCAGCGCCGTTGTTCGTTCGAGTATATCTGTTTTGCAGGACTTAACGACACCACGATGCATGCCCGCGAGATCGTTAGGCTATTGCAGGGGCTGGAGTGCCGTGTGAACCTCATCCGTTTCCACGAGATTCCTGATGTCGATCTGCCTGGTGCCGACGAGAAGCGGATGGAGTCGTTGCGCGACTACCTCACGAAGCATGGTATCTTCACCACCATCCGCGCCAGTAGGGGACAGGATATCTTTGCCGCCTGCGGCCTGCTGAGTACAGCTAAGAAATTGAAAATTGATAATTGAAATATATGGAAGATAAAAAGATTCGCGTGGCAATCACGCATGGTGACACGAACGGCATCGGCTACGAGCTGATTCTCAAGGCATTTGAGGATCCCATGATGCTCGACCTCTGTACACCGATTATATATGGTTCCCCAAAGGTGGCCTCCTTTCATCGTAAGGCGATGGAGCTGGAGACCCAGTTTCATATGATCGACAAAGCCGAGGATGCCCATCCCAATCGTCTGAACCTCTTGTCAACCTTCGACGAGGAGGTGAAGGTGGAATTCGGCCAACCCACGGCGGAGTCGGCTGAGGCTGCCCGTAAGGCGATGGCTCGTGCGAAGGAGGATCTGCAGAAGGGGCTCTTCGACGCCCTCGTCACGGCTCCTGTGCAGCCTGCTCCCAATCCTCCGCGTGAGGACAAGGCGCTCACGGTGATGTGTAGCGACAAGGTTCGTATCGGCTTGGTCACCACCCATCTGCCGCTCAAGGATGTGGCGCAGGCCATTACCGTAGAGAAGGTAGTCGATAAGGGCACCATCTTCCACCATAGTCTGCGTCGCGACTTCCGCATCTCCAGTCCGCGCATCGCCGTCCTGGCACTCAATCCCCAGCTGGGATCGGAAGAAGAGCAGGTCATCAAACCTGCCATCGAGGCGTTGGAGAAGAATGACATCCAGGCCTTCGGACCCTATGTGGCTGATGAGTTCTTCGGCAAGGACATGTACTATGACTTCGACGGTGTGCTGGCGATGTACGACGATCAGGGTGTCGTGCCTTTCAAGACGCTCTCCTTGGAATATGGTATCAAACTCAAGGCTGGTATCGCGGTGGTAGTGGTAACGCCCGATCAGGATCCCTCCTTTAATATCGCGGGTAAGGGCGAGGCCGACGCACAGTCGATGCGCCAAGCCATCTATACGGCTGTTGATATGTTCCGTCATCGGGCGGATTACGATGCACCGTTGGGCAATCCGCTGCCGAAACTCTATCACGAGAAACGTGAGGATGGCGACAAGGCCAGATTCGCCGTTAGGGCCAAGGATCAGTTTAAAACACCGCCTGAAAAGTGATTTTCCGTTAAAAATCTGCCAAAATTGCAGATTTATCGAAAATAATATGTAATTTTGTCAGCTCAAATGAAGACAACCGAATTACAGGCCATCAAACAGCGGTACAATATCGTGGGCAACTGCGAGGCATTGAACCATGTGCTTGACGTCGCATTACAAGTGGCGCCAACCGACTTGTCTGTACTCATCGTCGGAGAGAGTGGTGTAGGTAAGCGACAATTCCCCTCGCCGACGCGAGAAATATTTCGCCATCAACTGCGGTTCGATTCCTGAAGGCACCATCGACTCCGAGCTCTTCGGACATGTGAAGGGTTCCTATACAGGCGCTATCAACGACTCACCAGGTTACTTCGGTGTGGCCAACAAGGGCACGCTGTTCCTCGATGAGGTGGGAGAGTTGCCGATGGCTACACAGGCCCGACTGCTCCGTGTGCTCGAAACGGGAGAATATATCCCCGTCGGCGGCACCGAGATCCGCAAAACCGATGTGCGCATCGTGGCTGCCACGAATGTCAACATCCGTCAGGCCATCAGCGAGGGCCGCTTCCGCGAAGACCTCTATTACCGTCTGAACTCCATTCCCATCCAGATGCCTTCGTTGCGCGAACGCGGCGAGGATATCGTGCTGCTCTTCCGTCTCTTTGCCATGCAGATGGCCGAGAAATACAAGATGGACCGCATCACCCTTGATGAGAGTGCCAAGCAGCTGTTGCTGAAATACAAGTGGCCAGGCAATGTGCGTCAGCTCAAGAATATCACCGAGCAGATCAGCGTGCTCTCGCCGGAGCGACTGATCACCGCCGACATCCTGCGCCATTTCATCCCCGAGGATCATGAGACCACCCAGTTGGCTACGATTCCTCATGAGGGCGGCGACCACAGCTTTGAGAACGAACGTGAGATTCTCTATAAGATCCTCTTCGAACTGCGCGGCAATGTGAACGATATGCGTCGCGAGATGAGTGCGCTGAAAAAGCAGCTCGACGATGTGCAGGGCGGCACCACGCCTGTCAGCACGCCGATCCCCACCACGCAGCTGGCTCCCATCACGCCCGCATCTCTCTCCACGCTCCACGCTCCACTCTCCACTGCTGAGGACGCTGTGGCTGAGGAATATGTGGAGCCCGAAAAAGAACAAGAGAACCTGAACCTGAGCGACCTGAGTAAGCAGATGCTTGAAAAAGCGCTGGAGCGCAATCACGGCAATCGGAAACGCGCGGCTCAGGAACTGGGTATCAGCGACCGCACCCTTTATCGCAGACTGAAACAATATGGACTGGACAAATAAAACCTTTAAAGTTGTGATGGCGGCGGTAGCCACCGTCATCCTCACAGCTTGCTCCGTCAGCTATAAGTTCAACGGCGCCAGCATCGACTATACGAAAACGAAGACGATCCAGATAGCCGACTTCCCCATCCGAAGTGCATACGTGTGGGGACCGATGGGCCCGTTGTTCAACAACACCCTCAAGGACCAGTTCACCAGTCACACCCGTCTTGAACTGGTGCGACGCAACGGCGATCTGAAGCTCGAAGGCGAGATCACCCGCTACGAACAGCGTAACAAGGCGGTATCTGCAGAGGGTTACTCTGCCCAGACGGAGCTCTCGATGACTGTCAACGTGAGATTCACCAACAACGTGAACCATAACGAGGACTTCGAACAGCAGTTCACCGCCGTGCAAACCTATGACTCCATGCTCTCCCTCAACTCCGTGCAGGAAGAGCTCGTAGCCAAGATGGTCAACGACATCTGCGATCAGATATTCAATGCCTGCGTAGCCAACTGGTAAAAAAGACAGATAACAATAACCGATGGAACGGATAACAGAACTGATACGACACCCGGAACACCTGGATCGCGATACCCTTTATGAGTTGCGCTCCCTCTGTGCTCTGTATCCCTACTATCAGACAGTCCGTCTGCTGATGCTCCAGAATCTGTATCTGCTCCACGATCCCACCTTCGATGAGGAACTGCGCCGTGCGGCCATCTATATCACCGACCGTCGTGTGCTCTTCAATATGATCGAAGCGTCCCATTACCAGCTCAAGCCCAAGACCAGCCGTCAACAGACTGCTGCCGCTGCCGCCCCTGCTGGGAGTCGCACCATATCGCTCATCGACAACTTCCTCGATTCCATCCCCAAGGAAGAGGAAAAGCCGAGTACCAAGAAGCGCAAGCCGACGCCTGCCGATGCCGCCATCGACTACGTGGCCTATCTGCTCGATACGGAAGATGAGATGGGGGAAGCTGCCGAGGTGCCCGAAATGCCTGGTCAGCAACTCATTGATACTTTCATAAATAGTGACAAACCGAAGTTCGTGCTCAGTGAGGCCCCTGCAACTGGCTCACTATCCGTCGAAATCGATGAAATAGCCTCTGAAGGGGTGGGTGAGGAGTATTTTACTGAAACTTTGGCCAGAATTTACATCAAACAAGGCAGATATTCGAAAGCACTTGAAATAATTCAGCGATTAAGTTTGCAATTTCCGAAAAAAAATGCTTACTTTGCAGACCAAATTCGTTTCTTAGAGAAATTGATACTAAATAATAATAAAAAAAATAAGTAAAAAAGATGTACACACTATTTGTAATTCTTATCGTGATTGCAGCCCTGCTGATGATCGGTATCGTGCTCATTCAGGAGTCAAAAGGTGGAGGCCTGGCTTCCAACTTCTCTTCTTACAACCAGATCGGTGGTGTCCGCAAGACTACCGACTTCATCGAGAAGACCACTTGGGGCCTTGCAGCCGCTATGGTGGTGCTCAGCGTTGCTTGCGCTTATGTTGCTCCTCAGGCTCTCAACGATGTGTCTGTGATGGAGAACTATGAGGTACCTGCCACGAACCCGAACAACCTGCCTGGTTTCGGTGCCAGCCAGCAGAAAGATGCTGCAGCCCCTGCAGCTCCTGCTGCACCTGAGGCTCCTGCCGCACCTGCCCAGCCAGCAAAATAATCAAATTTGGAAAAAAAGTACGAGTTTTATTTGGTCAATCCAAAAAAAACTCGTACCTTTGCACCCGCAAAACCAACATGGTGCCCGTAGTTCAGTTGGTTAGAGCGTCAGATTGTGGTTCTGAATGTCGACGGTTCGAGTCCGTCCGGGTGTAAGTCAAGCACTTACAGGGATTTTTAATTCCCGCACCTTTCAATTTTGATGGAACATTGATGGAACATTTTCAAATTGTTCTGAGAAAAACAGGTACCAAATGGTCATAAAGGCGTGTATGGATTCTAATAAATCCAACACTCACGATGGGCATATATTTAATAAGGTTCGTATATATTGCGCCTCTAACCTGCCTTTTTTCTTCATCTAAAAATGCATTTCATCATCTGATGCAGATAAATATCATTTTTGCTTTGTTCTTTCAATAAATCTTCGTACCTTTGCACCCGAAGCATCAAGAGCAGACACTCGCAAGAGTGGACTCGCCAACCGAGCAATAACATTGAGCCACGGTGGTCAGTACGATGCGGAAGTATTATTATTCACTTCAAAAACAAAAACGTTATGCAACAAAGTATTTATTACATCAAGTTCGCTCTGCAATTCGCAGACTTGCAAATCACAGAATTAGTAGACATCTTTAATCGCCAAGTTGGTAATCGTGGCTGGACAGGTATGCGAGCTTATCATAATCAAGCTCTGATTGATGAGTTCCATAGACGCGGAATCGATGTCTCTGCCATTTATGATAGAGCCACTATAAGCTTTGCACATCACATCCGATATAATTTCTTCCAAAACAAGCTTGTTCTATAGACTTAAGCCAATCTATCGATGCTCTGCCCTTGTGTCTGCTTTTACAAGGGCGAGCCCATTAACAGAGGCATTGTTTATTACACCTTTAATGAGTAACAAAACAAGGCTCTCATATATATACACAAATCATTTGATTTCATCTAATCCTCCAAAACGATTAATAACTTCTTTTGAAGTCCAGTATCTAACTTGACTTGTCTCTTCATATTCAGGCTTCATACGATGGGCAATAAGACTAAGTCTATGGTTGATGACAGGAACTCGAAAGTTCATTTTTTCAAAGTCATAATCAGCGTAATTCTTTAACAGGCATAACAATAAATCACCAAAATTCTTTTTCATCTCTACTGGATAGTGCTGCATCAGAAAAGCAATGAAATTAATACAATTGTCTATATCGGCAGATTGTTTTAGAGCAACTTTGTTTATGATAAGATTAATCTCTGACTTGTGCTTGTCAAAGTCATCTGTTCTTAAATAGACGTTTAGTAGATTTAAAGCAACATTAACCTTATTATAGTCATCTGACGAAAGTGCATCCAGCAGATTTTCGAATCCACTTAATTCTTCAATATCAGTATTGACTCTCTGAATCATATCATCCACATTGATACCGTTCTTTTGTTGCAGACCTATCATAAACAATTTCATATCTGACAAAAGATCAATATACATACAGTTATAGTAATTAGAAGATTCCCCTATTTTTTTATGACTTTCAATAAGATCCAAATTCTGTTCCATATTATACTTTATCTGGTGCCACTCATCTTCAGTCCAAATCACTTTGTCATCAAAAATTTCAATGTGGTATGGTGAGGGATCTGTATAACATGAATCTGTAATGCCACAATTCCAAATATCTCCATTTAGAACAATCTGTTTGATTTTCGAGATACTTTTGGACGAAATTGCCAAATGACTAAGATTAATCAATGCAGGATAATCACTTTTTGAAAACGACAAATCCTCTGTTTCAATTTTATTGTCTATTGCCTCTTTCTGTTCTGCCGATAGAGCATCAACTCTTTTAAACTCACACAACACATTGTATGATTGGGATATAAGCGTATTATTTATTATTTTCCATAAACATTTTGACACTTCATCCATAGCTGCGAAATCTTTATCTACCCACAAAGCGCCACAAAACAGCAGACTAATTAGGTGTACATTTTGTGGCATTTTTTTCGTAAGTATGACAAAGATTTCTTGCCTCCTTTCAACATTTTTTATGCATTGGATAGCATAGAATAAATTTTTATAAATGGCATCTGATGTACTCACATTTTTCGCATCAATTTCATTGAAGAAATAATATAGAATAGATTGCCTAAACTCGTCATACCACAAATCTTCTGGAACCGACATATACAATTCTTGAGATAGATAGTAAAGTCCCATATATAAATATCTGGGAACATGCTTCATACGTAGAGACTTTAATAATGAAATAAGCAAAGAAGGACGAACTTCTGCTAAAAATCTATCATCGCTATATGCAATCATCTGACCAGCCCATCTTACGGTTTTTTCGTCTGCATATTGCAAAGTATAGTAAATGGTGGGATATGGGATGAAGTGTATCAGATGTCGAAATGCTTTCATCCAATACTCAATATTCACGATGTTATAGATTCCAAATTTCGTAGTTAATCCTGCGTTTACCAAATACTGCAACAATCGTATAGATTCCGGAAACGATGCTATGTCTTGGCCACCCAAAATCTGTGTGGTGTGAACTCCAAAGATTTTGGGCTGTACTTTTTTCTTGTCAATATGGCTGGCGATATATGACATAATATCGCTTGGTGCTTCAATACCAGCCTGCCAATATTCAGTATACTTGTAGTGTTGTTGGGTGATTTGGCTTGTTACATTGTAGATGAGTGAGGCTACGAACCTCTCACTTGCTGAATTCTCTTTATTTTCAACAAACAATTTTACAGGAGTTAAGCAATCTTTATCTTCTCTAAATAGATTTATAAGTAATGCTTTCTTTGCTGCCCATAATTCAGATGGGGTCCAAGAGTTAGTTAGTTCGTACATCTTATCAAACTCGAACTTGTATGCTTCGCGAAGAACAAGTTCATACATACCCTCATCTGTGCTTTCATCAAGAACGTATGTTCCATCCGTCATTCCACATTCAAAGGTTGACGCACGTTGCATCATAAATTTTAGTTCTGGAATCTCATTTAAATTACCAGCATTAGTTAACTCTCCATACAAAGTAGGCCACAGTCCCCTATCCTGCAAAGCATAAACAAACGCACGACGTTCACAAAAGTTCCATTGTTCGTCCTTTCTCAATAGAGTACTTATTACGCGTTCTTGATTTGAAACAAATTTAACATATGGGTAGTCTATTCTTAGTGCTTTTATTTCATCAAGAATTATATTGGCATCTTCTTTATTGGAGAGCAACTGACATATTTCTTTCCATTTATTGATATATTCAATTTCTATGGCAGACCTACTTGAAAAGACACGACCTAATACTTGATTCTTTAAAACGGATGGTGACAATATTGGGCGACCAACTATTTCATTTATTTTATTTGGAATCCTACGAATTTTAATGTCATCCAATTTATCCTTTTCTGTCATACGACTTTTAACGTAGCCAAGGCAACAAATCCAGTCTTCATATCCGACAAATAATCCTGCTCCAGAACTACCCTTCATAACACGAGAGAATTCAGCACCTGTTGCAGTAATGTCTTCCTCTATTGCGTAAGTGTCCGAAGAGACCATACGGGCTCTAAACATACGCCCTGAAGGTTCAGATGATGTATAGCCATAAAGACAAGTATCTGTTCCGAACTCGTCTTTATCAAGAAACCGAATGCCGTTCTCATAGTCAAAATCCAACAGAAAACTATCAACATCAATTTTAACAGATAAAAGAGCGAAATCCACATCTTCCTTTAGTACAAAAACTAATATTTCGTTCACATCAATTATGCTGTTGCTACGAGGAAGGCTTATCTTTATATTTGTTTTATCGTAGTGTTCTGAGGTCTCTCCATATTGAATACAATGAGCAGCCGTAATTACATAGTATGAGCCATCTGAAGAAAAAAGAGTACCTGTACCTTTGTTGGGTTCTTCTTTTTCAGATATGAAACATTCTATTTTTACAGAAATTGCTTCAAGTGTTGTAGCAAGAGGGCAATATGAGGATTCTCTCAGTTTCTTGGGGTTCATGACATTCAAAGTTTAAGTTATTATCTAATTCGGCATTGAACAGAGCTTCTTCTCTGTTTTTTTCGATCGTTTCAAGTGGATAATTAAAATAGAAATGAACGACACGGCTATAATCTCTTTCCGGATGACAAAGCACATTTGCCAAAGCTTCACGATGTGGATGCTTGAAACCTTTGCTCCCATCGGTCGTTATGATGTAGTTATCGCAATCAATAATATCCAATAACTCATTGCTGATATTTTCAGCGCTCCCATGATGAGGCATTTTAACATAGTCCACATGAAGCTTATTTATTTTGCTATAGCCTCTCTCAACAAGGGACTTGTATATTTCCTGCGAAAAAGAATCACCTAACGCGAGCAAACTAAATGCATCACAACAAATAAGCATACTCACAGAAACCATGTTGATAAGTTCCGATGGCTTGTCAACGTTGCCAGGGGCTTTGGGACGATTTGCCAATTCATGCATATCTACATTGATATCTGACTTCTTATCCTTTTTGTTTGATAGGTTTTCTTCCGTATAGCCACAACCATACTCTTCTTTATAACTCGCAATGAAGTGCTCAAATATATCTATGCGAGGATTAATAACTTCTATGTCGGCAAACGAAATGGTTTCGTCAACAAATCCGTTCAATCTATATTTTTCCCAGTCAAGCTGTGATGTTTGCGATATTTCCCAAAGAACATCAGCCATCTTACTTGCTTTTTTTGACGACAGGTCTTCAGAAAGATCAAAACTGATATGTTTAGCGCAGTTTGCCCATATTCTTTTAACTGGGAATGGATTATCATTACGATGGTTTTCAATAAATCTCTTTATTCCCACAAGATGATCGTCATCAAAATGAGTTGCTACCATCAAATCAATTGGGAGATGTTTTTCTATTTCCTTTATAAAAGGATTGAAGCGTGGATTAGGATAGGGACCGCCGTCAATGGCTATGATGCCCCTATTCCCATTTTTGCTACAGTGCAAAATAAGAGCATCACCATGTCTTGCAGGCATAACTTGTATATAGGATTCTTGCATAGCTTATTATTTCCCTATTAGCTTTTACGATTATCTTTAAACATTGCAAAAGTACAAAATTTCTGGCAACATCAAGCAAATTTTGTATATAAGATGAACGAAATTCATTAAAATCGTTGATTCTTGCTACTTTTTAGTGACTTTTGTCTTTATTTTGTGAGGAATTTTGTAATTTTGTGCCATTAATCTAAAAATGCGATATGGCAGGCAATAAAGATCTCAACCGCTTGAAGGTGGTACTTGTAGAATGTGCGCCAACGACTGTATCGAAATGGTGTACAAACTCATCACAGCCACCGTTGGAGATGTTGATGAAGACTGCAAAATTACTTGATGTGGAACTAAATGACCTCGTCAGGTTTGATGAACTATATAAAAATGAAGAATAGAATATGTATAAGATAACCTGGGACAAAGAGACTGGCGGGGTGCTTTTGCACTCGCGTATAGTGGAGGGTACGCTTGGTACTTCTCCACGCCCTGTGTTCTGGGAAGAACTCGATTTGCTGAAGTTGAATGAGCTTGGGTGGAAGTATCCTCATTGCGAGGAACCTCTTCTTTGGGCAATTAACAAACAGTACTGGTATCGTGGTGAACTGGTTTTCGAAGCCAAGGGAGCCAATATCTATGACGAGGCGACGGTAGTTTTCCAGCCAGGGATGGAAGCCCTGAAGCTGAAACCTGTCAATGTGAAGAAGATGCTGGAAAACACCAAGGAATATATGTTCCTATTGGAAAGTGAAGCCATAGAGTTCATCCACGAGACCTACATTCAATATGCAGGAGCGCGTAAGAGCGTGCAGGGAGTTGCTGCCAACCAGCTCGACTACGAAGCGTTGGCTGCGAGAGCAGAGAAGAAGTCGAAGACGAAGATGGCTATTGTCAAGGAAGATTGCGACTCCTTTGAGATCGTTCCACTTGACAAAGCCGAAGAACAAGGCCGTAAGATATATCAGACCACCAAGATAGACAAGTTCCTTGCCTCCTTCTCTGGTGGTAAGGACAGCCAGGTCGTCCTTGACCTCTGCACCCGTGCCATCCCAAGTACGGACTTTGAGGTGATTTATAGCGATACCGGCTATGAATTACCGCCTTCGCTCAGTCTCTATGAAGACGTACAGAAACACTATAAGGAGCTTTACCCCGATTTGAAGTTTTCCGTGGCCAGGAACCACGAAAGCGTCCTGAACTATTGGGATAAGATCGGTACGCCCAGCGATACCCATAGATGGTGTTGTTCAATTATGAAGACAGCACCACTGTATAGAGGATTGAAGCTGGAAGGCACCAACAAGCAGGCCAAAGTCCTTACGTTCGATGGCGTTAGAGCCGAAGAGAGCGTTAAGCGAGGAGCCTATATGCGTGTTGGTAAAGGTAAGCATACAACCATTACCAATGCGCATCCTATTATCAACTGGAACGCAGTAGAGATATTCCTCTATCTCTTTAAGCACGACCTTCCCATCAACGAAGCCTACCGTTACGGAAAAGCCCGCGTCGGATGCCTGATTTGTCCGTTCTCCACAGCGTGGGATGATATGATAGCATCAAAGCGATATGGCTCGGAGCTTAAACCGTTTACCGAAAGGCTTGTTGCATGGTCAAAGGATAGTAAGATCGGTAAAGTCGATGAGTTTATCAAGGAAAGACGTTGGAAAATCAAAGCCATAGGAAACACCGATTTGGTAAAAACCGTCGTTTCCTTCTCCGATGCCAATAATAGCTTCACGGCAACCGTTAAGAACCCGCTTCATCCAGTTTATGAATGGTTGCCAGCGTTATGCGAATATACCGTTGAGCAAAAGGACAACGTTGATAAAGGCTCGCTAAGATTTGACGGTAACGTCTATGACTTCCATCTCAAATATGAGAAGGAGAAGAACCAATATGCCTTTGTCGTAGAGAACCCTTCAGCCCAGCTGAGCTTCCTGTTAAGGCGTGTCATCTATAAGAGTGCATATTGTGTTCATTGTGAGGTTTGCGAGGTGGACTGCCCCACTGGAGCATTATCCATTGTCCCCAACGTCTATATTGACAAGACCAAATGCATCCATTGTCACAGGTGCCTTAACTCCCATGACTTAGGTTGCATATCAGCAGATTGCGTAAGAATGATTAAGAATATGAATAATAACGAAGAGACAAAGATCCAAGGCTACAAGACCTTTGGTTTTAGAGAAGAGTGGCTACAGGAGTATCTTGTAGACCCCGAGTATTTCTGGAAGAGTAATTCCCTTGGAACAGCCCAGGTGGACGGTTTCAAGGCGTGGTTGAAAGATGCTGAGATCAACGACTCCAAGAATAAGTTGACACGTTTTGGGGAGTTGCTTCAGCAGATATATGTCGATGACACTAATCTGACATGGGAGTTGATACTTACAAACCTGTCATACAACTCCTTTATCTTCAACTGGTTTGTCAACAATATCAAAATCGGTCAGGAATACGACCGTAAGATTCTGGAGGGAATGATTAATGAACAAGGTTATTCGTCGAAAGGAAAGACGGTAGCCAATGCCGTTGCCGCACTTATCCAGACATTCGATTACTCTCCCATCGGTGATACCTTGAACATGAGCATGAATACCGACGGGAAGAATAATGTCCGTGGAGGTTATGAAGAAATAACCAAAGCCGGTTTAGCCTACAGCCTCTATAAGTATGCCGAGAAGAAAGGCGTTCATTCCCTACGGGTTTCTGACTTCTATAGTGACGAATGTACCAGTGGTCCGTTCCGTGTTCTGGGCATTAGCAAGCAGGTGTTCAACAATACCCTGAAGGCCCTGAACTCAGCCAACAACCGAGTGCTGATTGCAGAACTGGCGATGGGTCTTGACAGTATCACCCTTCGCGAGGACTTGAACTCCATTTCTTGTTTAGAATCCCTTTTATAAGATGAATCTGAAGACCTCATATTATAAAAACAGTATTCTCTCTATCCATAGAGGACTGGCCTTTGGAGTACCCTCTAATGCCAAGCCTCTATTCCTTCTTTCGATTATCAGAGGAATCGAGGAAGGAGTGATTATTGGGAATAAGTTTACTTATGAGGAAAAGCTGGAAGCTATTTACAAGGAACTATGTTCGCTTTATGAGCCAGACAGGAAGCCAGCCCCCTTCTATAAGCCATTCTACCACTCTATCAGAGAGCATTATTATGGCATCAAATGGAAGGGAGGTAAGATTCCTGAACATACATGGCATACTCCCTCTCCTAAATTTATTAAGGAGAACATTGAATATGCTTTTCTTGACGATGGTCTTTGGGATCTTCTGCAAGACAAGTCCGTCAGGAACGAGTTTCGGGAGCTTATCATAAGCTATTATCTTAAAACTGAAAACAACTAACGTATGAAATACAGTGATATCGTAACACTCAGGTCTATGCGACCTGCTTACAACATTCAAGAAGAAGGACTTGGAGAGTGGAAGACCTTTATTGCCAATGACCAGTTCAATGAGATCCTTTACAGCATGATTAAGGCTGTCCGCAATAATGATGCTGATAATCACAAGTCGGTGTGGATTGCCGGAACATACGGCACCGGAAAGTCACACGCCGGAGCAGTTTTGAAACATCTGTTCTGCGACCCCGTGGACGATATCAAGGAATATGTCGAGGAAGAGTATAAGAAAGATAAGTACGACAAGCTACGCTCTGCCATCCTGAATGTCCGTATGCAGAAACGCCTCTTCCCCGTCAATATGTATGGCCAGCAGAGCATAGCCCATGAGGAAGACCTGTCATTACAGCTTCAGAAAGAGATCAAGGGCGCACTCCATGCTGCAGGCATCGATATTGTCGTACAGACGGACTTCGACACCCTCGTCCAGCATATTGACGAACAACCAGCCATCTGGCAGTCGCTCATAGACAATAACATTATATTAAGTAGTGTAGCCCCAGACTTGAAGAAGCTAAAGCAGCTGCTCATGGCTGGTAACCCCGAGGTTCTTGATCGTGTTCGCAATGCCCAGCGTATCGCAGGTATTGACATCCGACTGCAAGGCAACAATATCCAGCAATGGATTTTTGAGGTCCAGGATAAGCTTCGTGGTGAAGGCTACGATGGACTGCTGATTATCTGGGATGAGTTTACGGAGATTATGACCTCCAGTATTGCCAAGCGCCTTATTGTACAGCTGCAACGTATCAGCGAGGCGATGATGAATCCCGAGAACGATAGCTACTTCCTGTTTATCTCCCATCCCTCTGCCATCCTGACATTGAATGAGGATGAGCGTGAGAAGACCAAGGGCCGTTATCACTACGAACCCTATAATATGGAGCCTGTTTCTGCGTTCAAGATCATGTCGAAGAAATTCAAGGTTATTGATGAGAATGTCTATAAGCTCCGCAAGGACCGGTTCTTCTCCCTTCACAGTGATCTGCTGGATGTCTTCTCGCAGACGTCGGCAAATACCGAAGAGACCATCGACAACATCAAGAACCTGTTCCCGCTCCATCCGTCAACAGCCAATCTTGCCACTTACTACGCCCGTGAGGCTGGAAGCTCCAGCCGTAGCGTGTTTGAGTTCCTGGCAAGCGATACCGTCAGGGATTTCTTGGATAACGAAGACAACTGTGCCAACGAGCGCACCATCACCTGCGATCTGCTGTGGGACTATGTGCAGGAGTATTTCGAGAGCGACACCACAAGGTTTGGCGCAGTGACCGAGAGATATAACAGTCACCACTTGGCCGTCGAAGCCGCCGGTGACAACTACCTGAAAGTCTTCAAGGGCATCTTACTCTTGAACGCCCTGAACAATATCGCCAACAGCGATACCGTCACACCCAGCACGGAGAATATCGAATCGCTGTTTGTTGGCACCGAGGTCGAACAGGAGTTGAACGACATTCTGGATTTCCTCAATGACAAGAGCATTATTCAGAAGCAGCCCAACGGCAACTACTCCATCCTGTTCACGGCTTTGCCCGGTGAGGAGATCCAGAAGATTAAGGAAGAGCTGATGTCGAGCAACTACCTCTATACCGATCAGGTCATCAAGTTCGGCGATGCTGCCCGACAGAGCTTCGACAAGAACTTTAAGCAGGTCAACCGTCCGTTGAGTTACCAGTTCTTCTCCAAGCAGGGCAACGAATACACGCTACTCAGTAAGATTGAGAATACCCAGCGCGACGCGAAAGGCTACGAGATCTTCCTTGCCATCCTCGTTGCTAAGACGCAATCAGAGATGTTCGACCTGAAAGACATTGCAGAACGCAACAGCCAGGAAGAAAGGTTCAAAAACACCGTTTTTGTGGTGATGGAAGCCTACCTCACCGACAAGAACTATGAGCGTTTCATCGAATATCAGGCCAATGCCCAGTGCGCTCAGCGTCATGGATTGGCTAACCAGCAGAAGACCTACGCCAAGAACGCCTCAGATATGATTACCGAGTGGACAACGAGGATGAAGGGCAGCAATGTCACCTTCTATCTTCGTGGCGACTCCATGACCATCTCAGGCAGCAAGCTTTCGTCAACCATCAACATGACGATAGCCCCGTCTATTTTCGAGGCAGGCCCAGAGTCATTAGAGATCGTCCGCACGAAGAGTTCAGTCACCTATTGGAAGAAGGCATCGGTGAAGGCTACCGTTGACACCATTCTATCCTTCAACACCAAGCAAGACATCCTTGCCTCACCGTCCTGTGGCGGTCAAGCCCGTCATGTGGAGTTCCTTTTACAGGATAGTGTTGATGACAACCTGGAGTGGAAATCAGATATTGACCCCAATCACCCATTGAAGAAAGTCTGTGACTATGTTGATGAATGGCTCTCAGGCCGTCATACCAATAAGAACCAGACGTTTAACCTTGGTGAGAAGCTGATAGGACTCACCGAGCCGCCTTACGGACTCTTCCAGAGCTATGCCTCTATGGCGATGGTAGCCTTTGCCATGAGAAAATACGTTAATCAGATTTTCGACACCAACGGTAAGCAGCGTACTGCCCAACACTTAGTCGATGATGTTGTAGAATTGTTCAAGGCATGGGAAACAGGCAAGACCTCTCAGAAGTTGAATTTCATGTTTGAGAGTAAGGAGGCCGGAAAGCTCTGCAAGCATCTTATTTCCATGTTCTCCTTAAAGAAACTGAAAGGCTATTCCGATATCAGCTCCCTGAAGGATGCCCGTTGGGCTATTCAGCATGAATATGCTAAGGAAAAGGGCTATCCCTTATGGTCACTGAAGTATTCCACCAGTGAATACAACACCGAGAAGATGCAGCAGCTCATCGATGATGTCATCAAGGTTGTCAGCGATCCCGAGAGTATGAAGAATCCCCAACTCCTCAACAGCACCATCAGCGGCTATGAGGAGCAGAAGATTGAATGGGGCAACCTGCTCATCGAAAACAACGGCGGCAATTACAAAGAGGGCTTTGACAACTTCCTGAAGGGAGTAGATATCGTCAACCTTCAGGATTCGGAGATATCTGAAGCTATGGACTACCTGCAAGGTCACTTGGAGGGAGAGGTCGGTCTCTGGAAAGAGTTGGAAGTCAGGGAAAAGCTAAAAGACTGGCGTATCTCCCAACAGAAGCCTGCCGGTGGAGGTGCTGCTGGCGGTGGCACCCCGGGATTCGGATATGGCGGTGGCTCTACTGGCGATGACGGTTTCGTCGGAGTCAGGGAGGAACCATCCGATGTCTCAACGAAACGTATTGAGCTTGCTGATAAGATCAGGATGATTCCATCAGGAGAAATCAAGGAGATTATCAGTGAGATTATTGAGAAAGAAGACGGTTACATACTTGATGTCCTTTTGAAATATGTACAGTGAATATAACACCTTTGAAGAGCTGAAAGCCCATGTCATAGCTGACAGGGAGCAGACAGGCTTGGATGTCTCGACACGAAACAGATATCCTATAAGGTTCGTGTTGTTCGACAATTTCCGGGATTGCAGCCAGTTTGTTGATTTCGTACAGGAGGATATGGATGCCATTGTCCAGAGTGTGGACAAATGGATAGACCCCGACTATCCAGATATTATGATCACCTATACGGAGTTGGCCGAACGCATACAGGCACATATCAAGAAGATGGATGGTGTCAACTGCGTCATAGCTCCCTTCTCCGAGCTGGCCCGTTTCTACGAGAACGACGACAAGAAAACCTTCGATGCTCTTCTGAAGACCATCAAGGCTACGGAATCCAGCACAAAGTCGTTCGAGAACCACCAGCGGGTTTATGTGCCTATCGTCGGTCTGGAGGGTAAGATGGAGTCTTTCAAGAATGACTCGCAGAGTACCATCTGGAGATTAAGAGCCGAGGACAAGGGTCTTACCTACCGCCTGATCATCACCAACGGTGAGACCTTTGGCGTGCAGGGGTTAGAGGCTCATTATACGGTAGTACACAACATCCATGAGTGGCTTAATATCTGGAAAGATGCCGATAAGCAGGTAACGCCAAACATCATCTGTACCTCAAAGTCCATCTTCGGCAATGCCGTTTTCGCCCAGCCTGATAACGCATTTGCCTTCGTACAGTGCCTTGATGCCTATGACTTCCTCACCAAAGGACTGCAGCTACAGTTCGGAGGCATGACCAAGGCATTAGGTGATGGTGACAACTGGCAGGAGTTAGCTGCCCAGATAGACATCACCAACGGTTTCAGCTTCAGCAAATACGTCAAGAACTACTTCTCCATAACAGAGATAGACACCCATGAAGCCTTTATCAAGCTATGGTTTGACTATCCTGGTCAGTATGAGCGTTGGCTCCTTTCCAGATTCTACCAGCTGCAACAGGAGGGCGAAGGCTTTATCTGCCGGATCCTGACTAAGACCACCACCCTGACAGGCAACGATTTCATAGAGCAGATGGTCTTGGATATGACGGAAATCGAGTCAGAGATGGCCGTCCGTCAGTACTGTCTCAGAGAGGCCGCCAAGCGCAACGTCGTTTTACGTGAGGGAGTGGAAGCCACTCTGAACAGCCGTTTACAGGCTATTGCCAATAAGTATAATGCTGCCAGCGCGTTAAAGTACTGTACGGGCATAACCATAAAAGAGAAAGAGCTTGCTATCTCCTGGTTAGGAAAAGGTCAGATCAGCGTTGACCAGATCAAAGCCTTCTATCCGGATATGTACCATTATTACGCCACGTCTCTTGGCGTGTCCGTCAACATTCCGGACTGGCTGCCCGACTACATGAAAGAGTACAAAAGGGCGAAACTATCCAACACCTATACAGAAGAGGTTGACACCCAGATAAAGAACCTCAACGGTTCAGAGGTGTCTTTTGATACTTGGTATCAAGCTTTCAGCACAACAAGAACGCTGTTGCAAGGCAGAGGAGATATTGAGGTGTTCTATTGGGTGGATGGTCTTGGAATCGAGTGGATCCCACTGATTAAGGAGATTATCAGGGAGAAGAACAACCAAAACATCTTCCTGAATGATATTAAGATTGCCAGAGCCTTATTACCCTCAAAGACCGATGTCAATAAGGCTGACCTGCAAAAGCTACTGCCGGAATACGAACAGCTTATGAAGATGGGCGACTTAGATAACCTCGCCCATCAGCCGACAAACCTCTGGCCAACGACTATCATCAAGGAGGTGAAGCTTGTCAGGGATATCATCGAGGATATTATTGCGAAGTATAATGGCAAGAAGATCGCCATTATCTCAGACCATGGTCTTACCTACCTGTCACAGCTGTGTAACGGCCTTGGACTTAACGGCGTTGAGTCCGACCATCACGGTCGTGTTGCCATTAAGAAGAGTGGTACATGGACTAAGGATGACAACTATTTTCGCTTGGAGGATGGGATGACCGTTTGCGCTTTACGGCACAACTCCCTATGCAACAAAGTTCCCAAGGGTCAAGGCATCCATGGTGGATGCACCCCTGAAGAGGTCCTCGTGCCGATCTTCATCATTTCGAGTTATATCGGTGATGCGGAGTGGTCGGCCGATATACTGACGCTGGAGCTTAATGGTGCCAATCCTGTGGTACAGTTCCGCATCAAGAATATACCATCTGTTGAGATACCCGTTGTGGAGTATGACGGTATCAGATACGCCTTACACCAGGTTAGCGGAGAGATATTCGAAAGCGAGCCGATAGCCGTCAACGAGCATTGTAACACCATTGCTCTTGTGATAGGCAGCATTACGAGACTATATAATATAAGTATAACTACCGGTGCCAAGGAGGATGATCTCTTTGGTGGCTTTTAATAAGTTTGGTATATGAAAGCAGAAATCAGTGAAAAGATCAGAACGTATTTCTCACAGATGTCTATCTATAAAGACCCTGAGAAAACCAACAGCATATTTGCAGGCCGTAATCTCCCAGCCTTTGTCAAGGACTTCCTGTTGAAGCGTTATCTGAACGTCCAGACGGGAGAGATTGACACCCTTGGTCTGACACAGTTCCTTGACCAGGTGATACCGACGGTTACTGGTTCGGTCAAGGATAGGATTGTTTCGGGCCAGGAAGTAGTGCTTCTTGCACGTTTCATCATCTACATCGATCTTGTTAAGGGTCAGAAGCAATTCGCCATCCCCGACTACGGCATCAAGCTTAGAGAGGGTATCATCCCGGAATTTGTCTACAACAAACATCAGGGCGAACTTGTGGACGGAGAGAAATGGGGCATCGTAAAGCTGTGCCTGCTGCCTGATAGCGACGGCAAGAAGTTTCACGTCCAGATGGTAGACTATAAACCCTTCAAACCTTATAGTTCCGTCGATATTAGCTATCTTGCTGAAGCGCGTCAGCATTTCACTACCGATGAATGGATGGACTTGCTCCTTTCGGCTATGGAATATGACCCTGACGGCTTTGCTAATGCCACACAAAAGTTAGAGTTTCTTACCCGCCTGCTCATTTTCGCCGAGCCAAGGCTGAATGTCATTGAGCTGGCCCCAAAAGGAACCGGTAAATCCTATGTCTTTGGCAATCTGTCAAAGTATGGCTGGCTTGTCAGCGGCGGTAAGGTGACACGCGCCAAGCTATTCTACGACAAGTCTAAGCAGCAGAATGGAATCATCAAGAACCACGACTTCACCGTTTTCGATGAGATCCAGACCATAGTCTTCCAGGAGCCAGCCGAGATACAGGCCGCCTTAAAGTCATACCTCGAAAGCGGTAAGACCACTATTGACAACAATGAGTTCTCGTCTGAGTGCGGCTTAATGCTGATGGGTAACATCCCATTGAATGAGCAGCGTCGCCCAATTTCACCCAAATATTTTGGTTCTCTGCCTGAAAATTTCCGCGAGTCAGCATTGCTCGACCGCTTCCACTGTTTCATTGAGGGGTGGTTATTGCCGCGAATAGATACAAGCATGATATTCAAGGGATGGACAATCAATGTGGAGTATTTCTCTGAAATACTACATACTATGCGTACTAATAATGCGTATAGTCTTCTTTTCGACCAGCTCTGCAGGTTTGAGGAAAAGGCCGATGTCCGTGACTCCAAGGCCATCAAGCGCATTGCAACCGGCTATATGAAGCTGCTTTTCCCGCAATGGAGGAGCGTTGCTGATGTCAATAAGGAAGAATTTGAGATGTATTGTCTTAATCCTGCTATCCATCGCCGTGGTATCATCAAGGAGCAATGTCGCAATATTGATCCTGAGTTCAAGTCGCGGATGCCCGAAGTCTATTTAGCCTAAAAATACCTAAGCCTATGAATAAAGTTGATAATATGTTCCTGAGAATCATCAGTGATGAGCGTTTTGCCAGCACTTTTGATGTTGTCCCGTCAAAATACAGGAGTCTTGACGAGGGAAAGCGAGCATTGAATCCGCATGTTAAGGCCGTTGCCGAAATGGTGGATCAGTTGAACAAGAAAATCAACGAGGCCAAATCCGACATGAGGATTCGCAATAAGGTCGGTCCTGTGGTGTTTACCGAAGCCGATTTCAAGCCGATTTACAATAAAGCGGTCTCATCACTTTCAAAGTAGTCGCCTATGGTTATCAAGAAACTCACGATATATAACTTCCGTAGTTATTACGGCACGAAGGTGTTTGAGTTTTCCGACCATCTGAACCTTATCCTTGGTTCTAACGGCGACGGAAAGACAACGTTCTTTGATGCCATCAACTGGGTCTTAACGCCAGATTACGTCCAGAAGACGGAAGAAGACAAGCTTGAGGAAAGCTCTCTTGTCTCTGCCAAGATGTTCAGTGAACTGAAGACCGGAGAAAGTGGTAGAGTACTGGTGTCTATGACCCTACGGAACAATTCCGGATCCACACGTATCATTGAGAGAGCTTTCAATGTTACGAAGACACCAGATGGTAAGATGCGTATTGATGGCCGTATCCATAAGGCGTATCAGCTTTTAGGGTCAATCCGTAAGGAAATGTTTTCTGTGAAGGATGTCTTTGAAAAAGAAGGTGCTTTCCCTGCCATTATTAAGAAATACCATATCTTCAAGGGCGAGGACAGGCTTAATATCTTCAACGACAAGACAACGTTACAGGCGCTGATAGATATGTTCTCAGAAGTCAAGGACTTGGAGCCGTTCAAGCAGTTTGCCAAGTATGCCAAGGAAACATCAGACAAGGCTATCTCAGGTTCCAAGGAAAAGGCTAATAAGCAGAACGCGAAGATTGCTGAAATCCAGCATGATATCACCACCTTGTCAAAGCGGTTGGAAACGGCAGAGTCAGACCTGACCACTGCTAAAAGGGATTTCAATGAGGCCAAGGAGCATATAGAGGCCGTTGACAATGACTATGAGATCATTCAGGAGGCCGACAAGCTGGAAAAGGATGTTTCCAGAATTGATGGTGAGATAGAACGTCTATCCGATAAGATAGACGAGGAATATAGCTTCAAGCTCCTTGATGACCAGTGGATTCTCATGGGCTTCGGTTCCATCCTGAAGGAGTTCAACAGTAAGCTTGAATCACTGGCGTACAGTAAGAACAACATCGAGTCGGACTATAGAAAGAAACAGGAAGACGAGTTCAATCAGGCCAGAGTTGACAAGGCGAAGACCGAACTTGAAAAGATTGCTTGGAATCGGTCTGATATTGACAAGATGAAACAGATGTTGGTCACCCATCGTTGTGCCTACTGTGGCAGTGCGGTTCCAGAGGGCAGCGTGACCTATGATTTCATCAGGCAGCGCATCAACGATGTCATTGACCTACTCACTCCACGGCCAGAGGAGAAACGCCCGGAGATCAAGCGTTATTTTTCTGCCCGTAATATCGAAGAGCTGAAGGAGATGGGCCTCAGTCTTGCTCATACAGGCAAGGATCTCAGCGGTATTCCCGATGAGATAGAAAGCATCTATCACGAGAATGACGAGATCAGGAGCCTGATTGCCCTGAAGAAAAGGCAGGCTGATGCACTGCGAAAGAATATCGCCGATTTATATGCCAGCTCATCCACGGGAGAAAATCTTAAAGAGTATGTTGCCAACATTGCTGTTGTCAACCGCTGGCATGATCAAAAAGAGGCATCTGCAATCGCGATGAACAAGCTTCTTACAAGCACAATCCCCGACCTGAAAGAGCAGCTGAAGAAGAAGCGCGAGGAACAGAAGAAGAATGTGAAAGCGTCCGGAGGAAGCCCGATGATGATGGTCAATGAGTTCTTCCGGCTATTCGGCGACGCTATTGAAAATACGGAAGCGGCTACCTATGAAGAGTTCCTTGCCAGGTTGGCCAAGGAGGCCAATGTATTCCTGGCTCATCTGAATGTGGATGACTTTACAGGTGTTATTAAGATTTATCTTGACCGTTATAACGACCTGAAGATCGAGTTGCAGGATAAGAATGGTAAGCTGATTACCAATCCCAACACCTCACTGCTTACGACTATGCACATCAGCATTCTCTTCGCCATTTCAGAATTGACGAAAGAGAATCGGGATGCTGAATATCCCCTTATCTTCGATGCTCCCACATCATCGTTCGACGAAGGTAAGGATAAGACTTTCTATGAATGTCTTAACACACAGGTCAACAAGCAGTGCATTGTCGTTACCAAGAGCTATCTCTACAAGAACAACAATGGCGAGTATGTCACAGATACCAAGGCATTGAGCAAGCTCAACTGCCAGAAGTATCGTATTAAGAAACTTACAGGTTTCGATAAGTTGGATATCACAACTATCGACACTGTAGTAGAAGAAATAAAGGAGGCTTAAATATGGAATCACTATATGAGACATGGCTAAACAGGATGGATTCTTACTACGAAAGTAAGTATAAGGAACCAGTCGTTGACTTCCTTTGTCAATACGGCGGCGGCAGTGCTGACGGCAGGATGGCAAAAGGAAAGATCTTCAATGCAGGATATGAGGTGTTCATCTATGCCTTCTTCGTCGGCCTATACTATGGTGAGCGTAAGCCTCTCTCTGGTGAGAAGCTGAAGTTCCGCATGGAGATGACCACATGGGGCAGAAAAAAGAATGAGATAGGTCGTAAGTCCTATACAATCCTGCAGAAGTACATCTTTACAGCCCTTGTTGCCAAGTCAGATGTTGATTTGATAGCTTTGGATAAAGGTGATATTGACGTTAATGATGTCTGCGATGTGCTGATGACCACACTAAATGAGTATGCTAATTCCGGATTTTCCCTGATAAAAGACCAAATAGACAAGAAACCGGATTGTTTCTTTGAGAATACGGGATTGTTGGATTATATTAATAATTTCTGTTGAAAAATGATATGAGAGTAAAACGAGTTATATTTGTAAACAGAGCACCATTCGAACATCTTGATTTGGAGTTTTTTAGTGGGCATATCAATGTTTTAACTGGCATTAATGGAAAAGGGAAGACAACGATATTATCTTATATCGTAGATGCTTTCCACGAATTTGCCAGACCCCATTTTAGTAATTCATATGTTGGAAAGGAAAATAAGTTCTACAGATATTCATCCCATCTTTTCAATATACACATCGGGAAAGCTTCATTTGTATATATAAGATTTGAGGATGAATCGAATTATTATGATTACATAGATATAAGAGGTGAATTAACCGAAACTGAATATGAAAAGTTTGTTCCATTTAAAGACAAAATTACTCTTCAGGCAATAGGCCAAGAATTAAAAGAGAATGGTTATTTGGCGAAAGTTGTATCAAGCAATGTGACGAAGGAAGTTGTTAATAGACTATTTAATACATATGTGTTGACTTATTTTCCGTCATATAGGTATGAATATCCTGGTTATTTAAATGATCCATATAAGTTTCAAATGCGCCATAATCAAGAACTTAAGTTTAATTCAGAGTTAAGGAATCCAATAGAGGTGGTGTCTGACCTTAACGAACTGTCAAATTGGTTTCTGGATGTGGTACTGGATGGCTTGTTATATAGTAATAATGTGAGACACTTGCATGCGAGAGACTTCTTGAATTCAATTCTGGCGACAACATTATCCCATAAATTAGGGCCTTCAATCAGATTTGGTGTAGGAGACAGGAATCGGGGGGCAAGTCGGCTCTCTGTTACCAAACAAAATGGTGAAGTCTTGTATCCTTCTATATTTAATATTTCGTCAGGAGAAGCGGCTCTTCTGTGTATCTTTGGAGAGATTTTTAGACAGGCCGACGTTATAAATAAGGATATGAATGTCTCTGGTATTGTTTTAATAGATGAAATTGACAAGCATTTGCATATTTCTTTGCAGAAAACAGTTTTGCCATTACTCCTAAACATGTATCCACAAATCCAATTCGTCGTAACATCCCACTCTCCGTTTATGAACGCAGGATTTGTAGACACGGGTATTCATGCAAACATTTATGACTTGGATAATAATGGTTTATTATCTTCTCCCCATAATACCGTAGAATTGAATAGGGTGTATGATATGGTAATTGGCGATAATATAAATTATCTCAGATTGTACAACGAATTGAAAGTTGAAATAGCCAAGGGGCAGAAGCCTTTAGTGCTCACAGAAGGGAAAACGGATGCAAAGCATTTGCAAGCAGCTGCTAAAGCGTTACATATAGACAATCTTGACATTGAGTATTTCGAGATTACTGATAATCAATGGGGGAATTCTCAATTACAGAACATGCTTATTCAATTGTCAAAGATTAAACAAAATCGTATAATCGTAGGAATCTTTGATAGAGATGACAGTGCTTACATTTTTGATGGTCAGTTTAAGCAATTAGGAGATAATTCAAATGTCTATGAGTTTACAATTCCATTTGTAAATAATGGATATGGGGATAAAATTTCCATAGAACATTATTATAAAAGGGGTGACCTTACTAAGATTGACAATAATGGAAGACGACTTTTCTTAGGCGACGAATTCTTTCCCAGTTCCAATAGTAAAAATGGAAAATTTCAAACACGAATAAGTCAGATACAGAATAAGATAAAAAATAATGGCATTATTGATGAAAAAGTATACAATGCAAAAGATTTGGAACAAACCAATTCAATAGCGCTATCTAAGAATGATTTTGCAGATTTGGTCTTAAATGACGAGAATTATGCAAAGGATTTCGATTATTCTGATTTCAGCAGAATTTTCGATATTATTAAGCAAATTGTCAACAATGGCACAACATGATACGAGTAAAAGATAACAAAGGTAGTTGCTGAAAGGATATTTGTAACGATGAACACGCCAAAACAGATACTCAAATCATATTATGGTTACGACTCCTTCCGTCCCTTGCAGGAGGAGATTATCAGTCATGTGTTGCAGCGAAAGGACTCACTGGTACTGATGCCTACGGGTGGCGGCAAGTCGATATGCTTTCAGGTTCCTGCCCTGATGATGGAAGGTACGGCTATCGTTGTTTCGCCACTTATCTCGCTAATGAAGGATCAGGTAGAAGCACTACGTGCCAATGGCATTGCAGCAGAGGCTTTGAACAGTGCCAACGATGAGATAGCTAATCGCCAGATTGCAGAACGGTGTCGGCGGGGGGACGTGAAACTGTTGTATATATCCCCAGAGCGACTGATGACGGAACTGAAATGGATGCAAACGATGCTGAAGGTATCGCTCTTTGCCATTGAACACAGCTGGGCAATCTGCATGAACTGTTCCCCAATGTGCCTGTCATGGCGCTTACGGCTACGGCAGACAAAATAACGAAGGCTGACATCATAGAGCAGTTGCACCTGAAGGAGCCGGAGGTTTTTATCAGTTCGTTTGACCGCCCGAATCTGAGTTTAGATGTCAGGCGTGGCTATACGGTCAAGGAGAAGCTGCGCACCATCGCGAACCTGATTCGTCGTCACCGTGGAGAGAGCGGCATCGTCTATTGCCTGGCGAAGAAAACCTGTGAGAAACTGGCAGAGAAACTTCAGAAGGAAGGTATCTCGGTGGGTGTCTATCATGCTGGACTGCCTACGGATGAGCGCAATCGGGTACAGGAGGACTTTATCAACGACCGCATTCAGGTGGTCTGTGCGACAATTGCCTTCGGAATGGGTATCGACAAGAGCAATGTGCGCTTTGTGGTACATTATAATCTGCCCAAAAGCATTGAGAACTACTATCAGGAGATAGGACGTGGAGGGCGTGACGGACTGCCCTGCGAAACCATCTTGTTCTACAACATTGGAGATATTATCACGCTACGCAGCTTTGCAGAAGAAAGTGGACAGCGGGAAATCAACACGGAAAAGCTACAACGTATGCAGGAGTATGCCGAGGCACAGGTTTGCAGGCGACGCATCCTGCTGAACTATTTCGGTGAGACCAGCGACAAAGGCTGTGGCAACTGTGACGTTTGCCAGACACCCCCACAGACGTTTGATGGAACGGAACTGGTTCAAAAGGCGCTTTCTGCCATTCTGAGGACGGGCGAGCAAGTGGGATTCACACTGACGATAGACATTCTGCACGGCAGCTTCTCACCAGAAGTCATAGCGCGTGGATACAACCAGATTAAGACCTTTGCGGCTGGCAGGGATGTTCCTATAAGAGACTGGCACGACTATCTGCTACAGATGTTGCAGATGGGATTTATCGAGATAGCCTACAATGAAGATAACCATCTGCATGTTACGCCACTCGGACAAGATGTGGTGCGTGGTAAGAAGCGTGTACAGTTAGCAGTCATCAGCCGTGAGGACTTCAGCGTGAAGGGCCGTCGTAAGCTGATGCTGGAAGAACAGGTTTCTGCTGTGACCTTTAGCGGACAGAGTGAGAACATGAAACTGTTTGAGCGTCTGAAGGTGCTGCGGAAAGAGATTGCCGACGAAATAGGCTATCCTGCATTCGTTGTGATGTCTGACAAGACGCTACATGTGCTGGCTACCGATATGCCTACAACGCTTGAAGCCTTTGGCAATACGTTTGGGATAGGTGAACATAAGCGCGACACCTACGGCAAACGATTTGTTGAGGTGATTAAGCAATATGCACCAGAGAAAGTAGAGCTTCCGTTCAATAATGTTGCTGTTACCCAAGCCACTTCAACAGAACGTAAAGGAGAAAAGAAGAAAAAACTGAAGAACCAGATTACGATACAAGGAAGAACATTCGTCATTGATGAAGATATTTGGGAATCTATTGAATGGCGGAAGGTGCTGAAAGAGATTACAGAGAAGGCTTACTGGAATTATCAAGGTGCTCTTGAAATTCATCTGAGTGATTATGTGGCTCCTGACACACTGCATCGGGACAGGATTATCACTACGCTATGCCGCTTATTAAAAGACGGGTATGGCATGAATGTTGACGAGCAGGTGGGTGTGGTGACTGTTGCTCAGAAATACGATTACGACAAAGACGGACAGGTGGTTGAGTTCCCGCCAGGTTCTTTCTTTGAGATACTTTCCCGTTTCCGTCTGTTTGTGATAAAGAACAAACGATATCCTTTAATGGATGGGGAGCATGATGAAGTAGCTCTAAGGAAATGGTTTAGAGAGGTCGGACATGGACTGGTGCCTATTACTGATGAGCAAAAGATCCTATTCGATAATCTGGGCGTGGAGTTTGCCGATGTGCCTAAGAATAGGAGCCAATTAGAAAAAATTACAGAAAAAGAAGCTGCATCAGAGGGGGATGGAATGTTTGCCCGTGAGGATTTACCATCAGTTGACGAAGATGAAGAAGAGTTAGCTGAGCCAGAAATAGAGCCGGAATTGGCAAAACTCTTTAATACTCCTATCAGACATCTGTCTCTGTCAGATAAGACGGCAAAGACCCTCATCAAGCTGGGATATGATACATTTGTGGAGATACCCCAAATAGAAAGTTCACAAGTGTTGGTTGAAGTACGCAAAGGTGGATTGGAAGCGACCCATGAAGTTGAGGAATACCTTGAAAGCTACAACTTGACTTTCGGTATGTCGTACGAGGAGATTGTAGAGCAGATAGAATTGCCAGATGAGGTTGATGTAGATAAACTGTCATCGTCAAAAAGGAGGAAGGCTATTCCACGAACCATACAAGCCACTCTTGACCTTGCTAAGCAAGGTTATACATTTGAGGCAATAGTATCGAAGAGAGAGTTGTCTGCACTGACAATCTCGAAGCATCTTTCATACCTTATCTTACATGGTTTGGTGGATGTTTCTGATTTCGTAGATAGCTATTTGTACAATAGAATCTCAGAAATAGTTAGAGATTTACCGAAGGGGGCTACGGTGAAAAAGGTGAAGAGTAAATGCCCCGAAGGGTTCAGACGCAGCACTATTCGGATGGTGATGGCTGATTTAAAGAGAAAACTAAAAGAATAAAGTAGAAGTATAAAACGTTTATGAGATATGAACATATACGAGATATTCAATAGTTTGCGCTACCGTCACGAGAATGAGGTGGTGGAGTTCAAGAAGGCGGAGAACAGCTTTAGCTTTGACGACTTGGGCAAGTATTTCTCGGCACTGAGCAATGAGGCTAACCTGAGGGAGAAGGACTTTGCTTGGCTGGTGTTCGGTGTGCATGACAAAACGCGGGAGATACTGGGTACTTCGTATAAGAACGGGATGAAGAGCCTGCAAAGACTAAAGTTTGACTTGTCGCAGCATACCACCGACGGAAATACCTTCAGGGACATCTTCGAACTGGAGGTTGAAGGTAAGCGGGTGCTGATGTTCCAGATTCCGGCCGCTCCTCGTGGTATTCCTATGGCTTGGCAAGGACATTTCTATGCCCGTCGTGGTGAGAGTTTGGTGGCTCTCGACATGAGTAAGTATGAGGAGATCCGCAGGCAGAGGGTGAATGAGGACTGGACTGCAAAGGTCGTTGCAGATGCCACAATAGACGACCTTGACAAAGAGGCAATCGCAAAGGCTCGCGAAGGATATAAGCAACGTTATCCAAAGCTTGCAAAGGAATGTGACGGCTGGGAAGACAAGGTATTTCTTGACAAGGCTGGGCTGACAATCGACGGAAAAGTGACGCGCACAACGTTGTTGTTAGTAGGCAAGGAAACTGCTGCTCATAAACTGAATCACATAGCTCAGATTGTGTGGAAGTGTTTTCAGGATGGGCAGGTGTTTGGCGACATTTATACCATCCCGTTTGTCCTCACGACAACTGAGCTGCTTGGCAGAATACGCAACTACCGTTTCAAGATTTATCCAAAGGATTCGTTGATACCAGCGGAGGTTTGGAAGTATGATACGGAGAGCATACTCGAAGGTATGCACAACTCGATAGCCCACCAAAAATATGAGAAGAATGCCAGGATTATTGTGACTGAGAATATGGATTCGTTGAAGTTTCAGAATGATGGAAGCTTCTATGAGGGGGACTACAAAGAGTATATCACTGGTGAGAAGACTCCCAAGAACTATCGTAATCCTGCACTTGTAAAGGCTATGGTGAACATCAGAATGATAGACACGCAAGGCTATGGTATACACAAGATGTACCAGAGTCAGAAAGACCGCTATCTTCCGATGCCAGACTACGACCTGTCAACTGCGGATGAAGTCATTCTCAATCTGCCTGGTACCATCATCGATGAGAACTACAGTCTGATGCTGCTTGCCAATCAGGACATGTCTCTAATAGATGCAGTGTTACTGGATCAGGTGCAGAAAGGTAAGCCAATCAGCGACGAGGCTATTAAGATGCTGAGGAAGAAAGGGCTGATAGAAGGTCGTAAGCCTCATTTGTTTGTCTCAAAGCAGATTGCTAAGGCGACTAATACGCAGGTGGAATATACTTTGAAAAAGGGATTTAACGACGCAGAATGTCAGGAGTGGGTTATGAAAGCCCTGAACGACCATAAGGTGCTGAGCAGGAAGCAGATTAACGAACTGCTGTGGAACAAACTTCCCATGGACTTTACAGAAGAACAAAAGATGTCAAAGATAAAGAACCTGCTTTATAAGATGCACAAGAACGATGAAATCTGGCTTGACGAAGACAGGATGTGGCATCGAAAAGAATCTTAGACGAGTTTAGACGGGATTAGACGAAAATTTAGACGAGTTTAGACGGAAAATTTAAGCGAGATTACGTGACTTTTAAGCGGGATTTCAAGCGAGAATCTTCTGGATCCCTTTTATTTAGGGCATTTCTCGACAAGTAAATTTACGTAGCATTAAGCGAGAATTACGTGAATTTTAGACGAGTTTAGACGAGAATTTAGACGGGATTAGACGAAATCCAAGACGAGAAAAGAGGTAGAGAGGGCACTATAACCTACTCCACCTCTTTATATATAAAGAATATCTACCAGCCTAAGCCCTTCTTCTTTGTACCATCCCAGTTGGTCAACTCGTCTGCATTGCCGTTGCTGCCACCAACAGACTGACCTCCCATAGAGACTTTCATTTCAGAAGCCAGTTGACCGATGCGAAGTACAGCCGTGTCCCACATGAATTGAGAGATAGATCCAACGGTCTTCTCTGCAACCTCAGCGATGTTGTTGGCTGCGGTCTTACGGTCTGCCTCGCTAACAGGATTGAGACCTTCAAGCTGACACTTCGCAATAATACCTTGTCCAATAACACGTTCATCATCACGACTGAAAATGGACGCTGTATTGTGAGCCCAGGCATTGAAGGCAGCAATGGCCCTGTCTACTATCGTAGTAAGATGTGCCCAACGGTCAAAAGCCTCTGAAGCACCAGCCTGTCTGACAAAACGCTCTATCATAGAGAGTCGTTCTTCGGCTTTGTTGGCACGTTGTTCTTCACGATTAGCACGGGTAGCCTGTTCCAGTGCCTTACGCTCTGCCGTAGCAGTCCTTCCTTTCTCACGGGCAATCGCATTCTCATCCAACTGAGAAATACGCTGCTTCAGCCGTACATTCTCTTCCTCTGTCTTGGCAGCAAGAGCAACCTTCTGCTTGGCATCGAGGTACATCTGCTTACCCACATTGTTAATCTGCTTCTTATGGAGCTTGGAAACACTGAGAAGTTGCTTTTGGAGAATAGTAACAATCTCCTTAGCCTTGACATTACGTTCCTTCTGCCACTCTTCTCGTTTCAAAAGGGGAATTGGTGTGCTGATATCCTTATTGATGCGACGAAGGGCATCATCAACAAGATCCCGTACTGTCTTGACCTCATCAGACCCTTTCATCGTAAAGGTCATCTCTGCAAATGGCACGGCATCAAGAGACTCTTCGGGTACACTGGTGGCAGATAGCAAGTCGTCAATAGCCTTCTGGAGTTTGGTCAGCTTATCGCTGTTTTCCTTGATAGCTTCAATAATCTGCTTAGACTCAGCCTTCTTACGCTCGGTGAACTCTGCAACTTCCTTGGCACGAATTGCCTCCTGCTCTGCCTTGTAGGTATGAGCGTCACGCCACTTCTTGTCACTCTTCTTGCCTCGTTCCATCTTAAAGGTGTTGGCAAGCATGTCTTGAAGTTCCGACATATCATGGCGGTTGAGGTTGATGCACTGTCCTGTATTGTGGTCAGTCCAGTCGAATATGTAATGAGCATGGTAGTTCCATATCATGATAGTTTTGCCTTCTGGAACGTCAAGATACTTACCCTTCTCATGATTCTTGTCGGTTACCACGTGCTCATGTCCCTCATCGAGATGCGCATAAATAGCTTTCGTCTCGATGCCGAATCGCTGTCTGATTACGCTTGCGAGTTCATGCATCTGCTCCATAGTAGTAGACTCTGTGATGACGGCAACACCCTCACGAATAGGTTCGGCATTCTTTGGCAGCTTTTTAGGTTTAGACAGGTCTGGCTCCCATGCGGGTACCATTTTCTGAAGTCCAGTTGCAGGGTCAACAATCGGGTTGCCAGTCTTACTGTCTATGGCAGGTATTGTCAATTGTTTTCCGTCTTCGCCCAGTTTCGCTTTACGGCAGAAATGCTTAGACGAATAGCGTTCCTTAGCCTTACGAATCTCATCAGCCACAGACTTGAAGTCAGAAGACTCCCACGTCTTATTGAGGTGTGAATACTCAGAATGAACATGCTTCATCTCTTTCTCGCGCCTGTTATGCTTTTCGGCACCATACTTGGCGGCGCATATATGAATTGAGGTCTTCTTACCCATATTGTAGAAAATTAGAAATTATAAAAGATAGAATTTATGAAATACAGAAGATGCGTTGACGCATTTCTTCCAGTGAGAGAGTCCAGGGAGAGCGTTTCTCCTTGGTCGGGTTCTTAGGGCAGAAAGTCCTAAGTGGGGGGCTGGGGAGGGTCACTCCAGCGGTAGGGTTCGGAGGGGAGAGGTCGCTCCCCTCGCGGTACATAGGCAGAGCCTGTGCGGAGTCCAGAGAGGTCACTCTGGCACACATAAGGGTTGACATAACCCTTAGTGTGCTACCAGTATTCCGTTGGAAACTGTCGGGCTGCGCGACGTGTGAGGCGCAGGACGGCTGTTCCGGCGGGGTGCTGGTAGAAAGTTCGCGAAGCGATAGACAATCGCAACTCTGTTGCGTCGGAAGGGGGCATAGGGGGCAGCATAGCCCCCATAACGTCCAGTACCATAATGTAGCATTGATGTAATGCATAAATACAGTATTATTGTTTTACAGCATTATCCGTTGACTGTTGTGGAGTACGGAATGATGGGGTCTCATAGGGGATGATGAGCATCATTTCATTGAAGCGGTCTGCAATCCGGTCGCCATACGTACTACGAATCTGCTTCGGTGTGAGGTTGGTCGTCACCATCGTAAACAGCATCTGGTCATAGCGATAAGACAGCAGATCTATGACTGGGGTAACACGATTTCCGTAGTCCATCATCGTTGCCTCTTCTTCTCCAAGATCATCTATGCCAAGCATGGTAAGTTCTTGATATCGTAAAGAATTTTTAGGGTCAGCACGAATCTGGCGACCGAGTTCCTTAGCACTGATAATCTTTATTCCAAGTGTCTCAAATGAGGTGTTGTGCGTGATTCTAATATCAAGTTGAATAAGCAGACTCTGGAGAGCCTTCATCATAGTGCTCTTGCCGTTTCCTACCCCACCGCACAACATGATACCGAACTTATAAGTCGGACTGGTGAATAACTCTGCAATCTTCTTGATATGTTCATGAAGCTCTGGTACATCTTCGTATGTTCTCCGTCGGAGTTCTATCTCCGCCTGGACTGCTGCTTCAATCCACTCGATTGCTTCATTAGGTGACATGGGCAGTCTAACAGGCTCCCTTGTAGTCCTCTGGCCTATTATCTGAGATTTGAGTTGGGCCAGCTTTGCTTTCGCACTTTCTTTCTTGTCCATAATTGTTATTCTTATTGTGATACTTAATCCATTATGTAGTGTAGTAAAATATGTGGGCATGCATCTGAATAGCCCCTGTTGCTGCAAAATTCCAATAGTTTACCCAACATAATTTTACCACACTACG